>JAGAJM010000027.1 GCA_017626055.1 bacterium | reverse complement strand
GACGTAGTAATCTCCTCAAATAATGCGATTGCGACGCCTTCGGCTCGCAATGACAATGGTCGTAAGATTCTCAAACAAATGACACCACAACAAAGAGCAGCTTATGGTGGTAAATATTACAACACCACACGTACTGCAAAATCAGGCAGTCTAAGACAATATTAAAAATAAAGATAAAAACAACCTCTTAATTTAGGGGTTGTTTTTTACTAAAAGAAAAGAGCCGTTAATCGGCTCGTTTGAATTAAGAATAGCTGGAAGTATGAAAAAGATTAGTTATATTAAACATAATCTTTTCTGTTTTGAATATTCGTCAGCTGAGCGGTTTTGTATTAGTCGATTTTACTAATCCTTTGTGAAGTTTTATATAAGGTTTGAAAAATAAGTTTTATTATTGTAAAATTGTCGTATTAGATTAGAGGTATGTAGGCGGATTTTCCGCATAATAAAGGATTAAGGTGAGAATATGGAAATTTTAAATAAAGCTGATATTGGTGTGTTCGGTGGTTCGGGCTTTTATAGCTTCTTAGAAGATATTGAAGAAGTAAAAGTTGATACTCCATATGGTGCAACAAGTGACAGTGTATTTATTGGTAAAATTGGTAATTACAGAGTAGCGTTTATGCCAAGACATGGTAGAGATCACTCTATTCCTCCTCACTTGGTTAATTTCAGAGCTAACGTTTGGGCTATGAAACACTTAGGTTGTAAGAGAGTTATTTCACCTTGTGCTGCTGGTTCTTTACAAAAAGAAGTTGAACCAGGACATTTTGTTATCTGTGATCAGTTTGTTGATTGGACTGATGGCAGAAAAAATACTTTCTATGAAGGCCCAGTTGTTCAACACCCATCTCCAGCTGATCCATATTGCCCAGAATTAAGAGAATTAGCTATTAAAACAGGTAAAGAATTAGGTATTAAAATTCACGAAACAGGTACTGTTGTTGTTATCAATGGCCCAAGATTTTCTACAAAGGCTGAATCTGCATTCTTTACTAAACAAGGCTGGCAAGTTATTAATATGACAGCTTTCCCAGAAGCATATTTAGTAAAAGAAATGAATATGTGTCCGCTTAATATTTCACTTATTACCGACTATGATGCGGGGCTAGTTGGTGATGTTCCTCCAGTTTCTCATGAAGCGGTTATGGAAGTGTTTAATAATAATGTGGCTAATTTAAAATCTTTATTATTCACTATGATAGAAAATATCCCAGCTGAACAAGAACATTGTGAATGTTATAAGGCTGTTAATTGCGATTTATAATAAGGTGATTTATGGCTAAATTCATTATATTTTTAGATAGATTGATATATTTGTATTTATGTTTTGTTATGTGTGCATGTTTAATGTCGTGGATTCCAAACATAAATCCAGATTATCCGTTGTTTAATGCGATATTTACTGCTGCTGGATTTTATTTAGTTCCGCCTATTTTTGGAATTGGTATATCTCCAGCTTTAGTAATGTGCGTTTGTGCTCTTATATCTTTTGGTTTAGGTAAAATCTATCAGAAGTTTTACGCAAAAAAAGATTCAAAAATCGTTGTAGTTACTCCTGATGAACTTATTCAAAAGCTAAAAGAACAAGAGCAAGAATTTATGAAAAAAGAACAAGAGGAAAATAAAGATGATAGCGTTTAAAATAGTTGAAGCAATTGCAAATTGTTTTTATGTGTTCTTACTTATGATATTTGTAAGATGCTTATTGACTTGGATTCCTGGGGTAAATTGGAATAACCCGATTCTAAATGCGCTAAGATCTGCGGTTGATTTGTATTTAGATTTATTCAGAAAAATTATTCCACCAGTTGGGATGTTTGATTTATCGCCAATTGTTGCTTCTTTTGTTTTAGTTTTTCTAAGAACAGGTGTTATTTATGCCGCAGTTTTTATCATGGCACAAATGGGAATTTTAGGAAATTAGCTTATGAAAATAGTTATATTTGGTGCGACAGAAATAGGATGCTTATTAGCGACAGAATTTTTTGAAGACCACGATATTACAGTTATTGATAAAGAAGAGAATAGAACAGAAGAGTTTGATAAACTTGATATTAGCTTTGTGCATGGAAATGCAACAGATGTTAAAGTTCTTAAATCTGCGGATATTGTTAATGCGGATGTATTTATTGCGTGTACTGCATTGGATGAAGCAAATATTGTTGCTTGTTTGACAGTGAAAAAACTTAGCGGTATTAGAACTATCTGTTTTGTTTCAAAAGAAGAATATCAAAATGCAATGACGGTTGATAATAACACTGATTACTTAGGTGATTTCTTTATTGACTATATTATCTGGCCAGAAGCTCTATTAACTCAAGAATTATTTAGAATAGTTACAGTTGCTCATGCTCTTGATGTTGAGAATTTTGCTGATGGTAAAGCTCGTTTATTGGAATATAAAGTTAAACCAAATTCTTCAATTGTTGGGAAAATGGTTAAAGATTGTGGCTTTACTAAAGATACTATCATTGTTGGTATAAAACGTGATAGTTTACTATTTATTCCAAATGGGCTTACAGAAATTAATGCTGAAGATAAGTTAATCTTTATGGGAACTTCTCATTCTTTAGATATTTTAGCAGGTACTTTCTTCCACGAAAATGAACAGGTTAAGTCTGTTGCGATTATTGGCGGGGGTAATGTTGGTTATATGCTTGCTAAAAATCTTGAGGATATGAAGATTAAGACAAAAATTATTGAAAAAAATTATGATAGGTGTGAGTATTTGGCTCAAGAACTTGGTAAAACTCTTGTCATAAATGGTGATGGTACTAACTTAAAACTTCTTGATGAAGAAGAAATAGGAACTTGTGATGTTGCTATTGCAGTTACAAATAATGATGAAAGAAACTTATTATGTTCTTTGCTTGTAAAACAATTAGGTGTAAAAAGAGTTATTTCAAGAGTTTCAAAGATTTTAAATATCCCATTGTTTGAAAAAGTTGGTATTGATATTGCAGTTTCTCCAAAAACTTCAGCTATAAATGAAGTTAAAAATGATATAGATGAAACTAATGTTGACATTTTGGCAACTGTTGAACAGGGTGAAGCTGAAGTTTTAGAAATTCTTGTTCATAGTGAACTTAACGACAAGCGAATCATGGATTTAAGATTCCCTGCTCCTGCTATTGTTGGTGTAATTCAACGCCGTACAAATGTTATTATTCCAAAGGGGGGTACTAAACTAAAAACTCACGATGTGTTGATTATTTTTACAAAGGCAGAAAATGCAGCTAAAGTAAAAGAGTATTTTAAGGTAGTGTAGATGCGATTAAATTATATTACAAGTGCATTAAGTATAATTCTTAAGGATATTGGTTGGGTTTCATTTTTACCAATATTTGTTGCATTGTATTATAAAGATTATGCTTCTTTTTTGCCATTTGTTGTTGCTGGTATTGTTGCCTTATTGCTAGGTGTTATTTTAAATTGCTTTGGTCGAAATTCATCTAGTTTGGATACTTTAAATGATATTAAACGCTCAGAAGCATTGATGATTGTTTCGTTAACCTGGATTGTGTTTGGCTTAATTGCAGCTATTCCATATTTATTTTATGGTTTTACGCCAATTAACGCCTTATTTGAAGGTACTTCTGGTATAACTGCTACTGGTGCAACTATTTTTACAAGATATGATTATCCTCATGCGCTATTGTTTTGGCGTTCATTTACTCAATGGTTAGGTGGTATGGGGATTATTGTCTTATTTGTAGCTATCTTACCACAGTTTGCCGTTGCAGGTCGTCAGATGTTCTTTGCAGAAGTTCCTGGCCCGACTGAAGATAAATTTACACCAAGAGTTAAAAATACTGCCTCTGCTCTTTGGATTATTTATGCAGGATTAACTGTTATTTGTGGTGTTGCTTTATGGCTTGCTGGAATGAGTCCATTTGATGCAGTGTGTAATGCGTTTTCTACTCTTTCGGCTGGTGGTTTTTCGCCACACGAACGAAGTATTGGTGGCTATGGGTCAAACTTGATTAACTGGATTATTATTGCATTTATGTTTATTTCTGGTACAAGTTTTGTACTTCAATCAAGAGTTCTTACTCGTCGCAAATTATCATTATTCTGGAAAAGTGAAGAATTTAAGTTTTACTCGTTAACAATATTTATTTTGGCATTAAGTATTGGTTTAATTCTATTTGTTCAGCAGCATTATTCTGTATTTCAGGCATTAACAGCATCTTTGTACCAAGTTTTATCGTTAGCAACTTCAACGGGTAGTGCCAGTGAAGATTTTCAGTTATGGTGTTTTGATGCAAAAATTTTATTATTTATGACAATGTTTGTTTCATCTTGCTCTGGTTCTGCTGGCGGTGGTATAAAGATTACTCGTTGGATTTTGATTTTTAAATATATTAAAAATGAGTTATACAAAATTTTACATCCAAAAGCAGTGTTAACTATCAAAATTGATAACAGGGTTGTTGCACCTGATGTAATTAGGCAAACTATTTTCTTTGTATTAGCTTTCTTTGGTTTGTGGGCAATTACAGTGTTAGCTTTAACTATTATTGAACAGAATTTTGTATTAGGTTTAACTGCGTCAATTTCTGCGATTGGTGATATTGGTCCAGGGATTGGCGATGTGGTTGGTCCTATGGGTAGTTATGCAACATTAAAACCTTTATCAAAGATAATTATGATTTTTGATATGTATATTGGGCGTTTAGAAATTATTCCGTTTTTAGTGTTGTTCCATAAAGATTTTTGGACTATTAAGAAATAGTTGGTTTATGGATAATTGCAACGTTTTCGATGTGGTATGTATGGCAAAACATATCAAATGGTTGAATAGATTCAACTATACAACCTTTCTCTGATAAGTATTTTAAATCACGGGCAAGTGTTGCAGGGTTGCAGCTTACGTAAATAATATCTTTTTTAGATAGTCTGAATGCTTCGTCCAAAGATTCTTGTGTGCAACCTTTTCTAGGTGGGTCAAGGATAATTGCATCAAA
This sequence comes from bacterium, assembly GCA_017626055.1. GTDB lineage: Bacteria > Cyanobacteriota > Vampirovibrionia > Gastranaerophilales > Gastranaerophilaceae > Zag111. Next base: position 131,712 of record JAGAJM010000027.1, on the reverse strand, counting down.
TTTGCGTTTCTCACTTGCAAAGAACTTTCCTGCGTCCATATTGTGAATTTCTACATTTTTGATGTTATTTTCTTTTACAACTTCTCTTGCCATTTCACAAGATTCTTTGTTTTCTTCAACGCTAACAACTTTTTTGCATACATCTGATACGCAAATTCCAAATGTTGTTATTCCTGCGTAAGCATCTAAAACCAAAGGTTCGTTATAGTTGTTATTGATATATTCTTTCACATATTTAAAAATATTTTCTGCGCTTTTTGGGTTGATTTGAAAGAACGTATTAGCCCCAATTTTAAAAGTTTTATCGATTAGTTGTTCGTTTACAAAATCTTCTCCAATAATACATTCTGTTTTTTGTCCTAAAATCACATTCGTTTTTTTTGAGTTGTAGTTAATGCAAACCCCAGAAACTTCATTAAACTCGTCATAAATAGATGTCGCAAAATCTTTTAATCTATCAAATGCTTTTGTAGCATTTACGACTAATACAACTAGATTTTTATTAGTTAATGCAGAGTTTCTTATAACAACGTGTCTTAAATCTCCAGAGTGTTTTTTTTCATTGAAACCTTGAATACCAAAATCAAATGCCTTTTCTCTTATGAATTCAATAATTTTATCACAAATTTCAGGTTGAATTGGACAGTACTTGATATTTACGATTTCGTGAGATTTTGGTTTGTAGTAGCCAGCTAAAATTCTACCTGAATTTTTTGTTTGAGATATCGGATATTGTATTTTTCTTCTGTAATTTTTTGTTTCTGGGCTTGCGATTGTTGGTAATACTGGGGTATCTAAGCCAGAAATTGTTCTGATGGTTTCTTCTGTAATTTGATGTTTAATTTTTAGTTGATATTCATAATCGATAAATTGAAGTTGGCAAGCTCCACAAACTTTTTGCATTGGGCAAAATGGTTTTACTCTATGAGATGATGGTTCAATGATTTCTACCAATTGAGCATTGGCAAAACTTTTATTTACTTTTGTAATCTTAATTTTTGCTTTATCCTGAGGACAAACATTTTCTGTAAAAACAACTAAGCCATCGACTTTAGCGATCCCTGCGCCTAAGTTTGTTACCTTTTCTATATCAACTATGTATTCGTCATTAATTTTCATAGACTTATTATAGCTTAAATATTCTTTATAATTTAACATGTTATTAAAAATATGTTACTATATTACTAAGCATGATAATAGGGAGAGTGTGTATGAAAAAAGTTTTAATATCATTGATTATGCTTGTACCATTGTTAACTGGATGTGCAAACGTAGATACAATGTTAACTATAAATGATGACAAATCGGCATCTATTGCGACTTCTCTTACTTATAGAGGAGATTTGTCTAGTAAAACAGATATTATTGCGATGAAGATATCTGATTCGTATAAAAAATTTCTAGATCCAGCTTATAAAATTGAAGCAATGAATGGTGCAAAATTGTCAACAATAACTGCAACAAAAAGTGTTAATGACTTGGCTCGTATGGATTTAGATTTAAGTTCTTTAGGTTTGGTATCTAATTTGCCAAGTAAGAAATTTGTAGATGTTAAAAAGAGTTTCTTATTGTCTTCATTTAATATAGATTGTACTTTCGATCAATCAAAATTTGCGGCTAATTATGCAGATGTTCTTGATTCTAAGTCAGATAATTCTAAATTTACTCAAGTTCATCCAAATGCTGAGCATATTGATAAACAAGATATTGAAGCTGCAGACTTTAATAAAGAATTTGTAGATAATATGGATGAAGATACTAAACGTTCTATTATTGAATTTTTAAATGAGGAAGAGCAAAAAGAAGAACAAGTAGTTCCTCAAGCTGAATTTTTAAATTCATTTAGTATTCAAGTTCCATCTATTGCTTCTTTTAATAATGCAGATTCAATTAATGGTAACGTTTATACTTGGAATGTCAAGAAAGATGGTCTAACAGATATTAAATTACAATATGTTCAATATAGTGGGTATGCAATTGCATTTATAATTCTATTGGGGATTTTGTTATTGGTTATCCTTGCTGGAAAAATTTTGAAGCACGATTCACAAAAACGTATCGATAATATTGATAATATTGTATAATCGTTTACTAATAATAAAAAGGAGCTACTTTTTAAGTAGCTCCTTTTAGTTTGAATAGTTATTGATTGTTCTTAGGTGGAACGTCACATCTTGTTGAATCAGACCAGCTAATACGAGTTCCAGCTTGGCATTTTCTATATTCCATGTTCTTGTTTTTTAAGGCCCAAGCGGTACACGCTAATCCATTATCTGGAAGAGCTTCTGGTTTTTCTCTTAGGCAGTTATATTCAAATGAAAATCTATCACCATAAAATCCCATTGGAATTACATCATTGCCTGAAAGATAAAACCCAAACACATCAACACCAAGCATATTCGGTATTGATTGACCATTTACGTCAACATATATAGTAGCACAATATGGTCTTTCTAATGGGTCAGTAGAGGCAATAATACCTTTACAATAAGTTGAATTTGTTTTTAATGCGACAGAACCTCCATCTAATAGCGCAAAATAGGTTTCAGAGGTTTCTGGATCCGCAGGTGTATATTTTAATGCTTTATATATAGAATCTCCGTATTCATCTTCTCCGACTTTTTGTTTTGCAATATATTCCGATGGTTCTCTTGTATACTCATACTTTGGCATTTTTTCTTTTAAGATGTTTGTAACAACTCCATTTAGAGTTCTATATTCTCCAGTTGAAAAACATCCTTGTAATGAGGTTCCACAAAATGAAATTACAGAAGTTTTCTTCGCAATTTCTTTTACTATTGCTTCTGATTTGTTACCACTTTCTCGAACACTTTTCCAATCTTGAGCATATAAACCACCATTTTCTTCACTAATTTTGGTGAAAGCATTTTGTAAAGTTGTTTGAGCTTTTTGGGCAGCTTCTACAAATTTTGTTGAGCTTTGTTTTTGTACCAAATTAGGTATCATTAACGTAAATAAAAACCCAATAAGCGCCATAACAATTAGGACTTCAGCTAAAGTAAATGCTTTTTTCTTAAACATATTAACCTCATTATTCTCTACTAAATTAATGATAACATTTTTGTTAATTGTTTGCATCATATTAATAATCTATTTATGATATTTATTAAATGTGAAAGGATTAAATATGAAGAAAATATTTGCTTTAATTATAATAATGCTCTGTGTTTCACCTTTAACTTATGCCGCAGGATATTGTCCAACTACTAATGAAGTTCAAATGAAGATGCAACAATTTCAAATGCGTGCTATTAAAAATATTGGTTCAAATTCAACGCTAGAACAAATTGAGGCATTAAATGATGAAATGTTCAGATATCAAGAAAGTCTTGTTCCAAATTGTATTCATTATTTTCAAGTTACTCCAAATCCAGATTGTAATAGGTTAACAACACTTGCGACAGGTTATATGTTAATGGATAAGAATAAACAGATAGCAGCAAAGGGACAGATTTTTAATGTGGCAAGACCTTATCAAAAAACATGTGAATATCAGTATATGTCTTTGGAAATGTTAGTTAAGTAAAATTCAAAGTTCGTAGCAAATAAAAAAGAGTCTTTTGAAAGACTCTTTTTTATGGTGGGTGTTGAGGGACTTGAACCCCCGACCCTCTCCTTGTAAGGGAGACGCTCTACCAACTGAGCTAAACACCCAAAGAACTATTTAATTTTCAACTAGTGTATAAATGAGGCTTATCCCTGCCTCTTGCGTCAAAGTTTCCAGACTCTCCGCAAGATTTATATTACCAAGAACAAAATTTATTGTCAACACTTTTGTTGAAACTTTTTTTATTTTCCTTCGTCTATTGATAATAGTTGGATTTATTGTCTATGAGGGAGGTTAATTGTGGGAGTAAATCTAGGATTGAATTTTGAAGATAAATTGAACATGCCATTAATTGAAGATGAGCATGAACAAGATATAAAAGTTTTCAGTGCGGTGGCGCATGAAGATGATCTGTTGCAAGCATATTTAAAAGAGATTGGCAAGATAAAACTGTTAAAATCGGAAGAGGAAAAGGATTTAGGTCGTCTTATAAAAGAGCAAAATTGTGATATTTCTAAAAGAAAACTTATACAAGCTAATTTGAGATTAGTTGTGAGTATCGCAAAAAAATATGTAGGGCAGGGTGTACTGTTTATGGATTTGGTTCAAGAGGGTTCAATTGGGCTTATCCGAGCTGCTGAAAAATTTGACTATTCAAAGAATTTTAAGTTTTCGACTTATGCAACTTGGTGGATTAAGCAATCAATTATCCGTGCGATAGCGAATAATTCTAAATCTATTAGAATTCCTGTACATATGGCAGATAAGATTCGCAAATATAAAAGAACTTTCATAACTTTGGCTAATTCCTTAGGCAGAGAACCGACAGAAATAGAAATTGCTGATAAATTAGGAATGTCATTGAATAAATTAAGAAGAATTAAACAATCAATTATGTTAGAGCCGATTAGTTTGGAAACTGCAGTTACGGATGATTTGTGTTTGGGGGATTATATCGAAGATAAATCTTGTAATTCCCCAGATGAAACCTCTAATTCTTTACTATTGAAAACCTCTATTCCGTTGATGTTAAATGATTTATCTCAACGTGAAAGAACTGTTCTGGTGAAACGATTTGGTTTAGATTCAAATTGTCCAAAGACTTTGGCTCAATTGGGGGAACTTTTAGGTTATTCGAAAGAAAGAATTCGTCAAATTGAAGAAGGAGCGATATTGAAATTACGAAACAATATAAAATACAGACATTTTAAAGATAGCATAGATAATTAATGTTATTCATCTCATCATATTATTTCATCATCTAACTAAACCGAGGCTTTTGATTGTCAGCATCGGTTTTCTTTTTATTTTTGAGCAAGAAGGGATTTGGCAAATTCAATCGATTGTTCGTTGATTGTCCCTCCTGCAAGCTCAGCTAGTGCTTTAACTCTATTGTCGCCAGTTAATACATAAACATCAACTTTTGTTTGGTCTTCTTGTGATTTTCTTACGTAAAAATGTTTATGAGCTTTTGAGGCAATAATTGCTTGGTGTGTAATAACAATAATTTGATGAGATTTGCTCAATTCTAACATTTCGTCAGCAACAGATTGGGTTGCTTTTCCTGATATTCCTGTATCGATTTCATCAAAGATAACAGTATCAATATCATCATTTTTGGCAAAAATAGATTTGATTGCCAACATTACACGGGAAATTTCACCGCCAGATGCAACTTTTGCCAAAGGTTTTAAATCTTCTGATACGTTTGTTGATATCATAAATTCAACATTATCAATCCCATTTTGAGATAATTCTTTTTCAGTGATTCTTATTTCAAATCTAGCCTTTGGAAGTTCTAAAACTGCTAATTTGTCTTGGATTAGTACAGATAAAACTTGCGCGTAATTATGACGATGTTCGCTGATTGCTTTTCCAATTGAGTAGAGTTCATTTTTAGCACTTAAGATTTCCGATTCGAGTTTTTCTATGTTTTGAGTTGAGAACTCAATTGTTGAAAGTTCTTCGCTAAATTGTTTATAACTGTTTAGTACGGCTTCTAGAGTTCCACCATATTTTCGTTTTAGTTTATCAAAAATAAATAATCTTTCTTGAATTTCATCTAATCTTTGAGTGTCGTTGTCGAGATTTTGACTATAATCCCTAAGTGAAGATGAAATATCTTTAAGATTTTCAATTACATCAAGGAATTGGCTATTGATGTCGTCAAGTTTTGGGTCGTAGTTAGAGGCTTTTGATATATCAACTTTAATTTTTGAAAGTCCTTCTAATATTGATCCATCATCGCCATTTATTGCCCAGTAAGAGCCTCCAGTGAGTTCTTTTAGCTTCTCTGCGTTAGTTAATACTTCTAGCTCTTGTTCTAATTCTGTATCTTCATTTTCCCCTTGTATATTTGCTTCTTCAATTTCAGAGATTTGAAATTTCAAAAAGTCTATTTGGGATTCTGTTGCGTTAGCAGAATTTTTTGCTATTTCAAGTTGTTTTATTAATTCTTGATAGTGGGCAAATTTTTGTCGGTATTCATCAATTGTTTTGCCATAATAATCCTTACCATATGAATCAAGCAAATTTATGTGGAATTGTGGTTGTAAGAATGTATAAGTTTGGTGTTGTGAGTGAATATCAACAAATAATGTTCTAAGGCTTTTTAGTAGTTCTTGGTTTACTAAGGTGCCATTAATTCTTGAACGAACCGCATTTTGTGTGATTTCTTTTGTTATTACAATCTCAGAACCCCAATTATCAATTCCATTTTCTTCAAATAGTCTTGATAAATCGTGCTTTGTGTTTTCTAGAGTTATTTCAATAGTTGCTTTATCGCAACCTGTTTTAATAACTTCTTTTGATACACGAGAAGAAAAAACTAAATCGATTGCATTCAAGATGATACTTTTACCAGCGCCAGTTTCCCCTGTGATAATGTTCAATTGATTATCAAAGTTTGCACAGAGTTCATCAATAAGTATGTAATCTTTTAGCTTAATTTGTTTTATCATAGTGAATTCTTAAACGGCAGCTCCACAACATTTTTTGTATTTTTTACCGCTTCCGCAAGGACAAGGATCATTTCTGCCAATTTTTTGTGTTGTGTCGATTTGCGGTTTGTTTTCGTTATCTTCAATGATGCCTAATGTACTTGAAAACGCATTAGAACGATACAATACAGTTGTTGAAGAAATAATTTTGTTGTTTACGTATCGACGTTTGTATTTTTTTAGTAAATCGTCAAGTGAATAGTTTTTAGCCAATACAGAGTTAACGATTTCCATAAAGTTCTTGTGTTTGTCTGCAACCATTTTGATTAAATTTGCAGAAAATTTATCGTTTTGTAAGAAGTATTTAATACACGCATCATAATTTTCGATTGTTGTATAGTCTTTAACTTCAAAAATTTTATTAAATGTTCCGTAGAACGGAATTGCGTATAAGCCCAGTTCTTTATCGTAAATGATACCAACATCATAAGTTTCTTTGTGTGAAGAAAAACCACCTAATGAATTTTCCAAGAAGTTATCGTATGAGTTGTTAAATTCGCTTACATCAAAGAATTTATATTCTTCTGGTTCTACAATAAGTTCTTTGAATTCAGCTTTAGTGCCTTCTTCTGCGTAGTCATTAAAAATTCCAATGATATCATCAGCGTATTTGTTTGTTGTGATAATTTCAGTTGTGCCAAAGAATTCTGTGAATTTTTCGTAAATTTCAGCAACATCTTCTTCAACTTCTTTTTGTTTTTCTGGGTTATCTAGATATACAAGTTCTGGGTTTTGGATGATTTTAGCAACTGCAAACCTGTAAGCATCATCTTTTTTAGTAGCAGGAAGCACACCAGAAATTTCAAGTAAATAGTAATCGCCATTGATATTTACTATTCTTGCAATGATGTAATCTCCAGAACCTAAACCTCTAAATGCAGTCATTTTCATTAGAGAAACAATCATATATTTGCGTTCGTTGACGATATTATAAAGTTCAAAGCCTGTCTTTGTGACTTTTTTGATTTCAAAAACGGAAGAGATTGATTCGTCAATTGCTTCTACCACATTCTTTGTGTCTTTATCAAGACCTTTTGTATTTTCAAGATAAAGCTGAGGAATACTTTTTAAGTCTTCTCCGAGGTTTCGTTCAAGAATATAGCTAAAGCACGCAGTTTGTAAAGGAATACCAGTTTTTGTGGTTGCACCAATAGTTCTAAGATATTCGTTAAAATCTGTTTTTATGTCTTCGTGTGTTTGGATAAATTCTGCGATATTTTTTATTACGCCATTGATACTATCCATGCGTTCTTGTATATTCATTGTTTCTCCCCTTATCTGAATTTACTTTTTAAGAATATAATATTTCTGAATTTTTCTCAATATATTAAGATTTTATGGCTAAAATAGTGTTCTTACTATTAGTCAGTTAGTTTAAAATCACCATTCTTTTTGATGTGCTCAACAAGTCCACCATCTTCTAGCAATTTAATCATAACTGGTGGAAGTGGTTCAATTTGGATGATAGAACCATTTGTTAGGTTTGTAATAACCCCTTTTTCAATGTCAAGTTCTAGTTCATCGCCTTCGTCAATTGAATCTGTGTCACATTCGATAGCCAAAAGCCCGATGTTGATAGCGTTTCTATAAAAAATTCTTGCAAATGATTTTGCTAAAACTGCACCAACACCCGCTATTTTCATAATTAAAGGAGCATGTTCTCTGGATGATCCCAAACCAAAGTTTGAACCTGCAACTACAAAATCTCCTTTTTTCATTCTAGAAGCAAAGGTTTCGTCTGCATCTTCTAGTACGTGTTTTGCGAATTCTGGTAGGTTTGAGCGCAAATGGTATAATCTACCAGGTGCAATATGGTCTGTTGAAATGTCATCTCCGAATTTAAATGCTGTTCCCTTCATGTATATCTCCTTTTTTCTATATACTACCGCAAAAACAAAAAGTATGCTATAATATTATTAAGGCGGTCTTATGTATTTCCATAGAAAATGCAAAATTACATTTATTTGTCACGGGGCTACAATTTACTCTGAAGAGGGTAGATTTTCTGATGCTGAGAATTATCCACCACTTTCTGAGCTTGGTGTGGAAGAAATGGAAACTTTGTCCAAGTATTTAAAAGCTCGTGGTGTAAAAAATGATGTTATTTACACATCTCCATCTATACGTACTATTCAATCCGCAATGATGGTTGCAAAGGTTTTCAAAAAGGAATATGTTGTTCTTGATGAATTAAAAACAAGAGCTTGTGGTGAGTGGAATGGACTTACTTTTGGGCAAGTTTTGAAAAAATATCCAGAAGGTCTTGCTAAAATTTTGGCAGAACCTGATAAAAAAACTATGGCTGGTGCTGAAAGTTCTGTTGAATTTATTTCAAGAGTTAAGAAAGTTGTTGATGAGCTTGTTGCACAAAATGTTGGGAACAGGATTATCATAGTTACTCATCCTGAAGTTATTCAGGCTGCAATTTGTGCGGCTTTAGATATCCCTGCTGATAAATTACCTAATATATTTATTAGAACAGGTAGCGCAACACAAATTAGCTATTTTGATAGTTGGGCAAGTTTGGTTTATTCAGATTATGTGCCTTTAGGTTAAATTATCGATTAACTAATTGTTTAGCTTCTTCCATTAAGAATTCTTTGCCTGGTTTTATTTCTATAAAATCCCAAGGTAGTGGTTTGTCGTAAGAATAGGTTTCGGTTGCGTAATAATCTGTATTTATATTCATTTCTTTTGCAACTTTTTTGTATGCTCCAAGTTTTCCACCTTGTTTGTAAACTTCAATAACATAATCCGCCAAGTTTTCATCCCCACGTGATAGTAATGCTTGATAATAATCCCACTTTGCACTTGAAATACTTATTTGAATTCCTAGTTTATGTAATTCTTTCTTTAGGTAATTAGATTTTTTCTCTAAGGATTTTTCGTCTTCTCTTCCGAACCATTGGAATGGGGTATTTGCTTTAGGTACAAATGTTGAAAATCCGAAGTTAATATCAAAGCCTTTGTATTTTTGTTTTATTCTCTTTGATAAATTTACAATTTCTTCGATATCTTCTTGAGTTTCTGTTGGTAGTCCTATCATGCCATAGAATTTAATACCTTTAAGTCCACAATCTCTTGCAACATCTATTGCTTTGTAAATTTGCCCTTCTGTAAGGTTTTTGTTGATTACTCTACGTAGGCGTTCACTGCCAGCTTCAATTGCTAAAGTAAGGTTCTTTTGTCCTGCTTTGACTAGAGTATTAACGACTTCTGGAATGAATGAATCCACTCTCAATGAAGATACGCTCATTTCTATATCTTGCCCATTATCAATTTTTTCTTCGATGTATTTGCATATGTCTTTAAATCTCGGATGAGCCGTGATTTGTGCGCCCAGTAAAGCGATTTTGTTTGTGTGTTGTAAGCCTAGTTCTATTGTTTTAATGATTTTTTCATAATCTACAAATCTAATTGGTAAATTAAGATATGATGCTAGGCAAAATCCACAACGATTTGCACAACCTCTTTCTACTTCTAAAATAAATGTATTTGGGAAAAAAGCTCCATCACTAATGATTGGTGTGTAAATACACTCCGTTAGTTTTTTTGTAATTTTCTTAACTGTTTTGTTTAAGGAAGGAACGTAAACCCCTTCCATCTTACTAAGTTCTAAAAGTATTTCTGATTTTGGTTTATCTTTTAGTTCATGACAAAGTTTTGTAGCATCTAAATTAGTATCTTCACCATCACCGATAATCATAAAATCAAAAATCTCTTTGTATGGTTCTGGGTTTGAACTAATTACAGGTCCGCCAGCAAAAATAATAGGATCAGTTTCTTTTCGGTCTTTTGCTTTTAGTCCATATTTATTCCATTCTAAGAACTTAAAAATCGCCATAAAATCAGTGTCGAAAGTGAAAGACATACCAATTAGGTCGATTTTATCCCTCATAATTCTTGTTGTTTTTGTATCAGAGTAAACTCTTTCAATATCTATACCATCAAGCATATCAATTGCTCTGTATAGCCACAAATATCCAAGTGATGACATTGCAAAAGATTCTGGTCCTGGGAAAAAGAACCACATATTAAAATCATAATCTTTTTTTATAGGTCTTTCGTATAAAAATATTTCGTTACTCAACGTTGGCACCTGTTTCTTTTTCATTAATTGGTGTCAAATATAGTTCATCTACAAGTACGCAAATTGTAGCAGCAATTGCTGGTGATAAAATAACCCCCCATACGCCTAAGAATTCTTCAGCGACGAAAATCGCAACCATAATGTTGATAGGGTGTAATTTCATGAATTTGCCAAACAAGAATGGTCTTATTACGTAATTAGAAATTTGTTGAATAGCTAAGAATAGAAGTACGGCAATGACAATTTTTGTCCAGCCAAGCGGAAATGCGATTGCTGCTAATATTGCGATTGCGATTGCAGGTCCTAATAGTGGAATAATTTCGCAAATACCCGCAATTAAACCTAGTAAAATTGGATAATCTATCCCAAGTAATGCTACTTCAAGAGTTACCATAACACCCACAGTAATCATTGATAGCACTTGAGCTCTCACGTAATTACCTACTCTTGAAGTTATATTGTATAAAATTACCCCAGCTTTTTCTTTCAAATCTGGTGGGAAAAATTCTAAGAATTTGTTTCTTAAGTATGTTCTATCAACTAAGATGTAATAGATAAACATTGTTAATGCCAAAATTATGAATATTGTTTGTCCAACCCCCATTGTTATATTTAATGATTGGTTTAAGACATTTTGGGCAATATTTGTAGATGCGTTTGCAATGTTGTCCATTGGTATAAATTGTGATAGGGATTTACCATATAGTTTTGTGTTTGTGATAAATGTGTACAAGTTTTGTGCTTTTTGTGGCATTAAAGATATAAATAACTCGATTTCTTTGTAGCACATAACAATAATTGGTAATATCAAAGCAAATAACGCTATTACTGATGTTACCACGACAATTGCGGCAGAAACTGCACGATTTTTAATCTTATCTTGTAGCTTGTTAACAAATGGATTAAGTGCTGCCGCAAAAACAAAAGATGCAAAAAGTACCATAAGTAATCCAGAAACTTTTGGACTAAATATTAATACAATTATTAGTAATGCGGCAAAAATTAATGTCTTTGGATTGATATATTTTTTTAGCATGTTACAAAATCCCCATGAATATTTATTTAAAATCACTTCAAATGATACATAAAATGTGAGTTTTTATCAAGTGTCTATAATGTGGTAAATACGGCAGTATATATTGCTTTTGGCTGATGTTATATACTCGAGTATAAATTCGGTTTGTAACATTTCTTAACATGATGCAAACAAAAAAGCAATTATGAAATAAACAAATACTTTATATAAATACGAGGACACTTTAACAACACAAGGATTACTACAATGAGTTTCTTATTAGGCGCATTCGGAAAATTGGCTGCGGGCAGAAGGGTCAGAGACCTTCAAGCTCGAATGATGCGCGTCCAAACTAGATTGAGACGTGCAACACGCCAAGTTGAAACAATGAGCAAAATGATCGAAACACAGAAGAAAATGGAGTTGAACCAGTTGACTGCTCAAGCATCGTTCGCTAATCAAAACATGCTTGGTGTTATTCAAACTGCGGGAGGCTTCACAAGCGAACAAATTAGCTTATTCTGTGGCGCTGGTGGCTGGAACAATGGTGGTACTGAAATGACTCAAGCTGATCGTGAAGCATACGGCAGATTCACTCAGTATCAAACACAAATGAAAGCCAACAACGAGATGATGTTAGCTCAATTGAAAAACCAAATCGAAGAGAAATACGAAAACATGAACGATTACATGTTGGAACCTTTAAAACAGGAACAAGATTCTCTTCAAACAGAAAAAGATTCGTTAGAATCACAAATTCAAATTGCAAACGCAGATTACGAAGCTTGCAAGAAGATGGAATCTGCAGACGCAAAAAATCTTGCACCAAATTACACAGGTCAAGGCTAGGGGAAATAACACAGATTTCGCAAAGCTCTCGGGATTATCCGAGAGCTTTTTTGCGTTAAAAAGCAGTTAGGATGTTAGGGGGTTGAGCGGCTGTGGAGTTAGTTAGCTAAGTGCTTTCGTCTCTTAGTAGCTTAGCTGCTTTCCTTCATAACTTCTTTTTATTAAATTCTGTTAATCGATTTACAAAAAATGGTTTATAAGCTACAATATAGACATGGAAAATATGAGTTTAAATGAGAAGATTAACGACTTAGTCGTAAAAATGGCGAAAGAGCCTAATGTTATTGAGAATTATCATGCTTTATCTGAGTTGTATATGCAACAACAAGATTATGATAAAGTGATGAGTGTTTTGGATAGTTTACTTGCAATTAAACCTGATGATGTTCAGGCTCTTGTAGGTATGGGAACTATGTGGTTCTATGAAAGAGATTTTAGAAAATCTTTGCAATATTATAACAGAGCCTTAGAAGTTAACCCTAAAAACTATCTGATTTATTATAATATTGGTAATGTTTTTGCAGAGTGGAAGAATTTTTCAAAAGCATTGTTCTACTATAATAGAGCAATTGATTTACATTCTTCTAATCCAGAAATTTATAATGCAATCGCTTTATTGTATCAAGATATTGAAGATTATGTTGAAGCAAAAGCGTACTATGAAAAAGCATTATCTTTAGATCCAGAAAATATCAACGCTTTAATTGATATGGGTAATGTTTGTTTTAAATTGTTTGATTATGAAACAGCTTTGAAATTATTTAAGAAAGTTTTTGTTCTTAATCCAGATAATGAGTTAATTGCCGTTTGTATAGCAAATGCACTTACTCTTATGAAAGATCAAAAACAGGCTTATTTGTATTACGACAAAGCTCTTTCTATGACTGATGATAAGTATAAAATTTATATTTGTTATGCGATTTCATTGACTGAGTTCAAGGAATTTGCTGCTGCTGAAGCTATGTTTAAGAAAGCTATCGAGTTTGATTCTCAATCTCCTAATGCTTATGTGCTTTTAGCTAACTTATATACAAGTTTGGATAGAATTCCTGAAGCGATTACTTTGTATAAAAAATCACTTCAAGTAGCTCCAAATGATGCAGAAACATATATGCTATTGGGTAATGCTCATTACTTAGATAAAGATATTGAACAAGCTATTTCTTCATATAAAGCTTCAATTAGCCTTGCTCCAGAAAATGATGAGTATAGATTGATTTATTCTCAAGTAATGGATGATTACGTTAAATCAGTTCGTGGAGAAATATAATGCGTAAACGTCGTTCTGTCGGAATAGTCGATAGATTAGTGGCGTTCTTGTCGTATATTACTGCAGGTTGGTTCGGTATGATTTATTGTATCGTGCTTTTTGTTGCCAAAAAGATGCCATCACGTTTTGTACGCTACAATGTATTTCAGTCAATCTTTATCTCGTTATTGTATTTTGTTTTGTCTTTTGGGTTTGGATTGATTTTGAAATTCTTGTCTTATATCCCATTTTTGAATTATCTTGTAGCGACTATTACATTCCAGTTTAATCGACCAGTTTTATTTGATTATTCGCTAATTCAAGTGTTTATGATTGGTTTAACTATTTATATGGCAATGATTTCATTGTTAGGTAGAAGACCTAGAGTTTTCTGGGTTTCCAGAATTATTGATAACTCTGTTAGATAGCAGGCTAAACTATGTTCAAATCTTAATATAGTGTTGACATTTGGTTATGCTTGATGTTTGATAGTTATGGATACTAGCCGAAATTTTCGTGCTGGATTTGACGGTTAGTACGAAAGTAAAAGCAGGGTAGCGACGCCCAAGCACCCTAAATTAGCTTAGCGTAGGGTAATTGGTAAAATTAAAAGGAGAAATTATGCCAACTATTAACCAGCTTGTACGTTCTGAACGTAAAAAGCTACAAGACAAAACAAAATCACCAGCTTTGATGAATTGTCCTCAAAGACGTGGTGTATGTACAAGGGTTTACACTACAACCCCTAAAAAACCAAACTCAGCACTTAGAAAAGTAGCCAGAGTAAGATTAACAAACGGATTTGAAGTTACTTCATACATCCCAGGTATCGGTCACAACTTACAAGAACACAGTGTTGTTCTTATCCGTGGTGGTCGTGTTAAGGATTTACCTGGTGTTCGTTATCACATCGTTCGTGGTACTTTAGATACTGCAGGTGTTGCTAACAGAGCTCAAAGTAGATCTAAATATGGTGCTAAGAAAAATGCTAAAGGAGGTAAGAAATAATGTCTAGACGTTCTAAACCTGCAAGAAGAATACCTTTAGCAGACCCAGTTTACAATAGCGTTGATATTTCTAAATTCATCAACAGAATTATGAGACGTGGTAAAAAATCATTAGCTGAGAAAATTTTCTATGCAACAATGGAAAAAATTAAAGAAAGAACTAATGAAGATCCAATCGAAATTTTCCAAAAAGCGATGACTAACGCAACTCCATTATTGGAAGTTAAAGCTCGTCGTATCGGTGGTTCTACTTACCAAGTTCCTATCGAAGTTAAAGCAGATAGAGGTTTCGCTCTTTCTTCTTCTTGGTTGATCGAATCAGCTAAGAAAAGAGGCGGTAAATCATTTATCGAAAAATTAACTAATGAATTAATCGATGCTTCAAACGGTCAAGGTGCAGCTTGCAAAAAACGTGAAGATACTCACAAAATGGCTGAAGCTAACAAAGCTTTCGCTCATTACAGATACTAATTCATAGTTAGTTATAAATTTAAAGGCACTCAGTTTAATTGCTGAGTGTCTTTTTTATGTATTCAATGATGTCGTCTGATTCGTAGATTTTGTCATTAGTGTCCTCGTTGTATAGAAATGGGACTTGTTCTTTTCCTCCAATTGACAATAATCTTAAGACATTATCTTTATTTATTATGTCAAATTTGTGATATTTGATATTGTTTTCTTCTAAAAAATCCATTACTTTTTTACAGTATGGGCAAGTTTCTAATATGAATAAGTCAAACATTTGAACCTCCTTTTTATTATGTTTATCCATTTGTAGCAGTTTTTGTATTGGTAAATTAGATATATCGTTAATTGAATTTATTTCTTTTTTATAATAGACTTTATTATTATGAATAAGAAGAATATATTGTTTGTTTTTGGGACTCGTCCTGAAGTTATAAAATTAGCTCCAGTTATTTTAGAATTGAAGAAATACCCTGATAAATACAGAGTTATCGTATCTAATACAGAGCAACAAAAAGAACTTTCAAATCAAACTTTAGCTTATTTTGGTTTACAAGCAGATATTAATTTGGATTGTATGCGAGAAAACCAAACTTTATCAGAAGTTCAAGCTCGCATTTTAACATCATTAGATAAGGTATTTGTTGATAATCGAATCGATGCAACTATTGTTCAAGGTGATACAATGACTGTTCTTTGTGGTGCATTAGCTAGCTTTTATCGTAAAATTCCTGTCTTTCACGTTGAAGCAGGATTACGTTCTTATGATATTTATGAACCATTTCCTGAAGAAGTTATGCGTCAAATGACATCACGAGTTGCCGATTTGCATTTTGCTCCGACAGAGAAAAACAAACAAGCTTTATTGAGAGAAGATATTTCAGAATCTAAAATCTATGTTACTGGTAATACTGTAATAGATGCTTTATTCTGTTTGTCTGAAAATACAATGGCTCAAGCAAAGAGTTTCTTTAATTCAGAGGGTATTGAGATAGACGATAAATTGGTCTTAATTACTGCTCATCGTAGAGAAAATCATGGTGAACGTATTGATAGAATTCTAGACGCAATTGAATGTCTAGTAAAAACTTATACTGATCACAAGTTTGTAATACCAGTTCATCCAAATCCAAATGTAAAATGTAAAATTCATTCAAGATTGGGTGAATATGAAAATGTATTCTTACTTAAACCTTTGGATTATCCATATTTGGTTTATTTAATGAAGAATGCAAAACTTATTCTGACTGATTCTGGCGGTATTCAAGAAGAAGCACCATCTTTTGGTTGCCCAACTCTTGTTATGAGATATGAAACAGAGCGTCAAGAAGGTATAGATGCAGGGGTTTCAGTGCTTGTTGGTGCAGATTATGACAAGATAGTTTCTTTGTCTTCTGAAATTCTTTCAAAAGAAAGGGAACAAACTCGTCTTACTGCTCAAAACCCATATGGTGTTGGGAATTCAGCCCAAATAATTAGGGAAATTATCGACGATTATTTTGCTAGATAGTTTTAAAGATTGTATTTACCCCTCAAAATAAAAAGCAAGTTTTGCAACTTGCTTAGACATAAAATGTTTTAGGGATATATTTAAGTTTTTTTCTTGAGGTTTAAGTCTTTATCTAATCGCAGAAGTTAATCTTTCGTCGATTTTTCTGTCGATCTTCTTAAGCATTTTTCTCATTCTCAAATCTGTACGATTATCAATACCAGGATTAATAGTCATTTCACTTCTGTATTTTCTGTACATTTGGATTTCTCTGTCTTTAATATCCTTTTTAATAAGGATTTTTTCGTCTTCTTCAGTAATGTCTTTAGAAATTTTGAAGATTACGCCAAATAAAGCCATTACAAATACTGCCCAAAGTATTTTATCAACTGGGATTGATTCACCAACAATAGTAGTTTCACCATTTAATGATTCCATCATAACTGTTGAATTTTTAATATTTTCAGCTGTGATATAAATTTTTAATTTATTTGGAGCTATGTTTTCGATGATTAAACCTTCAATGCTATTAGTGCCTTTATATATTGCGTTAACAGTTTCTGATGAAGTTATTCCAGTGATTTCCATAATTAGTTCATTGTTTGCTGGAGTTTTCTTAACTACTTTTGCAATTTTGTCAGAACCAAGTACGATGTTATAACCTGAATTGTTTTTTTCTAACGTAATAGTATGTAAACTATTACCTGCAGCCGTAACTGCAAGTGTTGAGAAAGCAAATGTAATTAAGAATGTTAATATTAAAATTATTCTCTTCATTCCCTTACCTCCCTAATCTACATTTCCATATTACACTTGTTTTTTTGACATGTACATCAATCTTTGGGTTTAGATGTGTAATCCATAAGTTTTAAATTTTAAGTTAAGTTTTGTAACGAAAACATACCATGCTGAAATTGGGTCAAATTTTATTCCTTTATATAGGTGTAAGAGAACACGAGATATCAGGAGAAATTAAGATGATTTTATTATTCGGTGACAAAGCTACAAAGAACACTACTTCTAGTAAAGCTAATAACGTTAAGAATAATAATCCTGTTGAAAATTCAGGTATTTTAGCTATGAATTTAAGTGAAGCTAAAAGCTTATTAACAATGGGTGAATACGACACTTATATTTCTAATAGTCCTGTTGCAGTTGATTATGCAATGTATGCAAATTATGAGTTTTCAGATTCTGAATCATCAGGTTTTATGGGAGAATTCTCAGCAGCAGTTGCAGTTTTAGGTGATTGTGGATTCTCTGCTGGTGGATTTGATTGCGGTGGAGCTTCATTCTCATCTTGTCCATCAGGTTCATCTTGTTCTTCTTTTGCATCAGTTTGTTAATTATCTAAAAATTTTATAATGATGGATGATAAATTTTAAGAGTAGAATAATTTTCTACTCTTTTTTGTGTTTTTATTTCTAAATAATTAATTGTAACAAAATCTTAACAAAACACCTCAAAATATTAAAGTTTTTGGAAAAGCTGCCGATTTATAGAGTAAGGAAACTTTAAGGAAATTCGAAAGGACACAGCAAACAATGGGAATGGCAGCATCACAAGCTAGATTATTAACTATTACAGCTCGTTTAGCTGACAATGAGTTGAGATCTCAAACCATTAATAATGCAAAAATGCGTTTGGCTACTCAAAGTTCTCAAGCTAGTGAGAATTATATCAATGCGTTGAATAACGCAACATTGAAATTCGCTAGCTATGATGAAGCTGGTAATGCTATGTCTCAAGATTTGACTTACAATGCTTTGACAGCTTATAGCTCATACAACACTCAATATGGCTTAATCAATTCAGCTGGTCAAATTTTAGTTAGTGAATCTGAAGCAGCTATGTTTACTCAAGCAAATGGTAACTTAAATGCTTATTTATTAGCTCATGGTCTAGAATATACAACAACTTATTTCGATCAGTTGGGTGCTATTAAAAATTCAGTTTACCCACAACCATTCGATAATATTTCAGTTGAAGAAATGAAAACTTACTATGAACAATATGGTTCATACGAAAACTCTTTAGAAGTTGAAGATTACACAAATAACTATGGTGAGTTCATTAATGCTGATCTTGAATTAGAAAAAGCAACAGAAGAAGCTTTATTAAGCTACTTGTTAACTAATAATACTCCAAATGTAACTCAGGATCCTACTTCTGGTGAATTTGGTATCACAGTTGTTGCTGACCCTAATACTTTAGAAAATAGAGTTAATGCATTCAAAAATTATTTCTACGGAACAAATAACAATACATACAATATTAATGGATTATACGCAGATCAATTTATTTCTGAAGTTGATAAAAATTCTATGATAGAAATTGTTGATTCAATTTCATATGGTTCTTTCCCTTACTTAGATGAAAATGGTAATCCTAAAATTGGTGATGACCTAAAACGTGAAAAAATCCAAGGTGTATTAGTATCAGAAAATGTTGAAATGAGTTCAGAAGTTCAGTCTGATGCTGATGGTAACGTACTTTCTACAACATACGTATTGGATGGTGCAGTTAAAATTACAGTAGATGCAAATGGTAAAGTTACAGAAGCAGTACCTCTAGAAGATGAAGAATCTAAAAACTCTACTTATGCTTTGACTGGTCCATTAGACGCTGTTGGTGCTATAAAAACTAACATCGATTTTGAAGAATTTGTAAATCAATTATCATATAAAGAAACTACTTATGATGAAGAAACAGATTCTAATACTTACCAAGAACGTTTCATGTCTTTAGATAAAGATGAAAATGGTAATTATAAAGTTAAATCTACAATGCTTGTTAAAGAAGCTGAAGCGCCTGAATTCTTCAATTCAATCACAAATGAGTTACTTAATGAAATTATTTTCAAAGTAAATAGAGAAAACTTTGCAAGAAGAATTGTTGAAGATCCTTCATTTAATATCGATTCAGCACAAATCATCAAAAGTGTTGGTAAAACATTAGGCAAAGTTTTAAATAATTACTTCGGTGCTAAAGATAGATTCTTAAGCAACATTTTTGAAGGACCAATTCTAGACCCTAATGCAGACACTAGTGATTCTGATTACCTTAATAACCCTAATAATTATTTGACTAAAGTTGAATTTGAGGGCGTTCTTTATAAATCATCAAAAGACTATGTTGAAGCTGCTATGAGAGATGGAGCAATTGCATTTACTACTGGTGAAGGCGAAAATGCTATCAATCACTTAGTAACTCCAGAAAACTTAACTAATATTGATTTCGTGCTTCAATTCTTAAAAGCAAAAGGCTTGAAACAATCTGAATCTTTCAATACAGTTATTAAAGAATTCTTAGTTGAAGAAATTATCGCAGTATATGGTGAACCAAAATATGCTTGGGTTGATCAAAATGATACCGCTAACACTGGTAATGCTGATGCTAAAGCTCAATGGTATACAAACTTATTCAATAGAATGAACCAAGGTTTTAAAGCATTAGAAAATGGTTTAGGCGCATCTAAAGAATGGATGGAATATGCTTTAGAATCTGGTATCGTTACACTTGAACAAGTTGATAAAAACTTCAAATGGAATGGTTTGGATTACAGAACTTGTGTTAAAATCACTGAAGTTACTGATGAAGCTGCGGTAGCAAAAGCTGAAGCAGAATACAATAGAGCTATGAACGATATCGAAGCTAAAGATAATATCTTCGATATGGAATTGAAAAATATTGACACTGAACACAATGCATTACAAACTGAATATGATGTAATCAAAGGTGTAATTGATAAAAATATTTCTAGAACTTTCAAATTCAATCAAAGTGCGTAATTAGATGTTGTTTTAAAGTGACGAAAAAGACCTTTGTAAAAAGGTCTTTTTTGCTTAATTGCATGTTACATTTTTTCTAAATATTCTTGAATTTTACCCTTTAGTAAATAATATGAAAGTATAGGTTAGTTATTAGAAGGGACATTTGGGATTCCATGATTAAGTTTGATTATAGAAGCGCCGATGTATCAGTTATTGGTAGCGAACACGGGTTAGATATTGCTCAAGAATTTTCAGAATACAGAGAAAAAATTGCAAACATTATTACAGATTTAAATAAAAGAAAAGATAAAATGGGGCAAAAGCTTCAGTGGATGAATCTTGGTTATAACGAAGAAACTCTTTGGTATGTTAAAGAATATGCTTCATTGGTTCAAGGTCGCTTTGATAATATATTGGTATTAGGTATTGGTGGCTCTGCATTAGGCGGACTTGCTGTAACTGAGGCTCTTTTGAAACCTTATTGGAATTTGTTAACACCTGAACAACGTGATAATTTTCCTAGAATATTTTTCTTAGATAATATTGATCCAGACACAATGAACGGCTTGTTGGATATTTTAGATTTAAAAAGAACTTTGGTTAATGTTATTACCAAGTCTGGTTCAACTGCTGAAACTATGTCGCAATTTATGATTGTAAAAAATCGTATGAAAGAAGAAATGGAAGACGATTATCGTAAAAATATTGTTGCGACAACTGATAAACAAACAGGTGTTTTAAGACAGATTTCTGAACAAGAAGGTTATAAAACTTTTGTTGTTCCAGATGATGTTGGCGGTAGATTTTCTGTTTTTTCAGCAGTAGGTTTATTACCTTTTGCGTTAGTAGGTATCGATATTGATGAAATGGTAAATGGTATCAAGGATATGGATTTGTTCTTGAAAAATACTGATATCAATGAAAATATTGCGGCTCAAGGTGCATTAATTCATTATCTTATGGATACTAAAAAAGGTAAAAACTTGTCTGTAATGATGCCTTATTCAAGTCGTTTAAAATATGTTTCTGACTGGTATGTTCAGTTATGGGCAGAATCTTTAGGAAAGAATGAAGATTTGCAAGGTAATCCAGTTCACGTTGGACCAACACCATTAAAAGCTCTTGGGGCAACTGATCAACATTCTCAGATTCAATTATATAATGAAGGTCCTAATGATAAAGTGATTAATTTTATCAGGGTTGGTGAATTTGATACAACTCTTGAAATTCCTAAAATATTTGAATACACAGGTATTGGCTATTTAGGTGGAAAAACATTAAATGAGTTGATGGATGCGGAAGCCGATTCAACAAAAGTTTCTCTTGCTGATTACTCAAGACCAACTTTAACGATTACTATTCCAAAAGTTAATGGTTATTATTTAGCACAATTGTTGTATCTATTAGAAGTCCAAACTGCTATTGCTGGTGAATTGTATAATGTAAATGCTTTTGATCAGCCTGGGGTAGAACAAGCTAAGTATTACACATATGCATTGATGGGTAGAGCAGGATATGAAGAATCTGCTCGTATGCTTCAAGAAAGAATGTCTGCTATTTCTTAATAATTACTAGATTTTTATTGTAGAAATGTTTATAATTATCATTAAATTATAAGGGGTGATTATATGGACAAAATTAATCCGCTTGTTCGTAGTACAAGATGTCGCAAAATTCATATCGATTTAAATACATCAAGAATAGCTGATCCTGACGCTATGTCTGCGGTGGCGTCTCATATTGCAAAATCTCGTTATAATAGATATGGTTCTACAATTGATTTTTATATCCCAGCAAATCAAGTGGATTACTGGGTTAATATGGCTGAGTATTATGGATTAAATGTGGTGTCATAAATGTATAAATTGTTTGGACTTATCTTTATTTTTTTTATGACAATTGGGAGTGTTTTTGCAGGTCAAACAACACTAAAAGGCTTTGTCGAGAAAGTTCCTGATACTTTCTTTGGGTCTTGGCGTGTTTCTTCATATAGGCTAGAAACGGATGCTCCTATTAGTTTTAAAGAAAAAGGTGTAGATTTGTGGAACTTATCTGTTGAAGCGGGCGTCATAAATCTTAGTAATCCATTTTCTGGAGCTATGGCTGAAATAAAAGTTGAAGAGGCAACTGCAAATTCAGTTACATTTACAAAAATTGGAAAATATGATAATAAAATTTTAACAGACAAGGTTAGTATTACCATAAATGGCGATAATTTTTCTGGTACTGATGAATTAAAACTAGATACAATTTCGGATGTTGATGGTAGTATAAGGAAGACAGAAACAGCAATTTATTCGATTAAAGGTGAGAAAATTGCAGGGCAAAGTGTATTATAGATTATTGAGGATAGATTATGGCAATAAAAGAATTTGATACAGTGATTTTGGGTGGTGGTCCAGCAGGATTTGCGGCAGGTATGTATGCTTCTAGAGGTGCGGTTTCAACTGCAATTATTGATGTTAATATGCTAGGTGGTCAGCCATCTAATTATTTGGAACTTGAAAATTATCCAGGATTTTCGGCTATTGGTGGATTTGAATTAATGGAAAAATTTGAAGAACACGCAGATAAGTTCGGAGTTGAAAAATTTCCAATGCAAGAAATTGAATCAATTGATTTGGTTTCTAACCCAAAAATAATCAAGACTTCTGAATCTGAATTTAGAGCAAAAACAGTTATCATTGCAACTGGTGCAAAACCTATGAAATTAGGTGTTGCTGGAGAAGCTGAGTTTGTTGGTCGTGGAGTTAGTTATTGCGCAGTTTGTGATGGTGCATTTTATAAGGATAAAATCGTAGCTGTTGTTGGTGGTGGAAATTCCGCAGTTGAAGAAGCTATGTATTTAACAAAATTTGCATCTAAAGTATATTTAATTCATAGAAGAAACGAATTAAGAGCAGATAAAATTGTTCAAGAAAGAGCATTTAGTAACGAAAAATTAGAATTTGTTTGGAATTCTGTGGTTAAAGAAATTAAAGGCGAAGACTTAGTTTCAACAGTTGTGCTAGAAAATGTTAAAACTGGTGTTGTGTCTGATTTGGCAGTAAATGGTGTATTCCCTTATATCGGCATTTTGCCAAATGTAGATGGCTTTAGTGGACAAATTGAACAAGACTCAAAAGGTTTTATTTTAACTGATGAGACTATGAAAACTTCTGTTGATGGTGTTTATGCAGTTGGTGATGTTAGAGTAACACCTCTGAGACAAGTTGTTACTGCGGCTTCAGATGGTGCAATTGGTGCGGTTTACGCAGTTAGATATATTGAAGCTTTAAAAGAAGTTACTGTATAAATTAAAAATCTTAATAAATTCGGTAAAACCTAGCAAATTATTTTTTGTTAGGTTTTATTGTTGATATGGTCAAAATTCTGCCGATTACATATAGCTATATCCCTTATAAAAATGAAGTTTTAGAACGAAAAGAAACTGTACAAAATAACAGTTATCAAGTTGACGTTCCAAGGTCTTTCCAATGCTCGTTTGGAAGTAATTTTATTCCTCGTTTTGAATCGGTTGATTTATCTCCAGTATTAGAAATTGGAGATGTTACTTGTCCTGCTTGTGGTGTTAAGACCTTATCTGAAAAGAAGTATAATATTCTTGTTAATGAGGCTGCTAAAATTGATGAACCTGCAGATTTGGTGACATTTTTTAAAAATAATATTGATTATATTCCTCATCATATGAGAGATACTTTGTTTAAAAATGCTGACTTGTTTTTGAAAGAGGATAATTTAACTATTTTTGATTATTTTGCTAATTCAAAACAGAATGCATTTGCCAAAAGGTATGATAGTTTTATCGAAATTAAGAATTTTTTATTTGATTATTCAAAAACATTAGAAGATGGTGAACTGAAAGATAGTGTTGATAAAGTTTTTAAGGTGATTGATACTACTGGTGGTTATCAAGAATTCAAGGATGTATTTTTCCCATTGGTTAATCGTAAGGACTTTGATAAAGATGCAAAAGATTATCTTATCTTGAATTTGTTTAAAGATTTGCGTGCAAATAGCTTGAATTTTGGAGTTTACAATATTCATGACTTTAAAACTTTACCCCAAAATGAATTATCTAAATTATGGGCTGCTAAGATTTTTTCTAATTCTTTGATTAAACAAAATAAAATTCACTCTTACGATATGGATCATGAAATTACAAATAATTCAGTTTTAGAATGTAATAGTTGTGTTAGAAAAGCTCATCCGAAAGTATTTATGGACTTTCGAGCAGTGGAAAGCCCAGAAGTTGCTAAGTTCTTTTTGCAATCATATTTAGCTAATATTGCAAAATTAATGGGAGAAGGAAAAATAATTCCTAACAGGCATTATTTTAATAATTTCACGTTTTATGTAAATAAACTATCAAAAGGTTCTATTGAGTTCTCTCAAGCTGATATTGATCGCTTATTAAGTTTGCGAGCGCTTTCATTTAAGAGAGAAGAGTTTGCACCTATTGAACAATCGGTAGTTGATATCCCTTGTGCTTGTTGTGGCTCAACATTATTACCTCATTCAAGACGTCTTGATATTCAGTTGAAATTAATTCAAGCAGAGAATTTGTCGGATTATGTGAAAATTTTGGAAGATAACGACAAATATATTGGTGTTTTTGCCAGAGATTTTAAGGAAATTTTTACAACTATTTATAATGAAAATCCAAGTATCTCTCAAGAAGAATTTTTGAAAGAATTTTCTGCACGTGCGGAAGATTCGCTTCAGCAAGGTGTTTATCAAGCCTTATTTAACTTTAATGATGGCGTAAAGTATATTGAAAAAAATGGTACTCCAGAACAACTTAATTTAGTTAACCTTGTTCAAAATAGGCTAACTAATTATATTTCGTCTGGTTACTTTGATGATTATAATTACTCAAACTTAATGAGATCAGTCTTTTTGGGAATTGATTTAGATAGCCCTGAGTGTACGAAATCTGTCTATGTTCTTTTGAATGATTTGAGGACAGTTGCATACCGCAGTTCATTAATTATGCCTAACGATAAGTATGAGAATGCTGATAAAAACCCAGTGTTTACATTATTGTTTAATATGTTTAAATCTGATGTTGCAACTGGTGATCTTTTAATTGCTGCAAAAAAAGGTGGGAAAATATCTAAAGATAATCAAGTTGGACTTTGTAAAGGATGTAATAACTTGAAAAGTAATAAAAGTGTAGAGGCTTGGTACACTCAAGTTTTATCAGTTAGAAAGAATTTTAGAAACCAATTACGTATAATCGATAATATGGCAAAAGAAGGTCTGTTAGAAGGATATGATGATTGGGCAAGAACTATTGCGGAAACTATGTATGAAGCAACTCGTGGACGTTATGATCTTCGTGATGAGTTCTAAAATACTTCGGATGTAAAGAAAATATTAATATTATGCTCAAGATATAAAGAATATGTAAGGAAATCTAAAGAACCCTATTTTTTAACTTATAATAATAATGTAAATTACAATAAATGGAGATAAAAACATGCAATTAAATAATATTCTTTCACAACTTGAAACTGCTGATAACGTTACTAAAAACCAATTAGAAAATGAATTAGTTAGTATGGGAACTTCAGTTTTACCTGAATTAGTTAACCAATTACAAGTTGTTAGAGGCGTAAAAAGAGGCGTTGTTGCTATGACTCTTATTCGCTTAGGCGATGTTTCTGTTGAATATTTAGAAAAAGCTGCTCACGAAAATAAAGATTTTGAATGGGTTGCAGAATATTTAATTAGAGAAATCAAAGGCTTAGCAGCTTAGTTAAAATAATTAGAATAGAAGAAGGATTAGCGGGTGATGTTAATCCTTCTTTTTTTTGCTAAAATGGTGTTATATGAGAGAGCATAATAATTTTAAATACACATGTTTGTTTGGTGGTGGTGCTGTTAGAGGTGCTGCGCATGTTGGGGTGATAAAGGCTTTGGCAAATTTGGGTATTGAGCCCTCTACTCTTGCAGGTTCTTCTGTTGGCTCAATGGTTGCAGCTTTATATGCTATTGGTTATTCTTCTGAAGAACTTTCTGATGTATTTTTATCTGTTAATTTTGAGTTATTTAGAGATATTTCTCTTGGGTTTAATACTAAATTTGCAATAAGCAAAGGGGAAGTATTTCTTGAATGGCTAAGGGAGCTTATTGAACGTAAATTCTATGGTGATTCCTATGTGAAAGGTCAATCTGAGCATGTGAGATTTAAAGATATTAACCGCAATCTTATTATTGTATCAACTAATATAAAAGATTTTACTTGTAGGGAATTTTCCAATTTTGAAACTCCAGATTTTGAAATTGCAAAGGCAGTAAGAATATCATGTTGCATGCCTGGTTTGATGAAGCCTCTGACTTACAATGGGGATATGTTATTAGATGGAGATTTAATGAAAGGGAAACCTATGTGGATGCTTTCTAAAAATCTTCAAAATGTCCCTGATAGAATTTTAGAAATTCGTTTAGAAGGTTCTTTTACTGGTTCTGATTCTAATCCGTTAGACTATGTGAATGGAATGTATTCCTGTGTAACTTCAACTGAAACATCTTTTATAAAATTATTATATGGAAATCGTGATAAATATGACTGTCTTGCAATAGATACTGGGGATGTTGTTTTTGTTGATTTTAATTACCCTCTAGATAAGCGACAATCAATTATTGATGATGGTTATAGGCAAACTATGTCGTATTTTACAGATTATTTACTTCTAAAAAAACAAAAAATTCTTGATATTTATTCTGAAATTCTTGATAAATTTCGTCAAATTCAAGGGTTCATGCTTATAAAAAAGTATCTTGCAGCTAAAAATTCTTTGTCTGAATTGTTTATATATTTGGTAAAATATAAAGATATTATTGATACTGAATTGTATGATGCAATCTGTGTCTTTCAAAAACTTCTGTTTGCAAATGTTAAATCGGGGTTATTAGGTCGAGCTAGTTGCTCTAATATTAACACTATTGCAAATACCCTAAATGCGATTATTTCTGATTTGACCATTAGGGTGGGTGAAATTGAAAAATATATAACTAAATTTTCTATTTGACAATGAAATTTGTTTGTTGTATTATTTCCTTGTAGCCGATAAGCAACCAATCACGCTCCAGTGGCGGAATCGGTAGACGCGTTGGACTTAAAATCCAATCGGGAGCAATCTCGGTGCCAGTTCAAGTCTGGCCTGGAGCATATTTAAAGACTCACGAGAGTGGGTCTTTTTTAATGTCCAGACTTTCCTTCCAGTTCAGCTACGGAGCAAGCTCCTACGCATACAAGCTCACACGCTTCAACAAAGTTTCAGCGGTTCGTTTTGTAAAGTCTGGCCTGGAGCATATTTAAGAGACTCACGAAAGTGGGTCTTTTTTAGTGTCCAGACTTTTGCTTTATTTTAAATACTTAAATACATTTAATCCTTTATTTAAGTATTTTTGAGTTTTTTCAGATGGTATTACCTGTTTGTAATTATCAAAATAAAATCCACATTCGTTTATATAAGTAGTGTAACGAGGAAGTGCAAATGAATATACAATCATACAATTCTTGTTCGTTACGTTGCAAAGAGTGTCTGTTGGTTTCTGTATTTGAATAGTGTATTCTTGTGCTATTTTAGGGTTTTTTATGTTTGTAATTGTTGTTTGGTTTGGTGGAATGTTGTATATCTTTTTTAATTGTAAGTCAATGTTTTTGCTACTTGTATTGATATTTATATTCAGTTTTTTAATATCTTTTTTTAGATTTTTTTGTGCAATTACGCATTGTGCGTTTTGAATATAATCAATTAGATTATCTGGGTTTTTGAAAAATCTGTTGCTTATTGTTAATAAAACTAATGGAAATATGATGTATAGAGTAAGTGCCACAGCAGCCCATTTCATTTGTGTAATTCGGAAGTCTTTTGATTTCTTCCAAAAATCTTGTTTATAAGCCCATTCGTTTCCTTTTGTCCCGCAGTATAGTTGTAATACGGCAAGTAATAACCAATTTAATCCTAGTGGTAATTGGATAAGTATAAGTGGAATTGCTAAAAATGTAATCCACGCTTTATACTTAAATCCCCAAATGAACGTCAATAAAAAAGCCGCCCAGTTAAAGTCTTTAAGCTCATTTGGAAGTTCAGTTACATCTTTTATAGTTTTATATTGGTTATTTTCCATATTCTTATTTTATGTTTCTAGCTACATCTTGTCAATTTAAAAGAGTGTTATTTTATAGCTTGTTCAAATCCATGCCAATTAAATCTTTTTAATGATACTTTTGCTTGTATTTCTGTTAAATCTTGAGTTTTTAACATCTCAAATTGGTTAGAAAAATCTTTTTGGAGTTCTATAATTGGTAAATTAAATTCAGTTGATATTTTCTCAATTTTAATGTCGTAGTTTATAGATAAGGTTTTTACGTTTGCCAAAAGTCCGATTATGATAGCGTGAAATCTCATAGCAATAAGATATTGAGCTTTAGATATCTGTTGTACGATTTCTTCATCTGTAAGTCCTGAGTATAAGTTTATTTTCATTTCAGGTTTCAGTAATCTTAATGATTTTTCGAAGCGTTTACATATTTCCAAATCTATGGAATCTTGGAACGAATAAATCTCAATTTCTTTGTCTGATAGTTCAGTTGCAACTTTTTGAGCTAATCTGTCAATAAAATCTTCGTTCATTGTTTTGAAATCTCTTAATTGAATTGCAACCTTGTTTTCTTTTTCAATATCTGAATCTATTTTGGTTGAGAATATTGGGTCGCATAATAACTCTGCATCTACACCCCAAGATTTCAAAAGTTCAAAACTTTTCACATCTCTGACACTTACGTAATGGCAGTGTTTTAATAATGTTTTGGTTAAAAATATTCCAAATTTGTTGTTAATTGGTCCGATGCCTTGAGCAAATATTATTACTTTTTTACCAAAAAATAATGCAAGAAATATTACTAATAGATAGTATATTAGGCTTTTTAAGCTTGTTGTGTCCTGTAATAAACTCCCACCACCAGAAATTAAGTAATCTGATTTAATTAGAGCGTTTACGATATTTTGCATTTTAAAGGTGTAAACACATCTAATATTTTTATATTTTGCATTTGTGTATTCTGGATCTGAAGTTATAACTGTTATTTTGTGATTTAATTCTTTTAATTTTTTGACTAATACAGATAAAATTGCTTCGTCTCCGAAGTTTTTAAATCCATAGTATCCAGATATTACAAAGCTTTTTTTCATGATTATTCCTCAGATTTATAGATATTATAAACCTCATCTCTGTTTGGAATTGATTTTATAGCTCCAATGCCTTGAGCCTGTAAACCTGCGTCAATAGATGCTATTTTTGCTGCTTCAGCTGGTGTGTAAGAATTAGCTATTGCGTGTAAAAATGCTCCATTAAACGCATCCCCAGAAGATGTTGTATCTACAACGTGATCTGTATAAAATGGAATAAATGTAGAAACTCTTTGACTGTTTAGGTGGTAACCTTTGTCATTGCTAGATTTTATAACTATTGTTTCAACCCCTCTGTCTGCTACGTTTTTAATTATGTTTTCAAGTGAGCTAATTTCAAAAATTGATTTCGTGTCATACTTTGAACTCATAAACAGAATATCTGAAAGTTCAATTATTTCTTCAAAATACTCTTTTGCATCTTCTGGAGTTGATATGAGTGAAGAATAGTTAGGGTCATATGCCGTAATAACCCCATTCTCTTTTGCTATTGTAAATGCTTTTTTTACGGCCTCTCTAGATGCGATAGAAAGTGATTGGCTAACGCCAGTTGCATAAATTATTTTTGCTTTTTTTATGTATTCTTCATCGATATCATCAATTGAAAGTTTTGCAGGAGCAATTTTCTTACGATAATATATGAATTCTTTTTCTTCGCCTGGAGTTCTAGAAACCATATATATACCATTGTTTTCATCTACGATTTTAACGTGTTCAGTGTTTAGGCCTTCCGATTCCCAACTGTTGAGCATGTATTCTTTATATGCGTCGTTGCCAAGACAAGTTATAAATCCCACGCTTGAACCCAAACGTCTTGCCGCAATTGCCGCAACTAATGAATCCCCGCCATAATATTTGTGCAAACATTCTGCATCTTTTAATTTTTGGTTAGTTGAAAATTCTATTAAACTTTCACCTATTGTAATTAAGTCGAACATTTTATCAGTCATGGTTTATCTTATTTGCTCCAATAATAATTTTGTACGCTTTGTAATTTCAGAATATGACTCACTTTTTGTCAATTGTCTGCCAACACCTACTGCAATAGCTCCAGCATTTATGTATGATTGAATTTCGTTTAGCTGAACATTTCCTTGCGGTATAATGTTTAGAAATGGCATAGGTCTTAGTAAGTTTTCAATATACTGAACTCCGCCCATAGCGGTAATTGGATAAATTTTTACAACTGGGATTCTGCATTTCCAAGCGTTGTATGCTTCATTTGCAGTTGATGTACCTGCTATGAATGGCACTTGTTTATCTTTTGAAATTTTAAGCAAATTAGTTTGAAAAATTGGTGATGAGATAACTTTTGCACCAGCATCCATTGCTGCTTTTGCTTGTATTGATGTAATAATTCCGCCAGCGCAGATTATTGCTTCAGAGGAAATTTCTTCAATCGCTCTAAATACATCAGTATTCTCAACATTTACTTCCATCATATCTAGCCCGCCATCTACTAGGGCTCTTACTGTATCTATAACATCTTGCTTGTTTCCACTACGTATAATTGGTAGCACTTTATTTTCTTTTAGTTTTTCTATTAAATTTATGTTCATAATTTGTCCTTTTTCTCTACTTTATTATATCATAATATTAATAATGGGGAGAACTTTATGAATATTTTAAAAAATAAGTGGTTTTATATAAATTCATTTATTATATATGTGGTATTTTCACTTGTTGCATTTATATTATCTTCGATTTATTTAGAACCAAATGTTAAGAGCTTCTTTATTTCGTCTTTTATGGCAAATAAGGTAGGTAATCCAGAAATTGTGGAAATTGTTGTGGATGAGTCTAATCCCGATTATCCTTATCCATTACCTTTGCATATGTACACTGAAATTTTAGATTATTTTACAACTTATGCTAAACCTCGTGTTATTGGGTTGGATATTTTCTTGCCTGAATATAATCCGATGCGCAAGGCGGATGTTGATTTTGTAAACCAGTTGAATAAGATGGATAATCTTGTCGTTAGTTTCTTGCCAAGTTCTGAAAACTTAACTGAAAAAGATATATCTTTAATGAAAGAATTTAAGGGTAAGCATGCTCTAGATGTTAAAAAGTCTGTAATATCATATCCTGGGGTATATAATCAAATTTTTGATGTTAATCCAGTTTATTATGATAATGCGAAAAATTTTGCATCTGTACGTATTGAACGAGATGGAATTACTGACAAGGTTTTTGCGGCTTCTAATATTGTAAAAATTGGGGATGCTTATTATCCATCATTGCCGTTAAAAATGTATTTGTATGAAAATAATACAAATGAAGTTGAGATTAATGATTTTTATATCTATGTACCAAAGACAGGTCTAAAAATTCCTAATAAGCTAATTACTAATGGTGTTGTACAGTCTGATATTCGTTTTTATATGAATAGAATTATAAAAGTTGGAGACAAGTATATTGATACTCATAGTGCGCACAACAACTTGCCTGCCTATAAGATTATAGAATCATATCGGAAATTGAAAGCTGGAAAAATTAGTGAATTAGAATTTAGTCCAGAAGAATTTAATAATAAGGTTGTATTTATTGGTATTAACGTAAATGGAGCTTCTGCCGATGTGTTTAAAACTCCAATTTATAATAGACACCCTGGGGTTGATATTCAAGCTACAACTTATGGTAATATCGCTGGGAATTACTTTTTACGTAATGTGAATATTTTTGCTCAATTCTTATTAACATTTATTTTGTCTTTGATAACATTTATTATTGTTTTAAGATGCAGATTTATTAAGTCATTGCTTTTGGTTTCGTTTATTGATATAGCTTACTTTATACTTGTTGCGCTATGCGCATACTCTGGTTACTTAATGAGTTTTATTAACCCAATTGTTATTCAGTTTGTAACTTTGATTTTTGGTTATTCATACAAGTTTATCGCAGAAAATCGTAATAAAGAAAAAATAAAACAAGCGATGGGTAAATATCTATCTCAAGATGTTATGAAAAATGTTGTAAGCAATATTGATGATTTGAAATTAGGTGGTAAACGTGCTGTTGTAACCGTTTTATTCTCTGATATTCGTGGGTTTACAAGTATGTCTGAAAAAATGTCAGCTGAAGATGTTTCAATGATTTTGAATGAATATTTTACAGAGATGGAGCCTATTATTACTAAATATAATGGTGTTATCAATAAATTTATTGGTGATGCGGTTATGGCGATTTTTGGTGAACCTATTCAAGATATTAACCATCCTCAAAATGCAGTTAAATGTGCATATGAGATGCTTAAAAAAGTTGAATATTTGCGTGAAAAGTGGTTATACGAAGGTAAGCCTAAGATTGAAATTGGAGTTGGTATAAATACTGGTGAGGTATTTATTGGCAATATTGGTTCTGAAACTCGTATGGAATATACAGTTATTGGTGATACTGTAAATTTGGCATCAAGAATTGAAAGCTATAATAAAGTTTATAAGACTAATTTACTTGTAAGTAGTTCGACTTACGAAGCTATTGCAGATATTGCCGATGTTATTAAAATTAGTGAAGTTCAAATTCGAGGCAAAGCTAAGAAGATGAATATTTACGAAGTTTTGAGAATTGATTTGAAAAAATAACCAAAAAAGAACCTGCCAAGTGGCAGGTTTCTTTTTATCTGTAATTTGTGAATTGTAATGGATAATCGTATTTATCTTCGTTTTTACGTAATTCTTGGATTACTGCTTGTAAATCATCTTTGTCTTTACCTGTAACTCTTACCTGATCGCCTTGAATTGATGCTTGTACTTTTAGTTTTGTGTTTTTGATGTCCGCCACAATTTTCTTAGCTAATTCTTGGGTTAAACCTTTTTTTAGTTCAAATACTTGTCTAACGTTTCCGCCTAGAGCATTTTCAACTGGTTTTGGGTCTAGGATTTTAATGCTAAGGTTTCTTTTTACTAATTTTGATTGAAGAATATCAACAATGTTTTTTAATTTCATTTCATCGTTTGTTGTGATAGTTACTGATTTGTCAGCTTCTAAATCTACTTCTGAATTTGAATTTTTAAGGTCGAATCTTGAAGTTAATTCTCTTTTAACTTGATCAATTGCGTTTACAAGTTCTTGCTTATTGTACTCAGATACAATATCAAAACTACATTCTTTTGCCATATTTGATGCTCCTTTTCTCTATCTAAATCCTAAATATTTCCTATAATATAGCATAAAAAAGCAGGATTTTCAAACCCTGCCTAATTCACACTACTTCTACTATTACAAGAAATCCATATTATGGGGTTGGTGTCGGAGTTCTCTTGAATAAGTTTTTAATAGCTCCGAAAAGTTTACTAACAGGTCCTTTTAGAACCTTGTAGCCAACTACTGCACCAATTACTGCGGCTGTTGCAGTTAATACCTTTTTCCAGCCACGTTTATCTTTCTCTTTTCGAGATGTTAATTCTAATTTATCTCCTAATAATTGCCCTCTCATATTTGGACGACCTAACATGCCATGGCGTTCTGGGAAATATCCGTCGCCATAACCATAGATATTTGACATATCAACAATGCCTGGGTTTATTGGTACTATTCCTGTCATGTGATTAAAAATCATTTCTACACCAAAATTTAACCTTACCTACATCTATATAAAGTATTTTTTCTTAAAACAATTTACTTTTTGTGAAAAATTTGGTTTAATATTCTTAATAAAAGTTTAGAGAGGTTTTTTGCTATGAATATGTTTAAACGTTGGTATGATGCTGATGCGGCAGTTAGTAGAGCGATTAATGAACTTGAAAAATCGACTGAAGAAATTCAGGTTAGATGTGCTGACTATATTATTGATTTGTTAAAAGATGTTGAGTTAGAGCAAATGAGCCTTGAAGATCAGTATAACTATATTATGCGACGTTGGTATGACAAAAATATTAAGGTTTCTCACGCTATTGAATATCTAAGACTTTCTCCAAAAGAGTTAAGACGTGAAACTGCTCTTAAAGTTTTGGATTATTTAGAAGAATTAAAGAAAGAATCTTAACATTTAGACTTTTTTTGTTTTCTGTTGTTTAATGTTGTATGGAGGGATTATTGTGGCTAAAAAAGTAGATGAGAAAGTTATAAATTTATTTTCTAATCATAATAGCAAATGTATTGCTCCTGAAGTTCAACAGAAAGTTAAGTTTTATGCTGGATTTAATTATGTTAAGTTAAAGCGTGATGATAATGGAAATAGATTTAATAAAGAAAATTTATTAAAATATTCCGAAAAATGTCATTATATGGTTACTGTAATGCGAGAACTTGATGGTGAAGTTGTTCTTTATAGTTATGATGTACCAAACTCGGAGTTATTTAAGTTTATGAAATCTTTTGAGGAAAATACACTAGATGGTACGATTATTGAGATAGAAAAGTATTTCCCCGAAGGTTTAGCGTAAGAGATAAGGATTATGTGTTTTTTTAAGAAGTATCACGAAAGTTTATTTAATTGTTTTAAGCCGTATCAGTATGTAGGTGGCGAGTATTTATCCCATAATAAAGATTTTGACAGTGCTAAAGTTCGTGTAGCTTTAGCGTTTCCTGATAAATATGAAATTGGGATTTCAAATTTGGGTGTAAGAGTACTTTACGAGCTTGTTAATCGTGAAAATGATTATATGTGTGATAGAGTTTATGCTCCAGAGCCTGATTTTAAACCAGAAATTTTATATGGGTTAGAGTCAAAACGTCAAATTAAAGATTTTGATGTTGTTGGTTTTTCTTTGCAATATGAAATGGCTTATCCGACAGTTTTAAAAATGCTTGAAATGTCTGGTATTCCTTATAAGAATTCTGATAGGATAGATGATGACCCAATTATTATTGCAGGTGGTCCTTGTACTTATAACCCACTTCCAATGAGTGAATTTATTGATGTTTTTATCATTGGAGATGGAGAGGATTCTATTATTGAAATTTGTCAGATTTTAGAACGCACAAAAGGTTTGCCTCGAACAGAACGTATTAAGGCGCTTTGTGAAGGTGAAAACTCTGGTCGTTGGGGGGTAAATGGTGGAGTTGATAAAGTAAGAAAGAGAATTGCACAACTTACTTATGATACGGCTTTAAAATCTTATCCGATTCCATTTTCATCTTCTATTCAAGATAGGGCGGTTGTTGAAATTCGCAGGGGTTGTGGCAGGATGTGTCGTTTCTGTCAACCTGGTCACGTTACATTACCTATTAGAGAAAGAAGTGCTGAAGATATTATTTCTATAACAAAACAATTGGTTAATAATACGGGATATGATGAGTATTCACTATTGTCTTTGTCTTCAAATGATTATGCAAATATTAATGAAGTTATAAAAGAATTGGCGGTAGATTTTAATGAAAGAAAAATTTCAGTATCTCTTCCAAGTCAACGTATTGATGGTTTTAATTTAGAGTTAGCAAATCTTGTTCAAAGTGTTAGAAAATCGACAATGACACTTGCCCCAGAAGCTGGTAGTCAACGTTTGAGGGACGTAATTAAGAAAAATATTACAGATGAACAGATTATGGATGCGGTTTTAACTCTTTATGAAAATGGTTGGTCTAGAGTGAAATTTTATTTTATCTGTGGGCTTCCAACTGAAACTCTTCAAGATATGGATGAAATGGCTGAATTGTTCCGCCGTATTAGATATCGTGCAAGACTTCTAAAAAAAGAAAAAGAGTTAAAACATTCTTTGGATATAACTTGTACCTTATCAATATTTGTTCCAAAACCTTTCACTCCGTTCCAGTGGTGTCCTCAAATGGATTTGGATAAAGTTACAGAGCATATTCACTACTTGATGGATCAAGTTAAGACAATTAAGGGTGTAAAAGTTAATTACCATGAAAAATGGGTTTCTTTGCTAGAAGCTGTTATGACTCGAGGAGACGCTTCTCTTTGTAATTACGTAGAAGCTCTTTATAAAAAAGGGTGTTATCTTGATGCTTGGGGTGAGTATTTTGATAAAAAAGTTTGGTTTGAAACCGCAGAAGAACTTGGTATCAGTCTAAATTCACTTACTCAAAGACAATATGAGCTTGATAAACCATTACCTTGGGATTTTATTGATATTGGTATAAATAAAGATTGGTTTGTTGAGGAATATAAAAAAGCTCATTCTATTGATGAAAATTCTCCTCATATTGTTCCAACTTGTCAGCATCACTGTGTGGGATGTGGTGTGTGTCAAAACTTTGGTGTGAGTAAAGTTATGGATAAGCCATTTAAAGCCTCTCAAAAGGCTCAGGAAATGGTTAAAACAGAGTTTGTTGATCCTGCATTTGCGGGTAGTAATGATAGGAAAATTTTTAGATATAGGGTTAAACTTACCAAAACAGGTACATTGAAGTATTTTTCACATTTAGATTGGCAAAATACATTCTTTAAATCTGTTTCTCGTTCTGATTTAAATGTTGCGTTTTCTTGTGGGTATAATCCAACGATGAAAATTTCAATGGGTATAGCTTTACCATTATTCTGTGAAAGTTCGACTGAGCTTGTAGATATCGAACTTTTAGAACAGGTGTCTGAACAATATTTAAAAGATGAATTAATTAGAGTTTTACCTAAAGAATCTGAAGTTATTTCAGTTGAGCAAATTGATAGATCTGAACCATCTATTGAACAGACTGTATGTTGGGCTGAATATAAAATATCACTGTTTAAAGGCGTTAAGGATAACCCCCTTTACGATTTTGAAAAAATAGTGTATAATACAGAAAAAGTTTTATCTTCTGATGAAATTTATATCGAGAAGAAAAACAAAAAAGGTTTAGTTAAAAAAACAGATATTAAAAGGTCTATCGGGGCTTATCGCTTTGAAGACGAGTGTCTGTTCATAGTATTAAAGACCGGTCAAGGAACTGAAATCCCACCGCTTAGAGCTGACGTTTTGATGGACGTTATTGCACCAGGTGCAGTGTTTGATATTACACGTGTTAAATTCCTGACAGAGTCTTTACATGAGTTATAGTAAAGGAATTCTTATGAACGAGAGAAACAGAAATTCAAATCAAAATTTTGAGAAGAAGATTATCATTGCTGAGAGGGACAACATTGCTGCAGTTCTTGAAAACAAAAAAGTTACTGACTTTTTTATTCACAGAGGCGAAGTTTTATTAGGGGATGTTTACCTTGCAACTGTTGATAATATTCTCCCAAGTATCGATGCAGCGTTTGTAAACGTTGGTACAGACAAAATGGGCTTTTTGCACGCTCAAGATGTTATGGGTAAAGGTACATTAAAAGAAAAACTTTCACCAAAACAAAAACTTATAGTTCAAGTTGTAAAAGAACCAACTGGACATAAAGGTCCTAGAGTTACAACAGAAATTAGCTTACCTGGTAGATTTTTAGTTTTAATGCCAAATGAACCTGGTGTTAGTGTAAGTAAAAAAATTGAAAACTCGAAGGAACGTGCAAGATTAAAATCAATCGTAAACTTAATTAAGCCAGTTGGTGTTGGTGTAATTATCAGAACAGAAGCTGAAGGTCAATCTGAAGCAGATATTCAAGAAGATTTAGAAATTCTATTGGAAAAATGGAATAATATCATTAATTCAGCAGAAACTTTAACTCCTCCAAATCTAATTTATCGTGATCAAGATTTGTTATATAGAGTTATTCGTGAGGCTTGTACTGATGATGTAACTGAAATTATTGTTGATACTCCGTTTGCTTTAAATAGAGTTCAGACCATCCTGCAAAACTGGCATATGGCAAAAGGTATCCAAGTTACATTGTATAAAGGTACAGAGCCATTGCTGATTGCTATGGATATTCATAAAGAAATAAAAGCTGCGTTGAATGTTAAAGTTAATATGCCATCTGGTGGTTATTTATTCATTCAACAAACAGAAGCTCTTACAGTAATTGATGTTAACAGTGGTAAGTTCGTAAGTTCTGCTACTCAAGATGAAACTATCTTGAAAACTAATATTGAAGCAGTACACGAAATTGCTCGTCAATTACGTTTGAGAAATATTGGCGGTATGATTATCATCGACTTTATCGATATGATTTCTCGTGCTGATAAATTGGCTATGATGGAAGAATTAGAAATTGCGCTTGAACCAGACAAAGCTAAGCCTCAAGTTGGTCAGCTTTCAGATTTAGGTCTTGTTGAGTTAACTCGTCATCGTCAAGGTCAATCACTTTCTGAAATCTTCACTAAAAAATGTCCACACTGTCAAGGCAGTGGTTATTCAATGGTTGAATTTAATTTTGCAACTCCTACTGCTGAAGGTGAATATCGTGCTAAAGCTGCAAAATTAAAACTTCCAACTGGAAACTTTAAGAAAAATAATAACAACAAATTCAATAATAAAAATCAACAACAAGAACAACTTCCAGTTCAGGAGCAACCACAAAAGGTTGTAATTGAAACAGAACCTTCTGTTGTAGCATCAGAAGATGTAGCAAGAAAAGAAAACAACAAACGTAACAAAAACAGAAAGAATAAATTTGATAAGAAAAATCGTCAAGCAGAAGTTCAAGAGGTTCTTGAAGAAGTAGTATCTCCAGTTGAAGTGGTAGAAGAAGTTGTGGTTGAACCAGTTGAAACTCCAGTAGATGAGCCTAAAATTAAAGGTAAGTCTAGAAAAAGAAAAGCAACTTCTAAAAAATCAACTGAACCTATTGTAGAAGAAGTTTCACAACCAGAAGTTGTTGAAGTTCCAGTTGAAGAAGAAGCTCCTAAAAAGGCAAAACGCCCAAATCGTGGTGCTTCAAAAGCGAAAAAAACTTCTAAAAAATCAAAAGAGGAAGTAAGTGAATAATAAATTTATTCAAAAAATATTATTAGCAATTTCAGTAGTGCTTTTTTGCACTACTGAGTTTGCTTATGCAATTGAACAAACTCCAGCTCTTAAAGATGCAATGAAAACAATGGTAACAAAATTTTCGCTTGCTATGGCGGGAGTTGTTGTTTTTTCTATATTGATTTCTGTGGGGTTATCTCTTTATAACAAATTTTTTGTTGCTTCTCAGATTAAAGACTACAAGTTAAGTAAAGATTCTTTGCGAACTCCTAGAGATACAGAAGAAGCAATTTTAATGTTTATTACAAAAAATAGGTTGAAATAATATGAAAAAAGCAGTGGGGATGGTTGAATTACTTTTAGTTATCGTCGTTATTACGGCAATTTATTTTATGTGTTTTCATCCAAAATATGGGCGAGCTAATCCTTTTGCAGATAGTCAAAAGATTAAAACTCAACAAGAGCTTGTTAATGATAAACTAAAAGATATCGAAGATGCGAAAGCATTAAGACAAAGAATCGAACAAAATTTAAATAAGGGTTATTAAATGAAAAAAACAACGTTATACGATGTGATAGCACCAGTTATGATTGGTCCATCAAGTTCACATACCGCAGGGGCTGTTAGACTTGGTTTATTAGCAAGAAATATTTATAAAAATGTTCCTAAAAAGGTTATTTTTAAACTTTATAATTCTTACGCACATACTGGTAAAGGTCATGGTACTGAAAAAGGCTTGTTAGCTGGGGTTTTAGGGTTGAAAGTTGATGATAGACAAATCAAGGATATTTTTAATTCTGATATTGCAAAATCTATTGAGTATGAATTTGAATATTGTGATAATTTTAAATATCATCCTAACGCAGTGGATATGACATTTATTGGAGAAGATTCACAAATGTTTATCTCAGGAGAATCTGTTGGAGCTGGTGAAATTGCGATTAGACAAATCAATGATTTTACTGTGAAATTAACTGGTAAATATAATACTGTATTGATTGTGTATAAGGATATGCCAGGTATGTTGTCGCAAGTTACATCAACTATGCAATACCACAATATAAATATTGCTTCCCTTTTCTGTGATAGAAATGCAAAGGGTAAGCAAGCCTCTATGGTAATTAGTGTTGATGGGGAATTAACTCCTGAAATTATTTCAACGATTGAAGAAATTCCTAATGTTTATTTTGTAAGTTATATTGAGAAATTGGAAAATTAATTATGGAAACTAATATAAATACTTTTGAACAATTAAAAAATGAATGTATTGAGCGTGGAAAAGAAATTTATGAAGTTGCTCAAGAAAATATGGCTTTAAATTCAGATTTAAAGATTGAACAAGTAAGAGCACATGCAAATCGTAGTTTGTTTGCGATGAAAGAAGCTATCCAAGTTGGTTTAGTTTCAAAAGAGCTTTCAATGAGCGGTATGTGTGGACAAGACTGTTTTAGAATTCAAGAACGTTTTAAAAAGCATCCAGCTTTGTTTGGTGGAACATTTGAAAAGATTTTAAAATATGCACTTGCAACAAGTGAAGAAAATATCAGAATGGGTAGAATTGTTGCTTGTCCAACTGCTGGATCTTGTGGAATTTTACCTGCTGCGATGTTATCTGTTGCTGAAGACTGTGATTGTTCTATTGAGGCTCAATTAGATGCACTTATTACTGCTGGTGAAATTGGTAGAATAGTTGCAGCAAAAGTTGCTTTAGCAGGTGCGGTGGCAGGTTGTCAGGCTGAATGTGGAGTGGCTTCTTCAATGGCAGCAGCTGCGGTTTGTCAGTTAAGAGGTGGTACAATTGATCAAATTCTTAACGCTTCAGCTTTGGCGCTTAAGAATATTCTAGGTTTGACTTGTGATCCAGTTGCTGGGCTTGTAGAAGTACCTTGTGTGAAACGTAATCCGTTTTTAGCGGTACATGCTATTACTGCGGTTGAATTAGCTTTGGCGGGTGTAGAATCAAAAATTCCATTTGATGAAGTGGTAGATGCTATGGAACAAACTGGTGCTATGATGTCACCAACCCTTAAAGAAAGTTCTCAAGCTGGATTAGCTACTACAAAAACAGGTCTAGAAGTCCAAAAAAGAGTTTTTGGCTAAATCTGTTCCAATAAAATAGAAAACCCTCGGGTGAGGAGGGTTTAGTCTGTCATAGTAGTTAAACTAAAAGAAGAAGATAAAGAGTTATGTATTACATATGTAGTAGAATACATTTTTTTATGACTTTTGTCAAATAATGTTTACAAAAGTTAAAATTTACTACAAACTTCGCAGATAAATGGCAAAATAATTTTTTAGCTGCGTTACCTATATTATGCGTATTCTACCTACTCAAATAAATAATGTCTCTTTTAGTTTTGGGTTCAAGCTTGATGATCTTTATGAAGATAATCAGGTTCATAATTTTACTCAAGATGATGATGAATGTTTTAGTCATGACGCAAAAATTCGTGATGCAATTAGAGCTCACATGTATGCTCAGTTTTTACCTGCATATGGTCAAGAAGTGGGCCGCTCAAATAGATACGCTGAGTCGTTAGATGATGTATTTATTCCTAATTTGCAAAAAATAGGGCAAAATTCATATCGAGGTTCAACTTTAGCTAAAAATTTGCAGTATTTGGAACTACTTAGAAAATCAAATGTCCATACTGTGATAGATTTGGTAGGTTATTTTGGCTTAGAATCTGCTTGCAAATCCAATGGTATTGATTATATGCGCTATCCTGTTAGTGCAGATTATTGGGCTAATCCTATCTTTAGAACTGATAGTGAGTTAAGAGAGGAAAAGGAAAAAGAATTATCTAAGTTAGGGCTAACTCAAAATGAATTTGATACGGCAATGAAAAAGCATGAATTTTCAGTTATGTACGAACGTTCAATCTTTATGAAAAGCTTTATTGATCTTATTGATACAATAAATAAAGATGGTTTTTATATTGGTTGTGAGTTTGGTGAATACAGAACTCCAAATATTTTAGCTTTAAATACTTTTTTTAATCCTCATTGGAAAGGTAAAAAAGTTTATCCAACCAGTGAATTTGTTTATACAAAATTAAAGAATATGTATAATAATTTAACCCCTGATGATAAAGTGAAACTAGGATTTAACAGGGGTTTTGAAGAAAATTTAAAAATTGAATTAGGTTTGGCTGATGAATAAATAAGCTCTTATTATTTTTGAGCATTTTCTTTAATTAGTCGTCTTAAATCAGCCAAGAATTTATGAATTTCATCTGGTTTTTCAAAATTTTTGATAGTTTCACCTTTACCATTTATTGTTCGCATGATAGATTCAGCGCTCATATTGTCATACCTTAGGTATGTGTAATAGGTTCCGCTATGAGCTACAATATCAAGGGTTCTTCTTCTGTTTTTATCATAAATTCTCATATGTTGACCTTTGATTCTTATTTCAGGGTTTTGAATATTTAATCTTAACGCCTTTGTAACTCTTTCAAATTCTTTTTCAACGCTTAGAGCTTTCGGGATATTTTGTCCTTTTATGGTCTTTTTACCTCTTTTTTGCTTACTAATAACTTCAAACATCTCTTCAAAATTTGTTATCATTCTTGTTGATTTATCTTTTAATACTGTAATTATTTCCTCAGGACGTTCAAAATCAAGTCCAAGTCTTGTGTTGATTGTTGGATAATATTCAACCTCTTTAACTCCATTTTCTTGGATATAATTACCTATTCGCTTGTCATAACTATCTCTTACGATAATTACTTGATCACCTTTTTCAAGGATATCAGTACCAATTTGTCTTCCTTGAGTGAATAAGTTAGGTACTTCTAGTTTTGCTTTTATTTCGCTTGGCTTAAATCTAAACGCGCCAGTAAATGTATTATTTTGTGTGTTATTGTTGAGAATCATTATTTGTCCTTTTTTCTTTTGGTTGCTTTACTTCTGTGATTGCAAGTTTTGAGGCTAATCCTACACCTACGCCTGCTAGAACATATGTCATCCAAGCAAAGAAATAATTACGTTTTAATGCACCTAATTTAACGTTTGGAAGTGTTTTCTTAGCAGCTTGAATTCCACGCCATGATGCGGCACCTTCTTCGATAATTGTTGGTAAAAATGCTGAAAAACCAATCATACCTGCATATTTTTCAATAAAACTTTGTTTCCCGTCTTTACGTTTACCTGAAAAATCATTTAAAAATGCAATTACCATTGGAGCGTACATACCAAGAACTCTTAGTTTTTGTAAACCTCTGAAGAATTTGCTTTTTTCAAAATTTGTTGCGTGTCCAAGTTCGTGTAAAATTAGTGATGGTTTTGATTTAGGTGCAACTGCAAAGTTGCCTTGGTGTGTGTAGAATGCATTACCACCACTTGCAACTGTATCTAAACTTTTTGCAAGTCCTGGGAACATTCTTTTTAAGAAATCTTTATTACTGTGGTCAATATAGTGGATATCAGCTTGCAAGCCTTTTTCTGACTTCATTGCATTTGCAACTTTTTTTACGTCAGCTTCTGATGCAAATTCTTTTCCTCTCATAAGAATTCCTGCGCATATTTCAGAAAGCCATTCAATGCCACGTTGTGCAAGTCTTAAAAATACCGCGGTTCCAGCTGCATTTGTTGCCGTATCTGCTTCAAAATTATTGAATAAAGGTTTTTCTGATACGATTTGATTTGGTTGTTCTGCGGTTTTGGTAGTTTCTATTGTATCGGTTTTTGTTTGTTGTGATTGCTCTCTTAGCCAGAATTTACTTGTTTCTTGAGCGTTAAAATTAGTCTGTCCATTTGAACAGAAATAAGGGTTGTATATTGAGATTTTATTTAACGTTAAATTATTCATCACACTACCATTTGCTATAAACCAACTCAATGTAAAAATGTGCTAAATTTATTACTTTTGTAACAAACTATTAATTCAAATTCTTGTGTGGTATAATTAACTTGCAAAAGAGGTTAAAAAATGAGAGTTTTATCAGTTAATTCAAATAATTATATAAGTTATCCTAAATTCACTGCAAAGAACAATAGAAATGAGCATATTCATCATAATCCAAAATCTAACTTATCCGTGCCTGCTATGTTGTTGGCAATGTCAATAATCTCTGGAACAAATGCTTGTACTCCAGATACTTTGGATATTGATAGATTGAAAGATAAAGAGGATACTTTTGAACGTGCTGATTCAACAAAAGAGGATAATCCTCCATTTGATGTTATAGTCGATACAACTTATAACGAAATTATTCACGATATTATTATATTTAACGAGTAGTTTTTGATATTTATTGCAAAAATATGTTTATGGCATCGCTCTCTGCTCACTCGTCGCTCAAATCCCAGACAAAGCTATCGCTCAGTGGGTTCTCATCCCTCATAAAAAAAGACTTCCGAAGAAGTCCTTTTATTTACGCTCGGAGGGATTCGAACCCCCGACCTTTTGGTTCGTAGCCAAACGCTCTATCCAGCTGAGCTACGAGCGCATATTTGGGTTGCTAGTTAATCTTATTAAAAACATAAAAATATTTCAAGTAAATTTACAAAA
This sequence comes from bacterium, assembly GCA_017626055.1. Taxonomy (GTDB): domain Bacteria; phylum Cyanobacteriota; class Vampirovibrionia; order Gastranaerophilales; family Gastranaerophilaceae; genus Zag111. The sequence continues at coordinate 86,763 of JAGAJM010000027.1, read as the reverse complement.
ATAATTTAAAACTGGAATTATTATTAAGAATATGCTAAAATGATATTATAATATTAAGTTGTAACTCTAAAATGGACACTTAAAATGAAATTAACTGAACGTGAAAAAGATATTTGCCGTTATCTTGTCGAAGGTAAAAACAATATCGAAATTGGTAAACTCCTATTTCTTAGTCAACATACAGTAAAAGCTTATGTTAGTTCTATTATTGCTCATCTTGGTGCTAAAAATAGGACGCATGTCGCTTACATTTTAGGCAAAGAAAATATTATAAACCTTTAACATTTTTGCTTAATCTCTAAATAGTTATATAATTTAACTATGAAGAGTTTTATTACAAAGTTTTTATATATTTTTGCATTTATCCTATGCTTTGCATCAAGTGTTTTTGCTGCAGACTTGAATATTAACTCAATTACTTATGACAATTCATCGGCTTTTTTATCTATAAATAGCTTTGATATTGAGGATTTTAAATTTGCTAATCCGCCTAAAATTACTATCGATTCAGAAGAAAATAAAGCCTATTTTGACTTGGAATCAGCAGTATTGAGGTGTCCTCAACAAGATTTAGTGATAAACTCTCCAGAAATTAGTCAAATTGCCGTTAAACAATTTTCAACTGATCCGAATATTGTAAGGGTTGTAATTCGATATAACGATGACTTTAATCCTAAAACTATTCAGCTAAGAAAAGTGAATAGCACTCTTTTTGTGCGTTTTAAACATCCTTCCGTTCAAAGTTATTATTTTCAGCAAGTTTATACGGATATTTCAAATAATATAAATAAACTGTATGAGTCAGTTTCAATACAAATACCAGTTAAAGTTGTTAAAAATAACTTAATGAGTCAAATAAATTCAGCATTTAATGTTGGAGATGAGGAAGTTGATTACATTTTGAACAAAAAAGATTTAGTTATGTCTACCCGTTATTATGTTGATAATGTTGAGGTTAAAACTAACTCTATTCATATTACTGGTAGTGGAGCTTTGACTTTAACTAAGCCTCTCGTATTATCAAGCCCAACAAGACTTGTGTATGATATTCCTAATGCTACTGTAAATCCAGTTTTGAGGAATAAAGAAATTCCTTTAAATGATGTCGAAACGATAAAAATTGGACAATTTGAACGAGAAACTGCAAGGATTGTAATTACAAGTAATAATGCAAATAATTATATTCCTATAATTTATCCAGATTCTCAACGAATAGCTTTTATTGATAGGAAATCAACCACTTATCAAGCCTTATATCCTGCAAAAACTACTTTATATTCTGTCAATGATGAGATTAATGACTCTAAAACCCATTCTGTAAAAATGGTATTTTCGAAACCTGTAATTTATGCACTAGATAGAAATCAAAAAAATATTGAGCTTTTACTGCTAAATGCTGACAGAAGCCCAGATTTAAACCTTAAATCTACATTTTTATTTGAAGGGTCTAAAATTTCAAACCTCAAAAACGGCGGGCTAAAGGTTACTATTCCACTAAAATCAGATGATATTTTAGATGTTCATACTGGCGTAGATGCAAAAACTATCCGCATAAAAATACGTTCTAATACTGCGGATTTACCTGCTGCAGAAAAAGAATCTTCTGGAATTATCATGCCATCATCAATGCTTTCTAGAGATGTAAATAAACGCTTTGTTGTAATCGACCCAGGACATGGTGGTGGCGATCATGGTGCAATTCGTGGTGATATTAGTGAAAAAGATATTACTCTGGATGTTTCAAAACGAGTGAGAGATTTGCTAGAGAAAAAGGGTTATGAGGTATTTATGACACGTGAAATTGATGAAACTTTATCACTTCAAGAGCGTGTTGAAATCAGCGAAAATCTTGTTCCTGATATGTTTGTGAGTATTCACGTAAATTCTAGTAATTCAGATGCTCCAAATGGTTTGGAAACTCACTATTATAAAGATAATAGTTTGATATTAGCAAAAACTGTTCACGCATCAATGCTTAATCACGTTCAAGCAAATAATCGTGGCTTGTTTAAATCTAAATTTTATGTTATAAATCACACAACGGCTCCCGCTATTCTTTTAGAAATAGGGTTTATGTCTAATCCAATAGAGAGAGTACAATTGATTACGGATTTCCGTAAGCAGGCGACTGCAAAGGCAATAGTTGAGGGTATAGATGACTACTTTAAACAATATTGATAATAATGCTCCAATTGCTTTTTTTGACTCTGGAATTGGTGGGTTGACTGTTTTAAATAAGGTAAAAGCGATTTTGCCTAATGAAAACTTTTTGTACTATGGTGATACTCTTCATATGCCATATGGTGAAAAAACAAAAGAACAGTTGTTAGAATATTCAGATAATATCTTTAAATTCTTTGAATCTAAAGGTGTAAAAGCTGTTGTTATGGCTTGTAATACTACTTCTTCGGTAATTTACGAAGATGTAAAAGATAAGTATAATTTCAAGCTTTACCCCATTGTTCAATCTGTTTCTAAAATTTTAGCAGACCTAGATGTTAGAACTTTGGGAATATTTGCAACTCGTGCAACTATTGAGTCAAACGCATATCAAAATGAAATTGCAAAATATAACAAAAATATGAAGGTTGTTGGTCAATATTGTCCAAATTGGGTTCATTTTGTTGAAGAAAACTCAATGGGTTTTGCTGAAAATCAACAAATTATTAGAGAAGATTTAGAGAAAATGTTACAACATAATCCTGATAAAATTGTTTTAGGTTGTACTCATTATCCATTTCTAACTGGTGTGTTATCTCAATTTGCTTCAGAAAATATCTTTATTGACCCAGCGGTTGATTTTGCAAACTTTATTAAATCAGATTTAGCTGCAAATAGTTTACTTTCTACTGATGATAGTCCAGCTGAAGAATTTTATGTTAGTTCAAATCCAGAATTGTTCAAATCATCTGCGAAAATGTTTTATGAAGTAAAAGAACTTCCTCAATTGCTAACTTTCTAGAATTTTGTTTAAAGCATTGTCGTAAGTGTCTATTTCGATGATATTTTTGAGGCTTAATTTTTCTTTAGTAACACTTAGTTCTGTCGAATTCTCTTTGATTGCATAAATTGGTATGTTTCTTTTTGTAGCCTCCAATACTGGAATTGCTCCAAGTGAATTATGAGGCATTATTAGAAAGTCAACATCAGTGACATTCAATCCTAGTGATAAATCTGTTGAGATTTTAGGAGCTTGAGAAAGCCCTAATAGGATACAAGGTAGAAATGTTGGAGTAATATATTCCGAAGCTGATTTTGGACTGACAATTTTAGAATGAATTGTATAATCTATAAATGCAGGAGAATGGGCGCAAGGTACTTTGTAATGTTTTGATATGTGGTGTGAAATTATTGCCTCTACGCCACCAACAGGATCTGCCCCTTGTCCATTTGCATAATTCAAATTTGTGTCTTCTGCATCATCAAATAAACACACAATGGCGATAGCATCACATCCTCGTTCTAATAATTTTTCACAAGCATTGCCAATAGTTTCAATGTTATTTACCCTCCCAACTGATATACCATCTTCAGTTAGGTAAAATTCGACTCCGACGTCATTTTCTGTTATTTCATAAGCGATGATATCTATCCCATAGACGCATTTTACGGCATTTTGAGTGTTTATATGTATGTTTAAAACATCTTGTGGTATTGCTTTGTCATAAATTATTCCAATTTTATTTTTTTTAGAAGGTATTAAATTGATTTCGCCTTTAAATAAAGAATCTAGAGTGTAGCCTTCAGTGTAAAACATATTGCTTGTTATAGCAGAAAAACCACCAGCATTAACAACATTTGGATTAACTATTAGTTGAGTTTTTTCAGCAAACTTTCTTGCATATGCTCCAGCATCGCCTGCATATCCTCCAATGGAAGCTCCAATACCTGTTGGTACAATAAAAGCTCCTAGTTTTTTGTTATTATAACTCATTTAAGTAGTTCTCCAATCCGTGCATAATGGCAATGGCTGCTTTTTCTTGAAATTTTGGATTTACAAGTTTTGCATTGTCCTCTGGTTTTATAACATACCCCACTTCAATTAAAACTGCAATAGTTTGTGGATTTCTTATCACAGCAAAACTTTCTCTTCTTACTTTATCATTATTCATTCCAAGCTCATTTACAAGTTTTTCTTGAATGTTTTCAGCAAGTTCATGAGAGTGCAGATTATAATAATAAGTTGACGAGCCTAGTCTATTAGATTTTGCCGCAGAATCAGGTAATGCGTTGTTATGTATGCTTAAAAATATGTCAACATTATTCTGTTGTGCAGCTAAAACTCTTTCTGAAAGCCCTAATGGAGTATCCCCAACTCGTGACATAATAACAATAGCTCCAGCTTTTTGTAGATGATTTTTTAGTTTATTGGCAAATTCTAAGTTAGTGTCTTTTTCTTTGTTACCAAGACATCCAACTGCACCACTTTCATAACCTCCATGTCCTGCGTCTATCATAATTTTTATCCCCTTTAGTGGAGATTTTTTATTGATGGTTGGAACTTTTTTGATTTTGATTATTAGATTGTTATTTTTGTAATATGTTTTATACCCAAAAGGGGCAGTTGTTTTATCTATGATAAATTCAAATTTCCCTTCTGGAAAACCTTCAACGTTAAAGATAGTGAGTTGATAGTTTTTTATTCGTTCATGAAATTTATCCATTTTTTCATTTGTTTCGTAAATTGTTACAGGATCAAATGTAAATGGTGTTTTTCTATTTAACTCGAAGGTAAAAACTTGTTCGAATTCATTATCGGTATAGTATTTATCTAAAATTTTGACTTGTGGATTATACTGTAAAGTGGATTTCTTCACCTTGCTTTTTGCTATCCAAGCGTAATCATCTCGAGCAAGTTGTACTTTATAAAATTCTGCAAATTCGCCAACGACAGTAAAAGGAATTCCTTTTTGAAGACTTTGTAATCTGTTTAATCCACTAGCATAAGGAGTTGCTCTAAGTGGTGATAAATCCTCTGATGTTTCAACTATTATTGGTTTTTGATAGTTTATTGGCTTGTATGCTTTAGGCGTATTTTGAATATTTGGTCTAATTATTTTATAAATTTGTGTTTCGGTAGAATTAGTTATTTCAAAAATATTTTCCCCGAAATTAAGCTCTACTGGATGATAAAAGCCGCCAGATTTATGTATATCAACAACTTCTCCATTTATTTTTAAGTTAGTTTTTGGTTTTTCGTTACCAATAAAAAATGTTGTAGGAGAAGTTATTGTTGCAGATTTTGTTTTTGGATAAACAATATTTGCAGCATTGGCTGATGTTATTGATAATGCAAGTCCTAAAACTAAATAATGTAATTTATTCATGTCAACAATATACAACATTTTTACGAAAATTATAATTTCGTTAAATTAGTTAATAATTGTGATTTTTATGCCCCATTGTGCTAAAATAAAGCTATTAAGGGATAGAAAATGCGAAGAGAAGAATTGAAGAAAAAATCTAGTGTTTCGAACGCTAAGTATTGTAATAAAGTGGCAAATTGGTTAGATATTTTGTATTGTATTGCCGTTTTTTTACTTGTTTTGCATTTGTTTATTCTTCAAATTTTTGATCCAAAAAATTACAGAGAACGTGGCAGAATGCAACGTGCGAGTAATGATTTTGCTGTTCGTGGAGATATTTACGACAGACATGGTATAAAATTAGCCACAGATAGAATTTACTATAACATCTACGCTAGACCTGTTGATTATTCTAAAAAGGAAACTCCTCGTAAGATTGCAAAATTGTTTGCTCCAATTTTAAAAATTCCAGAAGCGACTTTGTATCAAAAACTTTCAAATACAAAAATTCCTGTAATTGCTATTAAAAAAGATGTTGACAGAGATACTGCAAAAGCTATTATGAAAGTTATTAATCAAAATGGTTTCCGCTCAATAAGTTTAGATAAGAAAAATACCAGAGAATATCCTCAAGGTGTTTTTGCTTCTCACGTATTAGGATTTTATAATTTTGATGCAGGAGTTTCAAATGGTGTTGAATTAACGGCTAAAGACAAATTAGAACACGCAGTTAAAGCAACATATGAAAAAACTCGAGATGGTAAAATTATATACAAAATACCAACTGATCCTGTTGGTCCTACTCAAAATCCAAAAGGTCAGGATATAACATTAACAATTGATGCAGCAATTCAGCACGTATGCGAAAAAGAACTTCATAAGATGATTCAAGAAAAAGAAGCATTAAGAGGTGCTGTAATTGTTATGAACCCTAGAAATGGAGAAATTTTAGGATATGCCGTTTATCCTACATATGACCCTAATAAATTTAACAAAGCATCTAATACGCAAATTAAAAACTGGACACTTACTGATGTTTATCCTCCAGGTTCAACCTTTAAAACTGTTACAGTTACAAGTGCAATGGAACTTGGTAAGATTAACGAAAAATCAATAATTGAAGATTCTGGAAGATTAAAATTCGGTGGGTATACTATCGAAAACTATGATTATAGAGAAAAAGGTGCTCCAGGGAAAATAGACTTAGTTTATTTGTTTGAACATTCAAGTAATATTGGTTCAGTTAATGTTGGATATCTTATGACTCACAAAGAGTTTTATGATATGTTAAAACGCTTTGGGTTTGGTGAAAAATCTGGAATTGATTTACCTGGTGAATCTTCTGGGTTACTTTCTCATCCTAAATATTGGGATAAAGGTTTGCATATGACTATGTCATATGGTTATGGAACTTCTGTTTCTATTATGCAAATGGTTTCAGCTGTTTCTGCTTTGGCAAATGATGGGGTAAGGGTTACTCCACACGTTATTAAGTATTCGCCAGAAGAAGAAGCTGAAAAGGTTAAACGCATTGAAACTATCAGTCCTGAAACTGCTAAAACTATTACTAAATTACTTGTGAAAAGTGTTAATAATGGTAAATCTGTTATTAAAATGGATAAGTATAACATTGCCGCTAAGACTGGTACTTCAAGAAAACCTTTAGAAAATGGCAGAGGGTATTCTGGAGCTTTGATTACATCAACAATTGGTTACTTCCCCGCAAGTGATCCTCAGGTTTTGATTTATGTTGTTGTTGATAGTGCTAAAAAAGGTCCAGTTTGGGGTAATACTGTTGCAGGTCCAGTGTTTAAAGAAGTTGCGGAGCAATGTGCAAGAATTCTGGATTTAAAACCAGACAAAGTTACAAATAATTCTAAAAATATAATAAAAGGGAGATAAAAATGAGATTAGATGAGTTGATTGAATATTTAAAATATGATGATCTTATAAATTTTAAACGTGTTGAAATTACTGGAATTTCATATAATTCAAAGACTACTAAACAAGGTGATATTTTTATTTGCTTAGTAGGTGAACATACCGACGGGCACGAATATGCACAAATGGCTATTGATAATGGTGCAGCTGCATTGTTGGTAGAAAGACCTTTGGATAATATCAAGGTTCCGCAAGTTCAAGTTGATTCAACTCGTCATAAAATTGCAGATATTGCTGATAGATTTTATTCTAGACCATCTTTAGGTTTAAATTTGATTGGTATTACAGGGACAAATGGAAAAACTACTGTAACTCACTTAATTCAAAAAATATTTGAAGAAAATCAAGAAAAATGTGCGCTTATTGGTACATTAGGCTATAAATTATCTTCAACAGGCGAGTATCGTGATGCAAAACACACAACTCCTCAAGCACCAGAATTGCAAGCAACATTACGTATGATAAAAGATGTTGAAAAAATTGATAATGTAGTTATGGAGGTAAGTTCTCACTCTTTAGAACAAAATAGAGTTGGGGGTTGTCGTTATAATGGCGCTATTTTGACTAATTTAACTCAAGATCACTTGGATTACCATATTACAATGGAAAATTATTTTAAGGCTAAAGCGTTATTGTTTGAACGCTTAACTGAAGATGATTTTGCAGTTATTAATGCTGATGACGAATATGCCGATAAATTTTTGGCAGTTGTTCCTGAAGGTGTTAGAAAATTAACTTATGGTGTAAAAAATGATGCTGATGTTATGGCAAAAGATATTAAGTTCTCTCTAAATGGTGCTGAATTCAAGCTAGTATTGAAAGATGCAGAATATGATGTAAATTTACATATGAACGGAATGTTTAGTGTTTATAACGTTTTAGCAGCTATAACTTCTTCTATTGCAATGAATATTGATATAAAAATTGCCCTAAAAGCATTACAAAATGTTCATGGTGTTGCAGGAAGATTTGAGGTGGTTAATAAAAAGCCTCTTGTAATTGTTGACTATGCACACACTCCAGATGGCTTAGAAAATGTTTTGAAATCTGCTAGAGAAATTACTCCAGCTGGTGGAAAATTAATTTGTGTATTTGGTTGTGGTGGTGACAGAGATGCTACAAAACGCCCTAAAATGGGTGCAATCGCTCAACGTTTGGCTGATAAAATTGTTATCACAAGTGACAATCCTCGCTCAGAAGACCCACAACAAATTATTACAGATATTATTGCAGGTCTTCAATCAGTTGATCCTGAAAAAGTTACTGTTGAACCAGATAGGGGTGAAGCTATCGCACTTTTAAAATCAATTTCTGATAATAATGATGTAGTAGTTATTGCAGGTAAGGGACACGAAGATTACCAAATTTTAAAAGATAAAACAATTCATTTTGACGATAGAGAACAAGCAAGAAAAGTCTTTGCAGGAAGCGTAATTTAGAGGTAAGTAAAATTGAAAACTAAACTTTTTATTGAACAGCATTTTCATGGATGTTATGGGGTAGATTTTAATACCGCATCTGTGGATGATGTTCTGGAGCTTTCTCATAAGATTTTAAAAGAAGGTGTTGGCTTTATTTTTCCAACACTTGTTACTGATAGTGTTGAAAATACTGTTCGTCAAATAAAAGTTATAAAAGAAGCTGCCTCTCGTCAGACCGCTGATATGGCAAAGATTTGCGGGATACATTTAGAAGGTTTATTTCTTAATCCTGAGAAAAAGGGTATTCATAATTCAGATTGGTTTTTAAGTCCAAATCGTGAAAATTTTTCAAAAGTTGAAGATGATTTTATCAAAATAGTTACTTTGGCGCCAGAATTGGCTGATGTGGACTTGCTTAATTATTTGCGTTCAAAAGGGATTAAGGTCCAAGCAGGGCATTGTGTGGGGACAGATTTATCACTTTGTGATGGTGCTACTCATACGTTTAATGCTATGGATGGTTTCACTCATAGACATGCTTCAACTGTTACTTCAGCTTTAATTAAAGATGATTTGTTTACTGAAGTTATTGCTGATGGGGTACATGTTTGTGATGATGCTTTGAAACTTTTATTTAAAGTTAAACAAATGAATAAAATTTTGCTTGTTTCAGATTGTTTGCCTTGTACCCATAGCGATTTAAAAGAGTTTGACTTTGCAGGGAAAAAAATTTATTTTGACGGAGTTAAAGCAACTTCAAAAGAGGGGACACTAGCAGGTAGTACAATGCTTTTGCCTGATATTGTGAAAGTTTTAGCTAAAAAAGATTTATTTAATAAACAACATATTTCAAATTCTTATGATTACCATGGAATTGATTCTCGTGGTGAAATTGAGTGGGATGATGAATTTAATATTGTTGAGGTTAAGTATTAACCTAAGGAGAAAATTATGAGAAGTGATAATATCAAAAAAGGGATCGCAAGAACACCGCATAGAGGGCTTTTAATGGCAACTGGTGTGAGTAAAAAGGCAATGGACAGACCTTTTATTGGTATTGCAAGTTCTTTTTCAGATCTGGTTCCAGGTCATATTGGAATGAGAGATTTAGAACGTCAAATTGAAAAAGGTATTCATTCTGCTGGCGGACAATCTTTTATCTTTGGTGTGCCTGCGGTATGTGATGGTATTTCAATGGGACATTGTGGAATGAGATATTCACTTCCATCAAGAGATTTGATAGCAGACTGTGTTGAAAGCGTTTGTGAGGCACATCAACTTGATGGATTAGTGTTGTTATCAAATTGTGATAAAATTACTCCAGGAATGCTTATAGCAGCCCTTAGAATTAACGTTCCAACGATTATTGTAACAGCTGGTCCAATGTTAGATGGTGAAAGTCGTTGTGAGAAACTTACAATGATTAAAGGATCATTTGAAGCCGTAGGAAAATTCAGAAGTGGTGTCATTGATGAGAAAAGACTTCTAGAATTAGAAGAAGAATCTTGTCCATCTGCTGGTTCTTGCCAAGGTATGTACACCGCAAATACAATGGCTTGTCTGGCTGAAGTTATGGGGATGAGTTTGCCATTATGTGCAACCTCAGCTGCAGTATCTTCTAAAAAACGCAGAATTGCTTTTGATAGCGGGATGCAAATTGTTGAACTTGTTAAAAATGATATCAAACCGCTTGATATTATTGATAAGGATACTCTAAGAAATGCTATTATAGCTGATTTGGCAATGGGAGGTTCGACAAATTCATTTTTGCATATCTTAGCCCTTGCAAATGCTGGTGAAATTGATGTTACGTTGAATGATTTTGAAGAATTAAGTCATAAAATTCATCAGGTAGTTAAATTAGATCCAGCTGCAGTGCCTACAATGTCAGATTTTCACAAAGCGGGTGGCGTTCCTGCTCTAATGAAAACTTTAGTTGATGCAAATGTGGGGATTGTAGATAGGCAAACTGTGTGTGGTTATAGTATTTCTAAAATTGTAAAAGATGCGTATGTTAATACCGATTTAATTCACCCATACGATGAACCATTTACAACAAAACCTGGTTTGGGAATTTTATATGGCAATTTGGCTCCAGATGGTTGTGTTACAAAAATTTCTGGTATTGATGAATCGTGTTATGAGTTTGAGGGCGTAGCTAAAACTTTTGATTCTGAAGAAGAAGCTATGACAGCTTTAGAAGAAGATAAAATTAAAGCTGGTGATATAATTATTATTCGCTACGAAGGTCCAAAAGGTGGTCCAGGAATGAGAGAAATGCTTGCTCCAACATCCTTACTTGTAGGTAAAGGATTGGGTACAACTTGTGCGCTGATTACTGATGGTAGATTTTCAGGCGGTACAAGAGGTATTTGTATCGGGCACGTTTGTCCAGAAGCTGCAAATGGCGGCCCTATCGCATTAATTAAAGATGGGGATAAAATCAGAATAGATATTAACACTCGTTCTATAAATATTTTGGTTTCAGATGAAGAATTAGTAAAACGCAAATCAGAATTAAAACCGTTTGAATTGAAATGTAAATCAGGTTATTTGGCAAAATATGCGAAAAACGTTCAAGACGCTTCACATGGAGCTATTGTATAGGATAAGTTATGGATAAAGAGATATCAAAAATAGTTAAAGATACAGATTTAAAACATATTGCAATTATTATGGATGGTAACAGACGTTGGGCAAAAGAACGTAATCTTCCGACTATGGTTGGACATAAAAAAGGTGTTGATGCGCTTAAAAATACTCTTAGAGCTTGCAATGATTTTGGAGTTAAGTATCTTACTGTCTATGCGTTTTCTACTGAAAATTGGAATAGAAAACAAGATGAAGTTGATTATTTAATGGAACTTGTTGCCATAACCCTAACAAACGAGCTTGCTGAAATGCATAATGAAGGTGTACAAATTCGATTTATTGGTGATTTATCTAGATTTTCTGAAAAATTACAAAAAATATTAGAAAATGCTATTAATACAACAAAAAACAATACAGGTGTTGTTCTTCAAATTGCTTTAAACTATGGAGCTAGAGATGAGTTGACTAAAGCGGTTAAAAATATTGTAGCATCTGGAATAAAGGCTGAAGATGTTACACCTGATGTGATTTCAAAACACTTATACACTGCTGGTGTGCCAGATCCAGACATGTTAGTTCGAACTGGTGGTGAACAACGAATTTCTAATTATTTGTTATGGCAGATTGCATATTCTGAGATTATTATTGAATCTGAATTTTGGCCAGAATTTGGCAAGGACTTGTTAGCTAAATCGATACAAGAATTTGGGAGAAGGCAAAGAAGATATGGAAAGTAACGTCAGTATTAAAATAGTTTTTGCAACAGGAAATCCTCATAAATTACAGGAAATTAATGAAATTTCTAGAGGTTCTGGTATAGAATTTATTCTACCTCCAGTTGGATTTGACCCAGATGAAACTGGCTCAACTTTTGAAGAAAATTCTTTTATTAAAGCAAAAGAAGCTGCATTACTTTCTAAGTGTATTGCCTTGGCTGATGATTCTGGCTTATGTGTTGAAGCCTTAAATGGAGAGCCAGGAATTCATTCTGCTCGTTATGCTGAAACACCACAAGCACGCATTGATAAACTTTTAGGTAATCTTACCGATGTGGCTAATAGAAAGGCAAAATTTGTTTGTGCTATGACATTAGTTGATGAGTTCGGTAATATATTAGATAAAGAAATTGGCGAATGTTATGGCGAAATTGCGACAGAACAATCTGGTACTAACGGATTTGGATATGACCCAGTATTTTTGGTTGATGGTTATGGGGTTACAATGGCAGAAATGTCAGAAGATTTGAAAAATACAATTTCTCATAGAGCAAATGCACTAGCTAAAATTATTACTTATATTAAATCTGAGCTTGTATAAAGTAAATTTGGAGATTTACACTTGAAGAAAAACATATTGTGCCGTTTAATGGTAATTTTTATGTTTTTGTATGTTTATTTTGCTCAATTGTCTGCGTTAACGGTCTTTGGTAAGGTTATTGATGAACTTGAGTATCCAAAAAGCAGCGATGTTTTGCCTAATACAAATACAGATTCAAAAATTATTATTTCTGGTTCGGTAGATAAAAACGTTAGTTTAGACTTGAATTCTTGTATATATTTAGCACTCGGTAATAATCCGAGAATAAGCAGTGCGTTCGATGATATTTTAGCTTCGGATGCCAGAATAAAACAAGTTTGGGCGAATTATTTTCCAACGTTATCATGGCAAACTGGATACACAAGATTACGTCAACTTCAATTGTCAGATGCTTTGGGTAGGAATTTAGAGTTTAATTATTATTTGCTTGGTCAGATTTCATTACAACAAATGTTATATGACTTTGGGGTTACACAAAATCAAGCAACTATAAGGAAACTTGATTATGAAAATTTAAAAAAAGCGTTTGAAGCCACTGTGAATGATGTGATTTTTCAAACAAAGTCATCATATTTTACTGTTTTATATGCATATGAAAATAGAAAAGTCGCACTTGATGCGGTTAATAAATTTTCATTGTTTTATAAACAGGCTAAAGCGTACTACATAACAGGAAAAAGTCCAAAAGTAGATGTTACTATTGCAGAAACAAATTTAAGTAATGCTAAATTACGACTTATACAAGCAGAAAATTCCGTAAATATTGCTCTTGCAAACTTGAATTATGCAATGGGTTTACCATATTTGAAAAATTATGTTATATCTGAAAGGCTTGAATATAAACCTTTAGACTTATCATTTGAGGATATGGTTAAATTTGCAAGAGAATCAAGACCAGAGCTTAAGCAGGCAGAGATTAAAGTTGAACAAATGAATCAGACTATAAAACTTGCTAAAAAATCTTATTTTCCAACAATTTCGTTAGAAGGTCAATACCAGCGAGGGGGTAGAACTTGGAATTCTAATTATGGTTTTAATATAGGCGGTTATTTAACTTTTCCTGCTGTGAATATGATGCTTGTGAAAAATGAAATAAAAGAAGCCAAAGCGTTGTATAGTAAAGAACTTGCTAACGCCAAAAAGACTCAATATGACATATATTTAGAGTTGCAAAAAGCATATCTTAAACTCCTTGAAAAGAAAAACCAATTACCAGTCGCGAAATTACAACAAAAACAAGCTAATGAAAATTTTAACTTATCTTTTAAAATGTATGGTGTTGGCGTAGGCGCTCCATCAGAAGTAAAAGATGCAGAGGTTACTTACGAAAATGCTCAATTAACTTATTATTCATCAATTTACGAGTACAATATAGCAAAGGCAGAATTAGAAAAGGCTATTGGTCGTAATTTATGCCAAAATGAAGATTATATAAGCCTTTCGAAATAATGTTAACAGTTCTTAATATTTATGTTTCCAAAAAGGCAATTTTTTGAGGTTTATATACTTTATATATATAAGAGAGATAACAAGAGAGAGAAAATTATGTTAGCTACATCACAACAAGCATTTGGAACAATGACTAGAAGAGCTTCAAGAAGAAAATCTATTGAAGACTTTAAATATTTAGAAAATAAAGATAGAAGAATGAGATTTAACAATTCTCAAGACCCAATTTACTTTGTGTTTGATTGTATTGAAAATAGACCAGTAAGTACATTGGCAAAAGAATTTGTAAAAGATTCGTTCTTTGAAGTTGTAAACTTCGTATCAAAAGTTGTTGGATAATCAATAGGAAATAAGAGAAAAGAATTAAAAAAGTAAGGAAAAAGGATAGGAAAATTTTAAAAGCGGTCATCACGACCGCTTCTTAATTTATTTAATTATTTAAAAAAGAGCCTATATCTGATGATAGAGGCTCAAAGCTTATTCCTACGCTAGGCTATAATTATTTGCCGTTAACGATAGTTTTGAATTTTTTACCAGCTGAGAATGCAGGAACTGTTTTTGCAGGAATTTTTAATTCTTTACCAGTTTGTGGGTTTCTGCCAGTTCTAGCAGCTCTTTTACGTGGTTCGAATGTACCGAAACCTACTAAAGTAACTTTTTTACCTTTAGCAACTGTTTTTTGAATTGTATCTACTAATGAAGATAATACTTCAGCTGCTTCTTTTTGTGTAACGTTAGCTTTTTTAGAAATTTCTTGTACTAATTCTTCTTTGTTCATAATAAAACTCCTTCTTCTTGTGTACTCTTTCATTATATAAAAAATTTTGGTTCGTGCAAGTATTTTAACGAATTTTAACACTTTTTTTGACTAAAAAACATCCTTATAGTGGATATTACACTAGATTTTTCGCAAAATACAATACGCAATTGCGATGATTATTGATGCTATAAATGCACTCAAAGGCTCTGTTAGTGTGTATTGTGGGATGAAATATGCAATACCATATAAAATTCCGCAGTTAATAACCAAATTAAACAAACCAAATGTTAAAAAGTTGATTGGAAATGCCAACAACTTAATCAAAGGCTTGATAAATACGTTAATAATCGTTAATACTGCGGCAATAAGCATGGCATATGCAAAGTTTTCTACCCTAATACCTGGCAGATAGCATGTCCCCATGATTACAAGTGCAAATAGAATCCACTTAATGATTAGTTTTTTCATTATTTAATTCCTTGAATTCTAATTTTTCCATCAGCGTCTTTTACAAATTGCAAGTTATTTGACCCAGGTCTTGTTCCTTGTAAGTTGTATTGAGTTGCCGCTGCTGGTGGAATATCAACTTTTGGTTGTTGGTATTCGATAAATTTTTCTTTTTTCTCTCTTTTTTCTTTGTAATGTTCAGGATCTTGTGAAAAATCCAAAGTTTCTTCTCTTTCAAATTGATGTTTCATAAGAGGTTGGAAATTTCTGTTCATTTCTGTTGTTGGTCCTAAATAATTATAGTTAGCATAAGCACTGCCTACTGTAAAACCTAACAATAATGCTGTTAATAATACTTTTTTCATACCACTAAACTCCTTATTTATTATGTTGTTATTTTAGCATGTTTTTTTGCTTTTCGGTACTTTTAGCTAATAAAATTTTACGAATTATTGCTAATTCTAGTAATGAAATTAAGGAATAATACTCGTATTATGAGTATGTAAATCCTCAACTCTTCTGATTGCTCAGCTTGCCTCTCTTTTGAGAGGCTTTTCTTTTCTTAACATCATGACAACTATCAAAAAATGTTGTATAATTTCTATAAATAAGTATGAGAAAGGGCAAAAATGAGAGAATTAGTTGTTGAAAATCAAGAGATTTTAATGATTCCGCAAAATTTTAAATTTGCAAACAGAGGTAAAGTTACAGAAGTTCGTGCAGGTGATTTTACACTAGAATTAGATTACGAACCAGAAGGCGTTTTAGAAAATACATATTGCGAGTTTTACACACAAACTTCGCATGGTAAGTTGTATTTTGACTCTTATGCTAAAGAAATCAATGGCAAAACTCTTATTATTGCAAGTCCTGCAAAGCATAAATTTTTGCAAAGACGTCAATACACTCGTATTAAATACATGAATGAACTTGAATTATTTTTAGATGGTAATTCTTATAAAATTTCTACACTAGATATTTCAGCTGGTGGTATGAAATTAAAAACAGATTCTAATATCAATATTGAGGGAACTTTTGATGTATCTTTGCCTTTATCCGATAATTTAACATTGGCATGCAAGTTCCAACCAATAAGAATTGAAAAACGTAATGAAGGCGGATTTACAATTTCTGGTCAGTTTGTTTATAACTCTAGTCATGACAAAATGATTTTGACTCAATATTGTGCAAAACGTAGTGTTGAAATTAAGAATAAATAGGATGCAATGAGTTTAGTACATTTATTGGGCGAAAAATCTAATAAAACGTTATTCACAACGCCATCTCATGGGCAAAAATTTTTCATTTATGATCAGTTAAAAGAAATGTATAAGATTGATATTTCAGAAACTGATTGTCACGACCCACAAGAGGCTTTGGAGCGTGCTCAAACTTGGGCTCGTTCGATTTATCAAACACGTTCAACAACCTTTTTAACAAATGGTTCTACAAGTGGTATTTTGGCTGCAGTGCTTTCTTGTACTCAAGTAGGGGATAAAGTTCTAATTGCTTCTAATTCTCACCCATGTCACTTTAACGCCGTTAGATTGGCTGGTGCTAGAGCTCTAACTTTTGATTTGAAAATTGATGAAGAATGGGGTGTTCCTCTAGAAGTTAATCCAGAAGTTATTGACTATTACTTAAGCCGTTACAATATTCGCACAGTTATTATTACATCGCCAACTTATGAAGGTATAATTTCTGATATTGAAGAAATTAAGGCTATCTGTGAGCGTCATGAAGCCTTTTTGATAGTTGATGAGGCTCATGGTGCTTTATATCCATTTAGTGACGAGTTACCATTATCAGCTGCTAATATTGCAGACTTTACTGTTCAATCTCTGCATAAAACTGCTGGTGGTCTTAATCCAACTGCACTTTTACATAGTACAGTTGATATTGATGTAAGACCAGCGTTAAGTATGTTTATGACAACATCTCCATCTTACCCATTACTTGCTTCAATTGAGGCAAATATTATGTATTTAGATTCTAAAGATGGAAGAAAAGAAATTCACAATCTTATTTCCAGACTTGATAAAATCAGAGAAAAATGTAAGGGGTGTGAATTCTTTGGTGATGATCCGACTAAAGTTCTTGTTAAAGCCTCTGGTGTTACTGGGTACGAGCTTTCGGAAATGCTATATGAAGAGTTTAATATTGAAGATGAAAGAACAAATGAAAAATCTACAATGTTACTTTGTGGTATTGGAACTGATAGTAAAAAGTTAGATTTATTGCAGAAAGTTTTATCAAAATTATAAGAAAATCCCGATAAGTTCGGGATTTTTTGTTATAAATAATTTGCTAATATGTTTTTTACGTAATTTTGAGTTTCTTTGTATGGTGGAACCCCATCATATTTATCAACCGCCCCAGGTCCTGCGTTATACGCAGCCAGTGCTAAAATTATGTTTCCATTGTATTTGTTTAGCATTGATTTTAAGTATCTAACTCCACCATCAACATTTTGAGCAACGTTATATGGGTCATTAACCCCAAGTGATTTTGCAGTTGATGGCATAAGTTGCATTAACCCCATAGCGCCAGCTTTAGATGTTGCATTTGGATTAAATCCAGATTCTTGTTTTATAAGTGCTTGAACAAGTTTTTCATCAACACCATGTTTTTTAGCAACCTTGTTAATCATTCCAATAAGCTGAGATTTGCTGCCACCTTCAAAGTTTGGATCGTATTTGCGTGTTGCATCATTAACTTCTTGGATTGCTCGTCTTAAAGTTGCATTATCAAACCCTGAAACGTCAATATCACCATCGTAAACATTACCCGTAACGCTCATTGATTTTGGGTTTAGTAATAATGAACCAAAGTTAGTTTGGGCAGTATTTGCTAAAACTTTTTCAAAAGATTGAACACTATTTCCATTTGGTGGATAAATAGAATCCATAGCTTGTGCTTGTGTTGGTACTTGTTGAGGGTTTAATTGTTTATTAACATTATTGACATAGTTATTTATCTGCGCTGCTCGTTGCATTGCCGCAGATCTTCCGCCTGTATTTAATAAACCTTGTATCATTTCAGAGAACATGCTCTTATTCTACCTCCCGTACATTATTATTCTAGTCAATTCTATGAAATAATGTATCCTCCATTTGATTTAAGGTTTATTTAATAAAAGTCAATTTCTATTTGATTAGCATACAATCTCCATAGCTAAAGAAACGATATTCGTTTTTGATAGCTTCGTTATAAGCTTTAAAGATAAATTCTTTACTTGCTAAAGCACTTACCAACATCAAAAGTGTTGATTTAGGTAGGTGAAAGTTTGTGATTAAATTATCAACAACTTTAAATTCATATGGTGGGTAAATAAATAATTCGGAATGATCATGACAGGCTTGAATACAGCCATATTTTTGAAACGCTGTTTCTAATGTTCTCACAGTTGTTGTCCCTACAGCTACAAGTTTTTTACCATTTGCTTTTGCTTGATTAATTTTATCTGCAGCATCTTGGGTTATTTCAAAAGTTTCAGAGTGCATTTTATGCTCCAAAATATTTTCGCATTTTACAGGTCTAAATGTGCCTAAGCCAACGTTAAGGGTAACGTATGCGATTTCTACCCCTTTATCTTTTAGTTTTTGTAAGATTTCTTCTGTAAAGTGTAATCCTGCGGTTGGAGCGGCAACTGAACCTTCATCTTTTGCATAAACGGTTTGGTATCTTTCCATATCGAATTGTTTTAATTCATCAGCTTTTAATTTTCTTTCAATATATGGAGGAAGTGGGATATTTCCAACTTTGTGTAAAATATCAAATAATTCCCCATCATAAATTAGTTCAACAAGCCATTCCCCATCATCTTCTAGCCTTTTTATTGGTCGAACTTTTAATTCATTAGAGATTGTTATAATTGTGTCTGGTTTTACTCTTTTAGAAGGCTTAATTAAACAAGACCAGTTTTTGTTTTCTTTACTTTCTAGCAAGAAAACCTCAATTTTTGCACCCGTATCTTTTGTGCCGTAGAGCCTTGCAGGAAGAACTTTTGTATTATTTAAGACAAGAATAGAATTTGGTTCGATATAGTCAACAATGTCAAAGAAATGTTTGTGTTCAATTGTCTTATTTTGCTTATCTAAAACAAGCATTTTTGAATTCTGACGTTTGTCAGCTGGCATTTGTGCTATTAATTTTTCTGGTAATTCATAATCAAATTCAGATATGTTCATTTTTTTCTTCCTTATAAATAAAACAACTCCAATTGAGTAATTGGAGCTGTTTTCTCGTGTTTATTTAATTATTTGCCATTAACATTTTTTGCGTTTTTAAGTTCTAAATCATCAACGTTGTTTTTCTTTTTTTCTTCTTCGTTTTTGATTTGTTTATCAATAATAATTGTTTGTGCTATTTGAATGATGTTACTTGTAATTAAGTATAACAATACACCAGCTGGGATTGGAATTACAACGAATGTAGCAATAATCATAAGTGGCATAAATGTACCCATTGATTTTTGCAATGCTTGTTGAGTTGGATCCATTGAATCAGTTTTGTTCATAGACATCATTATTTTTTGAGAAATAATCATTGTTACTGCAAATAATGCGATTAACAATAGAACATCCCAGTGAAGAGTTTTGTTTACTGCGATAGTTGGAACTGTTGCTCTTAAGATACCATCATCAGTTTTTGAGTCTCTAACAAATGTAATTGTTTCATTTTCTCTAATATTGTTGTTAGTTACAACTAAGTCAGCTTTTTCAATTTTATTTAGTTCGCTGAATTTAAGTTTGAAATGGTTCAAACTAACAACTAATTCTAAGTCCTTGCCTGGTTCAAGATCGCCTTGAATTTCAACTGCTTTCGCTGGGTCAACAACTTTTACATTGCTTAGTTTTTCGTTAGGCAAATAAATTGTTGCCGTATTTCCAAGTACAAATTGATCGCCTTTTGCAACGCCTAAAACACCATTATCAGAAATACCAGCAGTTGCTCTCATTGTTGTAGCTAAGCTCTTGATAAATAAGAAGTGTTGATCTCCAGCTACTTGAATAAATTGAGGGCTGATTAAAGCTGAATATAGCAAGATGAAGATTGGCATTTGAATTAATAATGGAAGGCATCCACCCATCGGGTTGAATTGATGTTCTTTGTAAAATTCCATCATTTTTTGTTGCATCACTTGCGGGTTGCTTTGATATCTATCTTGGATAGCTTTTAACTTTGGTTGTAATGTTTGCATCATTTTCATTGAGCGTTGTTGTTTAACGTTCAATTGCCACATTGCAGCTCTTACAATAATTGTTAAAAGAATGATTGCCCAACCATAGTTACCTACGATTTTTTCTAATAAACTTAAGAAATCAATTGTTAATTTAATGAAATCCACTTTCCCTAATCCTTATATAATAGTGTAAAATCTCTCTTTGGACATCCTATTACAAATATGGGTTCAAGTCAATTGTTTTGTAATAGTGTTAATCTTGTTGCAAATATGTTTATAATGTTGTATGCTTTTTAAAAAGGGAGTAGGGAAAGTATGGAAAATAATAATAAACCAGTTGTTCATTTGATTTCTAAGCCAGATAATATGTTGAAAACGATTTATACCGCTTGTAGAACCTGTTATAGTGCGGATTATCCGATAAATATATATGAGTCAACTGATGATGAAGAAAAAATGTTGAAACTTATTGAACGTGTAGTTGGTTCTGGTCATTATTCTACAATTGAACATATTCAGGTAAGTTTTGCGATATCAAATGTTTCAAGAGCTTGTACTCACCAGCTTGTAAGACATCGTCATATGTCTTTCTCTCAAAAATCACAACGCTATGTTAAGGAAAAAGGACAATTTGATTATATTATTCCTCCAACAATTGAGCGTAATCCAGAATTAAAAGAAAAGTTCATTGCATTTATGGGACAAATTTCTGAACAATATCAAGAATTTGTCGAAGCTGGTATTCCAGCAGAAGATGCTCGTTTTGTTATGCCAAATGCTGCAGCTAGTTCTCTTGTTGCTAGTTTAAATTTAAGAGAAATGATTCACTTGGCAAATTTAAGACTTTGTACTCGTGCACAATATGAAATCAGATGTATGGTTAAAGCAATGTGTGATGCTTTAATTGCCGAAGAGCCTTGGTTGAAATCTTATTTAGTTCCTAAGTGCGAAAAATGGGGATTCTGTGACGAAGACAAATGTTGTGGTCGCAAGATTACAAAAGCTGAATTGTTTGGCAAAGCAGGTGTATAGTTATGAAAGCTCTTATACAACGTGTTAAACGTGCTTCTGTGACAATTGATGGTGAATTATACTCGAAAATTGGTGCGGGTATGTTGGTTTTGCTTGGTGTTGAAAAAGGTGATACCAAAGATAATGCCGAAAAACTTGCAGAGAAATTATCAAAACTTAGAATTTATGAAGATGAAAATGAGAAAATGAATTTATCAATTCTCGATGTAAAAGGCGAAATGCTAGTTGTTTCTCAGTTTACACTTTGTGGTGATTGCAAAAAAGGTACTCGTCCTAGTTTTGATAAATCAGCCCCTCCTCAAATAGCTAATGAATTGTATGAATATTTTGTAGAACAGGTAAAAGCTTTCCAAATCCCTTGTCGGACTGGCAAATTTGCTGCTATGATGGATGTCGAACTGATAAATGATGGACCTGTAACATTCATGGTTGAAAAATAATTTTTCTTAACACTTGCGATAATTTTAATTTCATGTTAAAATATGACTATAAGTTATATTTTTTTATTGAAATCGATTTATATTGTGAGGAATGTTACCTTAAATTTATTTTATTATGAGTTATTTTTTATTAATTAAGAGGCTTTTATTATGTATGTAAACAAGTGCATTAAGTGCGGTCGTGAGTTTGAGACTAAAAACCCTAAAAGAGTTATTTGCCCGGATTGTTTGTATCCAGACAAGAAAATGATGGTTGGAGGATCTGATACCCCTGAAACTTCAGCACCAGCTGAAGCTCAAGAACAACGTTCAAGCTATACAACTGAAGGTAAACCTCAGTTTTATAACAGTTATTCTAGTGGTGGTGATGACAATCCTAGACCATATAACAGACCACAACAACGTCAATATAATAATCAAGGCGGCGGTCATAGAGATAATCGTGGCGGTGGTTATAACAACAATCGTCAAGGCGGTTATAACAACAATAGAGGTGGATATAATAACAATCGCCAAGGTGGTGGCTATCGTGATAATCGTGGCGGTGGTTACAATAATAATCGCCAAGGTGGTTATAACAACAATAGAGGCGGTTTCCAACAAAGAAGACCTCAAAATAACAGATTTAACAATAATAGAAGACCAAATAATAGAAATGCTGCTCCAAAACAATTATTGGTTAGCAGAGAACAACTTGAACAAATTGAATTGTTGTACAAGTTGATGTTACCGCTTCCAAACCCTGATGCTCACGAAGTTATTGGTGAAAAAATTGGTTTGGAACCAAGAAAAGTGTTCTTTGGTATCAATTTAGTTCGTCAGAAAATGATGTTGCCAAAATTACCATTCCCTAAACGTAAGTTGGCTATTTCACCTGATCAATTAAATGCTATTAAAATGCTTTATGAACCATTGTTACCATTACCTCCAATTGGTTGCCACAAAATCATTGCAGCTCAATTGAAAATGGATGAATGGAGAGTTCACGTTGGTATCGGTTTAGTTCGTGCTCAAATGGGTATGGAGCGTTGGAACCAAGAACGTGAAGATGCTCCAGAAGAGTTCAAAAAACAAAAAGCAGAAGAAAAAAAGACTAAAACAACTAAAAAAGCAGTGAAAGAAGAAGTTGCTGAAGAAGAAGCTCCAAAAAAGAAAAGAGCTACTAAGAAGGCTAAATCTGAAGAAGCTGAAGCGGAAGAATAGTTATGACTAAATACGTTTCTGTCGGAAAGATTGTTAATTTTCACGGAATTAAAGGCGAAGCAAAGGTTGGTTATTCAAAAAGCCAATTGGATTTTCTGTTGTCTTTAGATGTGGTTTATCTTAAGGATAAAGATAATTATACTCCGCTTAATATTGTTTCAGCAAAACCTCATAAAAATCTTTTAATTGTTAAGTTTGAAGGAATTGATTCAATTAACGATATAATACCTCATAAAGGAGCTTTACTTTTTGTAGATGAAGAGGTTATTAGAGAAACTCTTGAAGAAGATGAATTCTTAATTGATGAACTTGTTGGTTTGGAAGTTTTTGATATTGATGATGGGAAAAAATTGGGCTTTGTTGTCGGCGTATCAAACAATGGTGCGACAGATTTAATTTCAGTTAAGACAAATTCTAAAAACATTTGTCTTGTTCCATTTGTCAATGCGATTGTTCCTGTCGTTGATTTAGAAAATAAAAAAATTCTAATAAATAATTTAGAGGGTTTGTTAGAATGAGGTTTGATGTATTAACATTATTCCCAGAATTTATTCAGTCTTATTGTGAGTTTAGTATTATGAAACGAGCAAAAGATGGGGATGTTATTGCATTAAATACTGTAAATCCGAGAGATTTTACTGAGGACAAACATAAAAAAGTCGATGATTCGCCTTATGGTGGTGGTGCTGGTATGGTTTTGATGCCACAACCTTATATTGATGCTTATGATAGTGTTGAAAAGTTGGAAAACTCTATTACTGTTATGCTTTCTCCACAAGGTGAACCTTTATCTGAAAAATTGGTTTTAGATTTGGTGAAATATGATCAAATTGTCATGCTCTGTGGTCATTATGAAGGTTTTGATGAAAGAATTAGAGAAATTATAAAGCCAAAGGAAATATCAATTGGTGATTTTGTTCTGACTGGTGGAGAGTTGCCTGCATTATGCTTAATGGATGCGGTTAGCCGTAAGATTGAAGGGACATTAGGAAAAATAGAATCTGCTCACGATGATAGTTTTTCAAATGGTTTATTAGAATATCCACATTATACAAAACCTAGAGATTTTAGAGGGTATAAAGTTCCAGAAGTTCTATTAAATGGTAATCATAAAGAAATCAATGAGTTTCGTTTAGCGCAACAATTAGAGCGCACTAAAATTAGGCGTCCTGATTTATATGAAAAATATCTGAACGAAAATAAAGATTAAGCTCTATTGTAATGGACCTTTAGGTACTCCGATACCGAAGAAGTTTTTGATAACAGAACCAACTGCATAAACTCCTAGTGCGATTGCGCTAATTGTTGAGGCTTTACCTTTTGTAAATACTGTGGCAAGACCTAAACCTAATGGGATAACATTATTAACAAGCATTGAGCAGAAACCTTTAACATATCCTATACCTAAGTTAAAGAATCTTCTCCAGCCTTGATCCATTTCCCATTCGTAGGCCGTTTGCTTAATCCCTTGTCTAACTGGGCTTAAGTCATTATTGTATAATGTATTATTCAAATATCTGCCAGTAGCTAGCGCATCTTTTTCAGTTGCGTATCTGTCAGCTTGAATTTTACCGAGATAGTGGGATTCATATCCAACTAAACCAAGTGCAGCCAAGCCTACACCTTTTTTTAGATATTTGCCAGCATTGTTTTTAATTGTTGTTGCAATCGAACCTAGTCTCATTCACTACACCTTTTATTATTTTGTTGTTTTTGTTTCCTTCTTAGGAGTTTGTTTTACTTCAAATTCTTTTTCTACTTGTCTGCCAGACATTTTTAACAAGATGTTGCTTGCATCAATTGCATCTTGTCCGTAGCCGTTGTTATTTTGTTGCATAGCTTGAAGTACGCCTACTGTGTAATCATCACCCTTACAAATTCTGCCATCTAGTGCTGTAAGAGCTAGAACTCTTACTTCTTCACAAGGGTCTTGAAGCATTTTGTTAACTAATGCAGTTAAGGCTTTGTCATCATGTCTTGAATCGTCTTCTTCAAGTCTTGCGTAAACTTCTTTTGCAGCATTAATTCTTACCGCTTTTTCCTGACTGTTCAAGTGGCTTTCAAGATTTCTTATATAGTCATCTGTTAATTCAACGATTTTACGTTTTTCAGTTTTAACATTTTCTTTTGTTTCAGTTGTTGTTGTGTTTGTTGTTGTATTTGTCGTATAAGTATTGTTGTTATTATCTCCAATTGTTCCAGAGTTAGTGCCGTTGTTTACGTTATCCCCTGTGTGAGGATTGTTGCTGCCATTGTTTGGATGTAATCTACCATCAGGTCCAACTGAGTTTGTATAGTAACTTGATGGATAACATGGAGCATTCACGTTATAAGTTGGAGCTTGAGCGCCAGGTGTCATTGCAGTTGGATTGAAGATTTGAATGTTTACACCTGCTGCAGTAGCTGGAACTTGCATGTTTTGAACTTGTGGTTGTTGGTATTGAGGGTAAACTGAGTATTGAGGTGGAATATAACCTTGCGGATACTGAGCTTGGCAAGGATTTGTTACGGGTGCTTGAGCTGCTGGTGCAGTACAATTAACTTGAGCACTTTGTTGTGGTGTTTGAGTACATGGTTTGCACACTTGAGGTTGTGGAACCGCAGGAGCTGACACTGCACTGTTAAATTGTGCTTGTGGCGCTTGTTTTGGTTGAATATTTTGTCCCGTAAGTTGCATAATACGCGTTTTTCCCTAAATTCTACCTATTATATTAAAGTATTTATTTATGGATAATTTGCGTTTTTGTAAACTTTTGTTAAATAAAAGGATTAACCTTGCGGTTAATCCTTTGTTACCATATTTAGCTTGTCAATTTTTACTTTATAAAAATCAATGTTGATATTCAATTTTGTACCTATGTCTAACAAGATATTTACAAAGTTTAAATCTTTTTCTTTTGGTGCTTCCATATTATTTTCAAGGATTACACCTATTCTATGGTAGATTTTGTTATAGTAAATGTTTTGAGCTTCTGATACATCAATTTGAAGTTCTAATTTTGTGATGATATCAAATAGTTCAACAATAGCATCAGCTTGTTGAATTTCAAAACTTTTTGTTAGTCTGTTTAAGTTTGTGATAATTTTCTTAGCAAAGATGTTGCTAGACGGAGTTTTATCTATTTGAATATTCATCTTTTTAGCTTCAAAGTTTATATCGGAAATCTGTTGAATGATTGAATTTTCAACAAATCCGTCAGAATGTGCTAAAAGGTCATTATAACGTTGACTTAGGGCATATCCTGCTGAAATTTTAAATTCATTAGGGATTTCAAGTCCTAAGTTTTGCATATGATAGATTGACCCTTTTCCTTGGTCATACATATCCTTATATGTGTCAGCAAATTTTGCTAGCTGGTCTTTTAGAAGAATTTGTAGAATTTTCTTTCTTTCTTCAATAAATATGTCTTTTAAGGTGAAATATTCTTTGCCAAATTTTTCATCAAGAGCTCTAATGATTTCTGTCA
This sequence comes from bacterium, assembly GCA_017626055.1. GTDB lineage: Bacteria > Cyanobacteriota > Vampirovibrionia > Gastranaerophilales > Gastranaerophilaceae > Zag111. The sequence goes on along the minus strand of JAGAJM010000027.1, from coordinate 60,203 downwards.
TAGGGTTAAGCATAAATGTTTTTATTAATGACATTTTAAGTTCTTGATATTCGTCATTAGTTGAAAATTCTTTAATTGCACAATGGAAATCTCCTCCAGCATATTGCATCAATGCAAATACTAGGTTAGATCTTTGTAATGTAACTTTAGAACGAATTTCAATATTACCTACGATAAAGTTTGTATTACCTTTTTGAACCATTTTGTAATCATTTCTTTTTACAGAATAGCAATAAACATCTTCTTCGTCTTCAAAGTCTTGGTATAGTGATGAAATCGCCCATAAACAAGCGATTTGTTTAGATGTTACAACAGAAGGTTTAACAAATTTTTCGTAAATATCTTTACCTGTGCCAAATTCTTGAATATTACTTTTAGCTTCTGATAAAATTTCTAAGAATTTTTCTTCAAAGTTTTCTTTACTAAAACCAGAAGCTAATTGCATAGCTCGAGCTGCATATTTCATAATTTGTACAGTTTCGATTCCAGAAATTTCAGAGAAGAACCAGCCGCAGCTTGTGTACATAAGCAGTGCTTGTCGTTGAATTTCAAGCAATTCCATACCTTTAATTTTTTCTTCTTCAGTCAATTCTGCTTTAAAGTTTTCTTTTTGGAATTTTTTAATTTTAGATGCGTTTCTATCCAAAATTACTTCGATATAGCGGTTTCTAACATCCCAAGGATTATCTAAATAATATTTTTTACCTTCTTTTTCAAAGATTTTTGCAAGGTTATCTCTTAGATAATCAAGAGCATTTCTTAGAGGTTTTCTCCATTTTTGGTTCCATCCTGGGTGACCACCTGTTGAACATCCACAATCATCCATCCAACGTCCAACACCATGGAAACAACTCCAAGAAGATGCTTGTTTGATATCTACTTCGTAATCGCTCTTATATAAATCTAAATATTCAGCATAATTTGTAATTTTGAAACCTTCATCCTCAGCTTTAATCTTTAGTACGTAAGATAAAGCCATGTCGCCAAATTTTGTGTGGTGTCCGTAACTTTCGCCATCTGTTGCAATGTTTATAAGTTGAGGATAATCTCTTAAATCTGAAACACCCTCCTTAAGACGTTTAATAAATTTGTTTCCGTCTGTCAAAAGCTCATCGAAAGCAACAGAACGAGAAATTGCACCATCGTAGAAGAATAAATCGATAGATTTTTTAGGGTCACATTTTAGGGTGTATTTGTAAGAACGGGCAGGGTCGATGTTGCCCCAGCTAACATCTTGCCAATCTTTATCAGTTGATTTTTTCATTTTAAGAGCTTGGTAAGGTGAAAGGACTGTAAATTTAATTCCATTGTCAACTAGAACTTTTAATGTCGCATCGTCAACTGCAGTTTCTGCAAGCCAAATACCTTCGGGTTTTCTGCCAAATCTGTATTCGAAATCTCTGATACCCCATTTTACTTGTGTTTCTTTATCTCTAGCATTTGCAAGTGGCATAATCATATGGTTATAAACTTGCGCCATAGCATTACCATGCCCGTTATGTTGAGAGATACTTTCGATATCAGCTTTGATAATCCTTTCGTAAGTAAGTGGAGCAAATTCTTCCATCCAAGACAGAAGAGTTGGACCAAAGTTAAAGCTCATATGTTCGTAATTGTTTACGATATCCAAAATTCTGTTTCTGTTATCAACGATGCGTGAAACGGAGTTTGGATTGTAGCATTCAGTACAAATTCTTTCATTCCAGTCGTGGAATGGAAGAGCGCTATCTTGAAGTTCGATAGCTTCTAACCAAGGGTTTTCTCTTGGTGGTTGATAAAAGTGTCCATGTATTGTCAAAAATTTATCATTTTTTGTTGCGTTTTTATTAGTCATAGTCTTTTCATACCCTATTTAGAAGTGAAAACGATTATTTTTTGTCGTCTTTTTTAACCTTGTTTACGACAGTAAGGTTGTGAACGTCCATCCAAGGATCGCCAAGAGCAGTTGAGAATACTCTACCTGTAAAAACTATTTCATCTCCAGTATCTAAGTCGATATGCTTTTCAGCATCATCTTTTTTAAGGAAAATTTTCAATTCAGATAGTGGAATATTGTGATTAGTAATATCTGGTCTTTGTATTAAAAAAGAAATATATTCTTCATGACTTCTCATTGCTGCTGGATAATCAAGTCCAAGTGTAGCAAATTTGTCGAATTTAGCTCTTATTTTTATATTTCTTTTATTGTATTTGTATGGGTTAGCCACAAGTTCTAGTGGTTTTACTTCTATATACTGTGTTTGTGGCATAGAAGGAGTTGAAACTACTACTGGAGCTTTAGTTGTTGGAACTTGTGAACAAACTTTGCTGGTAGTTACTCCAATACCTGCTGATATGATTATTGATAATGTTAGTATTTGTAATTTTCTCATTATGACCTCTTATTTAAACATCTTACACTATGATTTTAGCACATTTTTTTTATAAAGGAAACTATACAGATAACTTAACAAATAGATTTATCCTCTTTTAATTTTAACCTCTTGCCTTTTTTTATTTTGTTGTGTATAATTTTTCTTAGATAAGGGTTTTACGAAAGTTGAGTCGTAATGAAAGTTGACCCCTTACGAAAAGGAAAGAGATATACTCTTAGATGAGTACAACGGAATTTAATTACAAGTTTATAAAAGAGAATGCAAGTGCGGGAAGCTGGCGTCGTGGTTACGAGTACCATACAAAAGATATGGTGTTCGATAATTATCCTGAGAAAAATTTCTACATGGCGAAAGTTAAAGGTAACTTCCAAGATCACTATAATACTGACTTGATTTTTAAGAAAAATAAAGTCGAAGTTCGTTGTAATTGCCCATTGAAAGAAGAATGGTGTAAGCACGCAGTTGCGGTTGCCTTGCAAGCTATTGATGAGCATGCTTATGAAGATTGGCTAGAAACTAAATTTGGTATGGAATTCGAATTTCCAGATGAAAATACTGCACTAAAAGAGGAGCCTCAAGGTAGCTATATTTTCCACTTTAACCCAAAACGTAAAGCTAATTTCTTCTCTATACTTGTTCGTTCTCGTGAAAATGGTAAGGTTGTTCGTCAAATTGAACCGATCTTACGTGCTTTAATTGAAACCCAAAAACAAGACAAAAATTTTGAATTAAATAATTCTCAAAAAGTAGAGATTATGATATTCCAACAACTTTTGAAAATCTCTCGTCAGGATAAAAAAGCTGGTTGGTACGATATTCCTATTTCTAAATTTGGTCCAATGTTTTCGCTATTAGCAAAAGCGGATGAAGTTTTAGACGAAAAAACAAAAGATAGACTTAAGTTTACTGATGAAGAGTGGAAACTTGTTCTTTATGTAAATACTTCTAATACTGCGGGTACTTTATTGTTGTCTTTAGAATGGCAAAGACCAGATAATGACGACGTATATCCGTTTGAAGAGGTTAGATATTTTTCAAGACACTTGAAATGGGGACGTTATAAAAATATTATTTTCCCAACTAACGTTGCAATTCAAAATATTCCGCAAAATATCATCAAATCTTCATTTACAGATTTAAAAGATTCAGAAGGTGGAAAATTTATCTATGAAGATTTACCAAAACTTCAAGAGGTTATGGATGTTGTTGTTGATGAAAAGATTTCAAAACTAATGTTGGAACAGCGTCCTCCATTGAATATCGTTACTATGGGTATTGACTACGACCAATCATTAAAAGCATCACTGGATTTTGAATATGATGGTGTTCGTGTTCCTTATTCAAAATCTTCAGCTGACAAGGTTCAATATATTACTGTAAAAAAAGCTGATGAAGATTTAATTTATTGGGTTAAACGTAATATAAAACACGAAAACGAAGCGTATGCAATGCTTTTGGCTTGTAAGTTTGTACCAATGCAGACTAACAACTTAGCTCTAGAAAAAGAAAACGCTATCGATTTTTACAACTATTATTTAAAACAAGCTGGTGAGGGTTGGAAGTTTGAAGAAAAAGACGATATGCAATTCTTTAAATTGATGGAAAATCCATTCAGATTATGTGCAAAAATCGACTTTTCGGATGAGCAACCAGATTGTTTTGATATCAGTATTTATGGTCAAGCAGGTGAAGAAATTATCGACTTTGACGAGATTTATGAGACTATTCAAAGTGGTGAAAAATATGCTCGTATCAGAAGTTTAGGTTTTGTCGAATATCCTGCTCAAAATATTTATTCAATGATGCGTTCATTCAACTCATTTGATGTATTTAGAAACCCTGATAATAGATTTACTGTTAAAACTTATCGTGCAGGTTTGATTAATGAGCTTAAAAACCTTGATGTTGATTTAATCTTGAGTGATAGGTTTAAGACTTTCTGGGAACAAATGTCATCGTTCTCAACTGCTGAAGATTTATCACTTCCGAAAGGTATCAACGCCGAGTTCCGTGAATACCAAATGAAAGGTTTTGGCTGGTTGTGGTTTATGTATAAATACGGCTTGAATGGTATTTTAGCAGATGATATGGGTCTTGGTAAAACACTACAAGCATTAACAGTTTTGCAGAAAGCTAAAGAAGAAGATGGTTCTATGCCAACTTTAGTTGTTGCACCAACTACTGTTGTATTTAACTGGGAATCAGAAATTCAAAAATTTGCACCAACTCTATCTTGTTTGAAACTACAAGGCGGAGAACGTAAACAATTTTTCAAGAAAATTCCAGAATATGATGTTGTAATCACAAGTTACGCACTTTTAAGACGTGATATTGATAAGTTAAAAGATATCAATTTCCGTTATGTAATCTTAGATGAATCTCAAAACATCAAAAATGCAACATCTCAAACAGCACAAGCTGTTAAGCAGTTGAATTCTCAACATAAATTGGCACTTTCAGGTACTCCAATTGAAAATAAACTTGAAGAATTATGGTCAGTATTTGACTTCTTGATGCCAGGGTTCTTATTCTCAATGGCTGATTTCAATTCACGTTATGTTAACCCAATTATGGAACGTCAAGACAAGATTGTTGAAAAACGTTTAAAACTTCAAATTTATCCATTCATCTTACGTCGTATGAAACGAGATGTAGCAAAAGACTTGCCAGATAAAGTTGAAAATATTGCATACTGCGAACTTACAGATGAGCAAAGAGATTTCTACTTACAAGTACTTGACAGTACAAAAGAAGAATTGTTCAAATCAATTGAACAAAATGGTCTTGAAAAGAGCAGATTGTCTATCTTCTCAGCTCTTCTTCGTATGCGTCAAATCTGTTGTCACCCTAAACTTTATGACAAAGATAACGTTAAAAATATTATTTCTTCTGGTAAGTTTGAAAAACTTAAATATATGCTTGAAGAAATTGTATCAGAAGGTCACAGAATTCTATTATTCAGCCAATTTGTTGATATGTTGGATATTATCAAAGCTTGGCTTGATAAGACAGGTATTAAGTACGAATACTTAACAGGTAAAACAAAAGACCGTCAAGGTGCAGTCGAAAGATTTAATTCAGATCCTACAATTAAGATTTTCTTAATTTCATTAAAAGCTGGTGGTACTGGTTTGAACTTGACTGGTGCAGATTATGTTATTCATTACGACCCATGGTGGAACCCTGCGGTTGAAGACCAAGCAACAGACCGAGCTTATCGTATTGGTCAGACTAAGAAAGTATTTGTATATAGGCTTATTACGAAAAATACTGTTGAAGAAAAAATCCAAAAACTTAAAACAATCAAACGAAATCTTGTTGATAGCGTAATTTCTGTTGATAGAAATATTACAAAATCACTTACAATGGACGATATTCGTGAAATCTTCTCAGTTGACTAGGGGTGCTCGGCCGGACGGGGCATCATGTTACTAATGGTTGATGAAATTTGTTAGGTGTTAGCTTTTTGGGTGTTTGCAGTACGTTGCAGGGGTAAATATTGAAACAAGTTCAGGATGACATTGGGTTTATTTTGGCAAGATTATCTTTGCTTCAACGTTTTTAACGCCATTTATACTTTCGTTGAAGCCGTTTAAAAGCTCAGCTGCAGTTTGTGCGTTGTAAAACTTTCCACTTGTAACAAGTGCAGTACATTCTAATTGCTCCAAATCTTCTGAATCCTGAATGTTAAATGCTATTACATCAATTGTTACATCCCGCCTTATTTTAATTAAGTTCATAACAAATGTACAAGGGCTTTCATCACAGTTTTCACCCCCATCTGTCATTAGAATAATATGCTTTTTGCCGTTAAATCCCATAAAATCGTACTTTATTGCCTGTTTTAGAGAATAAGTGATAGGTGTCATTCCTTTTGGTCTTGTTCTAAATAGAGCGTTTTCAATATCACTACTGTTATTTCTATCGATTGGTGCAACAAGAGAGGATGCTTTGCAGGCTTCAATTGGAGTAAATCCCATTTTGTGTCCATAAATCCTCAGCCCAACCCAAGTGTTAGGGTTGATTTTAGGTAAAATTTCTTGCATTGTTCTTAGCATCAAGTCAATTTTTGTTGAGCCTTCTAATGGTTCTGTCATACTGTTTGAAAAATCCATAATAAACAGTATTCTCTCACCCTCTTGGGGTTGAAATCCTTTTGTATAACTTTCAGGGGTGTATAGTCCATATTGATTTGCAAAAACGGGGGGTAAATATAATAGGAGTAATATAAGGATGATTTTTTTCATATTGCAAGTTTAAATCTGATTGTGAAATTTTACATTCTCTTAGTGTTTACATTTGTAAAATTTAGGCAATTTTAGAGCGTAAAAAACGTTTAATATAGTATGTAACAAACGAGGTATTATTATGGGTTTTGAAGTAAACGGCGTAAATCCCGCTGGTAAAGGCAATGGCGGTACAAATGGTGCTAATAATTCTAATCAGCAACAAAAACAAGAGTTAAAGCTGATATTTGTTGATGTTAAAAATCCAGATGCAAAATATCCAACTACATTTACAGACACAACTGGTAATACTAATTACTATCGTGCGACTACAATTTTTGGTGATATTGCATCTAAAAAAGAACAATATCCTGATCAACCGTTTGTTGAGTCAGCTTTGAAAAAAGAAACACAAAAAACAAAAGATATCGTTGAAGATGTTACAGTAAAAGTTGATGCAAATTTCGACTCTGAAACAGCTAGAGATTTGAAAGCTTTTGATATTGCAGCAAAACCAGCTGGTGTTGGTGGTTTTACAGAAATGTTTGCAAAAGGTAAAGGTACTGATGCCTATAACTTGTTCTTAGAGGTTAACGCAGATGACTTTACAGTTCGAGAAACTGAATATAAAGGTAAAACAGAATCTAATGCTTATTTAGATATGTCAAAATCAGATGGCTCTATTACTGTCTTCGGTTCTGAAATCATTGACGGCAAAGAGTATTTGACAATGCGTGATAAAGATGGCAAAGTTCATTACTTTGATCCAAAAAATGATTTAAAAGAAAATCCAGATTTAAACTAAAAGAAGATAAATATTGGTAAGGTTAAAGGATTAATGTTTTTCATTAATCCTTTTGTTTTACTATACTTTTCGCACTGTTTGTAATATTATTTATTCAGAGGGATATGAATATGATTACAAACAAAGAATTAGTAAAACAAGCCGAAAAAAGTCTAGCTGAACAATTTGAAATTATTGATGAAATCAGAGATTTTAATCAAGAAAAAGTTTTAAACGCTTTTATTGAAAATAAAGTAGCACCTGAACATTTTTACACTGTTTCAGGGTATGGTCATGATGATTTAGGGCGAGAAGTTTTAGACAGAGTTTTTGCAGATGTATTTAAGGCTGAAAAGGCTCTGGTAAGAGTTCATTTCGCCTCTGGTACTCACACTTTAGCTTGTGCTTTGTTTGGTAATTTAAAATATGGAGACAAATTAGTTTCTGTTGCGGGTACGCCATATGATACAATGCAAGAAGTTATTGGGGTTATGGGAGATGATGAAACAAAACGTTCATCTTTAATTGGTAATGGTGTTTTGTATGATGAAGTTCCTTTATTAAATGGCTCTGATATAGATTTTGAGGCCTTAGAACAAAAAATTGATGAAACAGTTACAATGGTGCTAATTCAACGTTCAAAAGGGTATTCAACAAGAAAATCGCTTACTATCGATACTATTGAAAGAATTTGTAAAGTAGTTAAATCTAAAAATCCAAATTGTATTTGTTTTGTTGATAATTGTTATGGCGAATTTGTAGATATCAAAGAACCTTTAGAAGTTGGTGCGGATTTAATGGCTGGTTCATTAATTAAAAATGCTGGAGGTGGAATTGTTGAAGCTGGTGGTTATATCGCAGGTAAAGAACTTTATGTAGAACGTTCTGCGGTTAGGCTTACTGCCCCTGGTATCGGTTCAGAAGGTGGTGCTATGTTTAATCAGCATAGATTGATGTTCCAAGGTTTGTTTATGGCTCCATCTGTTGTATCTGATGCTTTAAAAGGTGCAGTTTTGGCTTCAAAAATCTTTGATGAAATAGGCTATAATTCTTATCCTAAATATTATGAAAAACGTACAGATATAATTCAAAATATTACATTTGGTGCACCAGAACCATTAGAAGAATTTTGTCGAACTGTACAATCTTTATCACCTGTTAATGGCTATGTAACTCCTATTCCAGAAAATATTCCTGGTTATGAGGATAAAGTAATTATGGCTGGTGGAACATTTATTGAGGGTTCAACAATTGAATTATCGGCAGATGGTCCAATGAGGGAACCTTATGTTGCATATCTGCAAGGTGGTTTGAATTATGCACATGTTAAAATCGCTTTAAAAAAATTCTTAGACAAGGTAAGAACTTAAGGAGAATTTATGAGGGTCGTTTCTGTTGATGGTGTTTCTTTTGGTGGTAATAAAATAATTGATTCTCATGTGCATTTAGGCAAATGGGGTGATAAGTCTTACCCTGTATCATCACTAGATGAATTTATTACAAAACCTCTGGAAAATGGGGATACTGTTGAAAAAATGCTTGTATCATCATTAGATTGTATAAACAATAAATTGGTTGATGAATATGTTGGTAATAGTCAATTATTGTCCGAAATTTCTGCTAATCCTAAACTTATACCATTAGCAGTGGCAAAACCTGATAAAACTTATGGTAAAGTTAATCTATTAGAAAAATTATTTAAAGATTTTCCTAATAGATTCGTGGGATTAAAGTTTCACCCTGAAAATATTGGTATTTCTGCAAATAATGGATTTTATGATAATTACATAACTTTTGCTAACAAATATTCAATTCCATGTTTATTTCATAGCGCAGCTACACATGATGTTACCTATAAGGATGGAAGTGTTGGAAAACATTCCGAATTATCAAGACCAGAGCAAATTTATGAGTTGGCTCAAAGACATAAGAATACCCCAATAATTATGGCTCATATGGGTGGTAATGAAGGTAAAAATGCTCAAGAAGCTATTGATGTTTTTGTTAAATCAATAGAAAGAGGCGATGCAAATTTATTTGTTGATATTTCATGGGTGAACGCAGATACTGCTACAAAACCAGATATTGTTTTAGCTATTAAAAAACTTCAAAATACTCATAAAGGTGATATGACAAATAGAATTTTATTTGGTTCAGATGCCCCTTTAGGTTGTTTTGGTGAATATGGTGGTGATACTTACAAAGCATATTCAAAAGTCGTACAAGATGTTAAAGTTGCAATTAAAGAAGCTTTTCCAAGTAATGCGGATGATTTAATTGACAAAATATTCTATAGAAATGCAAATGAACTATATTTTAATAGTCCAAAAGCATCTAAATCTTTATCAAAGCTAGCAAAGTTTGGTATTGCTGCTGTTGTTTTAGCTATTGCAGTTGGCATTGGCGCTATTTGTAGAGCGGCTAAAAAAATATCTGATAGTAAGAATTTGTAACTTTTGTTTACACTTGAAATCCTTGTGTAGTCGTATTTTGGGTATCTAATACAATAAATTATTGGATTTTTTTTAAATTATATGTTACAATATCAGAGCACGTTTATGTGTACATGAAAAATTTAGTGTATAGAAGTTATAAAAGAAGAGAGGTAAATTATGGCATTACCAAATGTAGCTTATTTTTCAATGGAAATAGCTATGGACCAATCTCTAAGCACTTATTCTGGGGGTTTAGGATTTTTGGCAGGTTCTCATATGTTATCAGCAGGTTATTTGCAAATGCCTATGGTTGGGGTAACTATGTTATGGTCATATGGTTATTATGATCAACGTATTGACCAGTCAGGTAACGTAGAAGTTGCGTATATCAGAAAATACTATGATTTCTTAACAGATACAAGTGCTCAGACTGAAGTTGATATTTTTGGTGAAAAAGTTAAAGTTAAAGCATACTTAGTAAGACCAGAATTATTCGGTACTTGTCCAGTGTATCTATTAACAACAGATATTGAAGGTAACAGTGATTGGGCTAAAAGTATTTCTTACAAATTGTATGATGGTAATGAAAAAATCAGAATTGCTCAAGAAACTGTTCTTGGTGTAGCTGGTGTAAGAATTCTTCAACAAGTTGGTTACAACTTTGATGTTATCCACATGAACGAAGGTCATGCACTTCCTGCTGCATTTGAATTGTTAAGACAATACAAAGGTGATTTATCTGAAGTTAAAAAACGTACAGTATTTACAACTCACACTCCAGTTGCTGCTGGTAACGAAGTTCACTGGGTTGATACATTATTAGAAGGTGGTTTCTTTGCAGGAGCATCTCGTGAAACTGCGGTTCAATTAGGTGGCGAAAACTTCTCATTAACAGTTGCAGCTTTAAGAATGTCTAGAATTGCTAACGCTGTATCTCAATTACACGGCTTAGTTTCTAACAAAATGTGGGAATGGGTTGAAGGTAGATGCCCAATTCGTGCAATTACTAACGCAGTAAACTTAGAATACTGGCAAGATGAAAGAATTGCTCCAGTTAAAAATAATCCAGAAGAATTATTAGCTCTTAAACGTGAAATGAAGGCTGAATTGTTCAAATATATTGCAAACGTTGCTGGTAAAAGATTTGACCCAGACGTTCTTACAATTACTTGGGCAAGAAGATTTGCTGATTACAAACGTGCTTGGTTAATATTGATGGATAAAGATAGAATTGGTAAATTGTTAGAAGAAAACAAAGTTCAAATTATCTTTGCTGGTAAATTTCACCCAGATGATGTTATGGGTAAAGAAATGTTCAACAAATTATTAAATCGTTCACATTCATTGAAAAACGTTGTTGTTCTTCCTGGTTATGAATTACAACTTTCAGGTATGTTAAAACGTGGTTCTGATATTTGGTTGAACACTCCATTAAGACCATTTGAAGCATCTGGTACTTCTGGTATGTCAGCTAACATGAATGGTACTCTTCACTTATCTATTTTTGATGGTTGGACTGTTGAAGGTACATTTAGTGGTATCAATGGTTACGCTATTGAATATCCAGAAATCGATGATGAAATGTCTTGGGAAGAAAGACACTGGAAAGATCATAAGTGCTTGATGAGTATCTTAGAAGATCAAATCATTCCAACTTACTATGAAAACAAAATGGAATGGGCTAGGTTGATGAGACAGGCTATCAGAACTTCTGAATCTTATTTCAACTCAGACAGAATGGTTATCGAATACTACAATAGATTGTATAAACCAATTGCTCATGATGACGAGTGTTCTGGTGAAGAAAAACAAGAAATGAAGATTAAAGAAGCTCCTACATTTGATGCTTGGACTTTCTCAAATATCAAGTAATTTCTTATAAGCAATTAAAAGAGTCGGCAGAAATGCTGGCTCTTTTTTTTAGCAAAAAAGTATAAGTTTGTGTATTATATTGATATGCGTGTAGATTTTCAAACTTGTAATCCTAATAATTTATCAAAGGTAAAAAATAATCATCCTAGATCCAATTATTTTTCAAAAGTACCATTTGATACAATTAGTTTTGGAAATAGTGATGATTTTTTACATTTACCTAAACATGAAATTGTAGAACGAATTTCCGAATCATTAAATACTGACCATATCCTTGGTGTAGGAGGCGAAGGTAAGGTTTATACTATAAAAGATACTAATTTATGTATAAAAATTCCTCATGAGGCTTCTGAAGAGTTTAGAAATGGCACTTTTACACAAATGTCAAATTTGGAACAAGTAAATCATGGTGTGGCAAAGTTAGGTAAGAAGACTTTACTTATGAAACGAATTGAGGGGTTTTCTATGTTCCCTCATAAAACTACTGGTGTTAATCGAGCTCAGGTTCATTTAATGATTGATAAGTTACCTGTTGCCGCGTATAGAAATGTTATTGCGCAAATTTATGATGCTTATAATAAAGGTGCTTATTTCGATTCGTCTGGAGCTAATGTTATTGTAAATCCTGTGAAGAAAACTATGACAGTTATTGATTTTACAGATTGTCTAGAGTGTTCCAATTCTCGAATTTTAAAAAGTTTATTTATAACATTAGGGATGAATGATGGGCTTTTAATAAAAGCTCAGCAGAAAGATAGGGCTAACAAGATTTTATCTTCAGTTATTGATGATTTTTTACCTGGGCAAAAGCCTTTGATGCGTGTTGCTGATTATTCTTTTTCTGAGTTCATTTATGCTATGAAAAATCAAGGCTTGATTAATAAAGCTTATAGTGATGTCTTTATAAAGATTTTAAATGAATTAAAAGAGTTGAAATATATGACTATGCGTGGAGCTCGAGATTGCGCGCCTGAAATGGAATTTAGAGTAAAACAAATTAAGTCTTTGATAAAACAGTTATTAACTTAATAGCAAAAGATTTTTTGTTGTGATATTAATAGAAATATGCACATTAGCCAAATTTATACATTGCCTCAATATAATAATTTTAATACTGTCCAAAATACTCATGACAGGGGCTTTGGTTTGAGGTTAAAACCTCAATTGACTCAAGATGTAGTGTCTTTTACAGGTTATCGACGATTTTTAGATTTGCCTCAAAATGAGATTTTTGCACGAATTAAACGTTCAATCAGTCCTGATAATTTTATTGGTGCAGGGGGAGAAGCTAACGTGTATTCTATCAAAGGTACAAAATATTGTTTTAGATGTCCTAAAGGTTCGGATGATAAGTATAAGTCACATCTTGATTTTGATATTTCAGAATCTGATAAGGTAAATCATGTTGTTGCAAATCTTGGTGGTGGAGCAACAATTATGAATAGGTTGAAAGGCGTTCCTGTTAAAACAGATAAAATGACAGCTGATCAAATTCAACAGGTTGCACAAACTATTGTAGATTTTCCAGTACAGTCATATCGTACATTTATGCACCAACTTGCTGATGCAGATAGAAAAAATATGTATTTTGACGATTTTTGGCCTAATGTTATCATCAACCCAAAAGATAAAACAATTACCGCAATTGATTTTGTCAAAGACTTTCCTTATGCAGAAGAATTTGCACCACTTGGTAAGATGTTTTCAGTTTTAACGCATGATGAAACTACTGTTGATCAAATGGGGATGATTGCTAATAAGATTTTAAAAGCAGCATTGAAAGATTTAGCCCCTGGTCAAAAACCTTGTATTCCGCCTAATCAGTTTGATTTTTCTTTGTTTTTAATTGATTTGCGTAATTTGAATAAATTTTCAATCGCAGATGAGTCTTATTGTGATTTATTTAACGCACTAGAAAGAGTCGTCGAACTTAAAGAGCTTGAGTTACAAGGTCAAAACGTTACCAACATGCTAAGAAACGATATTCAAGTTGCAAAAGAAATAATCGATTTGATGTTTTAATTATTTAACCCTTGAGAAAACTTCTACATCAACATCATCAAATGTATTTGTATTGAAATAAGCACAAGAAGCAACCATTGATGCATTATCAGTACAATATTTCATTGGAGGAGCACAAACTCTAAAGCCTTCTTTTTCAAGATCGAAGACTTTTTTACGGATTTCTGAGTTAGCTGCAACTCCACCAGCGATAACAACTTGATTATATCCACGTTCCAAAACAGCTTTTCTTAGTTTTTTTACTAAAGTTTTTGAAACACACTCTTGAAAACTTGCACAAATGTCGTTTACTGGTAACTGTTGACCATCAAATGATTTTACAAGTCTAAGAACAGCGGTTTTTAGCCCGCTAAAGCTAAAATTATAACCATCAACTTTACCTTCTGGGAGCTCAAATGCTTTAGGATTTCCCTCTTGAGCTAATTTATCAAGTCTAGGACCACCTGGATAAGGAAGTCCAATTAGGCGTGCAACTTTGTCGTAAGCTTCACCAACTGCATCATCAATTGTTTCACCAATAATTGTTTGTTTTGAATATGATTCAACGTCAATAATTTGAGTATGTCCGCCACTTACTAAAAGTGCCATAAAAGGTGGTTTTAAATCTGTATCAATATAGTTAGCGCAAAGGTGAGCGTTAAGATGATTAACGCCAATAAATGGTTTATCGTGGACAAGAGCTAGTGTTTTTGTAGCGTTTAAGCCAACCAGTAAGCAACCAACTAATCCTGGTCCAACAGTTCCCGCAAAAGCGGTGATGTCTTCTGGCTTTAAACCAGATTGGTCAAAAGCTTCTTGTACAACAACATTGATAGAATCTAAATGTTCACGAGCCGCGATTTCAGGGATTACACCTCCGAATTTTTCGTGTGTTTTAATCTGAGAAGCAACTATGTTAGAGATAACTTCTCTACCATTTTTGACAATTGCACAAGCGGTTTCGTCACAACTTGATTCAATTGCCATAATATAATTATCACAACCTGCTTGAGGTCCAATTTTTACGCTTTTTTCACTAAATAAAGATTTCTTTTCCATAATTGCATTTTAATACAAATAATAATTAAAATAAAGTATTTCAAATTTAGGTTAGTAATCGTGGCATAAAAAAAGACCGACTAATGTCGATCTTTTTTATAAATGGTCGGGATGACACGATTTGAACGTGCGGCCCCCTCGTCCCAAGCGAGGTGCGCTACCAAGCTGCGCCACATCCCGTTATTAGGGTTCGCAACCTTTCGGCTACATTTCTAATTCTATTCTAAAAATTTTTTAAAGTCAAGGTTATTTTTTGAAATTTTTAGATTTTTACAATTTTAATAATCTGGATTTACTATGTATATCTATGGTACAATCTTATATTATGGTTAGATTATTTAATTTAGATAAGAACAACATTGAAAAAGTAAAAGATTTTTCGTACAAGGTTATGCATTTACAAGAGTTGGTTACTCATGTCGCAGAGTATAATCATCCAGAAAACATAAGACCTTGTGTGTATGCTATGTGGCATGAAAATCAGTGTGCCTGTTATGGTTTATCTGATAAGAAAAATGTTAATATTTTAATTAGTAATTCAAGAGATGGACAGGTTATATCATATGTGATGGAGAAATTTGGATTTCAGGTATGTCGTGGGTCCTCAAATCGTAAAGGTGCGGTTTCTGGTACTTTAAAGATGATTTCTCTATTAAAAGAGGGACAAGCCGTTGCAATTATGGTAGATGGTCCAAGGGGGCCATTGCATAAAGTTAAGTCTGGTGTTGTCATGGTTGCAAGAGAGGCTAATGTGCCAATTATTCCTGTTCATTGGTATTCTGACATGTTCAATTTTATTAGTGTGCCATCTTGGGATAAAATGACAGTTCCAGTTGGTCCATGTTGGTTATTGAACTTGTATGGTGAGCCAATCTATACTGATGGCAAAACAGATGATGAAGTAAAGGCTGAATTAGCAAAATCATTAGAAGATTTGAGAGCTATTGCTCCAGAAAAATTTAAAGAGGCTAAAAAACTCAAATTATGGAAAAAACAAAATCGTTAAATATCTCAATTCTTCAAATGGGTTCTATTATTGGGGATGTTGAGGCTAATATTTTAAAAATCAAAAATATGGTTAGTAAATACTTACCTAATGGTACTGATGTGCTTGTTTTACCAGAAGTTTGGAGCGTTGGGTGGTCTTGTTCTCATTTTCAAAAATCTGCTCAGCCTTTGACTGAAGGGGCTATTTTTGAGTTTCTTTCGAATTTAGCAAAAGAGTACAATATAAATATTATTGGTGGAAGCTTTATTCAGCAAGATGGTGATAAGTATTATAATACTTGTCCTGTTTTTGATAGATATGGAAATTTACTCACATCTTATCGGAAAAATCATTTATATTCATATTATGGTTGTGATGAGGGGAATTATATTACTGCTGGGGATTCACTTGTTATGGTTAACTTGGATGGTGTGAATTTCGGTTTGAGTATTTGTTATGATATACGCTTCCCTGAGGTTTATAGAGCTTATGCTAAAGCTGGAGCAGATGTTTTGGTTAACTGTGCAGCTTGGGGGGCTAAAAAGTCTTTACAATGGGAGGTAATGACAAAATCTAGAGCTATTGAAAATCAATGCTATATGGTTGCATTAACTCAATCTGGTGTAATTGATAGCAATGAACATAACCTTGGCGAATCTCGTATTATAGATTATAAAGGTGAAGAATTAGTATCAATTATGTCTGGGGAAGGTATTGTTTGTACTAAAATAGATTTAGAGGATATGTACGAATTCAGACAAAAAGCACCTACTCTAAATGATATAAAAAATAATTATGAGGTAAAAATATTATGCGAAAAATATTAGGATTATTATTAGCTTTCGCTTTTTCAATAACTTCAGTTAGTGCTGAATCATTAAATAAGACATTAAGTAATCTTGGAATAAACAAAAGTGCAGTTTCGGTTTCAATAAAAGAGGTAAAATCTGGAAATGTTTTATATGAATTAAATGAAAGGGTTCCAAGGGTTCCTGCTTCAACGTTAAAAATATTAACTTCGTCTATTGCGCTTGATGCTTTAGGCAAAGATTATGCCTTTAAAACTCAATTTTATAAAAGTACAAATAATGATGTTTATTTAAAATTAGTTGGTGATCCGTTATTAACAACTAAAGATTTAGAAAAGTTGATGGCAACTGCAAAAGATAAAAATATTGAACCAAAAACCTTATACATTGATGATACAATTTTTGATAAAGTTGAATGGGGAGAAGGTTGGCAATGGGATGATGCACTAAATCCATTAATGCCTAAGTATAGTGCTTATAATATTAATGGCAATTTGATGTCTATTGTTGTTAAACCGACTCAAAATGGTGCAGTTGCAGATATTGTTACTAAGCCTTTTTACCCATATTCATTTGTTAATACTGTTATAACTGATGTAAAATCTCATAATGATATAAAATTTGAGCGTTTTACTGCTGAATCTCCAGTATTCTCATTAGAAGCTCAACGTAATATGTTGATGATTTCTGGTAATGTTTCAAGTATTTTTTCAAAAAATATTCCAGTTTTAAATCCATCAATTAATTTTGTTTTACGCTTAAATGACGCTATTCAAGGTGCTAAATTCCAATACTTTGGAAGTTTTATGAAAGCTAGCTTGCCTAAAGAAGAAATTTATCTAATTGATGAAATTTCCAGAGAATTACCACCAATTATGAACAAAATTTTGAAAACAAGCGATAACTTAGCCGCAGAATCTTTATTTAAACATGCTGGTGCTGTATGGTCAGGAAAACAAGGTTCATTTGAAAATTCTTTAGCTATGACAAATACATATTTAACTAATCTAAAGATTAAAGCAGATGATATTAAAATTGTAGATGGTAGTGGCGTTTCTAAAAATAATTTGATGACTTCGGATTTTATGACAGATTTTTTACTTTATAAAGCTTCTGAAGATGATTTTGAGACTTTTAAAACTTATTTACCAACTCCAAGTGAAGGAACTTTGAAAAATAGAATGTTATATTTTAAAGATAACTTAAGAGCTAAGACTGGCACATTATCTGATAGTAGCGCCATTGCAGGTTATATAACTACTCGAAGAGGGAAAGTTTATGCGTTTGATATTATGATTACTGATGCTAAAACTACTCCTGCAGATAAGAAAAATATAGAAGAACAAATTCTTCGAAACATTTATTTGAATAACTAATATAAGGATTATAAATTATGTATGAACCAGAGGTAACAATTATTACACCAACATCAAATATTGTTGAAAATGAACAAGCTGATGACTTTACGCTACTTGTAAATCTTCTTGATAGGCAAACCTATCCGTATATTGAACATTTAGTTATGGATAATGCGTCTAAAGATGGTACTGAAGTTTTATTGAAGGAATATAAAAATGCAGGATACCTTTCTTTCTTCTCTGAACCTGATAGAGGTAAATTTGATGCAATGAATAAAGGTATTTTGCGTGCAAAAGGTAAGTATGTAGCATTTTTGAGTTGTGATGATTTTTATCATGATATTACAGGGATTGCAGATGTTGTTAATGTAATGGAAGAAGAAGATGCTGATTTTTGTTTCTTCCCATCATATTGCTGCCACCCTGAAGGTTTTGCTTTCCAATTTGTTCCTGCTATGTTAAATACCTTCCAAGTTTCACCTTGCCCAAGACAGGCAATGTTCTTTAAGAAGTCTGTATTGACTGAAATTGGTAGTTTTGATGAGAAGTTTAAACTTCTAGCTGACTATGATTTAGTTATTAGATTATTGCTAATGGGTTATAAGGGCGTTTTATTTGAGGGTAATATTGTTACTTGCAAATTGGGTGAACAAGCTGCTAAGCACATTACGCAGGTTGAAGCTGAGTGTAACCATATTTTCTACAAAAACTATAAGCCGTTATACCCATTAACAAATGAACAATTAGATAGAATGGTTAAAGTTTCAGAAATTCCTAAGCCTTTATTAGATAAGTTAGCTTCTGCCTTTCCAAAAGAAGATTATAATTTGTTTATGGAAAGATATGAAAGTATGTATGAAATGCGTTTAGAAGCGGTGAAAAATTTAAGAGAACAAGAAAGACGTGGTAGATAGTTTGTAAACTATTTGCAAATTATCTTTTCAAGTCTATAATTAAGTAAAGAATAGTTATTATAAGAAAGTTAGGGAAATATGTCAGAACAAAAAATTGCAGTTTTAGGTTGCGGACTTTGGGGTCGTAATATTGTTCGTAATTTTTACAACTTGAATGCTCTAGGTATGGTTTGTGATTTGGATGAAGAAAATCTTGCAAAAGTTAAAGAGCAGTATCCAGATGTTAAAACAACTAGGGATTTTAATGATATTTTAAATAGTGATGAAATTACTGCGGTTTGTGTTGTTACACCAAGCCATACTCACTATCGATTTGTAAAAGCTATGTTGGAAGCTGGAAAGCACGTTTATGTTGAAAAACCTATTTCTACTGTTGCTCAAGAAGCTAGAGATTTAGCTGATTTAGCTGATAGTAAAGGTTTAGTGTTAATGGTTGGACACTTATTGTTATACCATCCAGCAGTTAACAGATTAAAAATGCTTGTTGAAGAAGGTGTCTTGGGTGATATTGTTTACGCTCAAAGTGATAGATTAAATATTAACTATTTTAAAAATGACAGAAGTGTTATGTGGGATTTAGCTCCACACGATGTGTCAATGATTAGTTATGTTTTAGGCAAAAATCCAAAACGTGTAATTTCTGCTATTGGTTGTTCTTCTGATAGAAACGATATTATGGATATTACTCATATTGGTCTTGAAATGGAAGGCGGAGCCATCGCACAGATTACTGATAGCTGGATTACACCTAAAAAACACGTTCTATTATTAGTTCGTGGTACAAAAGCTACTGCAATCTTAGATGATACTGTTGTAGAAGATAAAATTACTATATACGATAACTTTAAACCAGGTACAATTGAAAATGTTCAATTAGATTATTTGGAAATTGAACCATTGAAACTTGAATGTCAGCACTTTATTAGTTGTTGTGAAACAGGCAAAAAAGCTCGTTCAGATGGTGAAAATGGCTTTGTTGTTGTAAGTATTTTAGAAGAAGCTGAAAAAATGATGCTTGGTGATAGAGTTAAAAACTTGGATGCAGTTGATTTTGCTCTATCAAGATCAAAGAAATAGAAAAGAGGATAAAGAGTTATGAATATTAAAGATAATGCGGCTAATATTGTATCTATTAGTAGAATTTTTGTAGCGTTTGTTGCTATTGGTTTGTTATTTAAGCATACTACTTGTGCTTATATTTGGGCGACAGTTTTAACTATCATCGCATTTATTATGGATGGTGTTGATGGTTATGTAGCTAGAAAATTTAATCAGGCTTCTGAATGGGGGTCAGTATTAGATATTATGGGAGATAGAATTGTTGAAGTTTCATATTGGGTTGCATTCGCAGTTCTAGGTTATCTTGCAGCCTCTCCTGTTGTAAACGTATTGTTCCCAATTATTTGTGTTGCTAGAGCTTTCACAACTGATAGTATTAGAAGTGTTGCGTTATCTAAAGGCATGACTGCTTTTGGAGAAAAATCTATGCAATCAACTGCTTGGGGTAAATTTATTTGCTCATCAAAATTTATGAGAATTAGTTACGCAGTAGCAAAAGTTGTTGCTTTTGTATTCTTGATTGTTGCTGCAACTCCAGCGTTAGAAACAAAAGTTGCTGATATGATTCATTTAATTGGTATTGTTTGTGCTTGGTTTGCGATTGTATTCTGCGTTGTTAGGGCAATCCCAGTAGTTGCTGAAAGCGGAAAGTTATTCAACGATGCCAAGTAAGTTAAATATTGTATTATATGAACCAGAAATTCCACAAAATACGGGCAATATAGCCCGTCTTTGTGCTTGTTGCGGAGCTAGTTTATATCTTGTAGGAAAACTAGGTTTTTCTTTATCTAGCAAATATACTAAACGAGCAGGATTAGATTATTGGGAAAGTGTTGATTTACATAAAGTTGATACTATGGAAGATTTATATGCTCAATTTCCAGATGGTACTTTCTATTATTTAACAACCAAAACTGATAAATTATATACTGATATTGAGTTTAAAGATGGAGATTTCATTGTGTTTGGTCCTGAGACAAGAGGATTACCTGATAAATATGTAAAAGATTCACATGCCAGAACAATACCAATGAAAGAAGGTCAACGTAGTCTTAATCTTTCAAATTCAGTAGCAATTGTAGCTTATGAGGCGATAAGACAAAATGGATTATAAACTTCCTCGCAGATATGAAGACTCAAATAAATCTACTTATGGTAGAGTATTAAATTTTGCTGGTTCTGATTATATGCCAGGTGCAGCCTACTTATCTAGTGTTGCAGCTTTGAAGGTTGGTTGTGGGTATTGTTTTTTATGTTCAACTGGTCGTGTAATTGATGCAGTTGCTGCTCAGACTCAGAATGTAGTATTTGCACCACTCTACAAAAGAAACGAGTATATTTCGCAAGCTGATGTTGTTGAGATTGGTTGTGGACTATCTCAGTCTGATGATGCTATTTGTATTTTTAAGTCTGTTATAGAAAATTTAGATCCAGAAAAACCTTTGATAATTGATGCAGATGGTTTAAATATCTTGGCAAATAATTCGGATATGTTTTTGGATAAAGACTTTCAAAATGTCATATTAACCCCTCACCCAAAAGAAGCTGCAAGGCTTTTAGGTGTTGAAGTAGAAGAAATTTTATCTGATTTACCATCTTATGCAAAGGCTATTTCGGCTGGATTTAATGCAATTACTGTATTAAAATCACATAAAACTTATGTAAGTACACCTGATGGTACTTTGTATGAAAATACAACTGGTAATAATGCTCTTGCAAAGGCTGGTTCTGGAGATGTTCTGACAGGAATTATAGCAGGTTTAGTTGCCCAGAATATGAATTTATACCATGCTGCGTGTTTAGGTGTTTACTTACATGGTTTGGCGGGCGATTTGGCTCGAGATGATTTGACAGAATATTCAGTGATGGCTTCAGATTTAATTGATTATATTCCAAAAGCTATAAAACAAATAAAATAACCTAGTAGAAAATCTACTAGGTTATTTGGTTATTATAGTTTATTTTATTTAAGGTTTGTCGATTACTCTTGAATTTGGCTCATAAGTTTGAATGGTTCTTGAGCAACTTTTAAAGTTTCTGGTGATAAAATACCTCTTTTTAATTCAGAGAAACTAGCGTTTTTAGAATTAAATTTAGTCTTTAAGAATTCATAAGCAACTTTAGGGTCGCATTTTGAACCGCAAGTAAATAAATCTACTGCAGCATAGCCAAGTTCTGGCCATGTGTGGATTGCTAAGTGGCTTTCAGAAATAATAACTACACCTGAAACACCATGTGGACTAAACATATGGAAACATTTTTGTACAATAGTTGCTCCACATTCTAAAGCTGCATCCATCATATATTTTTCAACTTTGTCTAAGCTGTTTAACGTATTTGGATCACATTCAAAAAACTCAGCAAGTACGTGTTGACCTAAGTGGATTTCGTTATTTTCGTCTGAGTGAGTTTGTTGATACATGTCTAAAAGTGCGTTTGTCAATTTATCTTTCTCCTTATGTCATAAATGTATATTTTGAACACTATTACATAATATACTAAAAATTTATTTTTTGTTACCTTTTTAGTAAATATTTGCTTAGTGTTTTTTAATAAATGTCAAAAAGACACTTGTAGGGGGTCTTTTTGGTTTTTAACTTTGTTAAGTTTTATTAAACATCTTTAATTAAAAGTGCATTTGTATTAAGATTTTGCTATGAACAATAAGATTTTAGTAGTAGATGATGATATAGCAATTAACGAACTCATAAAGGTTAATCTTGAGCTAGCTGGTTACAAGGTTATTCAAGCTTTTGACGGAACAAAAGGGTTTGCTCTAGTAAAACAAGAAATGCCTTCACTTGTTGTTCTTGATGTTATGATGCCAGAAGTCGATGGTTTTACGGTTGCAAAGCGTATTCGTCAGAATGATGAAACTAAAGACATCCCAATTATCATGCTTACTGCTTTATCTCAATTAAATGATAAAGTTACTGGTTTTAATTTAGGGGTGGATGACTATTTAGTAAAGCCTTTTGAAATCGAAGAGCTAATGGTGCGAATTAGAGCTTTATTAAAACGTACTCATCAAATTCCAAAATCAGCTTCAACAAGGGATTTGCTAACTTTAGGTGAGATTACTTTATTGCCAGAAACTTATAATGTCAAAATCAATGATAAACAGGTTAAATTAACTCCTATTGAGTTTGATATTTTTAACTTGTTGTTTCAAAATCATGGGAATATGGTTTCATCTGCAAAATTATTAAAAGATATTTGGGGATATTCTCCAGACGATGATATTGAAACTATTAGAGTTCATATTCGTCATTTGAGAACTAAAATTGATAAGATATCTAATGGGAAAAAGTATATTGAAACTATTTATGGTGGTGGATATAAGCTAAATATATAGGGGTTAATTTGGCAAAGATTCTGAATTTTAGAGGGAAGTGGAGAAGTTATCAAAAAAGAATACTTGATGGATTAGATTTTCATTTAATGGATGAAAAACTACACATTGTTGCAGCTCCTGGTGCTGGTAAAACAACTTTAGGTATTGAGGTTATCTCAAGAATAAATCGTTCAACATTGGTATTATGTCCAACAAATACAATTAAAAATCAATGGAAAGATCGTATTTGTTCATCATTTTTAGATAAAAAAGATTTTGGGTTGGTTTCGTTGGATATTAAAGAACCAAAATTTATAACTATTACAACATATCAAGCATTGCTTGCTGCTTTTTGTGGTTCTGTTGATGTTGAGGTTGAAGACGAGTCTGTTGAATTTGATTCAGAAGATGAAGAGTCAGATTCTATTTTAACATCAAAGCGTTTTAATCAATCTAAAGCTGACAAAGTTATCAACCTTCTTAAGTCTGCCAATGTTTCGTTATTATGTTTTGATGAGGCTCATCATTTGAGAAAAGAGTGGTGGAAGGCTCTAAATTACCTAGTTGAAGAATTAAAACCAAAACAAACAGTGTCTTTAACCGCTACTCCACCATATGACGTTGAATATTCTGAGTGGGATAGATATGAGGCTCTTTGCGGGCCAATAGATGAATCAATTTCTATTCCTGAATTAGTTAAAAATGGAGATTTATGCCCTCATCAAGATTATATATACCTCTCAAATCTCAGAGATGATGAAAAATCTCTTATTAGGAAGTGTTATTCAAACATAAATGAGTTGATGAAGAAATTACTGAATGATAAAGAGTTGTTGACTTATTTAAGCAAAATGGAATTTCTGACACCGACAAATTTTGAAGTCGAGGTAATATTTAAAAATCCTGATTTGTTTGTTTCAATAGCATCATTATTATCAAAATCAGGTTATAAAATTCCAAAACAGTTCTTAAAACTCTTTGGAGCAAAACAAATCGAATTGCCTCGTTTTGATTTGACTAGGGCAAAATATTTCTTGAATGGTTTTTTAGTTACAAATAAGGATTATTTCCCTGGTTTAGAATGTAAAATTACAGAATATTATAATTATGCGAAGCGACTAGGGTTGGTGCAAAATAAAAGAATAGTTCTAGATGAAAGCTCTAAAGTTCAAAGACAAATTGCAAATTCTTTAGGCAAGCTAGATTCTATATTAGATATTGTCGAAATTGAATATCGGAATTTGAATAAAGCGTTGAGAATGGTTATTCTTGCTGACTATATCAAGGCTTCTGATGATGAGAAAAACTCTTTAGGGGTAGTGCCAATCTGGCGAATATTAAAGGATAAGTATAAATCTTGTTTAAATTTAGGGGTTTTATGTGGTTCTTTAATTCTATTACCTGCAAATATTATTGATGAATTTAATACTCTACTGACAGAAAAAGGAATTTCTCTAGATTCTTTTTCAATGTCGATATTTTCAGAAGATAGTGATTTTTATAAAATTGTTCCGAAAGCTAGTGTTAAAAACAATATAGTTTCACTTATTACTGAAATGTTTTGCAAAGGTTATTTGCAGGTTTTAGTTGGAACGCAAGCCTTACTTGGCGAAGGGTGGGATGCTCCTTGTATTAATTCCCTTATTTTATCCAGTACTGTAAGTTCTTACATGCTTTCAAATCAAATGAGAGGTCGTGCTATCCGTATTGATAAAAATAATCCAGATAAGATTTCTAATATTTGGCATTTAGCATCAGTTAGAATACCAAAACCTGCTGATATGTTTGACTTACAGTTTTTTAAAGAAGCGTTATCTGATACCCAACTAAATTTCTTAGCTCCAGATTTCTATGATTTACAGCAATTAACTAAACGTTTTGAGGGTTATGAAGCACCAGCTTATGGTGGAACAAATGAAATTACAAGTGGTATTGATAGAGTCTTTTCATTTAAAACATTTTATAAAAATGTAAATCAATTTGGAGATTATGCTATTACAATACATAATGACAAGATAAAATCTCTCGCGGCTAAGCGAGCTCTTGTAAAAGAATGGTGGGAAAAATCTCTAGTTCTAGGATATGATAACGCTGCAATGACCTTGTCTGTTGGTGTTGATACGCCAGAATATACTGTAAAAACCTTAACTTATACGAGTTATTTAGTTGTTCTGAATTCTATTTTATGTCTAGCAATTCCTATATTATATTCGTTATATTACACGAACAATAAAGTCTTGTTTTTGTTTGGTTTAATTGTTTTAATAATTGTTTTATTAAATCTGCTTATTAAGTTTTTAAAAACAGGAACAATTGTTGGGGTTATGAAACAAGTTGCAATTGTTCATCTTGAAACTTTGGAATATCTTGGATATATTAAAACCTCTCTTAAAATGGTCGGAATTAATGTAAAAAAATCTGAGGATGGTATTTTTGTAACTTGTAAAAATCTCTCAACAGAAGAAAATAATTTGTTAATTAAGTGTTTACAAGAATTTTTAAACCCTATTGAAAATCCAAGGTATATTTTAGTTAAGCCAGACACTTTTTTGGGCTTTATAAAACAAAAAGATTATTTTTCACTTCCTTCGATAGTTTCTCAAAGGAAAGAAGATGTTCTGATTTTTGAACGACTTTGGAATAAGTATATAGGTAATGTTGAAATTTTTTATACAAGAAATCTTGAAGGCAGAAAACGTTTATTAAAAGCAAGAAAAGATGCTTTTTCAGATAACATGAGAGATAAATCTAAAAAGATTTCAAAGTGGCAGTAATAAAAAAGAGCTCTTGGTATTCCAAGAACTCTTTTTGTATGTAATCTTTATCAGATAACTATGCTTCAGCAACTTCTTCAGCTGGAGCTTCAGCTTCTGCAGCAGCAGCCTCAGCGGCAGCTTTAGCAGCTTCTTCTTCAGCTTGTTTTTTAGCTAATGCTTTTTTAGAAAGTTTAACTGTATCTTTTTTAACATAGTTTAATGTACCATCATCGTTACAGTTTTTGATTAGGTAAGCAACTGTTTCAGTAGGTTGAGCACCTTTTGAAATCCATTCAAGAGCAGCTGCTTTGTCTAATTTCATAACTTTAGTTTTTGGGTTGTAGTGACCTAATTCTTGAATTGGTCTGCCTTCTCTTTTTGTAGTTGAATTAATAACGATAATTCTGTATGTTGGAGCTTTTTTAGCGCCTAATCTTTTTAATCTGATTTTTAACATTTTTTATTTTTCCTTCTTTTTTGATTAAACTAATCGGTAATTCAACCGCCGCTTGTTGTTTTACCTTAACCAAGATGAAGAGGAGTCATCTGATTATGCTCTTATCTAAGCACAAAGATAATTTCCTTGCAAGTGTTTGTAAAAAAATCTGTAAAAATCAATATTTTTCACTATCTAATCTATTTGTATGAGTTGCTTTTCTTGATTTTTGCGGTAGAATTTAACAAGATACATGTAAAATATAAAGAAGGATATTAAAAGATGGAAACAACATTAACAAAAGTAAAAGACAACTTAGTAAGTATTAGTATGACAATTCCAGCAGCAGAAGCTACAAGTGCTTATAATACTGCAGCAGCTAAAATCGCTCAATATATTAACGTTGATGGTTTTAGAAAAGGTAAAGCTCCTAGAGCTGTTGTAGAAAGACACGTTGGTGTAGATAGAATTCAACAAGAAGCATTAGAAATTCTTCTTCCTAAATATTTAGGACAAGCTATTTACGATAACAAATTAGATGTTATTACTCAACCTGCTATTACAAATTATAAATTTGAAACTGGCAAAGATGTTGAAGTTACATTTGAAGTTGAAACAAGACCTGAAGTTTCATTAGGTTCTTATAAAGGTTTAAATGTAAAAGTTGAAGTTCCAGCTCAGGAAGATGATGCTTTTGATAAAGCGTTGAATGGCTTCTTAACTCAACACTCTTCATTAGATTTAGTTTTAGATAGACCATCTTGCGAAACTGATACAGTTGTGTTTGATTTTGATGGTGTTTGCAATGGTGAACCTATTCAAGGTGGCTCTGCAAAAGGTTATGCTCTTGATTTAGCTCATTCTAACTTCATTCCAGGATTTGCTGAACAATTAGTTGGTCATAATATTAACGAAGAATTTGATATTCAAGTTACATTCCCAGAAGATTATCACGATTCAAAATTACAAGGTCAACCAGCTACTTTCTCTATTAAGATGAAAGAAATTAAACAAAGAGTTATGCCTGAATTGACAGATGAGTTTGTTAAAAAATCAAGTAAATTCGCAACAGTTGACGAATTAAAAGCTGATATTCAATCATATATTGACAATCAAAGAGAAAACATTAAAAAAGTTAATGCTGAAAACACTGTATTCAAATCAGTTGTTGATTCAACTTCAGTAGAAGTTCCTCAAACAATGGTTGACAGAGAAGTAGCTTCTTTGAAAGCTGAATATCAACAAAGATTAGCTTATCAAGGCGTAAATTGGGAAGAATTTTTAAAATCTCAAGGTGAAGCTTTTGAAAAATCACTAGCTGAAGAAGCTGAAATGAGAATTAAAAACTCTTTAATTATCGATAAAATTTCTAAAGAAGTTGAAATCAAAGTTGAACAAGCTGATTTCCAAACAAAACTAGCTCAAATGGCTGGTGCTTATGGCGTAGCTCCACAAGAATTGTTGAAACAGTTTGGTCAAAATCCTGACTTCTTGTCATCTTTATCTCAACAAATCGTAAATGATAAAGTTAGAGAATTCTTACTATCTAACAATACAATCGAATATGTTGAAGTTAAAGCTGGTAAAGAAAAAGTTGAAGCGTAGTAAAACGTAGTTATAATACAAAATAAGAAAGGGAATTAATCATGAGTTTTGTACCTGTTGTAGTTGAACAATCAAGCAGAGGCGAAAGATCATTTGACATCTTTTCTAGATTGTTAAGAGAAAGAATTATCTTTTTAGGAACTGCTATTGATGATATGGTTGCTAACCTAGTTGTAGCACAATTGCTTTTGCTAGATAGCGAAAATCCAGAAAAAGATATTATGTTATACATCAACAGCCCAGGTGGTAGTGTTACAGCAGGTCTTGCAATTTATGATACTATGCAACACATTAGAGCTGATGTATCTACTATTTGTTTAGGTCAAGCAGCTTCTATGGGTGCTTTCCTACTTTCATCTGGTACTAAAGGCAAAAGAATGGCTCTTCCTCACTCAAGAGTTCTTATTCACCAACCTTTAGGTGGCGCTCAAGGTCAAGCTACTGATATTGAAATTCAAGCTCAAGAAATTTTAAGATTGAAAAAAGCTTTGAATGAAACTTTAGCAGCTAATACTGGTCAATCAATCAAAAAAATTGAAAAGGACACAGACAGAGACTATATCATGACACCTCAAGAAGCTCTTGAATATGGTATGATTGATAAAGTTATTACACGTGACATTGTTAAATAATGGTAATTTGGAGATAAAATTAAATGCCAAAAAACGATGATAAATTAAAATGTTCCTTTTGTGGAAAAACTCAAGACCAAGTAAAAAAACTTATTGCGGGTCCTGAAGTTTATATCTGCGATGAGTGCGTGGAACTTTGTAATGAAATCTTAGATGAAGAATTCTTTGATTCAAAAGATAAAGAAGCTTCAGCTGAAGGTAAAGAAGCTGAAAAAGCTGAAAAACACATTCCAAAACCTCATGAAATTAAGGAATATTTAGATCAATATATTGTTGGTCAAGATGATGCTAAAAAAGTGTTATCTGTTGCGGTTTACAACCACTATAAACGTTTAAAACACAACAAAGATAACGAAAAAGATGCAGTTGAAATCCAAAAATCTAACATTTTGTTAGTTGGTCCAACTGGTTCTGGTAAAACTTTATTGGCACAAACTTTGGCTAAAATGCTTGATGTACCATTCGCAGTTGCTGATGCTACTACATTAACTGAAGCAGGTTATGTTGGTGACGACGTTGAAAATATTCTTCTTCGTTTGTATCAGAATGCTGAATTTGATTCTGCAAAAGCTGAACGTGGTATTATTTATATCGATGAAATCGACAAAATTTCAAGAAAATCTGAAAACACTTCTATTACAAGAGATGTTTCAGGTGAAGGTGTTCAACAGGCTTTACTAAAAATGATTGAAGGTACTGTTGCACACGTTCCTCCTCAAGGTGGACGTAAACACCCTCATCAAGAATTTATCGAAATTGATACAAGTAATATCTTGTTTATTGTAGGTGGTGCGTTTGTTGGTTTGGAAAAAATCGTTGACGCGCGTGCTGGCGAAGGTAATTCAGTTGGTTTTGGTGCTAAGGCTCCAATGTCTCAAGCTGAAAAAGAAGCTCAAGCAGTTAGATTATTGAAAAAACTTCAACCAGAAGACTTATTGAAATTCGGTTTAATTCCAGAATTTATTGGTCGTGTTCCAGTTTATGCAGTTTTAGATCAGTTAAATGAAAAAACATTGAAAATGATTTTAACTGAACCTAAGAATGCCGTTCTTAAACAATATCAAGCTCTATTAAAAATGGATGGTGTTGATTTAGAATTTGAACCAGATGCGGTTGAATTGATTGCAAAAGAAGCTATTAAGCGTAAAACTGGTGCTCGTGCATTACGTTCTATTGTTGAAGAAATTATGTTAGATGTTATGTATGATGTTCCAACTAAAGAAAATCTTGATAAGTTTGTTGTTACTTCAGAAATGGTTAAAAATCGTAAAAATGCTGAAGTGGTAAAACTTCCAACAAAAGATTCTTCAAGTGAAATCTCAGCTTAATAATAAGTTATAAAATAGCAAAATTAGACTACCTAATGTTTTTATTCATTAGGTAGTTTTTTATGATTAGTAATATCCATCTAATTAACAAATCGGTATCTAGTGTTTCGTTTAAAGGTGATAACACTAAAGCTAACACGCAAGCAAATTTATCACCAGCTGATAAATTCTTGAAGGATACAGAATTTGTAACTAAGCAACAAGAAAAAGGTACAATTTTCAGTAAACTTTTTGGTTCGCCAACTGCAGTTTTCACATCATGTGGTGGTGTTTTAGCTTATGAACTTTATTCCCTTGCTAAGTTAAAGAAGTTGAAAAAGCTAGGTGATGAAGTAGCTGTTAATCTTTTTAAGACCAAATTTAAAAAGACTTTACCTTGGGTTTGTTTGGCTGGAGTTGCCTTATTGGCAGGTTTACAATATTTGTTTAATTTGAATTCTGATAAAAAATATCAAGAATTAAAGGATGATTTTGAAAAAATAAATAAGAATACTGATGCGAAACTTTCAGAAAAACTAATCAATTCAAGTTATATCGGTGCATTATGTACTTCGATGAACTGTAATGTTGTATTCAACAAGAATTTGATGGTTGATCCAATTTATTCTAAAAAATTAAAAAAACTTATTCGTCATGAATTAGTGCACGCAAGGCAATATGAAACAATTGCACGTTCAGAAGATGGTATAAAGAAGTTAAATTATGCTGTTGCAAAATCAACAGCTAAGACAATGTCAAATCCACTTGCAAAAGCCGAAATAGAAGCAATTTATAATGATGTATTTTCTGATAAAACAGGTAAATATGATGGTGTAAAATTCCAGAATATTGCTGGAGAATTTGATTTAAAAGATTATATTAAGGCTATGCATATTCTTTTAACTGACGAAAATGCAACATATGATGATATTCCGATTATTATAGATGCAAAACATTATGAAAATGTTCGAAATCAAAAAGGTCCTCTTTCAAAAGAAGAGGAAATTATGGCTGACAAATATTACAAGGCTCAAATTGAATATCCTGATGTGAATTTATTTACTACCTATAATCCATTTTCAAAATATTATGATAATTTACTAGAAAAAGAGGCTTATAAAGAAAGTCCAACGCTTATTACTCGTATTAGGCATTTATTTGTTAAAGATTAGTATTTTTAAATTGCAAATGGCATCTTTTTATGCGAAAATGAGTAAAAAGGGAGAATGTGTATGGGAGAGTCAAAAACTTTAATTTTAATTGATGGTCACGCTCTAGCTTTTCGCCAATATTATGCTTTAGAACGAACTAATATGAAAACCAAAGATGGAACCCCAACTTGGGCAGTTTATGGTTTTTTTAAGGCAATTTTTGACCTATTGAAAAACGAAGAGCTTAATCCAGATGCAATTGGAGTTGCTTTTGACGTTTCTCACCAGACTTTTAGAACTGAACAATATACTGAATACAAGGCGAATAGAGAGGCAATGCCAGATCCTATGCGTATTCAGATGGGCTTAATTTATGAGGGCTTGAAAGCTTTTAATATTCCTATATACACAAAAGAAGGCTTTGAAGCAGATGATGTTATTGGGACAATTTCAAGAAGAGCTTGTGAATTAGGTCACAAAGTTTATATCTTGACTGGTGATCAAGATTCCTTCCAGCTAATTCGCCAAAATGGTTGTATTAAAGTTATAATCCCATCTAAAGGTGAGTTGATTGAATATGGTTGGGATCAAGTTTACCAAAAGTTAGGGGTATATCCAGATCAAGTTATCGATTATAAAGCGTTAAGAGGTGATACTTCAGATAACATTCCTGGTATTCGTGGAATTGGTGAAAAAACTGCAGTTAAACTTCTGGATGAGTTTAAGACTGTTGATAATGTTTTGGCAAATATTGATAAAGTTAGTGGTAAATCTATCCAAGAAAAACTTACAAATGGTGTTGAAGATGCAAAATTGAGTAAGTTTTTGGCTACCATTGTTCAAGATGTCGATATAGAATTTGATTTTGAAAAAACAAAAATAGAATTGCCTGAAATAGCATCAGTTACAGAATTTTTAAGAACTATGCAGTTTTATAGTTTTCTCAAAAATATTGAATTTATCTTAAAATCATTTGATAAAAATGCAATTGTACCTAAATTTGAAGAATCACAAAATTCTTCTGAAGATGATATACAGTCTTTACCTTTGTTTGCTGCTACACAGGTTGAAAATCAGAATGGTCAGTTAGGTTTGTTTGCACAAGCTGTTCAGTCTGAGGTTAATAAAGTAGAGTTAAAATATAGTACAAATTTGATTACTGATACTTCTGATTTTGAAGAATTTGTTAAAGTTATATCTGATAAGAAATTAATTTCGTTAAAAATATTTTCTGATTATAAAAATGCTCTAAATTCAACTATATATGGTATAGCAATAGGCTATAATGACGCTTACACTTTCAATTCAACTGTAATATATAATTCTAATAATTCTGTTAATCAAACGTATTATATACCACTTTCCCATAATATAGAAAATCAGCTTAATTCAGATTTTGTCTTAAATGGTTTGAAAGAAATTTTTGAAAATGATGAAATCAAAAAATTTGTTCATGATGTTAAAACTGATGTTTGTATATTAAATAATCATAATATTATTTTAAGAGGTGTTGTTTTTGATACCATGCTGGCTTGTTATATCAAAAATTCTAATGCAAATTCTGATTTTGATATCCAATGTATGGAGCAAATTGACCATATTTTACCAACAGTTGTTTCAGCTTCAAAAACTGCAACTATTGCGGATAATGACATTAATTCTATGGTAAATTATGCTGGTGATGTTATTGCCAGCATGTTTGAACTTTCAAAGTATTGGTTAGATACCCTTGATAGTAAAGAATTAAAGATTTTATCTGATATAGAATTACCTCTAGCTTATGTTTTAGCAAATATGGAAAAAGTTGGGGTTTCCATCGATGTTGAATACTTAAATAATCTGACTGAAGAATTTAATAAGAAATTACATTCTTTAGAACGAAAAATATATGATTTAGCAGGAGAAGGATTTAATATTAATTCTCCTAAACAAGTTGCTTATATATTGTTTGAAAAATTAGATTTAAAGGCATCTAAAAAACGTGGCAAGACTAAAAATTCAACAAGTGCAGAAGTTTTAAACACTCTTGCCGAAGAATATGAAATTGCTCAATTAATTTTAGATTATAGAAAATTTGCAAAATTAAAATCTACTTACACAGATGCTTTACCTGCGTTAATTGAGCCATCTGATAATAGAATTCATACATCATATAACCAAACTGTTACAACTACTGGTAGATTATCGTCTTCTAACCCAAATTTACAAAATATTCCGATTAGAACAGAAGAAGGTAACAAGATTAGAAAGGCATTTGTGCCAGCAGATAGAGAAAATTATTTATTCATGTCTGCGGATTACTCGCAGATTGAATTGAGAATTTTAGCGCACGTTTCTGGTGATGTTAACTTGATAAATGCTTTCAACTCAGGAATTGATGTTCATACACTAACTGCATCTAAAGTTTTTGAAGTGCCAATTGATGAAGTAACAAAAGAGATGCGCTATAAGGCTAAAGCGGTTAACTTTGGTATCGTTTATGGACAAAGTAAGTATGGTTTAGCAAAATCGCTTGGTATTAAACCTGATGAAGCAGAAGCGTTTATAGAAAAGTATTTTCAAACCTATCCTAGAATAAAAGAATATATGTTGAATATGGTGGAATTAGTTGAACGTCAAGGCTATGTCGAAACTATTTGGGGCCGTAAAAGATACTTAGAATCAGAAATAAATAGTCCAAATGCTATGATTAGAGAATTTGCAAAACGTGCAGCAATTAACCATCCAATGCAAGGCTCTGCATCTGATTTGATTAAAATGGCGATGATAGATTTTGAAAAACGTATTGCTGATAATAAATTAAAATCACGTATGGTTATGCAGGTACACGACGAATTGGTTGTTGAAGTTGCAAAAGACGAATTAGAGCAGGTTAAACAACTTGTACTTGAGTCTATGGAATTAAACCAACCATTAAGTGTTAAACTACTGGTAGATGTAAATGTAGGTGAATCATGGAAAGAATCTTAAAGTTTCTATTAAGCATATTTGTTTGTATATTTGTTTGTTTGCCTGTAAATGCTCAAGGTGAGCAGATGAGTTTAAGCACGCTTATAACTGCCCAAAATGTTAGCTATGAAAATTGTAATAGAGTATTTAACACTGACCATGTAACTCTATTGTACTTAACTATTGCTGGCATAAATGCAAATCGGTTCACTGTTGACGAAATTCAAACAAAATCTGGTTATGTTAGATTTACTGCAGTAAACAAACAATTTCTTGCAATGATTTCAAATGTTAATACTAATCAGGCAATGTTGAAGATAACACCAGTTGATAACAACTACTACTTTCAACCAGGAATTGTGTTAAATATTTTTAAATACATAGAAATTAACGAAAAGAAAAAGGCTGAATACATTAACCTTAATTAAGGTTTTCAAAGGCAGAATCTACGATTTCCTTAATATTGTAATCATTTTCTAAAGTTTCGGTTGTTAGCCACACAAGATATTCTATATTTCCAGCAGGACCTTTTATTGAAGAGTAGGTTAATCCTTTAATTGAGTAATTTAAACCTTTTGCATAGTTAATAACATTCTCAATTACCTCAACATGTGTTTTGGAATCTCTAACAACGCCACCTTTTTCAACTTTGTCTTTTCCTGCTTCAAATTGAGGTTTTATAAGACAAATCATTTCATGAAATTCTGGCGCTAGAAGTGTTTTTAGGTTATCCAAAACCTTTGTTAGTGAAATAAAAGATAAATCGCTAACTAATAGGTCAGCATATTGCTCGTCTTCACTATAAATATCTGATGGTGAGCAAATCTTAAGATTAGTTTTTTCAATTGTTTTGACACGTTTATCTGAGCGAATTTTCCAGTCCAATTGACCATATCCAACATCGACTGCATATACGTATTTAGCACCATTTTGTAGTAAACAATCTGTAAAGCCACCAGTTGACGCACCAGCATCAAAACATACTCTATCTTTAACTATTGGATTAAACGTATCGAGTGCTTTTTTTAGTTTAAATCCTCCACGAGAAACGTAAGGCATTGATTTTACTTGAATATCATATTCTTTATTTAGATTTATT
Source organism: bacterium (assembly GCA_017626055.1). Taxonomy (GTDB): domain Bacteria; phylum Cyanobacteriota; class Vampirovibrionia; order Gastranaerophilales; family Gastranaerophilaceae; genus Zag111. The sequence continues at coordinate 25,054 of JAGAJM010000027.1, read as the reverse complement.
TGAAAACCTGCTTTTGTAATATATTCATCATTTATTTTAACATTACCAGCAAGAATTGCAGAAGCAGCTTTGCTTTTTGTCTCAAAATAGCCTAAATCAGTTAAATATTTATCAAGTCTTTCTTTATTTTGCATTGAAATTAAAAATCCTTTCAGCATTTTGTGTTGTAGCAATAGCAACTTCATCAGTTGTAATTCCTCTAAGCTCTGCAATTGTTTGTGCAACATATTTTACATACATTGGCTGGTTTTCCTTGCCCCTGAATGGTACTGGAGCTAAATATGGGTCATCTGTTTCTAGCAATAAAAATTCTAGTGGAATTTCTGATGCAACTTCTTTAGCTTTTACAGCATTTTTAAAGGTTACGACTCCACCTAATGCGATATAAATACCTTCTTTTATACATTCTCTGGCAAATTCTAAACTACCAGAAAAGCAGTGTAAAATTGCAGTTGAATTTTTATTGTATTTTTTTAGAATTTCAAGAGTGTCTTGGTGAGATTCTCTTGAGTGGATGTTTAGAGGTAAGTTCATTTGGTTTGCAAATTCTATTTGTTTAATAAAAACTTCTTTTTGAAGCTCTTTAAATGATTTATCCCAATAATAATCCAGACCAATTTCACCAATTCCGATAATTTTTTTGTTATTTCGGATAATATTTTCCATATCAGAAAGTGTTTTTTCCGTAAAAGTCTTTACTTCTTCAGGGAAAACCCCAACATAACCATATACGCCATCATATTTTTGGATAAACTTATCCACTTCAAAGATGTCATCGGCTGTACTTGAAGGGACTATTGTTATTATCTTTTCAGTTTGAGCAATAGCAATAGCTTCGTCTATATTCGTTTGGCGAAGCATATTTGCATGTGAATGGGTATTTATAATATAAGGTTTATCCATTTTATTTACTCATTGCAGTCACACATTCATCTAAGAATGAAGTCATAACATTTTTATATCTGTTGCAAGCAAGTTCGTTGTTAGCCTCAAAACGAAGCGTAAATACTGGTTCGGTATTACTTTGTCTAATCATAGCAAAACCGCCCTTAAAAACGATTCTCATACCATCTAGAGTAATGATTTCTTTTATTTCAGATCCAAACATTTCTGGATTATTTTGAACTTCTGTTTGCATTGTTTCTAATACAACTTTTTTAAGTTCATTTGGACAAGGGAAGCGAACTTCATCACTTGTGAAAACTTTATTAAATGGAGCAAGCAATTCTTCTAATTTAAAATTAGAGTTTTGAGCTTTATTCTTAGCTACAATTTCGATCATTCTGCAACCTGCATAAATGGCATCATCAAAGCCATAATATCTATCTTTAAAGAACGTATGTCCACTCATTTCTCCGCCTAAAATTGCGTTAGTTTCTTTCATTTTTTCTTTAATATAGCCATGGCCAGTTTTACACATAATTGCAGTTCCACCAGCCTCATTAATTGTGTCATAAAGTACTTGAGAACATTTAACTTCAGAAACAACAATAGGCTTAGTTTCAATCATATCCATAGCATAAATTAGTAACAATTTATCACCAGTCAATGGTTTGCCTTGTGAATCAACTACACCAATTCTATCGCTGTCACCATCAAAAGCAATACCAAAATCAGCACCTGTTTCTAAAACAGTCTTAGAAAGAGTTTCAAGTGTTGATAAAACGCTAGGATTTGGATGGTGATTTGGAAATCTTCCATCTGGTTCTGAGAATAATTCTACAACCTCACAACCTAATTCTCGATATAGTTGAGGACCAACAATACCGCCAGTTGCATTTGCAGAGTCAACAACAACCTTAATATTTTTACCAATTTCACCAAATTTTTCTTTCATTTCTGAAATATATTCAGGTAAAATTTCTGTTTCAAAGTGATACTCTGTAAGGTTTGCAGGAAGATTTTTCCAGTTTTCATAAGTTAATTCTTTTACTTCTTTAATTTGTTTTTCATTAAGAGTTTGACGATTATATGTCATCTTCATCCCATTATATTCACTAGGGTTGTGGCTTGCAGTAATAATCATTGCGCCATCAAGTTTATGAGCAACCTCTGAATAATATCCAATTGGTGTAGGTGCCAAACCTAGATCTTCAATGTACCCAACGCCAATCTCTTTTAAACCATTGATAAGAGCTAATTTCAAAGATGGAGAGTGTAATCTAGCATCCATACACACGCTAATTTTTAAGTCTTTAGCTTGTTTACCATTTTGTTTTGTTAACCAAGTAATATAACCAATTCCGATATTATAAAATAACTCTTCTGTTATATCTCCGCCATAAATTCCACGAATATCATTCTTCCCGAATGAATGATCATATTTTTGCATAATTCACATCTCCTAATCTTTCGAATATAATTAAATTGTACCATGAACAAGATGTTTGAGAAAATTACAAATAATCAAAATCTAGCGGCTCGGATATTTATCCTACCTGCAATTCTTGGGACGTTTATTTTTATTATTATTCCTGTAATTTGTTCATTTGGTTTGAGTTTTACTGAGTGGGATTTACTTAACCCTATCAAATTTGTTGGATTTGAAAATTACAAATTGCTTTTTAATGATGATTTGTTCTATAAAATACTAATTAATACAGTAGTTTTTGCTCTGTCAACTTCAATATTAGGAGTAATTATCCCCTTAATTCTAGCTTCAATTTTAAATTCTAAAATAAGAGGTTCAGAGTTTTTTAAAACTGCGTATTTTTTACCTTTTATTACTCCAATGGTCGTAATCGGAATTATTTGGGCTTGGATTTTTGACCCAAATATTGGACTACTTAATCAAGTCCTACAAATAAATATAAATTGGTTGTATGACTCAAAATTTGCACTTCCAGCCCTAATTGTTGTATCAGTGTGGAAACTAATCGGCTATAATATGATAATCTTTTTATCGTCCTTATCATCAATATCAAATTCAATGTTCGAAGCGGCTAAAATTGATGGTGCAAATGCAATTCAAATCTTTAAAAACGTTACAATACCACTTTTATCACCAACGATATTTTTTGTGATAATTATCACCGCTATATCTTCTTTCCAAGTTTTTGATCTAATTTACTTAATGACTCAAGGCGGACCTTTTGATAGCACAAATGTACTTGTTTACGCGATTTATAAGAATGCTTTTGAATATTTTAATGTAGGAAAAGCTAGTGCAATTGCATATGTATTATTTGCCATAATCCTTATTTTAACACTTATTCAGTGGTCTTTAAGAAAGAAAATCGTATATAACGAACTTGATTAAGTAACAATTCATTTACAATTAACATAAAAAATTAAAGATTATAAAATTTCTGCCGTAAATGTACATGTGATTAGAAGAGAACACGGGGTGTGTATCAACATGTACGACGATCTAGTGAGAAAACAGATTATTATTGAATTAAAAAACTTGATTAAAAAAGCAGAACAAATAGAAGAAGACAAAGATTCTTATTGCGAATTTATGAAAGGTATGATTTTAAATACTTATAGTGCAAACTAACCACTGGAGTAATGTTTTTTGTGATTATTATGCCTAAATTATATTTATGAATATAGTTATAATTGGTGGTGTAGCAGCAGGAGCAAAAGCTGCCGCAAAAATAAAACGTTTACTTCCAGACGCTAAGGTTTCAATTTACACTGATGATACGCACGTATCTTATTCTTCTTGTGGATTACCTTATTATATACAAGGTAATTTTACAGATTACAGGATGCTGCTTGTTCGTTCTGTTGAGGAGTTTAATGCTGCGGGTATTGATGTATTCTTAGAATCAAGAGTTGAAAAAATATTATTAAAACAAAAGCAAATTTTAGTTTGCAATAAAACTGAAGCCTATCTTGTAAAATATGACAAATTGATTATTGCAACTGGCGCTAGAGCTATAATTCCAAATATTCATGGGGTGAAAAATTTTGACAATGTTTATACATTGAGAAAAATCGAAGATGGAATAAAAATTAGAGAAAAAATGTTAAATTCAAAGCGAGCAGTTATAATTGGTAGTGGTTATATCGGCTTGGAACTTCTTGAAGCTTTTGTAAAAAATGGGCTACAAGTAACAGTAATTGAACGAAGTAGTAGATTGATATCATCATTTGATGCTGATATGTCTGAATTAATAAGGCAAAGACTAGAGTCAGTAGATAAAAGAAATTTTGAATTTTTGACAGGTGAAATTGTTACTGAAATTCTAGGAGAAAATAGAATTGCAACATCAGTAAAAACACATTCTGGTAAGGTGTTTGAGACTGATATGATATTAATTTGTGCAGGCGTTACTCCAAATTCAGAACTTGCTAAAGAAGCAGGTCTTGAAATCGGTAAGTCTGGAGCAATAAAAGTGAATAAACTTATGCAAACATCAATACCTGACATTTATGCTTGTGGTGATTGTTGCGAAGAACCACATATAATTAGTGGAAAATCAGTTTGGGTACCTCTAGGATCAACGGCAAACAAAGAGGGACGTTGTGCCGCTTTAAATGCAGCTGGTATTTATTCGCCATTTGAAGGGGTCCTAGGTTCTTCTGTTTCACGTTGTCTAAATACTACAATGTCAATGACTGGATTAAACGAAAAACAAGCGCTTGAAGCTGGATTTACTCCTGTTTCTGCTGTCGTATCAAAAACGGATAAAGTTGCCTATATGCCTGATGTTGGAGATATTACTTTAAAGGTTTTGGCAGATAAACACTCAGGATTACTACTTGGAGGACAAGCTATTGGAGCTTTAGGGGCTGATAAAAGAATAAATAGTTTAGCTACGGCTCTATTAGCACATTTAACAGTAAAAGAGTTTAAACACAATGATTTAACCTATTCGCCACCATACTCAACAACAATTGATCCTCTATTAGATGCAATGTCAATTCTTTGCAGCAAAATTAACAAACATTGTTAATCTGATTTTTTACATATTTAGCAACAGCTTCACCCATAGAAAAACAACTTGCTTGTACTCTTAAAGCTCCTTGAGCAAGATAATCTGCAGAAATACAACGCCCAACAACAAAAAGGTTTTCATAATCGTTTGACATTAAACTTTCAATAGGAAGTTGATATTCCCCAATTTGTTCAAGTGTAGAAGCATTTTTATCTTTAGAATGTACATCAACAGGATAGTTTGAAATAAGCGCAGGATTATCAAATTTTTTACCATTACGTAAATCTTCAATTGTATAAATATATTTACCTCGAATTCGGTTTGAAACCCTTACGCCAAGTGAGTCAGCAATATTTGAGATATATGCATTTTTAAACCCTGGGAAGTATTTTTTACAAAATTCTGATATTCTATAAATACTTTCTCTAGCTGAGGTTAAGGCTTTTGTTATGTCTAAAGTTGAGTTAGGGTCTAGGTTTTCCACTATTCTAGGACAATTAAAAGCAATAGAATCAGTAGTCCCAGCCACTGAAAACACCTGAAAATAGTTCCTATCAGTGTCTTTAAGGATATTGTTGGCTACGGCATCATCGAATAATGGGGCTAAAGCCCAAGTCCTGCCTGCATCCCAAGTGTAAGCAGTTGATAAATGAGTAACACCATCAATATCTTCAACTGTTGTTACATCCCTGTCGCAATCAACCTGCAATAACCACTTGCCAAACTCTTTTCTATCAATCCCACTCATAATAAATCTTAAACTCATCGGTTGAATTTCTTTTTCATTTTTTAAAAATTCGCAATTAATTAATTTTGAAAATTCACAATTTCCTGTCGCATCTACAACATACTTCGCCTCGATATATTCCGATAATATTTCATTATTTAGAACTGAATTATTATTAGTATGTATCGTATCGTTAGATACTGATAATATATTTGTATTTATTTCTACATGAGTTATGTAAGGTGAATTAATTTTTGCTGACTTTGGAAATGTATTAAACCTAACCTCAACATTTGCATCTTTCATTATTTTATCAAGCGCAATCTTTGTTAATTCAGGATTAAACCACCCAGAATTATTTTGATATGTAATTTGACCACCTATTTTTTTAAGTTCAAAAATTAAATTCTCGTAAAAGTTAGTATTTATTTGGTTTTCACCAGATTTCATCACTGGAATTACAAGCCCTGAAGTAATTGCACCCCCAAGATGTATTCCTTTTTCAATTAATAAGGTTTTTAAGCCGAGTTTACCCGCTATATATGCAGTAGCACAACCTGAAGTGCCCCCACCAATAACTAAGATGTCGTATTTTTGCATATTTCCCCCTTATTGAATTTCTTTTTATACTGTGAAGTCGAGATTCTATCAGTATTTTCGACCTCTATTTTACGAGCCTCGAATATAGCCTCATTTTGCCCTGTTAAATTTTCATCCCTATAAAATATACCTGCGGACGTTTTTAATAGCCCTAAATCGAATTTTGAGAGGGGATATTTTATAAGTGATTTATCTTTAGTTGCAATTGTGCCTGTAAATTTATTTTCACGTTCATTATAAACATTGCCAATATAAAACCCTGCTTCCTGCATTGCTGATCGTATAGCCGCAGATGTAGAATAAGTTAAAATCATTCCATCTGATTCTAAATGTTCATAAAGTAATTTAAAAAATTCATATGACCATAAGCAAGGACATTTAGATGGAGTAAAAGCATCTAAAAATATCAAATTATATAAATTTGTATCCTCTTTTATAACAGAACGAGCATCGCCAATTTTTAGGTCAAAAGTGACATTATCTAATTTATAGCGTTTAAGGTTCTTTTTATAACGATTAGCTACATGTCGATAATATATATTATGTAAAAAGGCTAGGAAGCCACCTAAAAATCTATCTAGGTTAGTTATATACCCCCCGATAGTTTTACCCCTGTAAATGCCCCTTATATCGCTTGTAAAGTATTTAGCATACTTTTTGTCAAGTATAATACGGGTTACAGCCTCATTAGTTAAAAAATCTGGGTAATTTTGGACGATTTTTTCAAAAATTAGAAAATTTATAATTTTATTTATTTTCTGGTTTTTTATTCTTTTATTTTTTTCTAAATATTTTCCAATATTTTTCTTTTCAAAATCAAAATTTTCATTTTTAAAAAATTTTACACCTGTTTTTATAAATGGTGATAAAAAAGTTAAAATTTTATCGTTGTCGATAGCTGTTATAGAAATCTTGTTAAAAATATTATCAGTATATATCTTGTCGTTATAAATAGTATTATTTGTAGCAAAATTATTATTGGTATGTATCGGGGCGATACTGTTAATTGGATGAGAAAAAATTTTTTCAAAAATAAAATTTAAAAAACTTTTTGAATTGTAACCAATCCCATAACAAATATCTAAAACTTTTATTTCATCTTTTTTTAAAAGTTCGTCCATATTTACAGGCATTATAAACTTCTCATATGCCTCAGTTAAAGCTCCAGTAGAGCTATGGTATATGTCATCGAAGTCTGGACTGTATAATCCTACTGATCCATCATTAGTAAAATATGGGTGAAACTCATACATAGTCTTATTATACACCCCTTTTTAGCTTGGGCAAGAACTTAATATTAGGGCAATATTTGTCATTTTTACACTTGTTTTTGGTATAATTAAGTAGAAAGGTGATTAAGATATGAAAGTAAGTGTTAAAGTCCCTGCTACAAGTGCAAATTTAGGCCCTGGTTTTGACTGTATGGGTATAGCTTTGCCTATATATAATACAGTTACAATTGAGGAAACTGTTTTACCTGGCACAGGGGTTGAAATAAACGTTATTGCGGACAGTGATGCCATTGATCCGATGTCACTTTCTCATATTCCGTTAGATGAGAATAGTATTATTTACAAGGCTGTTGAGCTTTTATATAATTCAATTGGACAAACTCCTAGTGAATTAAAAATTACAATTCATTCAAGTATTCCCGTTACAAGAGGTTTAGGAAGTAGTTCATCAGTTATTGTTGGTGCTTTATTAGCTGCAAATGAACTTTTAGGACGTCCTGCTGATGAGGCGGCATTATTATCAATTGCAACTGAAATTGAAGGTCATCCAGACAATGTTGCTCCAGCTATTTTAGGTGGGCTTATTATTGCAGCACAAGAAGATGATGGAAGCGTTACATACAGAAAACTTGAATGGCCAGAAGAATGGGCAATTACTGTATGTGTACCAGATTTTGAACTTGCAACAGAAATTGCACGTTCTGTTCTACCAAAAGAAGTTCCAATGAAAGATGCTATATTTAATGCTCAAAGACTTGCTATGCTTATGTATGCAGTTAATACAAAAGATTCTGAACTTATGAAAACCGCATTGAAAGATAGATTGCATCAACCTTACAGAATGAAACTTATTCCTGGTTTGGATAAAATTATGGATAATCTAAAACATATTGAAGACGTTCTAGGTTGTGTTATCAGTGGCGCGGGTTCTACAATATTAGTTATTTCTAAGAAAAATGATCTTGATAAAATCAGAAATATTGTAAAAGAAACTTGGGCAAATCAAAATATCAAATGTGATATTAAGACATTACCTGTTGAAAATCAAGGTGCACAAGTCATTACAAACGAAGATTAGTCTATATAATTAGATTAAATACTAATAAAAAATTTAAAAATATCCTCAATAATTGGTTATAAAAACTAATGGAGGATATTTTTTATGAAAGTAAGTGTACTTGATAACTGTGTTGGATGTGGCGCATGTGCAATAATTAACTCAGATGTCTTTGAAATGCAGGGTAATAAAGCGGTGGTTAACACGAATAAAATCGAACAAACACAAGATTTGTGTATTGATGCAGCAATTACGTGTCCTGTTAATGCAATAAAAATTGATGAATATTAATAAATGTTAAGATATGCGCAATTCTTCTTTTCAAAAATACTTTATATAAGAGTAGGTTAAATTTTTAGTGTTATTTTTTGAAAGGTAGGTAATTATGAACGGTTTAGCGAAGGTTGCTGTGGCTGGATTAGGCTTGGGAGCTACAAGTGTAGGTTATAGAACAGTTACGACATTAGCGGATAATAAAAAAGGTAGTTTAACAAATAGAGCAGATTGTGCTGCAGAAAAAATTAAAAACGATGCAAATGCAACGTTAAAATTAGCAGTTCCTGCAGGCGTTGTTGCTGGTGTTGCAGCAGCTAAACCTGGTTTACTAACAAAAATGGGCCAAGCAGGAGTAAAATACCTTAGAAAAGGTGCTACTGCATTAGGTAAATTGTTCAAAAACCCAACTAACGCGGTAACTAAAGCTATTGCAAATGCATTAAATGCAATTAAACGTGCACCTAAAAAATACGGTAAAATTGGTTTAACTATTGCAGCAGCCGCATATGTATTAAGTGCAATTACAAAACATGCACGTAATGACGGCAAAATCGACCAAAAATATAACGATACAGGCGCAATTGAAAATGCAACAAAAAATTTAGTTTTGAACGCATAATATAATCCCTATATACATCGAGAGAAAAGAGGCATAGGCTAGTTAGTCTGTGCCTCTTTTACTTCATAAGAAAATGAGATTTTATATTCAGAATCAGAAATTCCAACAATTGCCCATCGAACAATTTCACCATAATTTTCTTTTAGAAAATCTTCGATAGATAATTCTTTTTTAATATAGACAATTTCTGATAAAATTTTAGTCATAATTACTCAACTGTAACCGATTTTGCAAGGTTTCTAGGCTGATCAACGTCTTTACCTAAGAACTCTGCTATATAATAAGCAATTAACTGAAGTGGTATCATCGCAACAATCGGTGATAATAACTCAGTAACCTCTGGAACTCTAATGATAAAATCAAACAAATCATCTAATTTTGCATCAGTAGAGTTTGTTAGAGCAATCATTCTGGCGTTACGAGCTTTAGCTTCTTCACTATTTGAAAGGATTTTTTCATATACAGAACCTTTCATAAGAACAGATAAAACAGGCATTGTTTCATCAAGCATCGCAATAGGTCCATGTTTGAGCTCACCAGCTGGATAACCAGTAGCATTGATATAACTGATTTCTTTAAGTTTTAGAGCGCCTTCTAGTGCAGTTGGATAATTTATACCCCTTGCAATATAGATAAAATCTCTTGTATTTGCATATTTTCTTGCACAAGTTTGAATTTCTTCTTTATGAGCTAAAATTTGTTCTATTTTTTGTGGTAAAAGTAACATCTCAGCTTTTAAATTTGTTAAATCAGACTGAGCCATTGTACCTTTAATTTCAGCCATATATAGTGCTAATAAATAGAATGATGTTAATTGCGCAATATATGATTTTGTAGCTGCAACTGAAACTTCTATACCAGCACTTACTGGCACCAAACTATCAGCTTCACGTGCCATAGCACTATCTGGTCTATTTGTAATAATTAAAATGTGAGAACCACGAGCTTTTGATTGTTTAATAGCAGTCAAAGTATCCGCAGTTTCCCCAGATTGGGATACACCAATTACAAGTGTATGTTCATCTGTTACAGTCTTTCTGTAAATATACTCACTTGATGCCTCAACATCAACTGGAATTTCACAGAAATTTTCAATTATATATTTACCAATCATTGCTGCGTGAAGTGATGTACCACAAGCAATTACTTGAATTCTATTAAGATTTTTTAGCGTTTCTTTATTCAATTTAACTTCATTTAGTACAATTGGAGAATTAGAAGTATGAAGCTTTCCAACCAAAATATTTCTAATTACATCTGGTTGTTCGTGAATTTCTTTAAGCATAAAGTGTTTATAACCCATTTTACTCAAAGCAACTGGTTCCCAAGGTAAAACTTCAACTTTTGGTTCAATTTCTTCTTCTTTTTCATTTTCAATTTTCAAAGAATTTGGAGTTAAAGTCGCAACTTGATTATCAGTTAGATAAATAGCTTTCTTAGTATGTTTAATAATAGCTGGTACATCAGAGGCAACAAAAAATTCACCTTCTCCAACACCAATCAATAGTGGGGCGTTTCTTTTAGTTACAACCAATTTTTCTGGTTCGTTATTGTGCATAATACAAAGAGCATAAGCCCCTTCAATCTTTTTAGTAGCAATCTGAACTGCTTTTGTTAAATCTTTAACTTCAGCATAAATAGATGCCACAAGATGAGAAACAGTTTCTGTATCAGTTTGAGAACGGAATGTACAACCCTCAGCTTCTAATTCTGAACGCAACTCTTTGTAATTTTCAATAATACCATTGTGTACTACAACTAAATTTCCACAGTTACAAGTATGAGGATGAGCATTTAAAACTGTTGGAGCACCATGCGTTGCCCAACGAATATGCCCTATTCCCATAGTAGATTGGGTAATTTTATCAGCATTTGGACGTAAAACATCTCTTAAGTTTGCTAATTTACCCTCAGCTTTATAAACATCAATTGAAGTAGCTGTTTTTATTGCAATACCAGAAGAATCATATCCTCTGTATTCAAGTTGTTCTAATCCGTCTAATAATATATCTACAACTGGCTTTTTGCCAACATAACCAACGATACCGCACATAAACTATTCTTCTCCCTATGTGTAATTACATAATTATATTAGCATTAAAATAGCCAGTTTTACAGACCTTTATATTAATTTTATATTAGTCTAAAATTTTAATACCTGCCCCTGTCATTGCTGGTATAGAGTTTAGAAATCCATAACCAGTATTTGTCCCAAAACTTTGATTATATCCAGGTCCAAACCCTCTACCAAAACTACTTCCAAATGGCATATCCATAAATGAAGGCGTAAATCCTGTTGGCTGACCAATAATTCTGTTTCTTACACGCTGTATTGGTCTTCGATTATATTGTTCTTGTACGATGTAACTGTTATCATCATCTCGATAATTTGCCAAAATGTGATTTAAGCGACGGGTAGGGTTCCAGTTAGGAAAACATCTGTTAAAAACCTTACGTTCAATTCTATTCAACCTAACTTGCAAATTATTACTACTATAAGTTTTTCTGAATAATTTTCGCTCTATTCTATCTAAATCATAATCAAACATATCAGAACGACTATCATAGTAGTTGTATTTTGGAGCACTCTGTGTTTTTACAACAGTAACTGCTTCAACATAAGAAGCTATCATCACAATCCCTAATAAAGTAAAACCAAATTTTAATAAATTTCTCATAAATACCTCTTCTCTCTGTTTTATTCTTGTTTTTATTTTTAGAAAATACATTCGACTATTGTCTAATCTTAACAATTAGCCCAAAATTTAAATAAGTGGTAACATATAATCGCTATGTATAATGTAAAAATCAACTTAAAAAAGAAAAAACAAGTAATTGCATATTTGCACACTCACTGGGATAGAGAGTGGTATAGAGAATACGAAGTGTTTAGACTTCGATTAGTTAGAGTTTTTGACCATGTTCTAGACATGTTAGAAGAAAATAAAATTCCATCATTTTACTTTGATGGACAGGTTGTTGCACTTCTAGATTATCTGGAACTTAGACCAGAAAAAGAGGAACAAATAAGACGTCTAATTGACCTTAAAAAGCTCTTCATTGGCCCTTTTTACTGTTTAGTTGATGAATATTTAACCGATGGTATTTGTTTTAGGAAAAACCTTGAAATAGGTATAAAAATTGCAAAAAACTTTGGTTGTACCGATTTTATTGGATATTTAGCAGATACTTTTGGGCATAGCAAAAACGTTCCAAATATTTTGACAGAATACGGAATTGATAAGGCTATTGTTTGGCGTGGATGTGGCGATTTACCTGCTGATTTTATATACGATGGGGTAAATACAGTTAACCTTGTTAGAGGTTATTTTATGGATATTTTTTCTTCTGATAAGTCAATTGAAGAAAAAGCACAATTATTACAAGAAAATTTAGATAAAATTGCAAAAAAATCTGGTAAGAAACTACTTTTACCTATCGGCGCAGATCATTTAGATATCCCAGATGATATTGCTACTCAAATTTATAAGGTAAATGAATTGCTTGAAGGGTACGAAATTAAACTAGGTTCACCTTTTGAGTATTTTGAAAAAGTTAAGTTTAAAGATAGATTTGAAGGTGAATTAAGAGATAACTCAAAAACCTTCATATTACCTGGATCGTATTCAGCCAGAACAAAATTAAAACAATTAAATACTGAATGTTCATATAGATTAGATTTAGCAGATAAATTACAATATAATTTTGATTCGAAATATGATGCTGCAATTGAGTATGCATATAAGTTATTACTCCAAAACCAAGCACACGATGGAATTTGCGGATGTTCAACAGATTTAGTTCACGAAGAAAATATTACACGATATAAAAAGGTTCTTCAGATAGCAAATACTATTATTGAAGAAATCAGAGCAACACAACCAGAAAATTTATCTATTACATTCAAATACTTAGATAAATATAAGTTACTTGAAATTGATAAAACATCAGTTGATAAAAATTCACAAGTTATTGCGACACGTAGAGGATTTCCACAAAAGCTTTTATGCGATACAAATAGAATTCCTGTAACTGAGGACTATACAACCATATACACGCTATTAAAAGAGTTTAATAGTGATGGTTCTGAATCAGATTTAGTTATTGATGAAACTAATTTATTCAACTCAAATATTAGAATTGCAGTTGAAGATGGCAAAATTAATGTATATGATAAAGCTGATTGCTACGAGAATTTTATTGAATTTATTAGATGCAAAGATAATGGTGATACGTATAATTTTGGTCCTGTAATTGGTGACGAATATGAAGTTGCTGAAATTAAATCAGCTCGTGTCATTACTAATGGAAAACTAAGGTGTACACTAAGAATAGTAACATCATTCTTCAGCGTAGATGTAACGCTTGATAAAAAATCTAAACTTCTTAAATTTAGCATTAAGTGGCTGAATTTAACTTCAAACAGATTATGGCAAGTCAGATTTAATCTTGATAATAAAATCAAAGAAGTTCACTCTGAAGATATGAATGTTCTCATTAGCAGGAAATTTAACCCAGATTATGATATTAGGGCAAATTTACCTCAAGAGAAAGGTAATGAAGCCAGGACAAATACAGCTCCATTGCAAAGATTTGTTTGGACAAATAGGGTTGGTGTTATTACTAAAGGCTTAACTGAATATGAGGTGTCTGGTAGCTCGTTAATGATTACTTTATTAAGAAGCACTGGAATTATATCAAATCCAAATAATCCAGCCCGTACAACGCCAGCAGGACCTCCAATTGAAGTTTTAGGTGCTCAACAAATGGGTGAAAATTCTGCAGAATTTGCAATAGGATTCTTCCCAGTAAAAGAATGGGCAACTTATGTGGAAGAAATATACCCACAAACAATATTATTCTAAAATATAAAGGCTGAAATTAAATTCCGCCTTTTATACAATTAACGATATACTAATCAATGAATTTACCTTCAAATAAATCCATTACCATATTAACGCTATCAGAATGATAACCAGAGGATTTAGACTTATTTATAACTGGCAATTCAGAATCATCATCTGGAGCATTTTCCACCTCAATTTCTTCTTTTGCTTCAACTGCCTGGACTATATCTTCTTTTTTTACAATCGGTTCAGATTGTTTGACAGGCTTTGGAGCAGGGGCAGGCGACTCATCTTCAGAACTACCAGCTTGTTCTTTTCTAATAGCCTCATCACCAGACTCTGGAGCCCTTACAATAATCTTTTTCGCTCCACTTGAATACATTTTATTTACTGCCTCAACAATAGATGAGTGCTTAGATCCATCTGGAGCAAACTGTTTTAGCCAGCTTGGGTTTTTAATAGTTAAAATAATTTGTTCTTCTGTAATCATAACTGGTACGGCTTGTTGCTTCAAAATTGCTCGTGATGGGAAGCTTGAAATATTCTCTAATAATTTAGCCCAAGATGTTTTTAGTGCATTTGGAGTTGCAACTTTTGACATTGGCACTGTATCAGTCAATACATCATCTTCAGATGGTTGAACCTTCTGTTCAACTGGAACTTCTTTTTTCTCCTCAATAACAGGCTTAACTTCTGGTTTAATAGGTTTCATTACCTCAGTTTTTTTAACAGGAGCTGGAGGAGTATTATATGGTGAAGTATGAACAACTTTCACACCTTCACCAGATTCCAACATGGAAATTCTACGTTGCAAATCCTCTAATTTAGTATTTTGAGCCAAATTAGACATATCTAAAATCGCAACATCTAACCATAACTTCGGATTTGATGTTAGTTTTAATTCTTTAACATAAGTAGCACATTTATCAATTAAAGAAACTAACTGATGTGTTTCTAAATTTTCTAACTTAGCTTTTAAAATCCTTGTTTGTTCTTCATTTAATTGAACAACTGAATTGCTTACATCTCCAACAGATTTTAAAATTAAAGCGTTTCTAAGGTATTCTAACAAGTTTGATAGAATTTGAGATGGCTCATTACCTTGGTTATAAATACCATTTAAAACTTCTAATGCACCATTTTGATTAGAATCAGCAATAGCATTAAACAATGAAGTCAAAGAATCAAATGATAATCTACCTAATAAACTATTAATATCATCAACAGAAATAGCTTCATCAGAAGAATTTAAAACACTCAATTGATCTAATAACGCAATACTATCTCTCATTCCACCTGCTGAATTTTGTGCAATATAAGATAATGCCTCGTCAGTAATGTTAATCTTTTCATTATCTGCGATATATCTTAAGTGTTTAGCAATATCATCAGTTGTAATACGTTTAAAATCAAACCTTTGACAACGGCTCTTAATTGTATCTAACACTTTATGAACTTCTGTTGTCGCAAGAATAAATATAACATTTTTTGGAGGTTCTTCTAATGTTTTTAACAAAGCATTAAATGCTTGATTTGTTAACATATGAACCTCGTCTATAATGTAGATTTTGTACCTACTTTGGACTGGCGCAAGTGCTACTTTTTGAATAATTTCATCAGCATCATTTACTGAACGATTACTAGCTGCGTCAATCTCAATTACATCAATTGGAATAGAATTAGTAATATTACGGCAATTTTCACAATCTCCACAAGGTGAAATTGTAGGTCCACTTTCGCAGTTTAAAGATTTCGCAAAAATTCTGGCAGTCGAGGTTTTACCAGTTCCCCTTGGTCCAGTGAATAAATAAGCATGCGAAATTCTATCCATTTGTATAGCATTTGCTAATGCTTTTTTAATATGTTCTTGACCAACTATTTGTTCAATCGCTTGTGGTCTGTATTTGCGATATAAAGGTATATAATTCTTTTCCATGATAATATGATTATAGCAGATAATGTTAATTTTGGGGTAATATATGAACTTAATTAAACCTAAACAACTACAAATTGGCGATAAAATTAGAATTATTGCACCATCAGGACCAGTTTCAAAAACTAAAATTGAACTTGCAAAAGAATACTTTGAGAAAAAAGGTTACAAAGTAGAACTTGGAAAACATATATTTGACGAAGAAAATTATCTTGCAGGTATTGATGAATATCGTTTAGACGATATCCACGAAGCATTTTTAGATAACGAAACAAGTGCGATTATATGTGCTCGTGGTGGATATGGCGCATTAAGATTATTAGACAAAATCGACTACGACATTATTAAAAGCAATCCAAAAATCTTTTGTGGCTATTCTGATATAACCTTATTAAATGCTATGTTTTTAAAACATGCTAATCTTATTTCTTTTTCTGGGCCTATGGCACAAAGTGATTTTGGAAACAATATTGAACACTATACAGAAGTTAGTTTCTTCGATGTTTTAACTAAACAAAATATTGAAATCAAACCATCTTATCCTAAATTTTATAAAGATGGCAATACTGAAGGAGTATTGTTTGGTGGTAATTTAGCTACTATGGTCACCCTATGCGGCAGAGATTTTATTCCATACTCAGACTTTATATTCTTTGCTGAAGATTTAAACGAACCAGTTTATAAAATCGACAGATATTTTACACAATTACTCGCAATTCCAGAATTTAAAAACAAACTAAAAGCAATTATTTTGGGTGATTTTCTTGATATAGATAACCAAAAATACTTTAACGACTTTTTTGCAAATCTATCACAAGAGTTGGATATCCCAATTATTTCTGGCTACCCAATATCACATAGCAAAGTAAAAGTTACAGTACCTTATGGAGCTAAGTGCAAACTAGAAAATTCAATATTGAAAATTACTGATTATCTTGCCTAACGATTAAAACATCAGATTTTGTACTTTCTAAAACTCTTTTACTCACAGAGCTAAGTAAAAACTTGGCAATATTTTTGCGTTCTCTAATCCCACAAACAATAAGGTCAATACTTTCTTTTGCCAAATATTTTATCAATTCTGAAGATGGATTACCTTGTAAAATAACCTTATTTTTCAAAGTTAAATCATAATCTTTAAAAATTGATTCAAACTTATTTAGCAGAAAATTTGCAGAATTTAACTGTTTTTTCTCAATATCCAGTATCCAACTAGAATCAACGTTACCTTCTAAAAATAAATAATCTGGGATTTCGAAAACAGTAGCCAGATAAATTTCTTTATCTTTCAAATTAAACATATCTAAAGTGCTTTTAACAACTTGCGGGCAGATATCAGAAGAATCAACAGCAAATAAAATTCGTTGTCTATAATTCTTTTCCTTAGAAACATACGCAGAAACTGGGGAAATCGAAGCAATTTCTTGAGAAACTGAACCTAACCATTTTTGAATACCTTTTTTACCATGAGAACCTAATACTACATAATCGTACTCTCTGCTATTTAAAGTTTCCAAAATGCAATCCACTGCGGTTCCACACATTTTAATCTTATCACCAATATTTAATCCTAGCTCAGATAAAAATTTCTCAGAGTATTCTAAAATTGATTCAGCCGAATTTTTGCAATATGCAACAAAATCTGAATCCTCAACAACAACTGTATCTGGTATATAACTCCAATCAATTGCACAAATTATATCAACAGTAAAATCTTTTGCCCACTCAGCAAAATTTTGAATAGCGTGATAACTAATATTTGAACCATCAGTACAAAACAATACTCTCATATATTCTCCTTTTTGAATAACATAAGTTATGTTAAGGAAAATTACATTAGCTAGCCATATAAACTTTTTTCTGATATGATTAGTTTATAGAGATTATAATTTCATTTATTAGGAACAATTATAGTAATGTCAGCTGAAGAAAACATTAAACTAAGAGAATACAGGGATTTAATCGAAATTATCGCAAAGGTTGAATACCAAAAATTTTCTCGTTCTCATTTAATTGAATTACCAGAATTAATCAATATTGGTACACATGCATTGTATATTCTATTCAAAAATCACGACCCAGAATCATACAATAGCACTTATTTATCAACTGCAATTAAATGGGCTATACGTAATGAAGTTAGAAGAAGATACAAATGGTACACCCTTAAAAATAAACCAACAATTTCTGACGATGAAGATTATGAAACAAATGAAGCTGAATTAAGAGCTGAAGTATATAAAAACATTTTATCTATTGACGAACTTCAAGATGCTGAAGTCCCAACTCAAATTAAAGCAAATGATAAAACTCCTGAAGAGAGCATTGAATTCATAGAATTAAAAGAAGGTATTCTGGAATCAATGAAGAAGCTTCCACCAAGGGAAAGAGAGCTTATTGAGTATAAATTCTTCAAAGAGAAAAAGCTGAGAGAGATTGCTGAAGAGTTTAATATTTCACAATCGAGAATATCAAGAATTATTCAAACAGGATTAGACAGAATTAAAAAAGACTTGGCAAAACAGGGGATTATATAAGAGATGAAAACAATATTTGAAAAGAGCAGTGGTAATGATGGTATAAACTTGACAGACAAGCAAGTAAAATTAGATTTCTTACCACAAGAATTTTTGCGAGAAAATAATGTAGGTTTACCTCAACTTAGCGAGATAGAAGTTATGCGTCATTACAAAGAATTATCAGACTTAAACTTCTGTATCGAAAAAGGCTTTTACCCACTAGGTTCTTGTACAATGAAATATAATCCTAAAGTTAATGAAATGTTAGCAGCATTGGATGGCTTTAATATCCACCCAAATTGCGATGATGATTTAGCACAAGGTTCATTAAAACTTATGTATAATCTTCAAAAAGCATTACTAGAGGTTACTGGTATGGACGCCATTACACTTCAACCTTCTGCTGGCGCTCATGGTGAAATGACTGGCATGATGATTATCAAAAAGTATTTTGATTCAATCGGTGAAACTAACAGAACAAAAGTTATTATCCCAGATTCAGCTCATGGCACAAACCCTGCAAGTGCAAAAATGGCTGGATTTGACTGTGTAGAAATCAAATCAAATGAAAAAGGTCAAGTTGATATTGAAGCATTAAAAGCAGTACTAGATAAAGACGTTGCTGCAATTATGATGACAAACCCAAATACTCTTGGTATTTTTGAGGAACAGGTTGAAGAAATATCTAAATTGATGCACGATAACGGATCACTTCTGTACTATGATGGAGCTAACTTCAATGCAATTATGGGACACTCTAACCCAAAACTTATGGGATTTGATGTTGTTCACCTAAACTTGCACAAAACATTTTCTACCCCACATGGTGGCGGCGGTCCTGGGGCAGGTCCTGTTGGTGTTGTTGACAAACTTAAAGACTATTTACCAACACCAGTTATTGAATTTGATGGAGAAAAATATTATAGAAATTACAATCTAAAAAATTCGATTGGCAGCGTAAAAGATTTTTATGGTAATTTTTCAGTTCTAGTTAAAGCATATGCATATATTTTAATGCTTGGTAAAAGCCTTAAAGATGCATCATCTAATGCTGTTCTTAATGCTAATTACCTTAAAGAAAAACTAAAAGGTCATTATGACTTACCTTATGATGAACCTTGTATGCACGAATTTGTATTATCTGGGGAAAAACAAAAACACGAAAGCGGTGTTTCAACTCTAAATATTGCAAAAGCATTGATGGATGGAAATACCCACCCACCAACAGTTTATTTCCCACTTATCGTTCACGAAGCAATTATGATTGAACCAACAGAATCAGAATCTAAAGATAAATTAGACGAATTTGTTGACACAATGATTCAAATTGCTGAGGAAGCAAAAACTAATCCTGAAAAAATTCTTTCAGCACCACATACTACACCTGTTAAAAAAATTGATGAGGTTACTGCTGCAAGAAAACCAGACTTAAATTACATAAATTAGGAATATAAATATGTCAAATAAAGAAACTAAAAATAAAAAAATATCATTTCCTCACATGGGTACAATCAGCCACGCTTGGGCATCTGCCTTAAAAGTTGTTGGTTGTGAACCTTATGTTCAACCTTACACTAGCAAAAAAGCTCTTTCTCTAGGCACCAAACACGCACCTGAAGCTATTTGTTTACCTTACAAACTTATATTAGGCAACTTTATTGAAGCTATCGAAGGTGGGACTGATTACGTAGCTATGATTACAGCACCAGGTTGTTGCAGATTAGGTGAATATGGCAAATGTATCCATAATGCTTTAACAGACCTTGGTTATGAAGCTAAATACCTTGAATTACAGCTATATGATGGCGTAAAAGGTTTGTATGACTTTTTAAAAATTGCAAGTGGCAAAAATAATTACTTACTATTTACAAAAGCTATTATGATATTTATTTTGAAAATATTTCTATTAGATAAATTAGAATCTCAATTATCATATTACAGAGCTAGAGAAATTAAGTTTGGAGATGCTGAAAAGCAATACAACAAATGTTTAAAAATGATTGACGAGTATAATACAGTTTCTGGTATTAAAAAAGCTGAAAAAATTATGCTTGAAGAAATGGCAAAAGTTGAAATCGATAAAGATAGAGAAGTTTTAAACGTTGATATTACTGGTGAAATCTATGTAGTAAACGATGAATTTTCTAACCAAAATATCGAAAAAGAACTTGGTAGAATGGGTGTAGAAGTAAGACGTAGCTTAACAGTAAGTAGTTTCTTAAAAGATGCAGTTATACCTAAACAATTCAGAAAAGGCGAAACTCACCTTCAACGTGCAAATAGACTTGCTAAGCCATATTTAATGAGAGATATCGGCGGAGATGCTTTAGAATGTGTTTCTGACGTTGCATATGCAAATGAAAGAGGTATTGATGGTATTATTCACGTAAGCCCATTTACTTGTATGCCTGAAATTATGTCTCAAAATATCTTCCCAGCAATGAGAGAAACTTGCGAAATTCCAATCCTACCTCTTATTCTTGATGAACAAACAGGTAGAGCGGGCTATATCACAAGAATTGAAGCGTTTGTAGATTTAATGAGAAGACGCAAAAGAAAACAAAAAATGGAAGCAAAATCAGCTGATAAAGAACCGCAAAGTGAGTCCACTGCAGTATAATAGGATATTTATATGCTCAAATTATTCAAAAATACATTTAAAACTACAAATGATTGCATAATTTTAGCAGCACCTTTAATTGTTTTTCTTTCAATTTTAGGCTGGTACTATGAATACGCTGCAGATTCTATAAATACGATTCCTAAACTTATTTTAGCTTGTATTACTATGTTTGTTATGTTTAGTGGATTTGCCGCTGCTTGGTTTTATATGGCAAAAAAAACTATTGCATTGTCTAAAAAGGTGTTTGTTTTTGACAAAGATAGAGCAAAAGCCTTGGCAAAACTCGTAATGACACTACCAAATGGTATCGGAAGATTATTTCTACCGATACTTGGGGTAATATCAACGTATATTTTAATATATTTACTTATATTTTCTGGTGCAGGTTTTGTAATAAATAATTTTGTTGGCACCATAGACCTAAGTTCAATTGATTTACATACATTGTTAATTTCAACTGGAGAATTATTTGAAGAGTTGAAGTCATTTACAAATGAAGAAATCAGAATTATGAATTACTGGTACATCCTTTTGTCAATTGGGGTAACAGCCGTTTCTTTCCTAACAATGCTATGGATACCAGAAATCGTATATGCAGAAAAGAATTCTTACAAAGCACTTCTCTACTCTTTGAAAAAATTATTTATGACACTTAAATCTTCAAGTTTATTATTTATATATGTATATTTCTTAATTTTAGTAATAACGATTTTAAATACATTATTGATGTTTAATCCATTTTTGTATTTCTTTGTATTGATGCTTTACTATTATTTCTTAGTGTATATTGTTGTGCTATTATTTACTTACTATGAACAAAAATTCATTGAACAAGAAGATTAAAGTTATAGCTATTGTTGGACCAACCGCAAGTGGTAAAACTGCGTATTCAATTGAGTTGGCAAAACAAATTAATGGTGAAATAATCTCTGCTGATTCTAGATATGTTTACAAAGGTTTTGACATTGGAACTGCAAAACCTACAAAAGAGGAGCAAGATGGTATTCCTCATCATATGATTGATATAGTTGAGCCAGAATTTGAATACTCTGCAGGATTATACAAACAAGAAGCATCAAAGCTAATATCAGAAATTAATTCTAAGGGTAAAATTCCGATTATCACTGGCGGGACAGGGCTTTATATTGACATTCTTTTAAAAAACTATGATCTACCTCAAATTGAAGCAAATAGAGAGCTTAGAGATTCTTTAATGCAACTTGAAACAGAAACTCTATTCGAAAAACTTGCAAAATTAGATAAAGATGCAACAAATATTATAGACTCAAACGACAGAAAAAAAATAATTCGAGCTATTGAAATAATAACAACATCTGGTAAAACCTTAAATGAAACTCGTGGCATAGGAGAATCAAAATACGAAATAGAGTGGCTCGGAAAAAATTTCGACAGAGATACACTTTATGCTCGTATAGATAAAAGAGTTGATATTATGGTTGAGACTGGACTTATTGAGGAAACAAAAGCTCTATTACAAAAGCATGGCAAAATTCCAAATCTGGTTAATACAATTGGATACAGAGAAATAATTTCGTATTTAGATAACAATTGTTCTCTAGAAGAAGCACTTGACTTACTCAAGAAGAACACAAGAAACTACGCCAAAAGACAATTGACTTGGTTTAGACGTAATCAAGATATAAAATGGGATGTTTATCCTGAAAAATTAAAGAAATAATTAAACTCTAATTTTTGCTACTGCTTTTTTCACAACAGAAACCCCTTTTGGCAATGAAACTTGAGGTGCATGAGCTTCATGTGGATATAACAACACAAAATTTGTACCATCTAAAGTTACATAATCAGCACTCTCAACATCATCCTTATAGAAGGTTATATCACGTTCTTGCGAGTATGGTGCAAGTTCGCTCAAGCTATCACGAGGAGCAACATAAATACGTTCTTTACCATCTAAAAGTAATTGAACATCTGCATAGTTATTATGAGTTTCAAATTTTGCTTCTGATAAACTTTTTGATGTATAGGTTTCAACATTGACAAAGTCATCATCAATTAACTCATATCTCATGCATTCAGTATCCTCAGAAAGTCCTCTTATAAAATTAACAATATATTCGGGAATTTGAGGGTAATTAGCAATATTTTCTAATTTATCAATTATCATATTTAATTTCTCCTACTAAAAAAGGGACTGGATAACCCAGCCCCTATTATTATATTCTAACCTAGAAGTTTCTAAGTTTTCTTCTGACAGCAACGAAACAGTTGTAGTGGTCACAAGGGTTTCTTGAAGCTTTTGTATCTTCACTCAAGTAACCAGTACCAGTAAGATCATACGGGCTTGTACAACCATTTTCAGTTGGACAATTAGAAGTGATACCATTACCACCATTGAATTTTTCACCCAAGTTCAAGCAATAAGGTGTAAATCTGCTGATCTTACGAGCAGAACAGATACCTCTTGCGTAAGAAACACCTGAGAACGCAACTTTACGTTGTCTAGCATTTTCTGATGAAACATAATAGTAAACATCTACTGGTAATAATTTGTCGCTATTACCACCATTGTATAACAAATCATGCTCAGTAGTTTTGCTTTTTGGAGCATCTAATGGGTATGCTGGATATACAACACCATCAGTTGTAATATAGAATGGGAAAACATCTTCCCATAAAGTGCCTTCACCTTTATCAGCATTTATATCAACAAATACTGTAAAGCCAGAAATCGCATAAGCAGATGGATCTTCTTTCCAGTCTTTGCCTGCAGCTTTAGCCGCTTCTTCTAAGTCAGCCATTTCTGGAGCTGCACAACAAGTTCTAGCATCACGAATAGCAGCTTTACTACCTGGATCTAGAATTAAACAAGTATTTTCTGATTTGCAGAAATAACCATCCGCATTGTAGCAAGCAATAGCAGTGTGTTCAGTCATCTGTTTTTTAATACACATATTTTGAGTACTGCTAACTGCACTTCCAAAATATGATAACCCTGGGATTGAAGCAGCTTTATCACCTAAAATCCACATTCTCATACCATTAGAAAGTTCGATATTAGGTGCAATATCTTTAAACGCACCGATTTGTGAGTTCGCAGATAAATATGTTGTTTTATCTTTACCTAATGCAGCTTCATAAACAGCCTTATTAACTGCAAAATCTCCAGATGTAGTAAATGCATTACAAGAAGTTGAAGCTGTGTTCCAATGTTTTTCAATTTCTTCACAGAAACGTTTACCACTTGTAATAGGTGGATTTACAACACAAACACCATCATTTGTTTTGTGAGAACCTGCAGGACAATCATGAAGTTCGCATTTTGTCTCAGCACCATTCATCTTGTATCCAGATACACATTCACATTTTCCAGAAGTTGGATTGTATAATGATTTTTCAGGACAACACTTATTAGTTGTAGCGTTGAAATCAGTAGTACAACATAATCCCGTAGTATTAGTTGTTACATCGTAAGGTAAAGCATCTGAATTAGTACATTTCTTTACACATGCTTTTTCGTTATTAACTGATACAACATAGTCAGTGGTAGGGACAAAGTCAAGATACTTAGATCTAGTAATACATTGACAGTCTATAGTAGATGGGTCTGCATCATAGCCAAAATTAAACATATTTTCATAGCCATTGTCTCTACACCAATATTTAGAAAATGAAGGACGAGCAACTTGGAATTGATTTTCATCCTCGCCATAAGAAACGTGAGTATAATCTGATTCAACGAGACAAGAGCCAGGG
>JAGAJM010000003.1 GCA_017626055.1 bacterium | reverse complement strand
TCTGCATTTTACTAAATACAAATTCAATGTATACAGACAGAAATATAGAAGGAGTGGGAGGGATTCCGCCGTAGTCGGCCTTGTAGGAAAATCCAAAAGTTTAGATTTTCTCAAAATGCTTATCTTTTGGTCTTTGGTTCGGAATAGTGTAGTGCTGGCGGTCTATCTATTGTTTTCGGTTGCTTGCTTCTTTACCGTACATGAGCATTTTCACAGGAGATATAGTATAAAGTTTATCACAAAGAGCTTTTTCAGGTGTCGCAATATGATAAGCATAATTTCCATCAACATTCACCATAACCCCATAACTAAATACATTATTAGGCACATCTCTATAAATAAAAGTTCCAAATTTATTAGTATAAGTTTTTATTTTCTTTTTGTTGAATGTCGCACAAGTAAAGACATAGACAGCTTCAGGTATTAAACCATATTCAGCCAAAGCATAATCAAACGACAAATAAGATGGTCCATAAATAAATTGTGCAAGCCTTGAACCATTAGTATTTGGATTGGTTTCATAAATGCCTTTTACCAAAGGAAATAACTTTTCCTTTTTAACATCTCTTGCTATTTTTCCATTTATATCAACATATTTACTATATTGTTCTTTCAATTGTTGAGCGGTAATAATCATAACATTTTCTCCAGATAATTGAATATTATCACATTTTCTGGAGAAAATCAACCTTGCAGTATTTAGAATTTTAATTTTCTAGCAAATCTTCAATATTACAACCTAACGCGTTTGCAAGTTTGTATAGGGTTTCACCTTGGGCTTTATTGATGTCGTTTCTTCTTTGTTCATACATTTGAATAGAACGAAGTTCAACACCTGCTTTTTTTGCTAGTTCGCTTTGAGATAGTTCATTTGCTTGTCTAATTTTTTTAAGATTGGTTATTTCTTGCTTTTTAAAATAGGTGTCTGCGACATCATAAAATTTTGTTACATCGGCTTCATGAAGTGTGAAATACAAATCAAGTACTTTTTCTATTGGCAAATTGTTGTTTATTTTATAAAAAGAATATCCTTTTTTGTGTTGATACTGGGCAAGTATCCAACCAGCCCAATAATACATATCTTTGTTTATATCTTCTTTTTCTGGAATATTTCTTTTACCAGCATATATTTCATTCAAATAATCTAATGCCGAGCAAGTAAGATATTTTGGATTGCCTTTTTCAATTTGTTTTGCAACATTTGAGTTTATAAAAGTGTTCCAAAAAATTGTGGGGTTAATGCCAATGTCAACAGCGTGTTCAAACATCACACCTAGATTTTCGGCAATATAATGCAAATATAAATCGTTATAAGTTTGTATCGCCATCTTTTATACCTCTTCTAATAATATCTATAATAAATAAATCATCACTTATAATCGCGTCTTTTCTAGTGCCGTTTAAATAATCATTTCTTGCTCGTTCGTCCCTTGCTTTTCTTTTTGTGTAATACTCAAGTTTGTCAGCAGTTTCAAAGCCATCAAAATGAAGTTTGTCAAATGCGAGTTTGCTGATTATAACCACTTGTTTTCCAAGTTGACCTAGTTCCATTGCTTTGCTTAATTGTCTAACTGAAATTGTGTTGTTTATAAAATCTCTTGCAAAACTAAAATATGAGTCGTCTGCCCTATAACCAATAACAATATCGTATTCATCAACATCAATATAAAAGTTTTTTATCAAATATTCTTTTGCTTGTTTAGATATTTCATTACTCAAATCAAAAGTTCTATGCTTTAAAAGTATGGCAACCCAATTCAATATTGAATACCTTTTGTTTGTTAAATCCAAAATTTTAAGACCAGTAGTATCAATGTAATATTTATTTGCAAATCCATTGTTTTCGTTATTGCTACAAGACCATTCTTTTGCAAGATCCAAATTCTCCGTGCAATAAAAACCAAAACCATAATCATTTTCAGCTTTTCCTCCATGATAATATGGTTTTTCTATAATGTCTTTTGACCCGTGATAAATTACTAACTTTGACATACTCTTCTCCTTATTATTATAGAATTATATCATTATAATGATACAAAGTCAATAATTTATAACACGTTTTATATCATTGCAATGATACTTATTTTTTAAAATAGCAATTATCCTTTACTTTTACAAATAAAATAACACCAGAATTTCTTCTGGTGCTATTTTTTATTGGAAGTTTCTACGATAAATTGTTTCAAGAGTTTGATAGTAAACAATCCTTGATTTCTTGTTTGGCTCTTTGTTTTTGTTGTTAAGATATAAGTCTTTTACATCTTCCCACAAATCCTTTTCTTTAATTAAGTTTTCAACATGTCTATGATTTGTTGCAACTTTTCTTAAAGCCCATGAGTAATTACCAGTATTTTTATCAAATCTAATATACTCTTGTCTTTCCATACCTTCTTCATCTTCATAGTAATTAACTATCGCAAAATCAACACTACAAAGAACTTTATTTCTCTGTGCATTTAGTTTTTTTATTGTTATTACGGAAGTTGAATCTTCAGAGTAATCATAACTATCATCAAAATATTTATCAAATAAATTCATAAATGTTTGTTTTAATAGTTTTGCATCGTCATAATCTTCGTTAAAAACTTTTTGAATTACAATATTATAATCCAAGTCAAAGCCTTGATTACCATTTTCTACTCTTGTAATCAATTTTCTTTTAGCACTTCCAATTATGTTGAATTGAAAAGTTAAAATTCCATTTTCTCTCAAATCTCTTTGAATAGATTTCAAAATTTCATCAACCTCCAACTTAAAAGGTTGATATTCACTTTTCGGTACATATTCAAACATATTTTTTTACCTCCTTAAAGTTTGAATTGGAGGGGGATTGATAAATAATTTACCAACCAGGGAGCGAATAAATTTCATAGCAAATCTATTTGCAAGGAAATTATAACATAATTTTTAAAATAAGTCCATATCCGTTGCAATCAAATTTAACTAGTAAAGTATTAGATATTTTTAGGCAATTTTAGGTAGGTTTAGACCACTTAAATATGCTAAAAAAGTGGCTATAGGTACAGTAAGATACAGTAATTTTAAAATTTTTTGTACCTATTAAAAAAATACTAGCGAAAGTGCTAGTATTTATGGGTGGTTTTGGGGTGTGGACACAAGTTTGGAGCAAAGGTTCGTGTGTTGGTAAGGTGGGGGTCACGGGTCCGATTCCC
>JAGAJM010000026.1 GCA_017626055.1 bacterium | reverse complement strand
GAATATCTAAGTGGTAAAATGCAAGAACTAGGCAGGGGTTATGTTTCTGCGGAAAGTGAAATTGCTTCAATTAATATGGTAATTGGTGCTTGTGCAACAGGTGCAAGAGCAATGACGTCATCATCTTCTTGTGCTGTGTCTTTAATGCAAGAAGGTTTGTCATATGCTTGTACTGACGAATTACCAGTTGTATTGGTTAGTGTTATGAGAGGTGGTCCTGGGTTAGGTAATATTTATCCTTCTCAAGGTGACTATTATCAATCAACAAAAGGTGGTGGAAATGGAGATTATAGAACAATTGTTCTTGCTCCATCAACTGTTCAAGAATGTGCTGATTTAACTTATAAAGCATTTTATCTTGCTCATAAATACAAAAACCCAACAATTCTTTTGGCGGATGGTTTATTAGGACAAATGATGGAACCCGTTGAATTTAAGCCTTACCCATATGAAGATATTGATAACTCTGGCTGGGCTTTATCTGGCGCAAAAGATAGAGAGCCTAGAATTATCCGTTCTTACGGGCCTTTGGCTGAAGATAGATGCGAGTTTTTAGAAAAATTGTTTGCTAAATATAGAACAATAGAAGAAAATGAAACTCTATGGGAAGAACATAATACTGAAGATGCGGATATTGTCTTAGTAAGTTTTGGTTCAACTTCTCGTAATGTTAATACTGCTGCTAAAATTTTAAGAGAAAAAGGCTATAAGGTTGGTACATTTAGACCAATTACATTGTTCCCATTCCCAAATAAACGCTTAGCAGAACTTGCAGATAAGGTTAAAAAGTTTGTTACAGTCGAAGTTAATATGGGACAAATGGTTGACGATGTAAGACTTGCCGTAAATGGTAAAGTACCAGTTGAATTGGTGCATAAAGGAGTTGGAGCACCTCCTGATCCTGAATATATTGCAGCTCAAGTGGAGGGTTTGGTGTAATGGCAACTCAAGTTTTTAAAATTGCAGATTCATTTAAAAAAGATGTTAAATATACTTTCTGTCCAGGTTGTGATCATGGAGTTGCAGTAAGACTTGTTGCAGAAGTGATTGATGAATTAGGTATTAGAGAAAATGCTATTGTTGCAGCGGCGATTGGTTGTTCTGTAACGATTTATGATTTTCTAAATATTGATGCTTTAGAATCTCCTCATGGTAGAGCAATGGCAGTTGCAACTGGTATTAAAAGAGCTAAACCAGATAAGTTTGTTTTTACATATCAAGGTGATGGTGATTTTGCTTCTATTGGTTGGGCAGAAAGTATGCATGCAGCCTTACGTGGCGAAAAAATTTCATCTATTTGTATAAATAATACAACATTTGGTATGACAGGAGGGCAACTTGGTCCAACAACTATGATGGGACAAGTTACTACAACATCTCCTACTGGTCGTAACGAAGCGTATTATGGTTATCCAATTAAGATGGCAGAACATATGGCTCTATGTGATGGCGTTGCTTTTAGTGCAAGAGTTTCATTAGATTCTGTTGCAAATATTAGAAAAGCAAAACAAGCTATTAAAAAGGCTTTTGAAGTTCAGCTTCAAGGTTTAGGGTTAGGTTTTGTTGAAATTTTGGCAGGTTGTCCAATAAACTGGAGAATGACACCAGAACAGGCTCACGATAGAGTTAAGAATGAAATGATGCAGACATTTAAACCAGGCATCTATAAAGATATTACAGCACAACAGTAGGTACTAATTATGGAAAAAGATTTTATAATTGCAGGATTTGGCGGTCAAGGAGTATTATTGGCAGGTGAAGTTTTGGCAAATGCTTTTATGATTGATGATAAGAATGTCACTTGGTACCCATCTTATGGTGCTGAAATGAGGGGTGGTACAGTTAATTGTACTGTTGTTATGGCTGATGACGAAGTTAGTGCAGTACAAAAATCAAAAGCGGAATTTATTATTGTTCTTAATCAAGCATCTTTTGATAAATATACTTCTTGGGTTAAATCTGGTGGAACAATTATTGTAAATTCATCTCTTGCAGAAGTAAAAAAAACAAGAAATGATATAAATTATGTGTTTGCTCCTATCACCCAAATGGCGCAGGAAAAATTAGAAAATATTAAAATGTCTAATATTCTTGCATTAGGAATTTTATCTCGCATTAGTGGTTTAGTTTCTCTTGAAACTTTGGGAAAAGCCTTAAATAACGTAATTCCACCGCATCGTAAGGGCTTAATTCCTAAAAATATTGAAGCATTAAAACTAGGCTATGAGTATGATTTATTAAATGTTTAGTTTTAAATCACCTAAAAAGTTGATTTAAAATTTGACAAGACAGTTTATTCTTTATATGTGATATATAAGAGGTTTAATTAAAGTGAAACGAGAAATACTTTCTTCTATACGTGAAAAAGAAGTTCAGCTGTCGAAATTAAGAGAACATATTGATAAAAGTGAAGTCTGTTCAGATTTATACAATAAGATTTTAATTGAAAAAGCTATACTTAAACAACAATTAGATGATTTGCAAAATAAATCCCTAGTAAACAGAATTAAACATCTGCTTCCACGCCAAGAAAAACTGATCTGCGATTATTTTCGCAGATAGAATTGGTCTAACCCCTTGTTTTTTGAATAGGTTTGTTTTATAATTGGGTGTAACTCAAATGAAACAAGCTATAAAGGTGGTGAAAATATAAATGGCAGAAGTTAAAGTTGGCGAAAACGAAAGCATCGAAAGCGCTTTAAGACGTTTCAAAAAGAAAATCCAAAAAGCTGGTATTCTTTCTGAAGTTAAAAAACGTGAAAGATACGAAAAGCCAAGCGTAAAAAGAAAACACAAATCTGAAGCTGCTCGCAAAAGAAAAGTGTAGGATTTAGTTAATAAATTCAAAAGGGAAGTTCATTTGAACTTCCCTTTTTTACGTTTACCCTAAAATGCTGAAACCAACGATGGATTGCGTTGATACGTTAAACCATTTGTATTCTACTAAAGCCTCAAAGTTACATTCGCACTCGTTCAAGTTACAATGGCAAAGCTCATCGATTTTTGCTATTTTTACATTTTTTAGTGCGATTAAGCAATCGTGACAATTTTTGCAATTATCATAATAATCATGAATTGTCCCTATAATATACATGTGATTTGTTAGTATCAATACTTGTTTTGTGGCGTTTTCTTTCATTATGCTATTTATTATTTCGCCTAAATTTTTGCTCATATAATAACCTCCTTGTTTGCATAGTTTAAACTAGGAGGTTAAGGTTTTATATTGTTCTTTTAGTTATTAAAAAGACTTATTTTCAAAAATGTTTTTGTTTTTTAATTTTTCTTTTGGAACGATTAGTCCACAATATTTGCAGGCAAAATTTTCATTTGAACTATCTAGTGGCATAAATAAATGTTCACAGTTTTCAGAATCTTCTTCTAATCCGTTGATTTCATTTTCTAACGGGTCAAAAGAATTTTTTGCAGTATATTTTTTACCTTTTATGTATTGGGTTATTAGTTCAAAAATGTACATTTTATAGGTTAAAACTTTCTGGGAGTAAGTATGCTAATTTTAGAACTTTAATATCATCACCAATTTTTACGATAATATCAACATTTTCATCGTTTTCGCTAAATTCGTGAATGACTTCTCTGCAAGCTCCACAAGGAGTGCAATTATCTTTGTTTGGAGAATAAATTGCAACGGCTTTAACTTTTTTATCTCCATTTGCGATAGCAGTCCCGATAGCGTTTCGTTCTGCGCAAATTGTCATCCCAAAACTTCCGTTTTCGTAGTTACAACCAGTGTAAATGTTTCCAGAGTCCATTAAAACGCAAGCCCCAACTGCAAATTTTGAATATGGGCAGTATGCGTTTTTAGAAACTTCAACGGCTTTATCCATCATTTCTTGATAAAGTTTTTGTGTTATTGCTTTTGTCATAAGGTACCTCTTTTTTTACATTATATTCATATTTTTATCAAAAGTTATCCCTTAATCAGATGAATACTTTATAAACTTTTTTTACAATCGATTAAAGTTTTGGAAATTTTTGCCGTAAATATATCTAGATAATAACAAGGGCGTGCTATGGACGTATCTAGAATTGAGGCAATTTCTCCAAAGCAAATAGATTGGCGAAAGTTGACCGCACCAGAGATAATTGAATACAAAGAACAAGGTATCGACGTTCCGAGCCAATATTTGCAGTGGGCTCAAGGCTTCCTTGCGGATGTAAATGCAGCTGATACTGATGAAACTACCTACGAAGCTGCAAATTCTCAAACAACGACTCCAGCGGCCGAATCTGCTGCGACTACAACTGTTGCAGAGGGAGAAGAAGGGGTAGAAGTTCAAGAAGAACCGAAAACAGAGGCTCAGGCAAAACGTGAAGATATGGAGCAAGGTGGTGCTTCTTTATCTGAAATAGCAAAAACATTTATTGGTGAAAGTGTTTCTGCCCGAGGTGAAACTTTGGAATCGGCAGCTCTTATGAGTGCAACTGCTAGACAATCTGACAATGAGATTCAATCACTTGATAATCATATGAAAGAACTTTTGGCAAAGGCTGAGCAAATTCAATCTGAGCTAAAAAATGAAGTGGATAGCGTAAATGATGGAGAAAATGACCCAAGTGCAATTGCTAAAATAAATAGATTAAATGCCCAACTTCAAAGAATGGGTACAGAAGGTCAAGCTAATGTTGCTGGGGTTGAAGGTGATTTAAACGTTTATGAGTCAACAATTAGTTCTCAAAGTTCTATTATTCTTAATGCACAAGATTTTGGTACTGAAACAATTGGTGTTGGACAAGACTTGTTGGCTTCAATTAGAGGTCATTTCTTGTTTAATTTAAGAGATTTTGTATTAGGACATCGTGCGGAAAGAACTGGAGAAAGAGCTGTTGATGTTTCCGAAATCGCAACGGAAGTCCAAAATGATGCATCAAATAGAAATTCGGATAATCTATCAAAAGCTCAAGATTATAAAACTCAGATTGAAGCAAAAACAGGGGTTGCAGGTATTGATGTGAATAAAGAAAACGAAGAAAATAAAAATGATCCAGCAAATCCAGAAAATCAAACTAAAGATGCTGCTAGTGCAGATTTAGATCAGATTTTGAAAGCTAAAATTCGCAAAGGTGAAAACGTTGGCAACGACCAATTATCGTAGTGATTGAATAGCTTGTTCGATATTTTCCGCTTTATAAATGTAATTGCCTGCAACAAGTGACGTTGCTCCAAAGTTTGTGCAAATTTTTGCAGTTTCAGCGTTTATTCCGCCATCAACTTGGATAATTAAATTTTCTGGTGCATTAGCTTTGATTGTTGGTATTTTTTCAGCACAATCTTGCATAAATTTTTGTCCACCAAAACCTGGCTCTACTGTCATTACAAGTAGCATATCAAGTTGCGGTAAGTATTCTAAAATTTCTTTGACATCTGTTTTGGGTTTTATAGACATACCAGCTTTAATACCAAAAGACTTAATTGTTCTGATAATTTCTGTAATGTTTTCAGGTTTTACTGCTTCATAGTGGAATGTAATAATATCAGAGCCCGCATTTGCAAATGGTTCGATGTATTTTTCTGGATTTTCAATCATTAAGTGAACATCTAATGGTAATTTCGTAACGTTTCTAAGCGATTTTACAACAGGAACGCCAATTGTAATGTTCGGAACAAAATGACCATCCATTACATCCACGTGAATCCAATCTGCACCAGCTTTTTCAACTACTTTGATATCACGTTCTAAATTTGCAAAATCTGCTGATAATATTGATGGTGAAATGATAATTTTTGACATTTATACAATTCCTAATTTTTTGCAAGCCGCTAATGCACATTTTTGTTCAGCTTCTTTTTTACTTAAACCAGATTCTACTGCTAAAACTTCGTCATTATAACGAACTTCAACTTCAAAAACTTTTTTATGTTGAGGTCCTGATTCTTTTATCACAGTGTAAATGGGCGTTTTTTTTGTTTGACCTTGAGTGTATTCTTGAAGAATTGCTTTAGCATTAAATTTTTCAAAATGTTGAGCTACGTCTTCGATATATGGTTCAAAAGTTTTTTCAATATAACTAACAATTTCACTGAACTTGCCATCAAGGTAATAAGCGCCTAATATGGCTTCAAAAACACAAGCGCATATGGAATTAAGATTTCTGCAACCTTGTTTTTCTTCGTGTTTGCTCATTATTATAAGTTGTTGAAGTCCATTATTTTTTGCAATTTCAGCCAAAGTATTATCTGAAACCAAGATACTTCTTATTTTAGATAACTCGCCTTCTCTTGATTCTGGATATCTTTTGAATAAAACATCTGAAATTGTTAATTTTAAAACGGCATCACCTAAAAACTCAAGTCTTTCATAACATTGAGTTTCAGGTAATTCGTGTTCTTTAGTGAAAGATGAATGAGTAAGTGCGTGTTTGTAAAAATCTTCTGTAATGGTTTCTATTCCAAAGATTTCAGCAACTGACTTCATTAAAATAACCCTTTCACATAGTTAGATAATGTTGTCATCCATTCTGTACTAAAAATAAAGCATTTGCAGAAATAATACATGCTTGGAAGTGTTAGCACAAAACTATCAGATCTATCTAAAAATCCGCCATGGCCAGGTAAGCTATGCCCAGAATCTTTTACGCCAGCATCACGTTTGATTAGAGATTCACAAAGGTCTCCGATTTGAGCAAAGATTGTACAAATTATACCTGCAAATATTGACATATACCAAGGTAATTCAATAAAATAACCAATAATAACTGCACCGATAATTGCACAAATTCCGCCACCAACTGAGCCTTCAATAGTTTTATTCGGGCTAATTACAGGAGCTAGTTTGTGTTTACCAAATTTTGAGCCGACATAATAGCAACCAATATCAGTTAATAGGATTGCTGTAAACATCAAAACAACAAATCCTAAACCGCTATCGTATTTATCGCAAGATAAATCTCTTAAAAAGATCAAATGTAGCGGGAACCAACCGCAATAAACCATACCAAGTAAAGTTGTTGCAACGTTTGCAATATAAGGTTGACGACCTCTGAATAGTACCCACATGAATGAGCACATTGCACATATTGTTAATGTGATTGCCACTAAATCAAATCTTTTGCAAAATACAACAGTTGCAAGAATAAGTTCTGTTATGTAGATAACTTTAAGGCTTGGATAAAAACCTTTGTTGTTCAATATTTTAACATATTCTCTTGAGCCAACGGCAAGCATAAATAGTAGCAAAGCTAGTAAATAATAGCCACCCAATATTATACAACCCATTACGATTGTACCCATTATGAAACCTGTTAGCATTCTTGTTGCGTTATTATTCAAGCCTAAATTTATCATTATACAGTCATAACCTCTTTTTCTTTTACTGAAACGGCTGCATCAATATTTGCAGTGTATTTATCTGTTAATTTTTGAATTTTGTCTTGGTTATCTTTTACCATATCTTCAGGAAGATTTTCGCTTTTTTCAAGTTTTTTAAGGTTATCAGTCATATCTCTTCTGATATTTCTGATAGCAACTTTTGCATCTTCGCCGATTTTTCTAACATCTTTAGTAATTTCTCTTCTTCTTTCTTCTGTTAGAGGTGGGAAAGTCATTCTGATACAAGTACCATCTGAGTTTGGTGTGATACCGATCTCAGCTTTGATGATAGCTTTTTCAATTTCTTTCATAATTGTTTTATCGTATGGTGTGATAACAAGTGTAGTACCATCTTGTACTGTAACTTGTGACATTTGTCTTAGTGGAGTAAGTGCTCCATAGTATTCAACGATAACTTTGTCTAAAATACCAGGATTAGCACGACCTGTTCTGATTGAACCAAATTCTCTTTGAAGTTGGGCAATCGCTTTTTCCATTTTTTCTTCGCCGAATAAAAATAATTCTTCTAAAGATTCTGACATTTTTTACCTCTTTCGTATATTAACTAATATATGTTCCTATTTCTTGACCATTAAG
Organism: bacterium; assembly: GCA_017626055.1. Taxonomy (GTDB): domain Bacteria; phylum Cyanobacteriota; class Vampirovibrionia; order Gastranaerophilales; family Gastranaerophilaceae; genus Zag111. The sequence goes on along the minus strand of JAGAJM010000026.1, from coordinate 31,903 downwards.
GATATTTTTAATTCCGTCTTCTTTTTTGAAATCAAAAACTACGATTGGAATTTTATTTTGTTTGCATAGTGCACAAGCTGATGTATCCATAACTTTTAATTCGTTTTTGATGATATCATCATAAGTCATCTTATCAATTTTCTTAGCTTCTGGATTAGTGTTAGGGTCATCTGTATAAACCCCATCAACACCATTTTTAGCCATCAACATAGCTTCAGCGTTGATTTCAGAAGCTCTTAGAGCTGATGCAGTATCTGTTGTAAAAAATGGGTTACCAGTTCCAGCTGCAAAAATTACAACTCTACCTTTTTCAAGGTGTCTTATTGCTCTATGTCTGATATATGGTTCTGCGATTTGGTTCATAGCAATTGCTGATTGAACTCTACAATCAACATTGATTTGATTAAGTGCACTTTGTAATGCAATAGCGTTCATCACAGTTGCTAACATCCCAACGTAATCGCCAGATGCTTGATCCATACCAAGTTTTGCGCTATTTTTCATTCCTCTGAAAATGTTTCCGCCACCTACAACAACAGCAACTTCTGCGCCCATATTTCTAACTTTTTTAATTTCATTTGCAATCATTTTTACAGGGTTTTGGTCAATCCCAAATTGTTGTTCACCTAAAAGTGCTTCCCCGCTAATTTTTAATAAAATACGTTTATATTTCAAAATAATTTCTCCCTTACTCTTTGCTTTATCCTAACGTAAAGGCACGTTGATGTAAAGCTAATTGTTAATTAGTCTAAAGTTTCTTGGATTGAAATAGACTCAATACCTTGTTGTTTTTGGAAAACTTTGTATAAATCTTTGATTGGTTTTTTAGTTGCAACGTCAATTACACAAGTGATTTTGATTGCATTAGAATCATTCACTAACTGTTTTTTAGTTAGTTCCGTAATACTTGGATATTTATCAATAATGTATTCTTGGATTTTTTGTGCGTTTTCATTTGCACATACTAAACCAACTTTGATTCGTCTAGTTTTCTTTGTACTTGTTGGTAATACTTTTCTTTCAAGAACTCTAATAGAAACAAGAGTTAAAATGACAAGGACTGTTCCTGCAAAGGCAATATCAAACATTCCAGAACCACAAGCCATACCTATACTTGCTGCAATCCATAAAGTTGCGGCGGTTGTTAATCCAAGAACAATTGGTCCATTTCTTAGTACTGTACCAGCACCAATAAAACCAATACCTGTAACGATTTGTGCTGCAACACGAGATGTATCTCTGATACCTGTTGCATTATCTACAACTACATTATCTCCAGGTGCAAATGTCGGAAATCCATAAATTGAAATAAGTGTGAATACACAAGCGCCTAAACATACTAAAATATGAGTTCTAAGACCTGCGTATTTGTTTGTTAATTCTCTTTCTAAACCTATGCAGAAACCGAAGATTACTGCAAATAATAATCTTACAAAATATTCTAAATTGAATAAATGTGTTAAATTGTCAATGCTTGATGTTTCCATATTTCCCTCTTAATATTCTATCCCTAGTTTTTTATTTCTTTCATCTTTTATTTGTTTTGCTTTTAGATAATATATTTCAGCTTGGGTTTTATTGCCTTGAGCTTCAAAAATTTTCGCTTTTGTTTTAAGGGCATCAACGTGTGTTGGATTTACTTTTAGTAATTTATCAATTGAATTGTGTGCTGAGTTTGGATAACCTTCTTTTAGTTGTATTTGTGCAACATATAGGTAAGGTAGTTTAGATTGTGTTTTTGTTGAAAAAATCTTTTCAACAGTTTCTTTTGCTTTATCTAAATCATTAATCTCAACATAAATTTTAGCCTGTTGATATAAATTATTGGTCTCTTTTGAGATCTCTAGTGCTTTGTCATAATTTTTAGTTCTTATGTATGCGTATGTTACAAGCGTTTTTGTTGCTTTTGTATCTAAGTCGTCATCTGTTGGATTTAATTTTTCATAAATTCCATAATAAGAGATAGCTTCTTTATCTTTTTCCAATACAAGTAATGTTGGGATAATACTTTCAAGTGTGTAAAGTTTTTGTGTTCTAAAAATAGAGTACTTAACAGCTTTTCTTAGATAAGGTAAACTTTCTACGTTAGAAAGATTTACTCCAAAAGACAACCATATAAACAAAAATGGTAAAATCCAAACGAAGAGAAATACCCCAATAGCAATAAGTATGGATGATATTCCTATCGCAATTTTACTATCTGTATTCATACTCCCTATCCCTATGTTATCTAACTTTACTTTTTGGATCTAATATATCTCTTATATTATCACCTATTACGTTGAATGCCAAAACTGATACAAAAATTAAAAAACCAGGAGTTAAAAGCCAAGGTCTATACAAAATATTTGTAAATTCCTGAGCTTCTTTTAACATATTTCCCCAGCTTGCATCAGGTTGCTGAATACCTAATCCAAGGAAACTTAGTCCAGACTCAGATAATATATAAGAAGGGACAGATAATGTCATTGCAACGATTACAAAACTTGTTGTCTGAGGTAATATGTGTTTTGTAATTACTCTGAGTTTTGAAGCTCCGATAGACTGAGCAGCTTGAACGTACTCTTGATTTTTTATTGATAAAACCATACCTCTTACAACTCTGGCAAATCCTGCCCAACCTATAAGAGCAAGGATTAGTACAATGAGCATAAATCTTTGTGTACTGGTCATTCCCGATGGTAAAATTGAGGCTAGTATTATCAATAGGTAGAAACTAGGAATAGACATAATTGCCTCGGCAAATCTCATCATTATTGCATCTACTTTCCCTCCAAAGTAGCCCGAGATACCACCATATAACAAACCTATTGGGAATAGTACAAATAATGCCAAAAATCCTATTGTCATAGAAATTCTTCCGCCAAGTAATATTCTGGAAAATACATCTCGACCATTTATATCTGTTCCTAATAAATAAATCCTTCCATTATCATCTGTTGTAAACAAATGACGTTTCATCGGAATTAATCCTAAGAACTTGTAAGGTTGTCCTTTAGCTAAGAACTTAATATAGTGCTTTTGGCTTCTGTCTAATTTATATTTTATTTCAAGATTAACTGGGTCAAATTCTCTTATGTAGTTGTACGTATATGGTTTAGATAATTTACCATTCTCATCTATTGTAAAGACTTTTGATGGTGGAACATATGCCATTGTTCTATCAGAAAAATCCTTTGTATAAGGTGCAATAAAATCTGCAAATAGTAAGCAGAAATAAATTAGCCCTAAAACAATAAGAGCAATTCTAGAAAATTTATCTTTCCATAATTGTTGCAACACTTCTTTTATCATGATTTCACCCTTATTCTCGGATCGGTGATGATAAGAAGAATATCCGCAATTAAGTTACCTACAATAAGCATAACAGCACCCATCATCAAAGATGCCATTACAAGATTTATATCTGATTTTAAGACCGCTTCTAGAATTAGTCTGCCTAACCCAGGGTATTGGAATACATATTCAGTTAATGCTGCACCAGATAGTAATCCTGCAAATTCAAAGCCTAAAAGTGTAATCATAGGGTTAACTGCATTTCTTAGTGCATGTTTATAGATTACAAGGTGTTCTGGTAAGCCCTTTGCTCTTGCAAATTTTACATAATCACTATCTAAAACATCAAGCATATTTGCTCTCATTTGTCGTTGTAAACCCGCAAGTGAGATTGTAAATAGTACAAATACAGGTAAAATTAAGTGGTGTGTGATGTCAATAAACTTTTGTCCAAATGTCATATCTGCAAAGTTTGGACTGGTTAAACCTCCGATTGGGAACCAACCAGTTTTTACTGCAAATAGTAATAATAAAACTGCAAAGAAGAAGGACGGAATTGCCATACCTATACTTGTTAAAACTGTTAGTATTCTATCGAAGTTAGTTTTCCATTTGACTGCGGCAATAATACCTAGTGGAACGCCAACAAGCCAAGTTAATAAGATAACTAATGAAGTCAATAGAAGTGTATTAGGAATTCTTTCTTTAAGTTTTTGACTAACTCTTTCACCAGTAGAAGTTACACCCAAATCTCCTTGAATAAAAGACACTGCCCATTTGCCATATTGAACGATAATGGGTTTATCAAGTCCTAGTCTTTGCTTTTCCAATTCAACAGTTTCAGGTGAAATCGACGGGTTCAATTTTAGTTCCGCAAGCGGATCAACTGGAGATAATCTGATTATAAAGAAACTAATTATTGATACCATTATCAGTAATGGTATTGTTTGGATTATTCTTTTTAATATGTATTTGAATGTTTCCACTGAATTATTCTCCAATATAAATTTCTTCGATATTGTGTGTTATTCCACCAAGGCTTGATGGGTAGATGTTTTTAAATTTATCCCTTATCGCCATAATTACTACTGGTGAATATATGTAAATCATAGGTCTTTGTTCGTAAATGATTTCTTGATATCTGTCGTAATATTTTTTTCTGTCTTCAAATTTTGTAGCCAAAGCTCCTTTTTCAAAGATTTCATCAAGTTCTTTTTCCCAAGGTAGAATATTTGCTTTTCCTTCACTTGGGGTTCTCATATTAAACATGTGTAAACGTCCATTAGATAACCAAACGTTTTTACCGCCATTTGGTTCTAGTGGAGAGCCAGTTAGCCCCATAATTACCATGTCCCAGTCAAAGGTATTCACAAGTTTGTTAACAAGTGAATTAAATTCAATAGGCTTAAAATTAACCTTCATTCCAAGTTCTTCCAAGTCCTGTTTTACCATAACCCCAATAGCTTCACGCTCGGTGTTTCCTGCGTTCGTGTATAAATCAAATTCTACTCTATTGTTTTCTTTATCGTATAGATGTCCTTTTTTATCTGTGTAAAAACCTGATTTTTCTAAATATTCTTTAGCTTTTTTTGTGTCTTTCTCAAAGGCTTTTAGTTCTTTATTTAGGTATATAGAGTTTAAACTCTCTGGTGTATGAAGTGGAGCTCCAATACCATTTGCAATATTGAATACCATATTTCGTCTATCGATTGTGTAATCAATAGCGGTTCTAAAGTTTATGTCTTTAAACCATTTTTGCTTTGTTGGGTTTACGTAATATTTACCAGAGTCATTTTTTCTGTCGTTAAGGTTTAATGATAGATACATCGTTCCCGTAGTTGGTCCTAGATTGTATAATTTAAAATCAGAATGTGGTTCTAGCGATTTGTAGCGTGCAACTTTAGACCCTTGTAAACCAATTACATCAAGTTCTTTTGCCTCAAATTTTAGGACTTCGTTATTTTGATCGCCTACGATTAAGTATATTACTCTATCCAAATAAGGTAGTTTATCACCTGATGTATTTATCTCGTAATAATTAGGATTTCTTTCAAATACAACTCTTTGGGCAGGAACGTATTCTTTTAATTTAAAAGCTCCAGAAACTACAAAATCTTCAGGTTTTGTGTTTGTAGATAAAAAACTATCAAAGTATTCTTTTCCTTTTTTTATTGCTGGCATGAAGATATGCTTTGGAGCAATAGATGCCGATAATACTCTTATAAAAGGTGCGTAAGGTTGTGGTGTTTTAAATTCAACAGTATAGTTATCTATTTTTCTTACTGTTGGTAATTGTCCTGCTATGTAAATCGAATCCCTTAGTGATGTGTCACCAAATCCTGCAAAGATTATGTCATTCCACGTGAAAACAACATCATCAGCAGTTATTGGTTTTCCATCTGACCACTGTATTCCACGTCTAAGTTTGAATGTGTATGTTTTCCCATCTTGTGATATAGAATATTCCTTTGCTAGTTTTGGGCTTGGTTGACCAGTTATTGGGTCAGTTGCTAGTAGTCCGTCGTACATAACTGCGGACATAGTAGAAGATGTGTTATCTTTACTGTTAAACGGGTTAAATGTTTTTGGACCTTCTCCTAATGTTGAAAAAATAATTTCTCCACCAAATTTGCCGATTGGTGCTTGAGATTGAAGATAATCAACGCCGTTAATTGTAATATTCTTAGGTGAAGGATAAGTCTGAGTAATAGTATTTTCAGATATTGTAGTAGGGGTTTCTTTTGATGTTTGAATATCTTTAATTAGGCACGCTTTACAAAGCACGCCAATAATTAAGATTACAAATATAGCCCTAAACACTCTCCTAATCATGCTTTAAATATAACATAAAATGCACTAAATGTATTCGCTTTGTGGATAATTTTCAAAATTATGTGAATATCTTGTTAAATCTGTTGATATATCTTAATAAATCTATTGCAAAAAACTTCCCTAGCGTTGTACAATTTTATCAAAGTATGTTTGGGGCATGCTTTGGGGTAAATGTGTAAAAACGTTTAATAACGTATATTAGAAAGTTTAATTATATATTTTTAATCAGATAATGGAGGTTAATGTGTCAGATACCGCATGTGTAAAAGAAGCGTTGAACTTGTCAGAAAACGCAATTAAGGTTTTGGAAAAGAGATATTTAAAGAGAGATAAAGATGGTAATTGTGTTGAAACTCCTGCGGATATGTTCCGTAGAGTAGCAGATACAATTGCATCAGGTGATTTGAAATTTGGTAAGTCTGAAGCGGAAGTTAAAGAGCTTTCAGACAGATTTTATGATGCAATTACAAATCGCTACTTTATGCCAAACTCACCAACATTGATGAATGCTGGTCGTGAATTAGGTCAATTAGCAGCTTGTTTTGTACTACCTGTTGAAGATAGTTTGGAAGGTATTTTTGAAACTGTTAAAAATACTGCATTAATTCACAAATCAGGTGGCGGTACAGGTTTTTCTTTCTCAAGATTAAGACCTAAAAACAGTGTTGTTCGTTCAACAATGGGTGTTTCATCTGGTCCAGTTTCATTTATGGAAGTATTCAATGCTGCAACTGAAGCTGTGAAACAAGGTGGTACTCGTCGTGGTGCGAATATGGGTATCTTAAGAGTTGATCACCCTGACATTATTGATTTTATCAATTGTAAATCTGATAACTTTAAATTAAACAACTTTAATATTTCCGTAGCTATTACCGATAAGTTTATGGAAGCATATCTTGCTGGTACTGATTATGATCTTGTAAATCCGCAAAATAATGAAGTTGTTGGTAGAATGAACGCTAAAGAAGTGTTCGATTTAATCGTTGATGGTGCTTGGAGAAATGGTGAACCAGGTATCGTATTTATTGACAAAATGAACTACGATAACCCAACTCCACATATTGGCCCAATTGAATCAACAAACCCTTGCGGTGAAGTTCCTTTACTTTCTTATGAAGCTTGTAACTTAGGTTCAATCAACTTAGGTTTGATGATGAAAAAAGGTTCAGCTGGTTGGGAAGTTGATTGGGATTTACTAGAAAAAACAACAAGAACTGCAATGAGATTCTTGGATAACGTTATTGCTGTAAATAACTATCCATTACCTCAAATTTCTGAAATGGTACAAAACAACAGAAAAATCGGTCTTGGTGTTATGGGTTGGGCTGATATGCTTATGAAAATGGGCTTATCATACAATTCAGCTGAAGGTACTCAATTAGCTGGTCAAGTTATGGAATTTATTGACTATGTTTCAAAAACTGAATCAATTGAATTGGCTAAAGAACGTGGTAGTTTTAATAACTTTAAAGGTAGTATCTACGACTCAGACAATTACTTATTCAACAAATACAAAGGTAAATCAGCCGGTAAGATTTCCGATGAAAAATGGGCTGAAATCGATGCAGGTATTAAACAATATGGTTTGAGAAACGCCACAACAACTTGTATCGCTCCAACTGGTACAATCTCAATGATTGCATCAGCTTCTGGTGGTGTTGAACCATTATTCGGGTTAGTATTTTCTAGATTGATTATGGATGGTACTGAAATGCTTGAAGTTAATCCGATTTTCAAAGATTATATGGTTGAAAATGGTTTATACTCTGAAGCTCTAATGTCACAAATTGCTTCTGAAGGTACAATCGCTCATGTGGATGGTGTATCAGATGAAGTTAAACAAATCTTTGCGACTGCTCACGATGTTTCACCTTACTGGCACGTAAAAATGCAAGCTGCGTTCCAACTTCACACTGATAATGCAGTTTCAAAAACAGTTAACTTTGTTGAACAAGCTACTCGTGAAGATATCAAAGAAGCTTACATTTTGGCTTACAAAAATAACTTAAAAGGGATTACTGTTTATAGAAACAATTCTCGTCAGTTCCAACCAATGAATTTGGATGACAAGAAAAAAGAAAAAACAGTAGAAATGAAGTCTGTTGAATCAGAGCCTATCGTTGAAAAAGAGGAGATTGTGGAAGAATACAACCCAACAGGTGAATTAAAAACTGTGAAATGCCCAGAATGTGGTACAGAAATTCAAATGGCAGAAGGTTGTTTCATCTGTTTGAATTGCGGATATTCTGGTTGTTCGTAGTTTGAATTTTTAATTTAAAAGAAAAAGACCCTAGTGAAAGGGTCTTTTTTTTTATTCTTTAATTGGTTTGCCAAATATTATTCTTGCTCCACCAAATCTCTGTTTTAATGTGTTTTTTATTCCTAAAATGATTTCGTTTGTATTGCAAATTACTAATTGAATTGTGTCTATAAGTTTGCTTAACTTTGGAACCAGAACTTTAAATTCAGAACTAGATTTGTTGAAGTTTCCACTCATTGAAACAAATTCATTTGTTGAATTTGCCAAGTTTAATGTGGTGGTTTCGATATTATGAGTACTGTTTTTTATCATATCTTCTGTAATTCCGTTGTTTATTTTTGTTGTTAAATTTTCAAGGTTTTTCATACTGTTCTTGAAAGATGTTGTACTTTCTTGGATGTTTTCTTTATTCTCATCCAATATGCTATAAATCATATCAAAAAGTGAAGTCAAAGAATCGGATGTTTCTTTAGCTGAAGCTAAAAACGATTCCCCTTTTGCAGATAAATTGTCCAAATGTTGTTGGTTTGTTTCGGATATTCCATCGGGATTTATCCCATTTTGAGTAAGTCCTTTTATCGTATCTCCTGTTTTTATATAGCTCAACATTGGAGCAGATGGGTAATTTATATCTACATATTTTGAATCTTCCTCGTCCTTGTCGTATTGTTTAATACTTACAGTTATGTTTTTTGGTAGCTCCAAACCTCTTTGATTTAAGGTTATAAAAAGGTAAGTTGTTTTGAAGTCTTTTGAAATTTTTATTTTGCTTGTCGAGCCAAGTTTGTAACCTTTATAATAAACCCCCATTTTGTCAGGTAATGGGTCCATATCATTAAATTCAGCCTTAATGTATGTGTGGTTAAAATAGTTAATAATGACAAAAACAAGAGCAATTATTAATAATATTAAGACCAAAATTTTTCCAAAAGTTAAATTATTCATAAAAAGATTATTATGAATTTGATTATTTTAATAAATTGTCTTGGTGGATTAGTTCAAAATATTTTGAAGTTTTTTGTGAACTTCCACATTGTGAACTCTTATATAATCAATGTTTTGATTTATTAGGATGCTATTTAGTGCAAGAGTATAAATATCTTTTTCGTCATTTGAAGCCTCGGACATCCCAAGCAAACTTTTTCTAGAAAGACCTAATAGTATTGGGCAGTTCAAAGTTTTTAATTCTTGCCATCGTTTAATTATTTCAAAGTTATGATCTTTAGTTTTTCCAAAACCAATACCTGCATCAATTATAATATTTTCTTTTTTAATTCCTTTTAAAAGTGCGTAATCTATTTTCTGTTTTAGTGAAACATAAATTTCATCCATAAGATTTTCGTATTGAGGATTGTTTTGCATTGTCTCAGGTGAGCCTTGTGAATGTTGGATTATTATTTTAACATCTGGATATTTTGCAAGAGTTTCTGCCATATGTTCATCGTGTTCAAATCCAGAAACGTCGTTTATTATATTTGCACCTAATTCAATGCATTTTTCTGCAACAATAGCGTTTCTTGTATCAATGCTAATTGTAGTTTTGATATTATTGTTTTTAATGTGGTTTAAAATTGGTAGAAGTTTTTCTAATTGAGCATCTGCACTAACTTCTTGAGAGTACGGCTTTGTTGATTCGGCACCAATGTCTATGATATCAGCACCATCTTTGAGAAGTTTATTTAGGTGTTCGATAGCCTTATCTGTTTCGATATAATTTCCCCCGTCAGAGAATGAATTTGTTGTCAAATTCAGAATTCCCATGATTTTTGTTTTTCGGGGATAAGTTGTGTTACATTTTTCTTGAATAATTTCGCCCAAAATTTTAAGCCCAAATGGTTGTGCTTGAAGTTTTTGAGCTATTTTTCTCAGCTGAGAAATGCTCCCACCTAATATACAAGACGATTTTTCTATTTTACCAGTGATAACTTCCCTGTGAGTTGCACAATCCGCACCAATTGAAAGCGCAGTTTGTTTTATGATATTTGCTTGTGCGACTGTTAAATCAAATATTTTAAAGTTTTTGTATTCGAATTTGTTTTTTGCTTTGTGGCGATAAGATTTATCGAACCCTATAATTTCGAGTTCTTTTTCAATATCAGTGTTTGTAATTTCTTTCAATAAAAAATCGTGCATAACGTTAGTTTAGCACGATTTTTATTATTTCTCAATTATTGTAATTATGATTTTAAATCATCTAATTGGTATTTTAAATCACCATAAGCAACAGCACCAGTTTTGAATGCTTTGTTAACTCCAGTAACTAATACGAAGAACGCTAAACCAGCACCAAATACCCCTGCAGCTTTTTTAGTTAATGGGCTTTCGATGATTCTGCCAATAAATTTGTTACTTTTTAGAGTTTCAAGACGTTTTAGGATGTCTTGAGTGTATGCAGTGATATTATGTTTGAATCTTGCCCATAAGCCAGTTGCAACTTTAGTGTTTTGGTTTACGGCTCTTGTTGTGTTTGTAACTTGAGTCATCATACCTTGAAGAACTTGTTCGCCAGTTCTAGCTTTAACACCTCTACGGCTTGCCATTTTTGTAGCTGAAGCGGTAAGACCAGCTGCACCACCAACACCTGTTGCAACGTTTTCACGACGTTCAACACGTTCTTCTTGTGTAAGAGGTCTTCTAGGAGTTTCAGCACCAGTGAATGCTACGATTCTTGTCATATTATTCACCGCCTTCAATGTATTCTTCTACTTCTTCTACTTCTGAGTAATCAGCATCACCAGAGTAGTTAACCTTTGCTGCTCTTTGAGCATCTGCTCTTTCTTCAGCTTTAGTTGCTGCGTTGTATGCACCAGCAACACCAGCACCTGCGCCTAATGTTTTTGATGTAATGTTAGCTGTTTTGTCGTAAACTTCAGAACCATTCATTCCTTTAATTTTGCCAGCTACAAATTTGTAACCTTCTGCAATCTTTTTGCCTACCCATTTGAAAGCTTTTCCGATATTTTCAAAACTACTTACAACAAATTTGCCAACTTTATTTTCGTTCATTCTATTAACAAGTGTTGTGAATTTTTCAGAAATATTAGTGAAGAATTTAGAACCTTTGATATTTGCAGCTTTTTCACCAATAGCTTTCCAAATCTTAGTACCAGTTGATTTGAAACCTTCAATCATTGGAGCAAATACTTTTCTTGTGCCTTTTACAAAATTACTACTAGCACCTTTAACTGCTGCAGATTTGATAACTTTAGCACCTTTTGAAGCACCCCAAGCTACTGCACAACCTTCAAGTAAGCCTTCTGATACAACTCTAAAACCTTTTAATATTTTTTTGAAAGCAGTTGGTGTGTGTTCATCTTCAATAAGAGTATCAAATTCTCTTATTTGATCTTCGTAATACGCTTGTTTTTCTTTGTAAAAGCTATCATCTGGAATTCCACCATCTTCTCTGCTCTTGAAAGAAATATTACTTCTTTGTTGTGAATACTGTGTGATTTTAGGTTGAATTGTTAACATATTTTTCCCCACTACTAAATAAATTTCTGCTCGTATAATACGTCTGAAAATTATTTTTTGCTAACACACTTGTGAACCATTAACAAAATGTTACATTCTGACAGATATATTATCCCATATTAATCAATATTTGTAAAGTGTTTAGCCCCTTGAAATGTGTTTCTTTTTACAAATTCTCTGTCAATTTTATTTAAGCAATCTAATTTTGCTCCTAACCAACGAGGTGCGATTAAATTTTTCTTCAATCCATTACCTGCAAGCCTGTGAATTGTTGTTGTTTGAGGTAAGATTTCCAAAAAGTCACAACATAAGTTTACGTATTCTTCTTCACTCATAAAATCGATTTCCCCAGCTTCGTAAATCCTAGATAATTTTGTATCCTTTAGGGCACAAAGCATGTGAATTTTTACGCCGTCAACGTTTAATTGGGCTAGTCTTTCTGCGGTTTGTAAAATTTCATCTCTGGTTTCCCAAAGCCCAAAAATCACATGGCAACAAACGTTAATACCTTTTTCTTTGGTCTTTTCGTAAGCTCTGAGAAAACAGTCAAAATCATGTCCTCTGTTGATTTTTAATAATGTTTTGTCATGAATTGATTGCAGTCCGTATTCGACCCAAGTATAATAATCTTTTGCGATATCTGAAATTAAATCAAGTTTTTCGTCTTCAACACAATCTGGTCTTGTGCCTATTGATAACCCTACAATATCAGGGTGGTTTAATGCTGATTTGTATATTGTTTCAAGTTCATTTACTGGTTTGTAAGTGTTAGTATATGCTTGAAAGTATGACATAAATTTTTCTGCTTTGAAGCGATTTTTTAAGGTTTCAGCCCCGATTTTTACTTGTTCTTCTATTGATAAAAGGTTTGAATGAGCTTGAGAAAAACTTCCACCTTCATCACAAAAAATACAACCACCAGTGGATATTACGCCGTCTCTGTTTGGACATGAAAAACCTGCATCAAGCGTGATTTTATAAACTTTCGCTCCGAATTTGTTTTTCAAATATGCACTAAATTGGTTGTATCTTTTGTCTGTATTATTAAACATATTTCTATTTAAAATAAAAAATATTACGAGATTCCACGGGCTAAAGCCCTCTGAATGACACGTAATATTTTTTACATATCTTTCTTAAAAATATTTTTATTTTTGTTCGTCGTCGTTATCGTAGATTGGATAAACGTAATGTTCTCCACAGTTTGGACAAACTACTTCTTGTTGTTTTCCATCTTCAAGTTGTGCCACTTCAAATAAGCATCTGCAACCTGATTGTACACATCTAACAGCCCAAGTAGGTCTGATTAATCTTGCCATAATTTAAACCCTCATTTCTTTATTTACAAGTTAATTTTAGCACTGATTTTGATAAGTTGCAAGGTTTTTTTTACTTATATACTTCATCATCCCAATATTGAAGTTCTAATTTCCCAACAATGATTGTATCGCCGTTTTGAACTCCAAGACGTTTGATTTCATCCATGATTCCCATACTTATCATAATGTTTTGGAATCGAATTACTTGTTCTGTGCTTCTTGGGTCTGTAACTTGGGAAATTCTAATAATTCTACCTCCTGTTACAAGGTAAGTATCTTTATTTAATTTCTGAACATCCCAATAACCATCGTCATTGTTTGTTGCATCTAAATCCTCTTCAATTGTAACTTCTGAAACTGGTTTTTCGATAGTATCAACCTTTGATTCTAGTTCGTATTTTACTTTTTCCAAGTTTTCACCAGTGACCGCAGACATTACAAATGGTTCAATTCCAATAGCTTTAAATTCGGCTAAAATTTCATCAAGTCTTTCAGGCTCAATAGCATCAATTTTGTTGATTGCTACAACTTGGTGAAGTTTAGCTAATTTTTCTGAATATTTTGCTAATTCTTCATTGATGATTTGGTAATTTTTAATAGGATTTTTTTCTGTACCATCAACAATGTGAAGTAAAAATCTGCAGCGTTCAACGTGACGCAAGAATTCATAACCTAATCCAACACCTTCTGATGCTCCTTCGATTAATCCAGGAATATCTGCGATAACATACCCATCGCCGTTAGATTTTCTAACCATACCTAAATTCGGAGTTAGTGTTGTGAAAGGATAATTTGCAATTTTCGGTTTTGCTGCTGAAACTCTACTTATAAATGTAGATTTTCCAGCGTTTGGAAATCCTAGCAATCCTACGTCTGCTAACAATTTTAATTCTAATTGTAATTCACGTTCAATACCAGGTTCACCAGGTTCACAGTATTGAGGAGCTCTGTTTTGAGGTGTACAAAAATGCGTGTTACCACGTCCGCCACGTCCCCCTTTAGCCACAAGTACAGTTTGTCCGTGAACTGTTAAATCTGCAATAATATTGCCTGTTTTTAAATCTTTGACAATAGTCCCCGTTGGAACTTTGATGTATAAATCTTTTGCACTTTTCCCGTGCATTGATTTTTTAAATCCATTTTCGCCATTATCAGCTTTGAATATTGAACGATAAGTAAAGTCTAACAGAGTTGATAAACCTTCATCAGCGATTAGATAAACGCTTCCGCCTTTACCGCCATCACCACCAGCTGGGCCGCCTCTGTCAACGTACTTTTCACGACGCCAAGCAACAACGCCGTTTCCACCTTTTCCTGATGAAATTTTTATTTTAGCTTTATCGATAAATTGCATAGTATAAATCCTTTGTTAGTCATTGCGAGGACTTGTCCATCGCAATCCCTTTTTCTTTTTCTGTTACTTTGATAATACTATGAACAGAGGGAAATGCAAAGGGGTGCTCGCCGCACGGGATATTTTGCCCCCAATAGATTTTTATTATAGCCATCCCTTTTGGGATGGGACTGGGAGTGGGGTAAGAAAATGTTGTTATATTTATAGTGATAACCCTTTCTTGAACTTTTAAATTCGCCAAAAGCTCATAAAGAAATTATCTTCTCTCCCTAGGGAAGATTTTTTCATTCTCAGAATTATCATTTACCCCTCGGGGATGTAGATTGGGTTTTTGTTTAGAATTTCTCGTGTGTGATCGTAACAACAACTTTTTCTTGTAAGTTGTTGATATTCTCTTACAATGTTTAAAATATCGTCTGTTGATAATCTGATAATTCTTCTTTTTCCTTCCAAAATCTTTGCCATGTGCAATTCCTTTCTTTTAGGTCAGGCAGTGCCTGACCTACCCATCTAGTGCCAGACTTACTACTTTTATATTTACCCCATCGACAAATAAAAAACCGAACTTTAAAAGTTCGGTTTTTCTATTTAGATATATTTGTTATTATTAGAATTCATATCCACTTGGGTTGTTCAATGTTACGTTAGTGAATCCTGCATCTTTGATTTTTTGTGCAATTTGTTCTGCAATATCTTTTCTTGCGTTAGTTGCTGTTAAAGAAGCTCCTGTTGTTGCAGTGAATGTATGTGTTTTACCTGCGGAGTCTGTAAATGTTGCCTTACCAGAACCTTGGTTGAAGCCCATAGTGTGGATTGCGAATGTTATTGTTGCGGTGTAGGCTTTTGTTTTATTAGCCTGTTGAGCTCCTGCAGTTTGTGATGTGTTGCTTACTGTTGAGCCTGAAACTTTAGATTTGTATGTTACTTGAGCTCCGTTATTGCTTCTTTCTGAAACATATCTATCTTGTATCCATTTTATACTTGGTAAATCTAGTTTATCCCAGTTTGCATTTGCTTTTACTGTACCATCTGAGTTGAATACACTTGGGTTTTTAGCAATTAATTGTTTTACTAAGTCAGCTTTATCTTCTGCGCCTAAGAAGTCCATTTTGTTTTCTGATGAAATTATTTTATCCATCACTTCTCCAGCTGTTTTACATTGACTTAATTGTAGATTTTTGTTTTCATTGCCAGTTTTTGTATCAGATCTGTACCAACCATCTAGGTTAATGCGTGAACCAGAACCACCACCAGTTCCAGTAGTTGTCGTAGTTGATGCAGTACTAGCAGTTGATGCGGTACTAGCAGTTGATGCAGTACTAGCAGTAGATGCAGTGCTAGCGGTTGATGCAGTACTAGCAGTAGATGCAGTGCTAGCAGTAGATGCAGTGCTAGCAGTAGATGCAGTGCTAGCAGTAGATGCAGTACTAGCAGTTGATGCAGTCTGACCCTTATCAGCAGCTAGTTTAGTTTTCATTTCTTCGTATGTGCCAGAAATTACGCTGCCATCTTTTTTACTTATTGTGGAGAATTTTCCACCATCTTCTGATACTATATTGTAATCAGGGAATAATGTTTTTAAGTTTTGTAGTTGTTGAGCTTGAGTTTGGTCTTGAGGTTTTTGCTGAACGCCCATACCATATCCGCCCATTCCACCAATTTGGTTAAATGGACCAAATAATCCACCCATCATGCCGCCGCCAAACAGACCGCCCATCATTCCACCGCCAAGTAGACCGCCGAACAATCCTGACATAAAGCCCCAAAAACCTTGAGGTCCTTGGTTTATTGTTACGTTTTGAGGTCCACAATGATGATGTCCGTGACATCCAAATAACATTGCTTTTTGTTGTGCGTGTTGAAAAGCAGGTCTAGGCATCATTCTGTAATTGTTTTGTTGATACCTTAAGTTAAATGCTTTGCCTGCGCCGTACATGTTAACCATAACTCAGTCCTCTTATTTTATACTATGTTATATATATAAAGTATATACTCTTTATAGAATTGCATATATAATGATTTTTTGTTACATTTCGTAATATAAGGGGATAGTTTCCTATCCCCACGTAGTTTTCTACGATTTAAAGTTTTTCATTATTCCTGCAACTGGGTTAACGAAACTTAGTGCAGTTTGTCCAACATTAGCAATTGCATTTAATGTATTTGCGTATGGGTTATACAATGAAGCTTGGTAAGCATTTGCATTGTATGAATTACCTGATGCAGAGTTTGCGTTTGCTAATTGCATATAGCTCAACATATTGTTATTCATTGTTGTATTTAGATTACTCAATAATGAAATGTAGTTTAATCTGTTAGCCATTTCAGTTGTGTATAATTCATCTTGTTTTTGAAGAAGAGCTTCACTTAAGTCTGCTACGGCTTGAGCTTTGTTGTCGGCAATGTTATTTAGATTATCCATAAATATTGAGTTGTCAAAATTGCCAAATCTTGATGCAATATCATTTTTTAATGCGGTTTGCATTGGGGTATAGATATCTTCAATGTTTTGGATACCGCTCTGTTTGTACGAATTCATTTGTTCGTCCCACTGTTTTTGTTTTTCATCTGATATTGAAAATAAATCTTGTAATGATGTTGAAAGATTGCTTTGAATTCCATCATAAATTGATTTTTCAGTATCATTCATTGTGTAAGAACTGCTTACTGTGTTGTTTTTGTTTCTTTGAGCATTAGAAACATTTTGCCCATTAATATCAACGCTTCCTGTTGCATATTTTGGGTATTTTGATTTTTTTCCCATAATAAATTTTTCCTTTCTCAAGGAAATATCTGTTGCTCAATTATTTTTCGGCTCAATTGTCTGGAATACAGTTATTATAACACTGTTTTAGAATATTGTAAAGTTACTTTTCTAATGTTTGAAAAATATCTATACTCGTATCATAATATTCTTATGGCAGACAAAATTAAAATCGTAGGTGCCAAAGAGCACAATTTAAAAAATGTATCGCTAGAGCTTCCAAAAAATGAATTGGTTGTATTTACTGGTGTTTCAGGGTCAGGTAAATCATCCCTTGCTTTTGATACAATTTTTGCGGAAGGTCAAAGACGTTATGTAGAAAGTCTTTCAACTTATGCAAGACAATTTTTGGGACAGTTAGATAAGCCTAATGTTGAATATATAGATGGGCTTTCTCCTGCAATTTCAATCGATCAAAAATCTAAAAGTAATAACCCTCGTTCTACTGTTGGGACAATAACTGAAATTTATGATTATTTAAGGCTCTTATATGCAAGAGTGGGCACTCCATATTGTCCGAGTTGTGGAAAAAAAATAAAACCTCAAACGTTGGACGAGATAGTAAACAAGATTCTATTGATTGGAGAAGGTGCAAAAATTCAAATTTTAGCTCCAATCATAAGAGGTAAAAAAGGTGAATATTCATCCCTATTCGAAGAACTACGCCAAGAAGGTTTTGTTCGTGTGAAAATCGATGGTGAAATTTTTAATCTAGACGAAGATGAAATTGAACTTGCTAAGACTAAAAAACATGATATTTCTGTTGTTGTTGATAGAATTGTTGTAAAAGAATCTGCGATATCAAGAATTGCCGATAGTGTACAAATTGCACTGAAGAAGGCTGATGGGATTGTAGTTGTTGATGTTGTTGGTGATAAGGAAATAGTTTTTTCAGAAAAACTTGCGTGTCCAGATTGTAATTTGAGTTTTGAAGAACTAACACCAAGAATTTTTTCATTTAATGCTCCATATGGTGCGTGTGAAAGATGTTCTGGCTTGGGGGCAGATTTTGTTGTCGATCCAGACTTGATTGTTCCTGATAAAACAAAATCAATCAATGAGGGGGCAATTTATGCTTGGGCAACAAGAACTGCAACTGGTTATTATAACGATTTGTTAGGTTCTGTTTGCTCAGCTTTAAATATTGATATGGACAAACCTTTCGGAGATTTGCCTGAAGAACACCAAAAAGCTATTCTTTACGGAACAAAAGAATCTATAAAAATTAGAGTTAAACAGTTTGGAACAAGTCGTTATCAAACAAATATCCAACCTTTTGTTGGTGTTATTCCATTTTTGGAAAAACGATATAATGACGCTAATGGTGACTACTGGCGTGAAGAGATTGAAAAATTTATGCACGCAAAACCATGTCCAGCTTGTAATGGAGCAAGGTTAAAACCTTTTCCTCTTGCTGTTAAAATTAAAGATAAAAATATTTACGAATTTGCTAAAATGTCTGTTTCTGAAGAATTGTCGTTCATTACAGATTTATATTTAGAGTTAAGTGAATATCAATTAAAAATTGCAAAACAAATCTTAGATGAAATTCGAGAAAGGTTAAAATTCTTAAATGATGTAGGTTTGCATTATTTAGATTTGGCTCGTATGGCTGGAACTCTATCTGGTGGGGAATCGCAACGTATTCGTTTGGCTTCTCAAATTGGTAGTGGGTTAAGTGGTGTACTTTATGTTTTGGATGAACCATCCATAGGGTTGCACCAACGAGATAATGATATGCTAATTAAAACATTATTCAAATTGAGAAATTTGGGTAACACTCTTATTGTTGTTGAACACGATGAGGATACAATTAGAAATGCGGATTACCTTGTTGATATAGGTCCAAAAGCAGGTGTTGCTGGCGGAGAAATTATTGCTCAAGGGTCTGTTGAAGATATAATTTCTGCTTCAAAATCTATTACAGGTAAATACTTAAGTGGCGAAAAGTCTATCCCAATTCCAACAAAATTAAGAGATGGAAATGGCAACTTCTTACAAGTTAAAAATGCACACTTAAATAATTTGAAAAATATAGATGTTGATATTCCATTAGGTAAAATTGTTGTTTTAACAGGTGTTTCTGGTTCTGGTAAATCTACACTGATGCAAGAGTTATTATACGAATTTGCTGCACATAAACTTAGAAAAAATAAACCAAAACCGCAAGGTGTTGAAGATATTTTAGGCTTTGAAAATATTGACAAAGTTATCGATATTGACCAATCTCCTATTGGTAGAACTCCTCGTTCTAACCCTGCGACATATACTGATGTGTTTACTCCAATTAGAGAACTTTATGCTAAGACTAATGAAGCAAAAGTGCGAGGTTATAAACCTGGTAGATTTAGCTTTAATGTTAAAGGTGGTCGTTGTGAGGCTTGTAAAGGGGATGGTTTAGTTAAAATCGAGATGAATTTCTTGTCGGATGTTTATGTGAAATGTGATATCTGTAAAGGGAAGCGTTATAATCGTGAAACTTTAGAAGTTAAATATAAAGGTAAAACGATTGCTGATGTTCTCGATATGAGTGTCAAGGAAGCTCTTGAATTTTTTGATAGTATTCCATCAATTAAGAATAAGTTGCAAACGCTCAATGATGTTGGTCTTGATTATATGAAATTAGGGCAAAGTGCTACAACTTTATCAGGTGGGGAAGCTCAAAGAATAAAGTTGGCATCAGAATTAAATAAACGTTCTACTGGTAAAACTTTATATCTTCTCGATGAACCTTCAGTTGGGTTGCATTGGGCTGATTTGGATAAGTTAGCTAAAATTCTTCACGCTCTTGCGGATCAAGGTAATACTATATTGATGATTGAGCATAATCTTGATTTGATTAAAATTGCAGATCATATTATTGATTTGGGTCCTGAAGGTGGGGTTGATGGAGGACAAGTTGTTGCTCAAGGTACACCACAAGAAGTTGTGAAATGTAAAGAATCTTATACTGGTAAATATTTAGCAAGATTCTTTGAAAAATCTTGATATTTCAAGAAAATTTGATATTTCTGAAAAATTTTGTTATTATGTTTTTGTCAAAAGGAATTATTATGAAGCAAAAATTTTTATATTCTGTTTTATTATTATCAATTCTAGTGTGTAGCCCAGCTTATGCACAGACAATAGAAGTAAAAGCTCTTGAAGATATTTCAACAGCTAATCCTTCAAAAACTACGTCGGTACAGTTATTACAACCTGTCGAAATTAAAAAAGATAAGTTTGTAGGGGAAGGTGCAGTTTTAAACGGCAACTTGATTGACGTAGTAAGTCCAAAAAGACTAAAACGAGATGCTGATTTTGCATTTGAACCTAAGACTTACATAGATGCAGAAGGTAAAACTCGTAAAATAAAAGCAAATATAAAGGCTTCTTATACCGAACCTGTTGATAAAAAACAGGTAGCCAAGAATACAGTTTTGACAGCAGGTAACTTCGTTGTAGCAGGACTTTCTCTTGGTGTTGCTGCGGTAGAAGGTGCAGTTAAAAACCAAGATGGTAACAGGTTTAAGTCATCGGTATCATCTGCATATGAAGCTTCACCTTTTTCTTATGCAAGAAAAGGGGAAGATATCGAAATTAAAGCTGGTCAAGTATTTTTCTTAAAATTTCCAAGTTATGGGAAAATAGATCAAGAAGTTCAAAATGCTAATTTGCAGCCAACTTCAAAACCAGTAACAGTACAAGGACAAAATTATTCAATTGAAATAGAAAAGGAGTAAAACTCAAATGAAAAAGTTATTTATGTTATTCACAGCTTTTGTTCTATCATTGTCAATGATGGCATCTGCTGAAGCAAAAACAGTTCAAGTAACTGCGTTGGAAGATTTTAATGCAGCTAATCCTCCTCAAGTATTACACGTTCAAATGAACGCTAACACTAGATTGGACTATGATTTAATGCTATTCCAAGGCTTCCAAGTGACAGGTAAAGTTCAAGCAAGAGATGGTGGCTTTGTATTTATTCCTGTTAGTTATGTTAACTACCACGAAGAAAGTTTACCTATCCAAAATGAATATCCTGCGGTATTCAAAGGTCAAGCTGGTTTGATTAGACAAAACCAACCATTCCATCTTGTATTCCCTAACAATGGTCCAGATACTTTCCAATATTATGTTCCAAGTGTTAGTGATATGAACTAATAATCGAAGTTTTTATTGAAGGGCTCTCGTTAGAGGGCTCTTTTTTAATGCTTTTAAATGATTATTATTTACAGTTATTTTGATAATATAATTTATTATATGAGAATGAGGAAAAATTTATGTTAGAGTATTTTTTAGGTTCGTACCTAGTTACAATTATTGGTGTAATTAGTGCGTTCTTCTGGGGAAATCATGTGGAACCAGGTTCTGGTTGGTCTGCGGTATTTATTGTCATTGTTTTAGCTATATTAGAAACAAGTTTATCTTTTGATAATGCCGTTGTAAATGCAATGAAATTAGAAAAGATGTCAGACAAATGGCGTCATCGTTTCTTAACTTGGGGTATTGCAATTGCGGTGTTTGGTATGAGGTTTTTGTTTCCAGTGCTAGTTGTTGCTATTTTTGCAAACCTAGATATGATTACAGTTACTAAGATTGCATTAACCGATTCTCAGCAATATGCGGGATATTTACACGCAACACATGCGCCAATAGTTACTTTTGGCGGAATGTTCTTGGTATTGTTATTTCTTAATTACTTCTTTAACCATGAAAAAGAAGTTCATTGGATTAAGTTTATAGAAAGACCTCTTGCTCATATGGATCATATTAGAGGTATTGAAATTATAATTTCATTATTGATGTTAATTGCAGTTCAAACTTTCATCCCTGCTGGTGAAAAAATATCAGTAATTCTTTCTGGTATTGCTGGTATAATTACATTTTTAGCTATTGATGGAGTTTCTCATTTCTTAGAAAAACACGAGGAAATGCGTGCCGCTCAAGTTGTTTCTCAAGGTGCAAAATCGGCAGGTTTAATTAGTTTTATTTATTTAGAATTGATTGATGCATCATTTTCTTTAGATGGTGTGTTGGGTGCATTTGCTTTAAGTAATGATGTTTTAATTATTACAATTGGTTTGGCGATTGGTGCTATGTTTGTTCGTTCGTTGACAATTATGTTAGTTGAAAAGAAAACTTTAGCAAAATTCTTATACCTTGAACATGGCGCTCATTGGGCAATTGGTGCGTTAGCAATTATTATGTTAATTTCAACAGTGAAAGAAATCCCAGAAGTTGTTACAGGTTTAATTGGTTTATTCTTTATTGTAACTGCTTTGATTTCATCAATTGTACATAATAAGAAATTAGAAAATAAATAATTAAATAACTCATAAATAAAACCGACCCTTGATAATCTTGGGTCGGTTCTTTTATTGAAGTTATTTATGTAACCTAATCTATTTTCCAACTGTTCAAGTATTCTTCTTGGGCTGGAGTTAAAGTATCTATTTCAATACCCATCGATTGAAGTTTTAATTCTGCAATTTTAACGTCAACTTCGTGAGGAAGTGTGTATAATTTGTTTTCTAATTTGCCGTGGTTTTTAACTAAGAATTCGATACCTAGAGCTTGGTTTGCAAAACTCATATCCATAACACTTGCAGGGTGTCCTTCTGCTGCAACTAAGTTCACTAATCTGCCTTCAGCAATTACATAAACTGATTTGCCATTATCAAGAACATATTCTTCAAGTGATGGTCTAATTTGACGGATTTCAGTTGTGTGAGCTTTTAAGTCACCCACGTTAACTTCCCAGTCAAAGTGTCCAACGTTACCTAGGAATACACCATCTTTCATTGTTAAGATGTGGTGAACGTCAACAACGTGTTTATCACCAGTTACAGTTAAGAAAATATCGCCTTCTAGAGCCGCTTTTGCGATTGGCATAACTCTGTAACCTTCCATAGCAGCTTCAAGAGCTTTAAGTGGGTCAACTTCGCAAACGATTACGTTAGCACCTAGAGCTTTTGCTCTTAAAGCGACACCTTTACCGCACCATCCATAACCAGATACAACAACAGTTTTACCTGCTACAAGAATGTTTGCAGCTCTTAATAATCCATCAAATGCACTTTGTCCTGTGCCATATCTGTTATCGTATAAGTGTTTTGTTAAACTTGTATTAACACCAACCGCAGGGAAACCTAGAGTTCCTTGAGCTTCCATTGCCTGAAGTCTAATAATACCAGTTGTAGTTTCTTCTGTTGAACCAATAATTTTATCGATTAAATCAGGTCTTTCAGCATGGATTACTGAAACCATATCGCAACCATCATCGATAATAATATCTGGGTTGTGGTTAATTGCTTCTTTGATGTGAGATTTGTATTGCTCTACTGTTTCGCCAGCAATAGCAAATACTGGCATATTGTAATATTTAACAAGTGCCGCAGCTACATCGTCTTGTGTTGATAATGGGTTTGATGCAACTAAAACTGCATCAGCGCCACCTGCTTGCATTACTGTACATAATGCTGCAGTTTCTTTTGTTACGTGTACGCATGCTGATAATTTTAATCCTTTGAAAGGTTGTTCTTTAATAAATCTTTCTCTTATTGTTTTTAGAACTGGCATATCTTTAAATGCCCAGTCAATTTGTCTTTTACCTTGTTCTGCTAAATTAATGTCTTTGATATCACATTTAATTTCAGTCATAACCATTATTTTCTCCTTAATTTAGAATAATAATTGTATTTTCTACACGTTTAATTATAGCCCATAAAATATTTATTTCTAATTATTTATTTTCATTGTAAAATTTTCTTAATAAAGGTTATTTTGCTATCAAAAAAAAATCTTGAGAGTTGTTAAAATTTACACTAAGGAGTGTTGTGTGAAAGTAAGTTTAGATTTAAGAAATGAAAAAATACGCAATAATGCGATTTCATTTGAGGGATACAGATTTGTAAAATCAGACCAAGGTTTTAAAGAATTTGAAGTTGCTTACCCTTATGATGAGAATAAGGACAATTGTTATTTAGAAGTATATAGAGTAGAGCAAGACCAATTTGGTAATTATTACACAACAGGTAGAGCTTATAGTAAATCTCAAGGTGAAAAATACTATATGAACCCAGGTTCAAATCGTATTGATTTAGCTGAAGAATTTGGTATTGCTGATAATCAGGCTTTCGCATATCACTTTTTACTTGAGGACAAGCATGGGAAAGATTTCCCTAGAGTTCGTATTGATGCGGGTGATATCATTGATGAACGCAGTATGGAAAACGAAAATAGAAATATCTTCAATATTGTAGCTTCTCACAAGTCTAATCTTTCTCGTGGTGGGGCTATGAAACTTGTTATTATTGACTCCCAAAAAGTTGGATATGTTTATAATGATCGCAATATGATTGTTGAAGATAAGGCATTAAAAAGACGTGGTCAAGAAGGTATTAAAACTTTAACGAATAAATTTGGTGGTACTTTAGCTGGCTTAGAAAAAGCGGTTGAAGATGGTGAATATGATAATTATGGAAGAATTATCTCACTACCAATATTTACTGATGATGATTTTTCAGCTCATGCATATTGGAATAAAAACTGTATGCAAATGGCAAGCTCATTGGGTAACATAAATAACTATGCTTCATTGCAAAGAAAAATGTTCGGACATGGTCTTAACTTTGTTTCAGATGGTGCGTTTGTTAACGAAGGTTTACAAGGTGTTCACTTTAAACATATGTTGAGATGGGGTGAAGAATCACCATATTTCAATTGGTTTAGAGCTTCGTCAATTAAAGATGGACCTCTTTCGATGGGTGTATTTGCTAAAAATAAAGATTATATTTCACATAAAGTTGTAAACTCTCCATATATCTATAAACAGAATGGAATAGGTAATATCTCTATTACAAAAGATAATCCTCTTTATGATCCTAAAAAACCTACTTATATTCAATTCTTTGATATTCGTTTAGTTACAGATAAGGAAAGAAATGATACTGCTCATTTAATAAAAACATATTCTAAAATGAGCACTCCAAACGTTTATGACTTACACACACACAATGATTCAGTATTCCCATATGCATTTGAAATTAATCCAGAAACATATAACAAGAATATTAAAAATCTGAATAAGTATAACAGTTCAAATCCATTAGAAATTATCGACTTAGATGGACCAATGGCTGCAAGAGTATTGTCTAAGTTTGAAAACTTTGTAGTTGATGGTAAATTTGAAAGTGGATTTGAAACTTGGGATGCTAACCCAGATATTGCAAAATTGAGTTTTGTATATTCAAATACTGATGCAATGTCTTTGAAGAACTTACCAGCAGATCAAAGACGTAAAGAGATGGAACGTATTCTTCGTGGTAATATTCAAGTTCAAGACTATGCAGTTACATCTGGTCAATATTGGACTCAAAAAACTGATGATATTTTAAGACTACACGTAGCACAAACTCTTAATAATATCGATACAAGTAATCCTAAAAAAGTTTATAAACAGATTATGAGTTTGGCGGATAATAAAACATTCCCATTGTCTGTAAAATCAGAAGTGACTTATAAGGAAGTTGCCAATATCTTGTCTGGAATGTACAACCACCGCCGAGTTTTATCAGATGAAGATAAAAAATCGCAAATTCTTGAAGGTTTGATGAATACACCTTTAGATACTTTTGAGTTTGGCGACAATTTAGTTTCAGTATTAGCCTCACCATTATTGACAAAACGAGCTTCTAAAAAGTCTGAAATTGGTGTATCTCGATATGATTTATATAAAGCAGGTAATCCAAACCTATCAAAAGATTTTGAAAAAACATATACTCAAATGGAAAAAATCTATGAAAAAGAAATGTATTCATTTGCAGATTCAGTTTTAGGTAAAGTTAACTCAGTATTACCAGAGAATAAGAAGTTATTCAACGGAAGTGAAGTAACAGAATTTGGTAAGTATGTTTTACCTCTAGTTACTCCTGAGATTGCAAAATATGCAGTTGTAAAATCTTTGGCGCCAAATATCGAATTAGCTATTGATAAAAATACTGGTGAAATTTCATACGATTATAAATCATTAAAAGAAGTTTCATTACAAACTTTGGGTATTACAAATCCATCATCCCCAGAAGATGAAGCAGAAATGGTTTTAAAAGTTCTACGCAAAGGCTTAAAAAACTTGGATTCATCTGAGTCTAGTGAAATGGTTGAAAGTGTTTTAAAAACCATTAAAGATACAAATGTTGCAAATTTCCAATTGGCAGATTTGATTATTGATAAAACTCAATCAGGTTTAGATTGGAGAATTGATGCGACAAAAGATATTGCTGATGTGGAAGCTTTACGTAACAGACATAATAGTTTTGATTACACTTGGCGAGGTGTTACAGATTTCTGGAAACGCTTTACTCAAGGTGTAATTTCTAAGAACCCAAATGCCTACACTGTTGCGGAAATTACAGATGCGAACAATTTGCACGAAAATGGTTATGGTGGATTTGCTGGACCTTATAGATCAGCTGGTAAATACCCTCATCCAAGAGATATTGTTCCAAAATTCTTACGTGATACTGGAATGACTGCTAAAGCGAATTATTCTTTCTTCTTTAATGATATTTCTCAAATGTTTACTAGAAACTTTGAAACAGGTAATTATTTTGGTGATCCAAAATATTTAGAACGACTTATTCATAAGAAAATGGTAGGTGGAGATGGTGATGCTCCGTTTATCCGTCAAGGTTCACTAGAATCGTTAATGTATTCTTATACATTTATTGGCAACCATGATAAGCCACGAGCTCTTCATTGCGCAGCTATGGATATGGGTTTATTCTACACTGATTTGAATAATCAGGAAAATAAAGAATATAGAACTAAAGCATATCAAGTAGTTAATGACAAGTTCTTGGAACATATTTCAGAACATGAAGTTAATAATTATGATTTTTCTAGAGTTTCACCAAAAGCAATTGCTATGGCTGATGCTATCAGACCTGCGTTTATCAATGTCTTAAATCAATATAAAGATAAACATCATTATTCTCAAGATGTGTTTGATAGGGCCTTTATTCCTATAAGTAAGGCTATTTCTGATTTAGCTCAAGGTAAATATTTAGGTAAACGATTTGATCCAGAAGCTTTTGGTATTAAACCAATTGATGTAGCTGTATCAATGGTGTTAAAACAAGCTAGAGAAGTTTATGGATTCTATTTGCCAAGTTTGGAAGCTGATACTTACGAAAATGAAGTATTTGAGGCAGTAATGACTCCTGCGATGACAAAACTTCTTGGTATTATGAAATACTTGGTTGCACTGCCAGGTATGCCAACAATGTTTGATGGTGATGACGTTGGGGCAACTGGTTATGATACAAAAACTAAAAATATGTACTTACAAGGTCGTCAAAGAATTCACGATGAGTGGATTACAGAAGGTAGTGGTAAGTATAAATCATTCATTGCAAAATATAAAAAATATTTCGATGATGTTATGTCTGTTCGTAGAAATCCAAAATGCAATGCGTTAAATAATGGTGCGGTTTATACGTTACCTCAAAATACTGCACAAGATGATATTGGAATTTCTTCAATTTTAAGACAAGCTCCAGATGGTAGAATGGCAATTTCTATTTTTAATCCAACTGGTTTGTATCATGACCCTAAAGAAGGTCATAGACAAAATTATATCCAAAATAATATTGAACTTAATAAATTGTACCTAAATGAAAACTTTGATAAAAACGAAGGTGTTCCAGGGTTAAGAGTAGGTTTGCAATTTAGAAATGCTCAAAAAGATGATGACTTATATGAAGTAAGATGTGATAATGATGGTCATTATTACGTTACTGGAGTGTATAATGGACAAGAAGTTCCAATAAAACTACACGATACTACATTGATTTTATATCACGAACCAGATGCTATTAGTATGACTCATACTGGCGCTCATGCTCTTGTTCCAAATTCGCAGTATATAGCAAATGCTTATCAGACGAATAATGTAGAATGTGGTAAGAAATTAGCTTTATTAAAATAAAAAAGGTGGCTTAAATGCCACCTTCTTATTATATTTATTTATGTATTTATACTGCAAATCTAAAGTGAACAATATCTCCATCTTGCATTACGTAATCTTTACCTTCTAAGCGAGTTACACCTTTTTCTTTGCAAGCAGTGTATGAGCCTAGTTCAACAAAGTCTTTGTATGGAGTTACTTCAGCTCTAATAAAACCTTTTTCAAAATCTGTATGGATTACTCCTGCCGCTTGAGGAGCTTTAGTTCCAGCGGTGATTGTCCAAGCTCGAACTTCTTTTTCACCTGCAGTAATATATGTTCTTAGTTTTAGTAGGTGGTAAACAGATTTAATCATTCTATTGATACCACTATCTTCAATACCAAGATCTTTTAAATATTCTGCAGCTTCATCCTTATCTAGTTCAGCTAATTCTTCTTCGATTTTTGCGGTAATAATAACCATTTCTGCTCCATGAGTATCAGCATACTCTTTTACTCGTTCTGTGTATGCATTACCATCTTTTAAATCAAATTCTGATACGTTTGCGCAGTAAATAACAGGTTTTGTTGACAAGAAATTCATCATTTTTACAACTGGAATTTCATCTTCTTCAAAATGTTTATTTATATCGATAAAAGTACATTCTGAAAGTAATTCAGTCATCTTTTTAAGGATTTTGTCTTCTAGGGCTGCATCTTTATCGCCAGATTTAACAGCTTTTGCAATTCTTGTTTGACGTCTTTCAACAGAAGCCATATCAGCTAAAGCTAGTTCAGTGTTAATTGTTTCGATATCGTTAATAGGGTCAACTTTTCCTTCAACGTGAATGGTGTTTTCATCATCAAAACATCTTACAACTTGAATAATAGCATCAACTTCTCTAATATTTTGCAAGAATTGGTTTCCTAAGCCTTCGCCTTTACTTGCACCTTTTACTAAACCTGCAATATCAACAAACTCAATAGCAGTTGGTATTACAGTATCAGTTTTACATAAATTTTTTAAAATCTCTAATCTCTCGTCTGGAACTTCTACAACACCAATATTTGGCTCGATTGTACAGAATGGATAATTTGCACTCTGAGCGTTTCTTGCGTTTGTTAAAGCATTAAATAATGTTGATTTCCCTACGTTTGGTAATCCTACAATACCTGTTCTAAGCATTTATATTTCTTCCTTATTTAGCTAAATCCTTTCTCTATAATACTTCAAACTCATTGTAAAATATAGGCTTTTGAACTATTGTAAACAAATGTAAAGAATATATACAAATTATGCAATTCTTAAATCTCGAAATACTTTATATATATGTAAGGGATATTTAAGAGAATAATTGGAGATTGATGATGCAATACACTTTAGAAGCAATGATTACAGTTCAAGATTACGTAAACGAATTAGTTGCTGATGCAAGACTAGAAACAACAATGGAAAGAGTTGAAGACTACGTTAATGCTATCAGAACTGAAGCAATCAATGCTCAAAAACCTGCATTCATCACTGTTCAAGATTATGTTCAAGAATTAACAACTGAAGAAAATATATTAGTTGCTAAAATTGAAAAAGAAGTTTCTGAAAAAGCTTACAATGAAGCAAGAAAATTAGAAAAATTATTAGCGTAATTTATCATCCATATTTATAATCATCTCTCTCTTTTTATTAAAGTTTTGGGACCGCGTAAGCGGTCTTTTTTTTGCTATGGATATTGGCTCAAAACCTCGGCTATATCTTTTGTTGACTAATTGTAAACAAATGTAAAGATATATACATTTTATACAAATTTTAGGCAATTCTCGAGTCAAAAAATACTTTATATATATGTAAGGGAAATATATTAAGGGGATTAAAAATGAGTAATAATTATGAAATGGTAACAGTTAAATCTTATGTAGAATCATTAGGAACTGAATGTGTATCTTTAACTGAAGAAGAAATTTCTAGACAAGTTGAAAAATATTTATTAAGCGTAAAAAGAGCTCAAACAAACGCAAAAATTGTAGAATCTTTACTTGCTTAATATTCAAAAGTATCATACTTAAAGCTCTGGGATCGGTGATTTTTTACCGATCCTTTTTGTATTTTAAAATGGGTTAAAATCCTTACGCAGTACGGGTTTTGCATTGTAACGATATGTTACAAGTATATACATTTTAGGTAAAATTTAGGCAATTTTTAAATGAAAAAATACTTTATATATAAGTAAGGGGAAAACACAAATAGGGAAAATTAAAGGAGAACAACATGGCAAGAGTATTAATTTCAATGCCCGAAAAATTCTTAGATGAAATCGATTTAGTAGCAGATTCAGAAAATCGTACACGCTCTGAATTGATTAGAGAAGCTCTAAGAACTTACATGTATAGATCTCAATTAAGAAATACTAAAAAAGCGGCAACTAATGCTGAGCTTTTAGATGCTCTTCTTGGGTAAAATCTTGTAATTATTATTTAAAAGGAATTTGGGGAAATGGCAAACAATTATCAAATGGTAACTGTACATGAATATATCAAGATGCTTGATAATGAAGTAACTTATCTTGATAAAGATGCAAAGGAAATTCGAGCAAGTGTTAACAAATACTTGTTAAACGCTCGTCGTGCACAAACAAATGCAAAGATTTTGGAAGCATTATTAGCTTAGATCAAGCTATCCTTTATTTAAGAAAAGAAGAATTCCGTTGGTTAACAACGACTCGTTAAAAGATTTAGAAAGTGGTAAATAAAAAAGACTTGATGAAATTCATCAAGTCTTTTTTTAGCTTTTGCTATGTTAGTAAAAACTATTCGATGATAGTATCTACAACACCAGCACCAACTGTTCTACCACCTTCACGGATAGCAAATCTCATACCTTGTTCGATAGCTACTGGGTTGATAAGTTCAACTTCCATAACTACGTTATCACCAGGCATTACCATTTGACCTTCGAATTTGATTGAACCAGTTACGTCAGTTGTACGGATGTAGAACTGAGGTCTGTAACCTGGGAAGAATGGAGTGTGACGTCCACCTTCTTCTTTAGTCAATACGTAAACGTTTGCAGTGAATTTAGTGTGAGGTTTGATTGAACCTGGTTTACATAATACTTGACCACGTTCGATTTCAGTTTTATCAATACCACGAAGTAGAGCACCAATGTTGTCACCAGCTTGACCTTGATCTAGAGATTTTCTGAACATTTCAACACCAGTAACTGTTGTTTTCTTAGTTTCGCCTAAACCAACTAATTCAACTTCGTCACCAACTTTAACGATACCACGTTCTACTCTACCAGTAGCAACTGTACCACGACCAGTGATTGAGAATACGTCTTCAACTGGCATCAAGAATGGTTTGTCTAAGTCTCTTTCTGGTTCTGGGAAGTAAGAATCTAGAGCATCTACTAATTCCCAAATTTTATCTGACCATTTGTCAGTACCACGAGCGATTGTTGGGTTAGCTTGAACTGCTTCTAAAGCTTTTAAAGCTGAACCGTGGATGAATGGAATGTTGTCACCATCGAATTCGTATGAAGAAAGAAGTTCTCTAACTTCCATTTCAACTAATTCTAACAATTCAGGATCGTCAACCATATCGCATTTATTTAAGAATACAACTAGGTTTGGAACACCAACTTGACGAGCAAGTAGGATGTGTTCACGAGTTACGCATTTTTTGTGTATCTTTTTTTGCTTTC
>JAGAJM010000025.1 GCA_017626055.1 bacterium | reverse complement strand
GATTGAACGCTTGAACGCTGGGTCGCCTGTTTCATAGATATATTCGTGCAAGCTTTGTGGCATATTTTGTTCGTTGAAATCTTGCTCATAGAAGTTCTGCGGAGTTCTGAATAATCTTGCTCCGAAATTTATATTATAATCTCTGTATGCATACATCCCTGGAATACCTGTTGTTTCTTGCATAGGAGTTGTTTGCATAGAATTTTGCTTAACTTGATTTTGTGCAATATTCTTTACAGGGGTTAAATAAGAGAGAGGGAATATTTTCATTGTTGATTTCCTAAGTTTTATAAAACACTGTTCAATTTAAAATCCGTAAATATAAATTTTTGCCTATGATTTAATATTTGTTTACACTTTCCCCATATTGAGAATTATGATAAAATTAAGGAAATAAGACATGGGAGAAGAAAAAGATGAGTGATATTATAACAATTGGCAGTGCTACAATGGATGTTTTTGTAGAATGTGAAGATGCAAATATAGTTTCAGTTAGAACAATCAATAAAAAAGCTGAATTTATGAGTTATCCATATGGTTCAAAAATCGAGATCTCAGATTTTGCAACTCAAGTTGGCGGAGGTGGTGTTAACACTGCAACTAACTTTGCAAATTTAGGTTATAAAACAGGTGCAATCTTTAAAGTTGGTGACGACATCTATTCTCGTGGAATTTTCAAATTCTTTGAAGATAAAAACGTTGATTTATCTTCTGTTGTGCAAGATAAAAAAGATTCAACTGGGTTCTCAATTATTTTAACAAGTTTTGAAGGCGATAGAACTGTTTTAGCTCATCGTGGAGCAAATGCTCACTTAAAAGAATCTGAAATTAATTTTGAAGCAATTAAAAATGCAAAATTCTTATACATTGCACCTCTTAATGGGGATAGCAACAAAGTTCTAGATGATATAGTAAATTTTGCAAGAGATAATGGTACTTATGTTTGCTTTAACGCAGGCTCAACTGGTATCAAGAAAGGTTTCAACTTCCTTAAAGGAATATTAGAATCAGCACAAATTGTTGTTATGAACAAAGAAGAAGCATCAATGGCAACAGGTATTCAATTAAGACCTGACACTAGAGATGAAAAATTTTCAGAACAATTAATTCACCCAGATTTAAAAGCAATGTTTAACAAATTAAAAGTTTCAGACTACCAAGTAATCGTTATTACTGATGGTGGGGCTGGTGCTTACGCTTACAATGGTAAACAATACTTCTATTGTCCTTGTTTTGATGGACCTGTAACTTCAACACTTGGTGCGGGAGATGCGTTTGCATCAACTTTCTGTGCCGCTTTGCATAAATTCGATAAAGATATTGCAAAAGCTCTTGTTGCAGCTTCTATTAATTCAGCAGGAGTAGTATCAGAATTCGGAGCAACTGCAGGCTTACTAACTTTTGATCAAATTTTGGAAAGAATGGTACAAAACCCTGATTTCACTTGCAAAACAGAATCTGTTTAAATAAAAAATGAACAACATTTATTCATGCCTCGTTTAATAGATGTGATTCAAAAATATAGGAGTGCGATTATGACAGATGAAATTAAAGTAACAGAAGAAGTTAAATGCAATTGTAAAGAGAAAGCTATCGCAAAATTAAAAGAATTCTTATTTATTGCAGGAGCAGTGTTTGTAGGTGGGACATTATCAATTTTAGTAGCAGCAAATCTATTAAAACCACATCATCCAATGGGTCCAATGGGTCCAAGACCTGGAATTCATCGACAACTACCACCACCAATGATGCACAGAGATTTTGACAGAGGAATGATTAAAAAAGACAGAGGCGGTTGCCCTTGCCAAAGATTTAAAAAACACCACAGAGGCGAATTTAAAGGCAAAAGAGGGGAATTCAGAGGACATAGAGGACCTCATCACTGGGAAAAAAGACCACCTGTTCAGCCTCAAGAAAAAGTAAAAGAAACAAAATAAACTTTATAAACCCGATTAGTTAAATTTTAGCTAATCGGGTTTTCGAAATTAGAGTATATAAAAGCGGTAAACAAATGTATCAATATATTTAAATACTAACTTTTTTCACGCTTTTTTGGTAAAATATTAATTATTGAAGAAGATTAGTGAGTAAAAAGATTAGGCGGATATGAAAGAGCGTTTATTATTATTTATAATTGTTTTAGGTTTGACTGTATTGGTTTATATTTTCCAAAGTTATACTGTTTGGGGTTTAGGAATACTTATTTCTTTGATGACTTTGTACGCAATCTTTACAAATATTGCATACAAAATCAAAAAAAGACAACAACTTAAAACACCACCTGTAAGAAACGAGAATTACAAACCTTTTGTAAGTATTATGATTCCTGCTCATAACGAGGAATCTGTTATCGCTACAACAGTGGAAACTGTATTAAAACTTGATTATCCAAACTTTGAAATTATTGCAATTGACGATAGAAGTACAGACAATACTGCTTCAGTTTTAAAAGATTTAGAACAAAAATATCCAAATAAAGTTATTGCATTTATCAGACCAAAAGATGCTTTTCCTGGTAAATCGGCAGTATTAAATGACGCATTAGAATTTGCAAAAGGTGAAGCAATCCTTGTTTTTGATGCTGACGCAACAATGGAACCAGACTTTTTAACAAATCTAGTTTATGAACTTGAACCAAAAGACGTTGGTGCGGTTCAAGCAAGAAAAATTGTTAGAAATAAAGATGTAAACCTACTTACAAAATGTCAAAATAATGAAATGACAATGGACACCCACTTCCAAGTTGGTAGAGACTCTGTAAAAGGTGCCGTTGAGCTTAGAGGTAATGGAGAACTTATAAAAAGAGAAGCTCTAGAAGATATTGGTGGCTGGAACAATTACACAATTACCGATGATTTGGATATGTCAACTCGCTTACACATCAAAGGATGGGACGTAAGATTTTGTGCAAATACTGCCGTTTATGAAGAAGGAATTATGTATTTAGTTCCTCTATACAAACAACGCAGACGTTGGATTGAA
Organism: bacterium; assembly: GCA_017626055.1. Lineage (GTDB taxonomy): Bacteria > Cyanobacteriota > Vampirovibrionia > Gastranaerophilales > Gastranaerophilaceae > Zag111. Next base: position 20,627 of record JAGAJM010000025.1, on the reverse strand, counting down.
GGCTCTATAAGAAGATATCTTGAAGCCTTCTGGGATATTCTGACATCTAAAAAAATGTCTATGCGTGCAAGACTTGATATGATTGCATACATTTCCGAGTTTATTATGCCAGCTTGGTTTATTATAGAAATTGCAATTAGAATCTTTAAAATTTTAATCAAAGATGCTTCCCCTCATATATTGATGACCTCAATGATTATGGCGTGCATTATTGGATTTGGGTTTGTTATGGCTTGTAGATATAGCCTTAGAAGGTATGACAATGTTCCAAGAACCGACGCTCTAATACAAGCAATCTACACCGCAGTTTATCTTTTAGTGATATGGATGCCTTTAGTATTATTCATTGGCACAAAAATTCTATTCATGAAAAAAGATATGAACTGGGGTAAAACAGCTCACGGACTTGTTCAACATGAACACGCAATTATTAGAGCAAAAGAAAAAATTAGAAAAGCAAAAGAGGAATTAAGAAAATTACTATCAAAATAGGAGAAATATAAATGACAACATTAACAATTGAAGACGTAAAAAATAAAATTAGAGCCGTAGAAAACTTTCCAAAAGAAGGCATCATTTTTAGAGATATTACAACAGGCTTAAAAGATGCCCAAGCAATGAGAACAATGGTGGATTATCTTTGTGACCAATTTAGCGATGTAAAAATTGATTATATCGCAGGTATCGAAAGTCGTGGGTTTATTTTTGGTATGCCTATGGCTTATAAATTAAATTGCGGTTTTATTCCTGTTAGAAAACCTAACAAATTACCTGCTGAAACTATCAAAGAATCATACGATTTGGAATATGGCTCAGATACAATCGAAATTCACGCTGATGCCATTGAAGAAGGTGCGAACGTTTTAGTAGTTGACGATTTGTTAGCCACAGGCGGAACTGCAAAAGCTGCTTGCAACCTTATTAGAAAAGCTGGTGGAAATCTTGTGGGTGCTGCATTTTTAATCGAATTATGCGATTTAGGTGGAGCTGAAAAACTTGCTGATTGCCCAAAAGTAGTTTCTATGCTAAAATACTAACAAAATAGCAATTAGGAGATAATATTATGAAAAAATTAGCAATCGTTTTAGCTTTGATGTTAGTTCAAACTCAAGTATTAGCAGCAGAAGCAACAAATAATGCAAATGTTGAAAAGAAACCTGCTCAACAAGTTCAAGCAACTCAACAACAAGCTCAACAACAATCAAAAACTCCATCTCAAGTTCAAAAAGATGAAGAATATTTATTGAAGTACAATATTAGAGATTTGGAAGCTGCACCTTGGTTGCACGGCGGAAAAAGATCTTACAACTAAGAATAAAAAAAAGACCTAACACAAAATGTTAGGTCTTTTTTTGTAAATTTTCAACTATTTTAAACGGAACACACCATTAACTGTTGAATATACTTTAATTACACCAGCTTCAATAGGGGAAGATGAACCAACTGCAGCATCTTCAGATACGGCAGCTTTTGCCATCATAAGAGAATTTCTAGCATAATTTACTGCTTGATACTGATTTAAAGAACAAGATGTACCAATTGATTTGATACCATCAACAGATGTTCCTGCGGCAGTCGCAACTACATTCGCCCTATTTACAACCTCAGTTGTAGCTTTTGTTAGAAGTTCATCACAATATTTATCTTTTGAAGATAAACTAAAATTCAGACTATCAACATTTGTAGCTCCTAAGGTCAATGATTTATCAATCATTTGAGCAATTTTATCAATATTTTTTGTATGAACAATTATATTATTTGAAACTTCATATTTATCAAACACTTGTTTTCTATCTTGGTACACATAAACAGGGCGAGCAGAATAATTTGAAGTCTTAATATAGTCATTATTTGCTGGATTTATAGCACCTTTTAAGTAATTATAAATCTTATCGGATATTTCCTTATTTTGTTTTGATGCATTTTGCATTGAATATTTATCCGTTGTTTTTACTGCAATAGAAATTTGAACTGTATCTGGCGAAACTTCTTTTTCCGCAGTATAAGAAACAGAAACAACACCTTGTTTCTCACATTCATCAGCTTTATTCACGGCTCCAGCTGGCAAATTTGTAAAAGGCATCACAAGTAATGCCGCACTAAACATTGATGCGATTACAATCTTTTTCATATAAACCTCCTTGTTATTTTACATTGGAAACTGAATCTTCTTCAGTTGATTCAACATTTTTAGTTTCATTCACAGAAATTGGAGAAGACATATAAGAGTTTTCTTTTTCTTCTTTTACTGAATTGATATTTGTATCTTTTTTGCTCATCTCGAATTTATCAAACTTCGCCATTTTCTTATTCATCATCTTAAATTGAGAAGATATTTTGGCACTTTTAATAATTGCATCCAACTCTTCATCGCTTATTTCTGGAGTATTTTTAAAAGATACAGCAAGACCTTTTTTAGAAACAATACAATATGAAATTGCAACAATTCCCCACAACAAAACGCCTTGCATTAAGTCTAATGCTGGGAACATGAAAGATGATACTAAATACTTGTTCCACAAAGTCATAGCAACTTGACCTGGGAATAATACAAAGCCCGCAAACAAGCAAACACCCATAAATGCCGCAGTTATTAAGCCTTTTATACCATCAATTTGAATTATTTTCATACTATTTATATCCTTATTACTCTTTTATCATTCCAAGAAAATCATCTTCTGTCAATATTATAACACCTAAACTTAACGCTTTGTCCAATTTTGAACCAGCATTTTCTCCAGCCAAAACGTATGAAGTCTTTTTAGAAACAGAAGAAGAAGTTTTTCCACCATGGGATTTTATTATCTCACTAGCTTCATCTCGAGTCATATTTTGTAAAGTTCCAGTTAAAACAAAAGTCATTCCCGCAAGTTTATCAGATTTAGCCTTCGCTTTGGCCTGAGGATTTATACCTAATTCTTTTAATTCATCAATCAATTTAAGATTATTTTCATCTCTAAAAAACTCATAAATTGTCTTAGCGATAATTTCACCCACACCTTCAACATTAGCCAACTGTTCTAAAGTCGCATCTTTCAAGAAGTCTAATGATGGAAATTCTCCTGCTAAAATATCAGCAGTTTCTTTTCCTACATGACGAATACCTAAAGCTGTAATCAAGCGATTTAGAGGCCTATTTTTACTTTCTTGAATTGAAGTATAAATATTAAATGCTGATTTTTCTTTAACCAAATCAAGCTGCATAAAATCTTGCATAGTTAACTTATACAAATCTACAAAATTCGAGATAAATTTTTTCTCATAAAGTTGTTGAATTAAAGCTGGACCAACCTTATCGATATCCATAGCCTCTTTGCTTGCCCAGTATTCGATTTTTGCACACATTATCTGAGGGCAAAGCGAATTTGCACAATACAAACCGACTTCACCTTCACGTTCAACCAACGCTGAACCACATGCAGGACAAACTGTTGGAGCTTGATATACAGGTAAACTATCGTGAATATCAGAGTCCATAACTTTAATTACTTTTGGAATAATTTCAGCTGCTTTCTTGATTAAAACAGTGTCACCTATTCTAATATCTAAACGTTTGATTTCATCAAAATTATGTAAACTAGCTCTTGCGACAGTACTTCCAGCCAATAGAACAGGCTCTAGCACTGCAACTGGAGTAATCACACCAGTTTTACCTGCATTAAGCTCGATATCTAAAAGTTTTGTTGAAACTTCTTCAGGTGGGAATTTAAAAGCAGTTGCCCATTTTGGAGCTCGAGCAGTAAACCCTAAATCTTTTTGAATTGCAATATTATTAACCTTGATTACAACACCATCTGTCGCATAATCAAGATCAAAACGCTTAGTTTCCCATTCGTTACAAAAATCAATTGCTCCTTGGATATCTTTGACTAAACGAATATTAGGGTTAATCTTAAATCCTAATTCTTTTAACTTCATCATTCCGTCATAATGGGTTTTAATATCCTTATCTTCAGCATTTTCAAAAATGCCTGTATAAGTGAACATAGACAAATCTCTTTTGGCAGTAATCGAACTATCTAATTGTCGCAACGAACCACTAGCAGCGTTGCGAGGGTTAGCAAAGACCTTTTCGCCATTAGCCAATGCTTCTTCATTCAATTTTTCAAACGAAGATTTTGGCATATAAATTTCGCCACGAACTTCTAAAGTTTTATCTTCAAAAAGTTTTAATGGAATAGCTTTGATTGTTTTAAGGTTCTGGGTAATATTTTCGCCAGTAATTCCATCCCCACGAGTTACCCCAAGAACAAACTTACCTTGTTCATAAGTTAAAGCAATTGCTAATCCATCGATTTTTAATTCACAAACAAGCTCTAATTCTTGCTCATACTCTTTGCAAACTCTCTCGTACCAAGCTCGAAGTTCTTCTGCGTTATACGTATTATCCAAACTATAAAGACGATACTTATGCGTATGAGAAAAGAATTTTTCACTAACAGAACCAACACGCTGAGTTGGAGAATCCTCAGTTCTGAACATTGGAAACTTATCTTCAAGCTCTTTTAATTCTGCAAACATCTGGTCATACTCATAATCTGATAAATATGGATTTTCTTCCACATAGTATTTATGATTAGACTTATTTATCTCATCTTTTAGAAATTCAATACGTTCTTGAATTTGCATATACCCTCACAATAATTATTTTTTATGACTCATTGCGAACAATAATTCACGAATAACTTTAGTTGCAACCGCAGTAGAAGCACCAGTTGCATCATAATCTGGAGCTAATTCAACAACATCAGCTCCAACGATATTAAAGTCTTTCAAGTAATCGAACCAACCAGCAAGCTTTTGGAATGACATTCCGCCAACTTCAGGAGTTCCAGTACCAGGCATTATTGATGTATCAAGACAATCTAGATCAACAGTTACAAACACATTCTTATCTTTTAAACAGTCTAAATCTGAATATTTATGACAAAGAGTATTATTCTTTTTCATAAATTCCCATTCTTCTTTCATACCCGATCTAATACCGATTTGTTTGATATTTTCAGGTTTAACAAATTTTGAGATATGACGAATAACTGCACTATGTGACATTTCTTCACCCATATACTCTTCTCTTAGGTCTGTATGAGCGTCAAAGTGCACAACTGCTAAATTATCATAAAATTTAGATACTGCTTTAACTTCTGGCAATGTAACCAAATGTTCTCCACCAATACCAAAAACTTTTTTACCATCACGATAAATATCTTCAACGTTTTGTTCTATTTGTTCTAATGTTTTATAAGTATTACCTAACGGAAACTCTAAATCTCCAGCATCGTGGAAATTCACATCCTCTAATTCTCTATCAAAATTTGGAGAATATTCTTCCAATCCCCAACTAGCAAGTCTAATTTGCTCAGGGGCAAATCTTGACCCAGGTCTATATGAAACTGTACCATCAAACGGCAAACCTAACATAACAATATCTGATGAATTATAATCTGGGTTTTGAGCCATCCAAGTTCTATCTAAAAAAGGTCCTCTCAACATCTGTAATTTCTCCTTAAATATATCCCTATATGGAAGTATTTTACTATAAAAACACACCAAGAAAAAGAATTCGATACAAGAATTTACAACAACGAACACTTAAATATTTTTCAAATGCTGAATTTTAAGAGTTGGTTGTAAAGTAATACCAATCGCATCAATTTGATAGTTTTTAATTTTATTTTCTTGAACATAAGATAGAACACCAATTTTTATATTATTATATTTACCCCTTGTAATCGCTTCCATTGGCGTTCCAAAAGCGTCAGACTTGCGTGTTTTAACCTCAACAAAAACAACCTTATTTTTAAACTTTGCAATAATATCAATCTCACAAAGTTTCGAAAAATGTTTGTTTCGCTCCAATATTTCATACCCATTTTTAATTAGGTACTCGCAAGCCAAATCTTCACCTTTATTTCCAAACTCACGATTATTCATTATATTTTCCATTATATATATAATAACAAAAATCGGCTAATTTGTTTTATTTTTTACAAATTCAATGTGATATCCAATTGTATCCAACAAGTCGGCAGTTTCTTTTAACGAAATTGATTGACGTAACAACTTTCCAGACAAAGAATTTACAGAATATTTTCTACCTGTCTTTTCTGTCATTAACTGAGCCATCTGAGTCAATGTAATAGCTTCTTTCCCTAAGATATATTTAAGTTCATTTCTAACATCCATTTATCTATTATATAAAATTTGACATTTATTACACGGATATATATAATATTCATGATTTATAGAGAACTTTCTTTATTTTTTAAGAATTATATTTAGGAGGAAAAATGCAACTCATTAAACAAAAAGGTTTTACTTTAGCTGAAGTATTGATAACTTTGGGGATTATTGGCATAGTTGCAGCAATTTCTATACCAACACTTATTTCAAAAATGCAAAAACAACAAGTTGAAACACGTATGCAGCATATACACTCAACATTATTACAAGGATTTAAAATGCACCAAGCAAAAGACGAATGGTATGATTTTTTATCTATTCATGCTGATAACAAAGAACATTCAAAAAAAATATTTAAAGAGTTTTTTGCACCAATATTCACAGGGACAACTGAATACAATGGAAAAACACTTAAAGCCTATTCAAGAAACGGAGGGGCAACATATCAAGAAAATAATGTAGCATTTTTTACATTAAATAATGGTGTTGTATTAGGTTTAAGATCTCAGAGTAATGGTAATATGCTAACTTTTTATATACACTTAGCCCCACAGAAAAAAAGACCAATAGTAGGTAAGGATTATTTTGTATTATCTTATAAAGACAAAGATGGAAATGGAAACTATGAATATAGTTCAAATAGTAGCAATAGATACAACGAGAGTACAAGAACAGCTTTTTTAAACGCTTGCGGATCAGAAATGAGATACCCATTATATGCATCGGGTGCTGAGGATTTATGCACTGTAATACTTGTTAAAAACAACTTTAAATTTCCAAAAGATTATCCAATAAAATTCTAGATTAAATTATTGTTTTATACCACTTCTTGCAAGTTTTGATAAGTCTAATAAAGGTTCTACATCTTCAACATTTAAACCCTTACTCCAACGAGCAGGGCAAATATCAATACCTCCACGACGAGTGTATAAGCAACATACAAATAATTCATCATCTGCATTTAGAATATCTGACAAACGTTTAAAAATCATTTCACAACACTCTTCGTGAAAATGATATTCACTTCTAAATGACACCAAATATTTTACCAAACTTGCTTCATCAATTTTCTTTTCAGAATTATAATAAATAAACACGTCACCGAAATCTGGCTGATGTGTAACTCTACAATTTGAACGCAAAGAATCAAACCTTAAATAAGTTTGTTCTTTCTCTGATTTTAAACCTGTTTGCAATACTTCAGGAGCTTCCTTATAAGCCTCAACTTGAAGCGTACTTTCTTCAATTAAGGACATAATATCAACATATTTATCAAAAATTTGGACCTTTTCAGCTGAATTATCAAGAAATTTGACCTCAACAACTTCTCTTAGTAATTTTTGTAAATCTGATTTAATAAGCTCAGAACAAATCTCTAAACACTCTTGAATTGTTGAACCAAAATTTTGCATATTAAATGAATTCAAATATAACTTTAACGACTTTGATTCAACGATATTCATACTGTTACATGGATATTTCAACTTCAAAACTCTAGTAACAGGAACACCATTTTCTGTCATACAAGAAAACTCATATGCGTGCCAAACATCCCACCCCTCAAATGGCAGATTAGTTTCATCAATGTTGTACTGTTTTCTGTTTTCAACTCTTGGAACTGCAACAAGTAAATTTGGATCATAAACATTTGAACCTTCACTTTTTTTACCCAAGTGAGTCGATGCTATCCTATCAGTTTTATTTTTAAACAAATCTAAAATACTCATACACAAATAATAACATAAAAAACGACCATTCAATAATGAATGGTCGTTTAATCTTATATTTTCCCTTACGCAATATCTTCGTATGCTGCAGGGTTATTCAATAAATCATAGTTGATTTCATTTTCATTATCAGCAATAGTTGCAGCAACAACAGCATCTGATGCGATATTTAATGTAGTTCTCAACATATCTGTTAATCTTTCGATAGTGAATAGGAATGCAAAACCAGCAACTAATTGTTCTGGGCTCAATCCCATACCATTTAAGATTAGAGCAATTGTAATCAAACCACCACCAGGAATACCTGCGCAAGTACTTGATGCGACAATAGCTAGTAATGCAATTTGAGCAACTAGGAAGAAATCAAGTGGAACTTGATACGCTTGAGCCAAGAAAATTACTGCAACAGTTTGTAATAAGGCAGTACCATCAAAGTTCAATGTTGCACCTAGTGGCAATACGAAACTTGAAATTTTATGAGAAATACCTCGTTTTTCACAACATGCAATAGTTAAAGGTAATGTAGCTGAAGAACTTGCAGTACCAAAAGCAACCATCATAGCTTCAGCAATTGCTGAAAATAGCATTGGGGCTGAAACTTTGGAAAAACATTTCAAGAATAGTGGATAAATCATAAACATTTGAATCATAAAGCCAGCTAACAATACTAATAAGTATTTAGAAATAGCAGCGAAGATACCTCCACCAAAACTTGCAACCGCGCTAGCAGTAAGAGCAAACACACCAGGTGCTGCAAATACCATAATCCAGTCAGTTATTTTCATAGTCGCAGCAAACACAGATTCAAAGAATGAAACAATCGGTCTATTAACATCACCAACTTTAGCTAAAGCTAAAGCAAATAAAACAACAAATAAAATAATTGGAACCATATTACCAGATGCAATAGCTGCAAATGGGTTATTAGGGAAGAAACTTAGAATAAGATTCAACACATTACCTTGTTCTTGCATTGCAGTAGAAACAGAAGCTTGAACCGAAGCTACAACATTTTCAGAAATGTAATGAGCAGCACCTGTACCTGGTTTAATTAACAACGCTAAAGCTGCACCAATAGTAACGGCAATAGTTGTTAAAATCCCATAATACAAAATCATCTTAGAGCCAAACTTGCCAAGTTGTTTATTATCACCAATACTTGTAATCCCGATAATAATTGCAGATACAACTAAAGGAATAACTACCATTTGAATTAATCTAATAAATACTTGACCAATGAATGTTAAAATATTATCAACAAACATATTTGGATGAGCATGTAAGTAAATACCTACCACAATACCAGCTATAATACCAAAGAAAATATGCCAATTACGTTTAAGACCTAAACCTAAGGCAATCAGAATCTGCATGTGAAGTTTCATTCGTTTATCCTCTTACTTCTTACTAATAGACTATTTAACTAGCTTATTATACAACTTTTTTTAGAAAATATCAACGAAAATTTACACAAAATGGTATATATGACGGAATTACCTCAAAAACATTTTCAATAATAGGTTTTGAAGGTTTGAATATGGCTGATATCTGATAGGTAAATCAAACCAAGTCTTTTTGTCTAAAATACTTTTCTTGTGTGTAAATGTGTCAAAACCAAACTTGCCATGATATGATCCCATACCACTTTCACCACAACCACCAAAAGGCATTTCAGGAGTTGCCAAATGAACAACGACATCATTCACACAACCACCACCATAACGACAACGTTCTGTAACTTTTTTGATATTTTTCTTATCACTAGAGAAAATATAAAGTGCTAATGGATGCGGTTTACTTTCAACAATATCTATAACTTCATCTAAATTATCATAAATCATAACAGGAAGAATAGGTCCAAAGATTTCTTCTTTCATAACCGCATCATCCCAAGTAATATTATCCATTACAGTTGGTTCGATTTTTAAAGTTTCAGGCAAAGTTTTACCACCAACAACAACTTTATCTTGATTTATCAAACCACACAAACGATTAAAATGTTTTTCATTAATAATTTTGCCGTAATTTTTATTTTCTAGTGGATTTTCACCCAACTGTTTTGATATTTCTTGTCGAATATAACCAATCAATTCATCTTTAACACCCTTATCACAATAAATATAATCAGGAGCAACACAAGTCTGACCACAATTCACAAACTTACCAAATACAATTCTTTTTGCCGCAAGTTTTAAATTAGCAGACTTATCAACTATGCAAGGACTTTTACCACCTAATTCTAAAGATACTGGAGTTAGATTTTCAGCAGCTTTGCGAAGAACTTCTTTCCCTACATTTGAACTTCCTGTAAAGAAAATATAATCAAATTTCATCTCTAAAAGAGCCTTATTTTCTTCCCTACCTCCAGTTACAACGGCAACATATTCTTCTGGGAAAACTTCTTTTACAATTTTTCTTACAATTTCACTGGTATATGGTGAATACGCACTTGGTTTAATAACAACAGTATTACCTGCGGCAATTGCATCAATTAAAGGCTCAATTGATAACAAAAAAGGATAATTCCAAGGACTGATAATTAACACGTTACCCCAAGGAACAGATTTGATATAACTTCTGGCATGAAAGTTTGTAATAGGAGTGAATACAGTCTTATCCTTTGCAAACTTTTTCAAATTCTTTTGAAAATAAGAAATCTCATCTAAAGACAAACCAACCTCACACATATAAGCCTCAGTTGAGCTTTTGCCTAAATCTTTATAAATAGCATCAAAAATTTCTTGTTCGTTTGCCTTAATTACTTCTTTTAATTTTTTCAAATATTCCAAACGAGCTTTCACAGGCAAAGTTTTACCACTTTTAAAAAACTCTCTCTGCCTATTTAATATATTTTGCATTTATTTAAACTCCTACAAGTTCTTTTTCTTCTTGTTTAACTGGTGTTGGTCTTGAAATACCAGTCATATTTCCAACAGTAACTCTATCTTCAATATAAACATTGTGATAGAACTGTTCTAATTCACCCTCATCCATCAATACTGGAACTGGATAAACTGGATTTGCTTCTTTACTTGCATATTGTGCCAATTGTTTGAAATCAGCTTTATTTAAACCATGGATTTTTGTTGAAATACCCATTGATTTGTTCATATCTTTAATAGACTGAATAAATACTCTTGCAGCTTCTTCATCAGACATTCTGTAATTGCAAATACCTGCTGCAACACCTAGTTGTTTTAATTTAAAATGAATTTTACTACCATAAGCCTCTAAAACATAAGGAATTAAAACAGCATTAGCTAAACCATGATGAGTGTTATACATACCACCTAACGAATGAGCTACGGCATGACAATAACCTACATAAGACACAGTAAACGCACAACCCGCCAAATATGAGGCTCTTAACATATTTCTTCTTGCTTCTGTGTCATTACCATCATCATAAGCTTTTTTAAGATTGTTATAAACCAAATAAACCGCTTCTAACGCTTCGTGCACTGTTTTCTTAGTAGTTGAATTTCCAATATAGGCTTCAATTGCATGAACCAAAACGTCCATACCGACAGATGCCGTAATAGATGGTGGTAAAGTCTTTGTAACTTCAGGATCTAAAACCGCATATTTAGGAATTAGAGGGAAATCACTAATCATATATTTATGTTTTGTTTTTGAATTTGTAATAACAGTTGCAACAGTAGTTTCTGTACCAGTTCCAGCAGTAGTTGGAATTGCAAAAAGCAATGGAATTCTTCTAAACACTTGCAAAATTCCTGCCATTTTATCTAAAGATTTTTTAGGTCTTGCAATACGTGCACCAACGGCTTTGGCACAATCAATAGCAGAACCACCGCCAAAACCAATCAATGCCTGACAACCTTTTGCCAAATACAATTTTCTTGCAGCTTCAACATTATCAACAGTAGGGTTTGAAACAACATCATCAAAAACAGTAACCGCAATTCCATTATCCGCAAGATGAGTTTCTAACTTTTTAGTAATTCCAAATTTTCTTATACTTTTATCAGTAACAAGAAACACTTTTGTAATATTTTTCTCATCCAAAACTTTTGAAATATCTTCAACACTATCCAAAATAGTTGGATTGTAATAAGGAAGAATTGGAATTGCTACCTTAAAACAATATTGAAAGATTCTACAAAAAGCTTTATTAAATAAATTCATACTTTTACCCCTACTTGTGATGATTATAATATAAACATGAAAATTTTTATTTTTGCCACTAATAATTAAAAATTCTTCTTGACAATCAAATATGCTTGTTATAAATTAGAACTTGTCCTAAGACACACGTGGGCGTGTGGTGGAATGGTAGACACGCTAGTCTTAGGAACTAGTGCGAAAGCATGGGAGTTCGAGTCTCTTCACGCCCACCATTAAAAAAGAATCCGCAAGGGTTCTTTTTTTTATTGCAAAAAATGGTAGGCGATTTCGACTCGAAGTGTTGTTTTATTCGCACTGAATAAAACAACCTCGTCAGCACTAGGCATACTTGACTTGTAAGATTCGGATTTCATATCCTCATCTACAATTCAAGCATCTTCACGCCCACCATTAAAAAAGAATCCGCAAGGGTTCTTTTTTTATTGCAAAAAATGGCAGGCACCGCCTGACAAAACCTTTTCCTATACAATACCAAAGAAATTAGTAATATCATTACCAGCTTTATATGCATCTTTTTCAGCCCATTGTGTAAAATACCCAGATGTACTAGCAGAAGCAGGACAATAATTTGATGTACTTATAGCTGAATTTTCAGCAAATTTCAAATAAGCTTTAGGAATACCATTCTTACCCATTGGCGACCCAAAAATATGTTCAAATACTTCTTGTGGGATATCAAAATTCTTAGGCTGACTTGCTTTCACATACTCTTCAGGAGCATAGTGGTATGCATAATATCGTTGTTTCAAATGTCTTAATTCATGGTGAATTGTATTAAAACCTTCACTTTTTGACAAATTCGCTCTTATATGGACATCACCTAATGGATCCGTAAAACCTAAAATGTTACTATTTCCTGCAAATGGCTTATCTGAAAGTTTGAATTCAGTAGGCAACGAACCTAAGCCGTAATTATTTTTTGCTTCGTTATATATAGCTTTAAAATATTCGTCTTTTGAAGCCGTTACACCTAGTTTTTCGATTTCCTTGTAACGATTTAACATTTCAACAGTTTCAGCTTCAGAAATATCACGTAAAAATACTTTACTGAAAGTTTTCCTTGCCTTTGGAATATCTGCAAATAAATCTGCAAACTTTGTATCAATCGCATGCATTGCTTTATTTATCTGAGAGGATTTACCTAATTTCAAAGCTACTAATAGACTTAATCCACTTAAAGTTAACCCACCAAGAGCAATTAAAAGATTTTTATTACCTTTTTGAGTAATTTTACTTGAAGATACATACTCATCAGCAGGGGTAGTTGAGTCAACACTTTTAAGAGTTGATCCAAACGCAACAGTATCTTTACTTTCGCATTGCCTATTATTTGAAATATAATTACTTACACTAGATATCATACCAATCACTAACAAATATTTTAATTCGTACAATTATATAAAGTTAAACAATATAAAAAATTGCTATTTGTAAAAATTATGGTTTATAAAATTAGTTTATGGTATTATGTAATTCCTAAAATAGAGATATCAGACTTATGGATTCATTAACAATAAACACATACAGACCTCAATACAATTACAGATACAATCCGTCTTTCCAAGGTGGATTGAAGTCTCTTAACGACCTAAATCCAATCTCAAGATATTCAGACAGATACTTTAGACGTGTAGCACAAGAATCACGCAAATTTATACAACAAATTATCCCTGAATTAAAAAATAACCTAGATGTAATTCCAATTAGAAGCACTAAAAAGATTACAATTTCAGCATGGGATATCAAACCAAACAACTCAGATAATTATGTACTATTCATGCATGGAATGTCCCAAAACGTAAGCAATTACCAAAGTTTATATAAACAAATCAACCAACAAAATATTGGAATTTTTGCAGTTGAATATAGAGGCTATGGTGCAAACCATCCTGCAAACTTCTCAGAAGACAAACTTCGCCACGATGTAGAAGTGGCCTACAAATACCTAACAGAGAAAAAAGGTATCAAACCTGAAAACATTACAGTAATCGGACACAGCATGGGAGGAGCTTTAGCTACAAACTTTGCAAGCAATCACCCAGACATAAAATCTTTAATCCTTATTTGCCCAATTGTTAACGCTGCAAAAATCGGGGAAAAATTTGCACTAAACAAAACCCTTGGAGAAGGAATACCACCAAGTGTAAAAAATTTCACAAACAAAATAAAACCGCTAAATTGGTTATATTCATTAAGATTAAGCTCACTGCTAAAAATGAAATCAAACAAAGTTCCAACATATATTATCCAATCAAAAAATGACGTTGTAACCCCATTAGGCTCAGCTAGAACATTAGCTAAAGTTGCAAAACGTCAAGGAGTTTTACAAGACATTCAAGTCCTTGGAAGTGGCGGACATATGGTTGATAGCAACAAAGTAAGTATAATTGGTGAATTCTTAGACAGAATTTACTCAAAGTAAACTTATTTGTAAATATAATTAATTTATGCCATAATAAATCTGTAATAAGGTTTTTATTAGGGATGAGTTATGGAATATAAATTAAAGGAAACTGTTTCAAAAGACGCATTTAGATATGGTTATTTAGTAAATAAAGTTGCACCATTTTTAAAACCACACTTACCAAGAATTATCTTAAACTTAGTTCTTGCGGTGCCTTTGGGCTTACTAGATGGGGTTGTAGCTTTTGCCTTAAAACCATACATGGATTGTGTAATTAACGGCAAAACTTGGACTGTTGGGAATTTCACTTTAGAACAAAATACTCTAGCTATTGCAATTCCTTTTGGGATAATCCTTTTTGCGATAGTAGAAGGAGTTTTAAAATATGCTAATAACTACTTAACAGACTGGACAGGTAACAAAATTTCTAACTCATTAAAAGTTAAATTATTCAACAAATTAACAACTCTGGATCCAAAATTTTATGATATTAATTCATCTGGACTTGTATTAACAAGATTCTATACAGACCCAGAAACCGCATCAAAAAACATTATCCAAACATTAAAAACATTTATTATGACAAGCTTTGGGATTGTAGGATTAGTTTCTGTTTTATTGTACAACTCTTGGAAGTTGGCAATCATCGGTGTTGTAATTATGGGTATGGCAATCACACCTGTAACATTCATTAGAAAAAAAGTTAAAAAAGTATCTAATGCAACTATGGTTGTTGGTGGCGATATGACAACAACATTCAATGAAACTTTTGCTGGCAACAAAATTATGACTGCATACAACTTACAAGAACAACAAAACGAAAAATTTGAAAAACAAATAAAAGACCAATTTAACCTAACAATTTCATTAACAAAACGAGTTGGCTGGATGTCACCGATTATGCACTTTGTTTGCTCTATTGGTATTGCAGTTGTAATGTTTTACGGGAACCATTTAATCATAACTGGAGAAATGACGGCAGGAAGTTTTGCTTCATTTGTAACTTCACTATTATTATTATACAAACCTGTTAAAAACTTAGGTGCAACTCTTACAAACCTACAAACAACATTTGTGGCCTTAGGTCGAGTGTTTGAATTGTTTGACCTGACACCACACATCGAAAACAGAAAAGACTCTATCCCAATGAGAACACTTAACTCTGGAATTTCATTTGAAAATGTTTGGTTTGAGTATGAAGAAAATACTCCAGTTTTGAAAAACTTTAGCCTAAATATTGCTAAAGGTGAAACAATTGCACTTGTAGGAAATTCTGGAGGTGGCAAAAGTACAACTGTAAATCTACTTCCAAGATTTTACGATATCAAAAGCGGTGCCATCAAATTTGATGGTGTAAATATAAAAGACTTTGACCTAAATAGTTTAAGAGAAAATATTTCATTTGTATTCCAAGATAACTTCCTTTTCTCTGGAACAATTAGAGAAAATATATTGATGGGTAAACCAGATGCAACAGAAGATGAAATCAATCTAGTTATTAAAATGGCTCATCTTGACGACTTTTTATTAACCCTTGAAAACGGATTAGACACATACGTTGGAGAACGTGGCGCATCTTTATCTGGTGGACAAAGACAACGTGTAGCTATTGCTCGAGCTATGATTAAAAACGCACCAATCGTAATTCTTGATGAGGCAACTTCTGCTCTAGACAACGAATCAGAAGCTATTGTCCAAAAAGCTCTTGATAACTTAATGCAAAATAAAACTGTATTTGTTATTGCACACAGACTTACAACAATCCATAACGCAGATAGAATTGCCGTTATAAATGAAGGTGAACTTGTAGAGCTTGGAACACACGACCAACTAATGACAATCCCTGATGGCAACTACAAACACTTATACGAAATGCAATTCAAAGAACAAGAGGTGAATGTTTAATGAAAAGCATCATTATCACGAAGTGGATTGAGCCATACAAACTACTAGAAACAATTAAAACAGAATACAATTTCAAAGACTTCACCTTTGATGGGATTTCAAAACCTATTGAAAAGAAAAAATTCTTCAAAGAACTAGAAAATAACAAAAATTCTGTTGGTTTATACATGAAAAATGTAAACAAATACTATTTATTCACAAAAGATGAACCATGTGACATTTGGAATATATTAACAGAAGCTTTTGGTTTTATTGATGGAGATTTTGAGATTTCTGATGAGATAACAAACAGACCATTTGATATGGTTGATTTAGGAAAAGCTGAAGCTAGTTTGATTTTATAAATTTAACAATTCATTCACAACAGAATCAACACATCTATCTAGAGCCTCAATAGTTGAATTATTATAAATCACATAGTCTGATTTTTTAATCTTTTCATCTTGGCTTTGTTGTGCACCCATACGAATTTTTGCATATTCTTCAGTGTAATTATTACGAGCAGTTAAGCGTTTCAGCCTAATATCATCATCGCAATAAACAAAAACAATCTTATCGAACAAATCCACCATCCCAGCTTCAAACAACAATGGAATTGCGACAAAAACAAGAGATTCCGCATTATATTGCTCGAAAAATTCTGCAATCCTTAATCTTACCATTGGATATAAAATATCTTCCAAACGTTTTTTTAATTCAACATTAGCAAAAACCAATTTACCTAATTTTTCACGAGATATAATCCCATTTTCAAACACATCAAAGGTTGAAAACTCTTTAGATACCTCATCACAAGTTAATAGTTCATGACAAACCTTATCTGTATCTAAAACGACATATCCACTTGTTTGTAGCGCCTTTTCAACAGTAGATTTACCACTTGCAATATTACCAACTAATGCAACCTTAAGCATTTTTACTTGCAATCCTATTTAAAAAGTTTCTCAAATCTTTTATTTGCCCAGGTTTAATTGGTTTAAATTCGCCACGCTTTAAACCATCTAACGTTATTGTCGCATGCTGAACACGTTTTAGAGTAACCACTTCAAATCCTAAATGCTCAAACATTTTACGAATTTGACGATTTAAACCTTGGTGCAAAACAATTTCCATTACTGTTGATGAGTTATCAAAATCCAAAACATCAACTTGAGCATATGCAATCTTACCAGGTTCGATTTCAATACCCTTGTACATAGTATCAATATCTTTTTGCGAAATCTTGCCATTGATCGAAACCCTATACAATTTTGGAACTTTCGCTGACGGGTGAGTTAATTCATTTATAAGATCTCCATCATTAGTAAGAATAATTAATCCAGTCGAATCCTTATCCAAACGCCCAACAGGCTTTAATTTGTGCAAATTTTCAGGCAATAAATCATAAATAGTTTTTCTACCTTTTTCATCATCAGCAGTTGTGATATAACCTGCAGGCTTGTAAAATCTATAATATTCGTGTTTTACAGGATGAATAAGTTTACCATTAACAAAAACTTTATCTTTTGGTTTTACAGAAAAACCTAGTTCTGTAACTTTTTTTCCATTAACCATTACAACCCCAGACTCAATAAGCTCATCAGCCTTACGACGAGAGCAAAGCCCAGAAGATGCAATATATTTATTTAAGCGTGTATCGGACATTTCAATACCTCATTAAAAATATCAGTTAAACATTCTGGAACTCTTCTATAAAGTTTTCCATCTTTATTTACACAAACAATAGTAACTTCAGCTTCAATATAGACTTTACCAGTTTCTTTATTTGAAATCACTTGTTTGAATACTGCCGAAAGTCCATTAAACGACTGCAATTCAGTTTCCACAAGCATAACATCGTTAATTTTTGCAGACATTTTATATTTAATATTTATACCTGCAACTGGAATCACAATATCATTTTCATCACGTAAATTTTCAAGGTTTATACCTTGTTGTTCTGTCCAATACACACGTCCCATCTCCATCCAGCGAAGATAAGATCCGTGCCAAACGATACCATAAGAATCGGTATCGGCATAAAATACTCGTTGTTCAAATGTATGTTTATTCATAAGCAAATTATAACATGAAACAAACATTTAGAATATTTTTAATGTAAAATATAAATATGGATAAAAAGATTTCAGAAAAAGTTATTAGCAGATTAACACTTTATCATTGCATTTTACGTGAATTTATCACCAAAGAGCATGAGTATATTTCTAGTAAACAAATTGCAACACTACTAAGAATTGACGATTCTCAAGTCAGAAAAGATTTGAATTTACTAAACAATTCTGGAAAAACCAGAGTTGGTTATAATGTTAAAGAGCTAAAAACTACTATTGAAAAAACTTTAGGTTATTCAAAAACAAAACATACTTGCATTATAGGCGCAGGTAATTTAGGAATGGCTCTTGCTAAATACGACAACTTTACAAGTTATGGTTTGAATGTAGTTGCAATGTTTGACAACGATACTAACAAAATCGGAAACAAAATTAACGATAAAGAAATCTTAGATATCAAAAATCTCTCAAATTTTGTTAGCCATAATGAAATTGATATTGCAATATTAACTGTACCTAGTAAATTTGCACAAGAAACATCAGAGTTAATCGTAAACTCTGGAATTAAATATATATGGAATTTCACATCAAGAGTACTTAAAGTGCCTGAAGATGTTCAGGTTTGGAACGAAAACCTAATGGGAAATTTCTTGCAATTCACTTATAATATTTAAACTCTTTGTGTTCAACTCATATATTTTTTTCAAACCTTCAAGAGTTAAAATTGGGTTCGTATAGTCAAATGGGCGCTTTAGGTAATTGGCAATTAAGCCACAATATCCACCTGTTGCAACAATGGTGGCTTTTTCTCCTAATTCAGCTTCACACTGAGCAACCAAACCATCAACCATACAAGCAGTCCCTCTAATTACACCTGAAAGTATTGCATCAGTTGTATTATGACCAATCGCATTTTGAGAGATTGAAACATCAATTTTAGGCAATTTTGAAGTTGATTTATTTAAACACTTCATTTGAGTATTTATCCCAGGAGCAATAACACCACCAAGAAATTCCTTTTTAGAATTGATAATATCGAACGATGTTGCAGTTCCAAAATCAATAACAATTACCGCACCTTCATATTTTTCAGCGACTGCAACTGCATTAGCAATTCTATCTGCACCCACCTCACGAGGATTATCTGTTTTTATTTTTACATTTAAATTAACATCATGAGCAACAAACACTGATTTTATATTAAAAACATTATCTACTGCTCGCTTAAATTTAACATTAAGTTCTTCTACAACAGATGCGATAACACATCCTTCAATTTTATAATCTTTAAACAAAGACTTCAAAAGAATTTCGTACTCTTCACCAGACAAATCTCTATCAGAGGCAAGACGAAACTCGTTGATATACTTGTCTTTGTCAAATATACCTAGGGTAATATTAGTATTTCCGATATCTGCTGTTAATAACACAATAAACTAATCCTCATATATCTGAAGATTAGTTTATTACAAACATAGTTTTTATGCAAAACTTATTGATCAGTCATTCTACCAGAAGCAGCATCACTTGTAATACCTTGACCATTCAATGCACCCATCAATTGGTTTTGCATTGCTGGTGTCCAGTTAGAAGCTGCAGCATCAGTTTGCTGAGTATTAAACTTAAACTTATTATACAAATCTACCGCTTTAGATTTAGTATTGTCATATGCATTTGTAATTGAAAAATCACCCATGGAAAACCTCCATATATCATAACCATAATCGAACTTAATTTTATAAAGTATTTCTTAATGGTGAAATTGCAAAAATACAAAATTTTTGTTACAAAACTTAATGAGAGAAAAAATTACAAATTTTAGTTGAAATTATCATTATAACCTTGACAAAAATTTATGAGTGAATAGAATTAAGATATCGTAGAATACTAATTTAAAATAGTATATAGTAGACAGAAAAGAAGGAGATTAATCTCATGGCACGTGAAAAGTATGAACGTACGAAACCGCACGTTAACGTAGGTACAATCGGCCACGTTGACCACGGTAAAACAACATTAACAGCTGCTATTACAGGTACATTGGCAGCAGCTGGTCAAGCAGCAGCTAAAAGATTCGATGAAATCGACGCTGCTCCAGAAGAAAAAGCAAGAGGTATTACTATCTCTACTGCTCACGTAGAATACGAATCAGCAACAAGACACTATGCACACGTTGACTGCCCAGGCCACGCTGACTATGTTAAAAACATG
>JAGAJM010000024.1 GCA_017626055.1 bacterium | reverse complement strand
CTCACTTTCCATAAAGGGAGGTTTTCTCCCATTCTTAAAGATTTGCATCGCATCTCCTTATGCTACATTTTCGCCCCGTAAACTACGAAGCATGTCATTCCATGACGGATAGCCACATACTTTGGCTATCTCTTGTTCAATTTTTCTGCTGTGTCTATGTCCCCCAATTACATTGTAAACAGAACGACAGTCTATACTTAGCTTTGTGGCTAGATATTTAGCAGTTGTTCCAGTTAGTTCTAATTTGTATTTAATCCAAGCAGACTCTGCTGGAGTGGGATTCAATGCCCACTCGTTAATTTTTCTCAATAAAAAAACCTCCTTTGCCGATAGTTTAATTGCCAAAAGCCGACTCTTTTGGCATAATTACAAGCAACATTTGTTGCTAACCAATGGAAAATATTTTCCGTTGATAAGCAACAAATGTTGCTTACATATTTAATTATATTAGAAAATTCAGATATGTCAATAGAGAAATCTAATTTAATTAAATAAAATAATCGAATTTTAAGGTGTTAATATGAATAATCAAGAAATAATAAATAGATTATTAGAATTTTTTAATCTAAAACTGGCTCAAATAGAAAAAGAAATAGAAATTTCAAATGGGTATTTAAAAAAATTCGAAAAAGGAGAAATTGAAAAGCCAAAATTACTAATTGATAGATTGCAAAGAAAAGGCTTAAATCCAGAATATTTTTTATCTGGAGAAGGTGTTCCAAAAATAGAGCAACCGAGCATTCCAGCAAATGTACAAGAAAGGATAATTCCGTTTTTAGAGAATTTGCTAACAGCTGATGAAAAAGACAAGCTGTTATCTATTCCAGGTTCGCAAGATTTTCCAGATTTAAAAGCACTAAGAGTTTCTGGAGATAGCATGGCTCCAACAGTAAAAGATGGTGATGTAGTTGTTTGCGGTGTGGATGGTTGGCAAGGGGATGGACTATATGTTTATTTGGCTCAAAACTTTCCTTGTGTTAAAAGATTAATTTTACTTCCAGATGGCTACCAAATAATGAATGACAATAAAATCTATCCTACTTGGACTTGTAAAACTGATGAAATAGAAATTGTCGGTAGAGTCTATTACACATTGATTAGAGTGTAGGTAACAATGTTTACCTACCAATGGAAAAAAATTTCCCGTTGCTAGGTAACAAATGTTACTTAAAAAGAAAGCCCCGTAAGTTCGGGGCTGTTTTGTTTTAGTTTTGTTTTAGAGATAAAGCAAGTTCAACTAAAAAGCGACTAAGAGTTTTACCTGATTGCTCGGCAAGGGCTTTTAGTTGCTCGGCTTCTTCTGGTAATGCTGAGATACAAAGATTTGTATAAATTGTTTTTCTGCCCTCAGCAGGTTTTTTGTTTTTACTTCCAGCAGGTCTTGGCATTAGATCACCCCACAAATTTAATAATTAAAAAAACAATAACACCAATAATTATTCCCTTTAACAAAGTTGATAAAATAAGTTTTGCAAGTTGTTTTTTTTCTGTTGACATATTCGCTCCCTTGGGAGTATACTTTTATTAACAAGGTCAATCCTTAGTGGTGTATAAGGAATTGACCTGTTCCCGTTAGGTGTTATTAAAGATGTTTACAAATTAAGTAAACTATCACACCTATTAGGATTTCGGATACAGCCCTGAGAAGTTCCCGTAAAACTTTTCTCAGGGTTTTTTTTGTAGCCGATTTCATAAAAGCATACCCCCTTTATTAAGATTTCACAAAGCATACGCTCTGTATGTTTATAATATATCATTCCTTTATATTTTTGTCAATAACTTTTTTATTTTTTTATAAAATTTTTTACTTTTTTTTGCAAAAACATTTTTCATAAATTATATTTTTTTTATGAAAATGTTAAAAATTAATGAAAATCAAGAAGAACTCAATTGTGGAGATGTTGTCTTTTACGAAGAAACAGGATGGCAAGGTGATGGACTGTATTGCGTACAAATTGCTGGAACAGAACTTGTCTCTAGATTATTTTTAACAGCAACAGGATTTGCTTTTGCTACTGCAAATTTAATGCCCTTAACTACAGTTACAATTTTAGGAAAAATCAAAGGTGTACTAATTCCTACTATTTCGCTAGGTGGGGGGGGGTATAAATAAAGCATGTTTTTTCAAGTCGTTTTTAGTGCCAATATTTATGTTAATTTTCATAATCATAGGAGAATTAACAGATGACACAAGTTCGAGGAAATTATCCAATAGTTGTTAAAATGGCTTTATCTAATGTTGAACTTAAAACATTGGAACTTCTGGCACAAGGAAAAACACAAAAAGAAATTGCTTATGAAGAAAAAGTTTCAGCTTCTTGTATCAGTCAAAGAATAGAAAGAGCCATGCTAAGAAATGGCTTTACAAACAAACATATTTTTATTGCAGAATGTATCAAACTAATCAATCTTAAATAATAGCCTTTTATTTTCATTTATGAACATTTATTTTAACTTTACTCAGCTTAGGTTTAATTTGTCTGAATCACAGACAAAGGAGGCCATATATGCCAGTAACATTTACCGCTGCTGATAGAGTTGGTTCTATTGGTGGTTACATTGGTGGCATTGGGCAACTTGCTCAAATGCTTTTGGGTGGAGGCATGATTCCAGGAAATGCTTACACAAACAATGGGGGTTGCAACTGCAATAATAATTGTAGCGAAAACACAGCAGTTAATCGTTTTGAACTTCAGCAAGAACAGACAATCTCTCGATTACAAAGTGAAAGGGACATGCTCTTATCTGACCAAAGAAACGATGGAAAAATGCTTGAAGTTTACAAGTATTTTGATGGCAAAATGGAAGCAACAAACAGAGAACTTGCTAACATTGCAGCAAATCAAGCTGTAATCAATCAACGAGTTACAGACAACCTTGCTTTCTTGGATTCAAAAATCGAATGCACAAAAAAAGATATTATGTGTTATGTCAACGGAACATTTGTTCCTGGCAAACTTGTAATGCCTTTGGATGCAATTTGTCCTGCTGCACAACCTGCAACAGCAACAACCACTACTACAACTACAACACCTGCAGCAGCAGCTTAAGTAGTTAGTTAATTTAGATGCCTCGAAGTTTTCGGGGCATCTAATAAACAGGAGAAAGAATGGTTTTATTAGCTGATGCAAAAACAGGGCTAGAATCTTGGATAGAAAAAAGCATTATCCAAAAGATACCAGGCGAAGGGAAACGAGCTGTGGTAGCAGTTCTTGCTAGAAGAATTTTAAACAACATTGATAAATTATCAGATGTTAACAATCCATTATTAACTATGACAAATTTAATTGTTGATGGAAAACTAGATGAAGAGGCTATCTTAGAATTAAGACAAGCATTAGGCACCAAAGGGAAATTTGAGCTTAATCTTCCAATGATTGGAAGTTTTGCCATTGATGGAGATGCGCTAGATGACTTGTATTCATCCCTAACTACTTTCAGATAGGAGTAACAGATGAAAGGATTAAAACATAAACTTTGTCTTGAAAAAGACGACTTAAAAGATGCTGGAATGTTCATTGAATGGGCAGAAGATGCAAAGGAAGATAAAGATGATGCCGCAGCTTCATACTTTTTCAAACGAGCTCAACGCAGATGGGAAGATTATATCAACTCAAAAGAAGAAGTGCGTAGAGAAATTGAACGACACAAAGGTTCGGGGCATGATGCGCCAGATAGCATTCAAGCTGCATTGGTGGAAATGCTTATGAGTGAGCAAAAAGACAAAGCCGAGCATGTTAAGAAAAGGATTGAATCTTTTTCAATGTAAGTTATTAAGCCAAAAAGCGTTTTTATAATTGCTTTTTGGCTTTTTGTTTTTTGTATGATTTTTATGGAGGTTTGTAATGTACAAAAATAATTCCAAAGGAAAATCTTATTACACTCAAAGAAACAATAAGATTAGACCTGCATCTAGTTGCAATGTTACATCAATTATCCTGGCACTTTCTGCAGCAGGTTGGCCTGTTGATAAAATGGCTAGTAATGGCAAACAGCCAGAAGATGAACTTTTGCGATTCATTATGACTGATAAAGTTGTGGAAGGCAAATGGAAACAACTAGATCCAGCAGGAATATATCCACCAAATGAATGGCACGAATGTTTAGCTCTTGGGGCTAACAGATGGCTAAATCAACAAGGCTATAAACAAAAAGGTGTCATTTTTTTATCTAGCCTAACTCTTGACCAGATTATCAGCAACATTGAAAAAGGCGGTAGTGCTGTTGTTTCTGGAAAGTTCAAAGACAATGGCAGAGAAATTGACCATGTTGTTGCTGTTGTTGGTTATGAAGATTCAGGATTGATTATTGATGATCCATGGGGTGATTATCGGGATGAGTACGCAACAATTAAAGGGAATGACATTCCTCTTACTCGTGCTGATTTTTTTAATTTGGTAAAACCGCAAGGAAGAGCCGTT
>JAGAJM010000023.1 GCA_017626055.1 bacterium | reverse complement strand
TACTTGACATTGGTGTGTACGGCATCAATTTTGCCATGATGCATTTTGGGGAGGATATTGTCCGGATGGAATCCTCTGTGCAGATGATGGAAACCGGTGTGGACGGTATGGAAACCATCCTATTAACCACGCAAAAGCTGCAGAAATCCCAATTATTGTTGCGGTGAATAAAATCGATAAACCAGGTGCAAACCCTGATAAAGTTCTTCAACAATTAACAGAACATGGTTTGGTTCCAGAAGATTGGGGTGGAGATACAATTACAGTGAGAGTTTCAGCTCTTCAAGGTACTGGTATTGATGAATTGTTAGAATACATCTTATTAGTAGCAGATGTTCAAGATTTAAAAGCTAACCCTAAAGCACAAGCTTCTGGTGTTGTAGTTGAGGCTAACTTAGATAAAGGTAAAGGTCCTGTTGCAACATTGTTAGTTCAAAATGGTACACTTCATGCTGGTAACTGTATTGTTGTTGGTACTGCTTGTGGGAGAATTCGTGCATTGTTATCAGATAGTGGTGAAAGAATTCAAAAAGCTGAACCATCTACTCCAGTTGAGGTTCTAGGTTTGTCAGAAGTCCCTCAAGCTGGTGATTATTTCGAAGTAGTTAAAAACGAAAAAGAAATGAAACAAATTATCACTGAAAGAAAAGAAAAAGAACGTGACAAACGTTTAGAAGCAATGCTTCCAGCTCACATTAGACGTGAATCAGTTGCAGGTGATGATGCAATTCCTCAATTGAATTTAATTATCAAGGCTAATACTCATGGTGCTGCTGAAGCTGTTGCTCAATCTATTGCTCAAGTTGAGTCTAAAGAAATTACAACAAAAATTATTCACGTTGGTGTTGGTGATATCTCAGAAGCAGACGTTATGTTAGCTTCAGCTTCAAATGCGTTAATCCTAGGCTTTACAGTAAAAGAAGATGCTAATGCTATGGCGTCAGCTGAAAAAGAAGGCGTAACAATTAAGAAATACGATATCATTTATCAGTTGTTAGAAGACGTTGAAAGAACATTATTATCACTTCTTGAACCTGAAATTAAAGAAGTTGAGCTTGGTAAAGCTGAAATTCGTCAAGTATTTACAATCGGTAAAACTAACAAAATCGCTGGTTGTTATGTACTTGAAGGTAAGATTGTACGTTCAAAAGATGCAGCTTTGGTTCGAAATGGAGAAGTCATTTTCCGTGGTGCAATTGACCAATTGAAACGTTTCAAAGATGACGTAAAAGAAGTTGCACAAGGTTTCGAATGTGGTATTTCATTTGCAAAATGGAACGATATTCAAGAAGGTGATATTATTGAAGTATCAACGACCGAAGAAGTTGAAAGAAAAAGTTTATAAGGTAAATAAAAATGTCATTACGTAACGAAAGAGTAAGAAAAGAATTAATGCGTGATATTTCTGATATCTTGAGAAAAGAAATCAGAGGGTTAGCTGGTGTTGTTTCAATTGTGGATGTTGAAGTTGCACACGATAATTCTTATGCAAAAGTTGTTTATAGTGTTTTAGGTTCTGAAGAGCAAATAGAACACACAAAAGAAGTTATCGAAAAAAGTACTTCTAAAATTCGTTATGAAGTTGGCAAGCGTATTCGCTTAAGACTTACTCCAGAATTACGTTTTGTTTATACAAATGGTTTGGAAGAAGGTTCAAGAGTAACCGAACTTATTAATAAAATTTCTCGTGGTGAAATATAGGGTTATTCCCTCGCCCACTTTAGGGAGAGGGTTAGGGTGAGGGTTTATGACTGACAATAAATCGAATAACCTTTTTGGGTTTCTGAATGTTTATAAACCAAAAGGTATGACATCTCATGATGTTGTTGGTCGTTTGCGTCGAGTTACTAAAATTAAACAAATTGGGCATACTGGTACTTTAGACCCTTTTGCAACTGGGGTTTTGCCTATTTGTATTGGGAAATCTACAAGACTTATTGAATATCTTGAGGATGATAAAGAATATCTTGCAACTGTTCAATTTGGGAAAAATACAGATACGTATGATTTAGATGGTGAGGTTGTTGCAACTTTTGATAAAAAAGTGTCTGAAGTTGAAGTCCGTTTGGGTTTAAAATCTTTTGAGGGTGAAATTTCTCAGATGCCACCAATTTATTCGGCTATAAAAGTTAATGGTAAAAAGCTTTACGATTACGCTAGAGCAGGGCAAGAAGTTGAAATAAAACCAAGAACAGTGTTTATTTCGAAAATAGAATTGGTAGAATTTAATCAGGAAAAACAAGAGGCAAAACTTCTTGTTGCGTGTTCAAAAGGAACTTATATTCGCTCAATTGCGTATGATTTAGGGAAGAATTTAGGTTGTGGAGCTTACTTATCAGCGCTAGAAAGAACAAAAGCTGGACGTTTTAATATTGAAAATACTGTTCGTTTGGAAGATTTATCGGAAAAAGATTTGGTTTGTAAACATTTGATAAATCCGTTAGATGTATTAAATTATCCAACTTATGAGCTTTCAGATTCAGATAGGCAACGAGTTTCACACGGAATGTCTATTACAAATAGAGGATTTAATGACGCAGATATTGTATTTTTGCTAAAAAGTGGTAAAATATATGCTATAGGTAAGGTAGAACAAGACAAAGTTTTGGTCAAAAAAGTATTTGAGGTATTATGAAAAAGATTATTTTATTACTAGGAATTCTATTCGTTACAAGTACAGTTGCTCAAGCTGCGTGTGATTATAACTGTGTTGAGCCATACGACTTAAACAATAAGTTCCGTACATTCTGGGGCGCTGTTTCTGGCGTAAATTCAGTTGTTGAAAATAACGTTGAAGCAGCTATTACTAAAGAAGTTTTAAAAGTAGCATCAGCTGATGATTTGAAAGTTGATTTAAAATCACGTAGTGCTAGAGATTTAAAAAATGGTATTTTTAAATCATTTGAAATGAATGCAAAAAATTTATTGATTAATGATATTCACTTAGTAAGTTTAGATTTAAAAACTTTATGTGATTTCAACTACATCAAACCAGTTAATAAAGACGTTGTAGTTGTTGAAGATATGCCAATGGCATTTGATATGGTTTTAGATCAAGATACAATCAATAAATCAATGACTCATCCAAGATACAGACAAGCTGTTGCAGATTTCAATAAAATTGCAGCTTCTTATGGTTTTGGATTTAGAATTAATTCAACAAAAGTTGCTATTAAAGCTAACAAATTCTATTTTATTGCTGGTATGACAATTCCTCATGTAAAAAGAGAACAAAAAGTTGTATTTGAATCAAATATCAGAGTTAAAAATGGCAAAATAGAATTGACTCAACCACAATTAGTTTCTGGTAATCTTAGATTAGATGTTAAGAAAGTAGATTTCTTAACTAGCTATTTAAATCCATTAGAATACTCAGTAAAATTCTTGGATAAACACAATGCAAAAATTAACGTAAAAGAACTTGAAGTGTTAGAAAATGTTGTTTACGTTAATGGTATTGCAATTCTACCAAAAGACTAATTTTGAGGATAAAGCCTTATGAATAAAAGCCAAAAATTTCTATTACTTTTTATAGGACTTTGTATGATGGCGATTGTCGGTCTTGTTGCATTTAATGTTTTGATGCCAAAAACTGAAGTTAAGCCAGATGAAGTTCGTGTAATGGAACGATCTGTTCAAGAAGAGGTCGTTGAGGATGCAAAATTAAATGTAGTAGAAAAAGAATACGTTAATGTTTATTTTATAGGTAAAAATGAACACAACGAAGAGGTTTATAAGGCTGTAAAAAGAGAATACAATAAAGATGTGGATGGTTCAAAAATTAGGTTTGCGGTAAATGCACTTGTTAGAGGTCCAAAACCTGATGAAAAACAACGTGGTGTTTATACAGAAGTCCCAATGGATGCAAAAGTTATAAATATCACTGAGCAATCAGACAAAATTATCGTAAACCTAAATTCCGCATTTGTAACAGGTGGTGGAACAGAGAGTCTTTATAAAAGACTTTATCAGTTAATTAAAACTGCTAAATTAAATTCAAATCTTCCTGTTTACTTGTACATAGATGGTCAAAGAGCCGATGTCGTTGGTGGTGAAGGTATAATGTTATCTCAACCATTAAGTAATTCATCATTAGATAATTAGTAAACTGATATGGAAGTTAAAAAAGATATTGAATATTATATGAATTTGGATTGGACTTTAATCGAAGGTGAAGACCTTGATTTTGAGGGCAATCCTTATCATTTTATAGAGATAAAAGAAATTCCGAGTTTTACGTTTTGTGCCAAAACAATTGCTCGTGCTCGTGAAAATTATAAAAGACAATTACGTCTAACATTGCAAGTAATGTTAGAGTGTGGTGATCATATTGTTGAACCTGGCGAAGAAGATGACGAACCAGATTGGGAAAGTCTTTGCCCAGGGTAAGTAGTGTTATTTATTTTAGTCGTTCTATTATTTGCATAACTTGATTATGCAAATCTTCGTAAGTTGAATTGTTATCAATAATATAATCCCAATCTTTGATATCATCAAGTCCAACTTCTGTGATGTCGTTTTCGCCTACTAATTCCCCACGAGAAAGACGAGTTTCACGATTTGCTTCTACTCTGATTGTGATTGCACCTGCATTTTTAAATATTTCGTATTCGTGTGGAACTCGAACATCTGTAACTATTATATTCCCATCTTGTTCGAGGATTTTTTTTAGCCAATAATCTGGGTCTTGAGCTCTGCCCCAATTCCCTAGTGCAATTAAATCTGCACGATATTGAGCTTTGTTTGCTTCGATTTCTTCGTAAGTTAAACCTTTTTCTTTTCCATAAGTAAGTTTGATAATATCACCCATTGCACAACGTCTATAATCAGTTAGTTTTTCTAACAAAATTTTTGCTGCGGTGTCTTTACCTGAATATTGTTTACCTGAAAATATAATAATTTTATCTGCCATAGTTTCCTCGTTATTTATCAGTATAATTAGTCGTTATCTAAATTGCAACGGATAATATAAGTCTTTGTTTCTCTAAGTTTTTTTAGTAAATATGGATTTTCAATTTCCTTTTCAAGTTTGTCTATCATCTTGAACTTGATATCCATTGGGAATTCATCTTCTCTAACAATGCGCATTTTATGGATTAGACGTTCATATACTCGTTCGTCTTTTGTTTGAATGAGTTTTTCGAATTCTTTTAATATATCTTTTTCTGGTAATAGGTGGACATAACTTGCTAAATGTTCTTGAGAAAGAGGTGTTGCGTGTTTTGCTGCTATTCTGTAATAAATTCTAATTTTCTTAGGATTTATTTCATCTTTTGGAACGTTCATATCATCTATTGGAGAATTACGATCTTCTTTTGGTAGATTTAAGTAATCGTATTTATCGGCGTCTCTTTGATTTCTTGCTAAAAGTGGAATTTCGTTCATCAATACAACTTGTGTCAACGAATCCCCTTTCTTCATAAGTTGATCGAATATTTTTTTAGATTTTTCATAAGGTAGATATTTTAAAGCATACGCAACTGAGATATCTACCAGTTGATTTTTTTCATCTAAGCAGTGAATAATATACGCATCTGGATTTTTCATATATTTTAAAGATAGTGCTAAGCCAGCCTTTTTGCCTGCTTTATCTAATCTTTTATTGTTGTATATTTTCCACCATTCGATTTCTCGTTCTTCAGGTCTTGTTTTTTGAATTTTGGTTAGTACGTAATTGGCGGTTTTATTTTTGTTCTTAATTCTGTTAACAACACGAACACCGCCCCAGTCAATACTGTAACCATTAATTCTATTATGTCCAAAGATTGCATTTAATTCTTCGTCAGTTAATTTTGCACCTTTTGTATATTCATTTACAATTTTTTCGGGTTTTGGTTTGTTGTTGTCGATGAAGTTACATACCATAAAACCACTTGTAATATCTCCAAAGAAAAATCTTCCACGTTGAGTATTCCTGCCTAAATTTTTCATCCAATACGCAGCGGTATTTAATTCTGCGTAGTTTCCATGGCTTTTATATGGATGCCATTCTGGACCTTTATCAACTGTTTTATAAACTTTCATAACATATTCGTCATTAGTTTTGTTGTCATAAAGCCCTTCAAGTTTATAAACTTTTCCATAATAACCTTGTCCGAGATATTTTAAATCAAATTCTTTATCTGGTTCGATTAAGTCGTATTTTTCAAATACGCTTCTTAGTTTTTCAACTGCACTATCTGGTCTTAAATTCTTTCTTTCTGATTCTGAACCTTTTGCACTTGGAACGAATGGTCGTATTTCATTTGAAGCCTCAGCAAAAGTATTCATAATTTCTGCAATGGCTTCAGTTCTGTTTTCTTTTGGTAATTTGTAAAACATTCCTGGTGGGAGTTGTCCAACAATTGTGTTTTTATCTTCTCCTCGTTGGTTTATAATCTCAAGAATATCTTTTTTCCCGTCAATATACATCTCACGTTCCATTCTTTTTGTTAATCCAGTGAATTGAACGTTATTGTTTTGCTTATTATAAATTCGTGAACCATATATAGGACTTATTAACATATCTATATTTAAACAAAACAATAAAATTTTTGATATTTATTGTGAAATTTATTTACGTAATGTAATATTTTGGTGCAAATCGTTTGCAATTATACTATGTCGGTAATAAGATAATAAAACGAGTGTAGATAGTACAATATTGGATATTATGTTATGGCTTTAAATTTTCAAGAATTAGTTTTTAACTTACAAAAATTTTGGTCTGATTATGGATGCATAATTCAGCAACCTTATGATATTGAAAAAGGGGCTTCTACAATGAACCCTGCAACATTTTTACGTTCTTTAGGTCCAGAACCTTGGAATACTGCAATGATTGAACCTTGCAGAAGACCGACTGATGCTCGTTATGGCGAAAACCCTAACAGACTTGGTCATTATTTTCAATTCCAAGTTATTCTTAAACCTTCTCCAGATAACGCTCAAGAACTTTATTTAAAAAGTTTGGAAGCTATGGGTATAGATTTAAAAGAACACGATGTAAGATTTGTTGAAGATAACTGGGAATCACCTACTTTAGGTGCTGCTGGTGTTGGTTGGGAAGTATGGCTTGATGGTATGGAAATTACTCAATTTACATATTTCCAACAGGTTGGTGGTTTAGAAATTAAACCAGTTGCTTTGGAATTAACTTATGGTTTAGAACGTATTGCAATGTATCTTCAAAATAAAGAATCAGTTTACGATATTATGTGGAACGATACATTGAAATATGGTGATATTTACTTACAAAATGAAATTGAACAATCAAAATATAATTTTGAAGTTTCTGATACTGATTCATTGTTTACAATGTTTGATTTGTATCAAAAAGAAGTGGATAACTGTTTGGAAGCTAAGTTGGTATTACCAGCGTATGATTATGTTTTGAAATGTTCTCATACATTTAACCTTCTTGATGCTCATGGAGTTATCAGTAAAGATGAAAGAAACAACTTTATTGGTAGAGTTAGAACTATGGCATCAGGTGTTGCAAAACTTTATGTAGAGCAACGTGAAGCTATGGGCTTCCCTTTGTGCAAGTAAGAAATATAGTAGTAGGTTGGGGTGTGCCCAACAAATAAAAATAAGGAAAATAGATGGCTGAAAAATTTAACAAAACCTTTTTTAGTAACTTATTTAAGAGTGTTACTAGATTAAAGGCTCCAGAAGAAATGTTGGCGGAAGCTAGTGCTCAAGGCGGTTTGGAAAAAACTCTTGGGGTATGGGATTTAATTATCCTAGGTGTAGGTGCAATTATTGGTTCTGGAATTTTCGCCGTCGTCGGTATTGCTGCAGCTGGTAGTGCTGATGGATCAAGTTTGGGTGCAGGTCCAGCGTTGATTGTATCAATGATTGTGGCTGCAATTGCTTGTATTTTCTCTGCATTATGTTATTCAGAGTTTGCTACAATGATTCCTGTCGCAGGTGGTGCTTACACATACACATTTGCAACATTAGGGGAATTTGCAGCTTGGATGGTTGGTTGGGTATTGATGCTTGAATATGGTATCGGCTTTATTGCTGTTGCTTGTGCTTGGTCAAACCATCTGGTTCAATTTCTGTCAAATTTTGAACATGTTTTACCTGCTTGGTTGGCTCATCCTCCTCAATGGTTGACTTATGACGTATTTACGTTGATGAAATTGTCAGAATCAGATCCAAGTATTCATATTCCAACATTGTTAGGTGTGCCTATTGCAATCAATTTACCTGCAATTTTAATTGTGTTGTTGATTACTGCAATTTTGGTTAAGGGTACAAAAGATTCAACAAAAATGGCAGGTTTAATGGTATTTATAAAAATGGCTGTAATTGCATTGTTTGTACTTGCAGGTGCATTCTTTGTACAACCAGAAAACTGGACTCCGTTTGCTCCAAATGGGGGTCCTGGTATCTTTGCTGGAGCATTTTTAATATTCTTTGCTTACATTGGTTTTGACGCTTTGGCAACTGCCGCAGAAGAGTGTAAAAATCCTCAAAAAGATTTACCAATCGGTATTATTGGCTCATTGTTAGTAACAACGGTTGTTTATGTTTTAGTAGCATTGGTTCTTACAGGCATGCAAGATACGTCAGGTCCAGTTTCTTTAGATTTTCTAAAAGCCCCAATGGCTTACTGTATGGCTATGACTGGTAAAAGTTGGGCAACTTACGCGTCATATTTTATTGCCGTTGGTTCTTTGGCTGGTTTGACATCTGTTTTGTTAGTATTAGAGATGGCTGCAACAAGAATTTTGTTTGCAATGAGTAGGGATAATTTTATCTCATCTAAGTTTCAAAAAATTGATGCAAAATTCAAAACTCCAGCATTATTGACTTGGACAGTTGGTGCTTTAGCTATTGTTGGTATTTTGACATTAAATTTAGATGTTGCTGCTGAACTTTGTAATTATGGTACATTTACATCGTTTATTATTGTGTGTGTTGCCGTTTTAATTTTGCGACATACTGATCCTTCTAGACATAGACCTTTCAAAGTTCCATTCTCTCCAGTTACTCCATCATTAGGTATTATATGTTGTGGAGGTTTGATGATATATAAATCTTTGGGGGCTGGTAGCTCAGCAATGTTATTCCCTCTATGGATTATTATCGGTATATTGATTTATGCTTGCTATGGATATACAAAAAACAGAATTCATGAAAGAAAAGTTAGTGAATTAGGTAATCAGGAAGAAGTTCAATAATGAATATTAGTAATATATGTCAAAATATGTTTAAAAGAAGAAGTATGGACGATTTGATTGCGACAACAAAGCGTTCAGAACTTAAGAAAACTTTGAATGTATTTGACTTGATTGTAATTGGTATTGGTGCGGTTGTTGGGACTGGTATTTTTACAATTATCGGTACTGCAATTCAAGGTGGTGCAGAAAGCACTGGTGCTGGTCCAGCTATTGTAATCTCAATGGTGTTAGCTGCAATTGCTTGTGTTTTTTCAGCGTTATGCTATTCCGAAATTGCTGCGATGATTCCTGTTGCGGGTAGTGCTTATACTTATACTTATGCAACATTGGGTGAATTTATGGCGTGGATGGTAGGTTGGATTTTAATGCTTGAATATGCAATCGGTAATATTACTGTTGCTAGTGCTTGGACTGGTTATTTTATTCAATTCTTAAAGGGTTTTAAGGCTTATTTACCAGATTTTATTGTAAATTTCCCATTGTGGTTAAGATATGATTTTAGAACTGTTCAAGCAATCTGCGATGCAAATAACTGGGATATTCATGATAAAGTTCCTTATTTGTTCAATCATATTCCAGTTGCAATAAACTTCCCATCAGTGTTTATTGTTACTGTTTTGACTATTCTTTTGGTCATTGGTATTAAAGAATCAACCAAAGTCGCAAGTATTATGGTTGGCGTAAACCTGTTTATGATTTTGTCATTTATTTGTGTTGGTTCATTCTATGTTAAACCAGAAAATTGGACTCCATTTTTCCCAACAGATCCATCAGGTGTGATTATGGGAGCGTTTCTAATTTTCTTTGCTTATATTGGTTTTGATGCAATTTCAACGGCTGCAGAAGAAACAAAAAATCCTCAAAGAGATTTACCTGTTGCGATTTTAGGAACCTTAGTTATTTGTACAATTTTATATGTATGTGTTGCTTTAGTTTTAACAGGTATTGTTCCTGTTGGTAATATCGATATTAATGCGCCGATTGCTCATGCGATGAGTTATATTGGTAAAGATTGGTTTGCAGGAGCACTATCTTTGGGTGCTTTGTGTGCTTTAACTTCAGTTCTTTTGATTTATCAATTGGGTACAACAAGAATTTTATTTGCAATTAGTCGTGATAGATTTTTACCAAAATCTTGGAGATTAATTCACAAAAAATTCAGAACTCCACACGTTATGACTTGGATTTCAGGTTTAATTGTAATTATTTGCGGTTTATTTATGGATTTGAATATCTCGTTAGCATTGGCTAATTTTGGTACATTTACATCCTTTGTAATTATCTGCTTAATTGTTTTAATTTTGAGAAAAATTGAGCCAAACAGAGAAAGACCATTTAAGGTTCCATTCTGTCCTTGGTTCCCAATTTTAGGTATAATTATTTGTGGCGTTTTAATTGTATATTCATTCAAAGAATTAAAAACTTCATCAATTTATTTCGTTTGGTGGTTACTTGTAGGTGTTCTAATCTACGCATTGTATGGATATCACCAAAAACGTTTGGAAGAACGTAAAAGATTAGGCAAAAATGCATAGATAAAAAAAGGAAGATTTTAAATCTTCCTTTTTTATTGGTGAACTTTTAATTCAAATAAGTTTTTATCAAATTCTGTAAAGTCATTTATAATTCCAGTTACGCAAGGTATTTCTTCGTACATTTGTCGAGGTTCTTCTGTACAAATTGCAATAATTTTACCGATTTTTGCATCACGAGCGGAATTTATACCAGAAATTGCATCTTCAACAACAATACATTCTTCTGGTTTTAAATCCAAATTTTTTGCAGCAATTTCATAAATATCTGGTGCGGGTTTACTTGGAATGATTCCATCAGCGTAAACAACTTTATCGTATTCAAACCAGTTTGATAAATTAAATGTTTCAAAATAGAAATCAACATTTGTTTTATCTGACATTGTTGCAATCGTGCGTGGAATATTATTTTCTTTTAAATAATCTAGAAATTCTACGGCACCCTTTGTAAGATGTAGTGTTTCTGGACTGTTTAAACACATTTGACGATAGTATTCTTCTTTTTCCTGACCGATTTCTTCAACCATTTCTGGGGTAGGTTTTCTTTTAATTGCGTATTCTATAATTTGTTCATTTGTTCTACCGAACATGTGTTTTACCATTTCTTCATCGGTAAATTCAACACCAGTTAGACGTTTTGAGTATTCTCTCCACGCAAGTTTGTGTAAGTGTGAATCACAAAATAATGTTCCATTAAAATCAAAAATTATACCTTTGTATTTCATTTTAAATTCTTTCCATAAGTTTGTTATAGATGTCTAAATAAGTTTGTGCATCTTTTTCTTTGTTTAGCATTTTGTAAGTGTATGCCAAATTATAATAAAACATTGGTTCATCATTTTTGGCATCGACTGCTCTAAAGAAATTGTATCGAGCATTACGATATTCTTTTAGTTTTAGGTATGCACAACCCATATTATAATAACCATAAGCAAAGTTATCTTTGTATTTTACTGCCTGTTTGAACTCTGCAAGTGCCATATTTGGTTTGTCTTGGATTAGATAAATATAACCAAGGTTGTAGTGTCCTTTGTAAAATTTAGGATCTTTTTCGATAGATTTTTTGAACATATATGTTGCTTCATCAATTCTATCTTTATCCTGAAGAATATTGCCGATAAGTAGCCAATCTTCGGCACTTCTTAAATCTTCGCCTTTTGTTTTTAAAAGTTTTAGTGCTTCATCGATTTCATTTTGAGCGTACAAAACTTTTGCTTGTTGACTTGTTGCATCTACAACTTCTTCTTGTTGAATTTCTTTTTTCCAAGGTAGGGCAGCTTGAGTTGATACTCCCCCTACAAATCCTAAAACTAAAATTGTTAATAATATCTTTTTCATAACTAAATTATAGGATAAACGTAAGAATTTTACCAATTAATTTGACGAAATTTTAAACGTAATAATAATGTTATTATTGATGTCTCTTTTACTGAACTGGACCCTGCTATTACTCCTTTTAGCAGGGTTTTTATTAATCAAAAGAACCGACATTTCTGTCGGTTCTTCGAATCATCCTTTTACACACTTCACTTTTAAATACACTTACTTACGATGATGCTTTACTGCCTGTTAGGAATGATAATAAAGCTACGCCTGCAGCTACACAAAGTCCGATTGGACCAGCTTTTGCTACAACTTTTCCTAAAGTACCACCAGCAGTTCCAGCTTTTGCAGCTAAAGCTCCTACGCCTTTTACTGCTCCATATGCAGCTGTACCGACAACGCCAGCACCAGCTATTCTACCAACGTTCTGAGATGCTTTTTCACCTGTTGCAACTGGAGAATTTGTTGTATAAGCTACGTTATCTTCTGCTGAGTTTCTATAATATGTACCTAATGTTATTGAATTCAACATACCTTGAGTAAATGAACCATGTCCATATTCTCGTAAGTCTTGAGTTAAAGTTACACCGCCATTCATTTGAGCGTATAAACTTTTAGCTCTTGCTTGGATCTCTTGAGGGTTACCATCACCATAAGCTGCTGCGACAGCATTCACATATTTGTCGTATGCTTCTTTGATTTGGTCTTGTTCATTCTTCATAATCTTATCTTTTAACGCAGTTGCTGCTCCTTTAACACCTTCCATTGAAGCGTTAACTTTCATATCAGCGTTTCGGTTTAATTTTTGCTGATCGATATTATAATCAACAGAGAATTGTTGATTTTGTCTCATATAATCATAATATTGTTGTGGATCATATCCCATACCTAAGCCCATCATTGGCATTGGTGGCATTGCACCAAAAATGCTACCTCCTAATAAAGGTGCTGATGTGCTATAACTCATAAGGTCTATGTCATCAAACATATACGGATCTGAATATAATCGTGGCGAAAATGCACCAATATTCATTGCGTTAATCATAACTAACCTCCAAAAAATATTAACCTTTAACCTACCTTATCTATATAAAGTTTTTTTCTTTGAGTTAATTGCGTTATGTTAACAACTTGTTACATTTCTGTTACATTATTTGGTTGATGTGAAATTCCGAAATTTTGTTTAATATGTTATTGTGCACATAAAAGGGCAGATGCTTTGAAAAAATTATTATCAGCTTTATTCTCATTATTTGTTATTGCCGTAATTGCGATTGCGGTTTATTTTAATCAGCAATTCTGCCTAACTCAAGTTAATAAAGTGAAAGGGATGTACTACGTTTATAAAGGGGATAAGGCCTATCATAATATGAAAATGCAAAAAGCAATTAAGTATTATAATAAAGGTTTGGCTTTTTATCCACAACATTATGGAGCTTGGTATAACTTAGGAAATATTTATGTTGCTTATGAAGATTATCAATCTGCATTAAATTCATATTCTGAAGCGTTTAAGCATAATCCTAAAATGATGATTGCAAGGATGAATTATGGTATCATTTCTTCTGAAAAATTGGGCGATTTTGATTCTGCACTAAATCAATATCAACAAGTAATTGAAACTAAACGAAAGTTGATTTCTATCCCTTATGTATATAGTAACAAGGTAAGTTACAAAGAAAATAAGGCAATTGCTTATTATAACATTGGGGTAACTTATCGTTTAAAATCTTTGTATTCAAATGATGATTGGGAATTGAAAAGACAATATTTATCAAAAGCAATTGATTCATATGAAAAATCTATCGAAATCTATCCAGATAGTTACGATACTCAATACAATCTTGGGGTGGCTTATCACACAGTTGGTGATTATGAGAGAGCTGGCATGTGTTATTGCAAGGCAATCAATCTTGCACCAATGAATTATGAAGCGCATTATAATTTGGCAATCTTACTTAGAAAAATGCGTCATTATAAAGAAGCTTATGATGAAATTGATAAAGCTCTAACTCTAATTACTGCGCTAGATGAAAATGATGCGGTACAACGTTATGTAACGATTGTATTGAATGATATTACACGAAATGTTTATTTAAACGAAGAATATAAACGTTATCTTCAATCTATTCTTGATGAAGAAAAACGTAAAATTGCGCAACATATGGCAAAAAGTGATAAAGAAATTAGCGCAAAAGAAGATAAAGATGGAAAAACCCCAGATTCTATAACTTCTGTTGGTATAAATTTTGTGAATGGAAAAATCGTAGCAACAGAAGAGTTAGATCAAGCAATGTTAGAAAACTTTGGTCAATGTCCGTCAATTTCGTATTTCGATCCAAATCATGTTGAAGAAGACTAACTTATAATATCTTTATAAACCCGCAAAATATTTTATTTTGGGTATTAATATAGTATGCAAATTTTACCTGTAAGCATAAATTTATTACTCAATCAAACTAGGGTTCAAGGTGTAACTTCTAGCAATTCTTCGTTGCCAG
Organism: bacterium; assembly: GCA_017626055.1. Taxonomy (GTDB): domain Bacteria; phylum Cyanobacteriota; class Vampirovibrionia; order Gastranaerophilales; family Gastranaerophilaceae; genus Zag111. The sequence goes on along the minus strand of JAGAJM010000023.1, from coordinate 82,997 downwards.
TTGCTCCAAAATTAAAACCTTTGGCAGTGGATACTGTATCTTTTACTGGCTCAGCTCCTAATGCTGAGGCTTTAAGAGCCTTGTTACCTTATGGTATTCCAGATTTGTATTCTGATACAATTCTTATGGATCCAGATGATTTACAGAAAATGCTAGATAAAAGGTTGTTTTCAAATAATTTGAGAACTATTGTTAAGCAGACTAAAAAGTATAAACCATGTTTGTTCCCAGTTGAAAGGGAATTCTTTAATATGCTAAAAGCTGAAGCTAAACGTAATCCGAAGGGGCGTTTAGATGAGTATATTCAGCGATTAGTGCCTCTGCATAGTCAAAAATTGCTAGCTATTCAAGCTCCTATTTTTCAGGAGTTGAATAGATTATCAAAGCAGATGCCTGCGGATTTGTTAGAAGAATACAATTACTTGATGTATATAACTAATCGAAAACTTTCTAACGAACCAATTTATATGCCTTTTAGTGTAAAGGAATTTAAGTATAAATTGGGAAGAATAAAAGAACGTGTGGATAAATCTAAAAATCATGACCAGAAAGTTGCGATGCAAAAGGTTATGAAAATGGCAAATTCTGTTCCAGAAATTTCAAAAGAAAAAAGATTAAGTTCGAAATTTCCAATTAAAAAATATGAACGAAACCAAATGGAGATGGTTTTAGCTATTGCAGATTTTGTTGAACGTTCTTCGCTGAGAAATGATAAGGACTTACAAAATTTGATTAATGTTTCAAAATCTCAAGTTTATAAAAGTCCAACAAATATAAAATTTAATAGGAAATCTTTTATTCACGAATTGAAGAAAATTCTTGAAAAAATGCCAGATAAAAAACTTGCAAGGCGTATGGAACAAGTTGCCGTGAGTTTGCCGACATCTAAAGAAAATATTTCAGCATTTATTATGAAATCGGCTGATAGGTCTGTTCAACAAGTTGGATATGATATGTTCCAAGGTTCATTAGGGTCTGTTGATCATTTGTTAGCATCCCATAAAGGCGGACATAATTGTCTAGAAAATTATGCTTTAACCTCATCATTTATGAATTCTAAAAAAGCACATCAACGTTTGGCTATTATGTTGCGTAACAATCCAGAGGTTAGAATATATTGTCAAAATCATATAGATAGATTGATTGAACTGGCTAATGGTGGTGTTTTTGATAGCGTTGGACTATCAAAAGGTTATATTTATAGTTTGGCAAATCGAATTGAAAAATTATCTCCTAAAGAAGACCCTTTAATATTAGACGTAAGTGCGTTAAAATATTAATAGGAAGATGAAACAAAGATATTCTGCAAACTTTAAAAGGTACAAAAGAGAAATCCAGTCGAGCTCAGATTGGAGAGATTGTTTTTCGGATAATTTTTATTCAGCTGGCGTAAATGAGGATTGTTTGCCTAGCATAAATTCTTTGTCACTTGCGCCTATACAAAATTCTTCAAAATTAAGGATGCTTTTTGCATATCGTTTACCATGTATGTATTCAGGTATCCCTATGATAGAACCAAAACTTTTGAGTCGATGGATGAAAAATAAAGTTTTTAGTCGTCCAGCCCCTGAAGTTTTTGAAATTCTATCTCCATATGCTGATAGTTTTCAAGCTGGAACTATGGAAGCTGAGGCTTTTAAGATTCTTTATGAACGTTCAAAAATTAATCCAAGAAAAAATTTAAAGGAAATTCTAACAGAAGTTAAGCCTATTTATAGTAGAATTTTGCGAAAAGCTCAGACTCCTATTTTTCATGAATTGTTAGAGGTAGCGAAGAATTTGCCTAAAGATTATCAACAAAGATTTGAATTGTTAGTGCAAGATGCTGAGAATAAATTGAATGAACGCCCTGTTTTAATACCGTTTTCTTCTTATGAGTTTAAGTATAAGTTGTGCAAAATCAAAGACGATATTGCAAATGGGCAAAATTTAAAAGCTAAAAAAGTAATGAATAAACTCATCAAAGAGTCTAAGCATCTTTCTAATGTGACAAATGATAAAACTATTGGAAATCAAAAGAAAGTTATAAGATTTTTAGAATATATTTTAAAAAAATCTATTTTACGTAATCATGAACAATTAAAAGAGTTAATTGAAATTTCAAAATCTAAATTAAATAAAGAAGAAATTATTGTACCATTTACAAGAAAATCATTTATTTATGATGCGGTTAGGATAATTGAAAGTTATCCAGATGCAGATATTCAAGATAAAGTTATTGATATTGTTCAAAAACTACCAACTTCTCAAACTTTTTTAGCTGCATATATAATGAAAATTGCAACTGAACCATCTGAAAAAATAGGTTATCGTTTAATATGGCCATCATTGGCATCAATTGAACATTTACTTCCACGCTCTTGTGGTGGACAAGATATAATGGCAAACTTTGGAGGAGCTACAACTAGAGAAAACTCCGCAAGGAAGAGTATTGATTTTGTGGAACAACTTGAGCGTCGTCCTGATACCCCAAAATATTGTCAAATGTATGTGGATAGGCTTATTGAGTTATATCGTGATGGTACTTTTGACAAGTTAAATGTTAATCCAAAATACATCACAGATTTTGCAAAAACAATTTTCGTTCAATCAAGGCGTAAAGTTAAACTTGATGTTTCCAAAATGTATCGAAATAATTCAGAAGTTGCTTAATCTAACCTTAGCCTTTGACTGCACCTTCATTTTCGCCTGAGATGAAGTATTTTTGCATCGCAAGGAAAAAGATTATAATAGGGATAATTGAAATAATTGAACCTGCGGCAATAAATCTCCAGTTAGAAGAAAACATCCCTTGCAAGTTGTTTACGCCAACTGGTAAAGTGTACATCGCTTCTTTAGTAAGTACGATACTTGGCCATAAGAATTCTCCCCATGAGCCAATAAAAGTAAATATTGCAAGAACCGCTAATGATGGTTTTACCATCGGTAAAAGAACTTTCCAAAATACTTGGAAAACATTGCAACCATCTACAATGGCAGCTTCTTCCATTTCTCTTGGGATAGCTAGGAATGCTTGTCGCATTAGAAATATTCCAAACGCACTTACTGCAAATGGCATAATTAGACCAATAAATCCCATTGTGTCATTTACGCTATCAACAAGATGAAGTTTTAGGGTAATTAGATAAACGGGTAGCATTATAGCTTGGAATGGTACCATAATTGTCGCAAGGATTGAGAAAAATGCGATTTTCTTACCTTTAAATTCCATTCTGGCTAAAGGATAACCTGCAAGTGATGATAGTATTAAATTTAATAGAACAGTTCCGCCAGCAACAATCATACTGTTTATGAAATATCTCATTAAATTGACTTTATGCCATACTCCAACATAATTTGCAAAAGTAAAATCTTGAGGAATTATTGTAGGTGGATATGCAAAAATATTTTCACCACTACCTTTTAAAGATGTTGATAATAACCAAATAAATGGGAAAATTGAAAGTAGTGATACAAAAATTAGTGTTGCGTGTATCCATATGTTTTTAAACTTCATCATATTTGATATTTCCCCCTTTCAAAACAACAAATGTTTACAAGTGAGAATATCATAACTATAACAAGTAAGATTACTGCCATAGCTGAAGCATAACCTAGATCAAGGTTTTCGAATGCTTTTTCATAAATATAATAAACGATTGTTTTTGTAGAATTAAGAGGTCCACCTTTTGTCATAACATATATTTCAGCAAAGATTTTCATCGCTGAAATTGAGCTTATTGTAGTAACAAGTGCGATTGTCGGCATAATATGAGGAATAGTTACTGTCAGATGTTTTCTTAAAAATCCAGCTCCATCAATATCACAGGCTTCATACAATTCTTTTGGTACGCTCATCAATGCGGCAAGGTAAATCATCATATAATACCCAATACCTTTCCAGATTGTTACGATAATTACTGAATATATCGCATATTTTGGGTCTGTTAACCAGCCGATAGAATTTATATTTAGTACATTTAGGATATAATTTAAAATCCCTTGTTCAGCGTATAGCCATTTGAAGGCAATTGCTGCAACAACGATTGAAACGATTACAGGCAAGTAAATTAAAATTTTGTATAATGTAATCCCTCTGATTTTTTGATTTATTAGGATAGCCAAAAATAGTGGGATTATTGCTAAAATAGGCACTGCTACAACAAGGTATAATATCGTATTCCACATAACTTTATAAAATATAGGGTTATGTAAGATATCGATATAATTCTTTAGTCCAGAAAATGTCGCATGGTATATGTTTGTTGAGTAATCTTGAAAACTTAACCATATAGTTTGGAAAAACGGAATAAAAAAGAATACAACCAAAACTAATGCCGCAGGTAGTAAAAATAAGTATGGTGCAGTTTTTCCATAATACTTAAACATACCCCGATTATCCCATTATTTGTGAGTGTAGTCAAGTTGCTTTTAACTATATAAATTCGTTGAAGTTAAGAAATTTAAAAAAGACTTGATTTTAGAGATTTAGTATAATAAAATCATAATAGTCGAATGTAAATAATATTCAAGTTTGGAATCTTGAAGGAAAGAAGGTAGAAAATGAAAAGCGGAATTCATCCAGATTATAAAAAAACTACAATCAAATGTGTTTGTGGTAACGAAATCGAAACTGGTTCAGTAATTGAAGGTTTAACAGTTGAAATTTGTAACAACTGCCACCCATTCTATACTGGTCAACAAAAAATCTTAGACTCTGAAGGTAGAGTTGAAAGATTCAACAAAAGATATGGTAAAAAAGACTAATCGATTGTTTATAGATTTAAAAAAAGAGGTCCATTTGGATCTCTTTTTTTTGTTATTAATTGACTTTGATATCCACTCTTAATATAATCAGAATAAGGGAATAAGGTATTTTATGGTAGTTGTTGGCGATAGAAATTTGGTTTCTTTGAATGAGTTGTGTGAGCAACTTTCTATATCTATTGCTACGGGTCGAAATTGGATTAAATTAGGTAAAATAGATGTGTATTCAGTGATTGATAATATTCCCTATTTTACTCGTGAATATCTGTCAGATTTAAAAAGAAGTATTGTTGTCGGTGAAAATTCCTCTCTGAAAAGTCGAAGAAATAAAAAATATGTATCTGGAAATGATTTGTATTCTTCATATATATCTGAAAATTCTAAGAATATTGAACTTGTACAAAATTTTATCCAAACCATAAAAAATTTGAATATTGAGTTAACTGATGAAATTATTTCGACGATAATTGTTAATTTTGCTCGCCAAATAGTTTGTTCTGATGGGGATTTTTTAATTCAAGATGTTATCAATAATTTTGGGTATTCATCAGATTTTATTGATAAATATTTTGATTTATTAGATGTGAAACTAATTGATGAACCAAATGAAGATATTTTGGGTTTGTTATATATTTCGCTTAAAAATTTGGGGGATAGAAAATCAAAAGGTGCATATTACACTCCAACATCTATTGTAAAAAAGCTGATAGCTAGTGTTTTTGATAATGTAGATTGTAAAAATAAATCTGTTTTAGATCCTTGTTGTGGTACTGGGAATTTTATTTTACAGTTGCCTGAATCTTTTATGGCAGAAAATGTTTATGCAAGTGATATTGATTTAATGAGTGTATTGATTTCTAGAATTAATTATTCAAAGCGTTTCAAAGTCCTAGATAAATCTTTGATTTATAAAAATATTTTTCAATGTGATTATTTGGATAGTAAATCAAGTAATAAATATGACTATATTATTGGTAATCCGCCTTGGGGTGTTGCTTTTTCAGCGGATAAAAGACAAGACTTGCGAAAAAAATATAAATCAGCTGTTGGTGCAAATGTTGAGTCGTATGATGTCGTAGTTGAACAAGCTTTAGGAGAGTTGAACAGAGATGGAATTTTGGCATTTGTTTTACCAGAAGCATTTTTGAATGTAAAAGCCCATAAACCAATTCGTCAATATATGATGAGTGAAAATTCTATTAAATATATTGAGTATTTAGGGGATGTTTTTGATGGCGTTCAATGTCCTAGTATAATTTTGCAAATTATACATAACTTAGAGCCTTTTTCAACAAAGGGGTTACAAGTAAAGACAAAAGAAAAGGATTTTATCATTCAGATAGAACGTAAGGTTACGGATGAGTGTTTTAGTTTTCTTACTGAAGATAAAGAATATACTTTAATTGATAAAATATTAAAATCTTCTAACATTGTTACGTTAAAAAATAATGCGGATTTTGCTTTGGGAATTGTTACTGGGGATAATTCAAAGTATATTTCAAATCAAAAAACCTCAGATAATGAATTAGTGTTAAAAGGTTCCCATCTTGAAAAGTATCGATATAAATTATCTGATAATTACATTATTTTTGAACCGAAATCCTTTCAACAAGTTGCTTCGATTGATTTATACAGAGCGGATGAGAAATTGTTTTACAAATTCATTTCGAATAAATTAGTTTTTGCCTATGATGATAAGCAAATTTTATCTTTGAATAGTTGCAATATTTTAATTCCTCGTCTTAAAGGGCTTTCTATTAAGTATATTATGGCAGTTTTAAATTCAAGTGTTGCCCAATTTTTCTTTGCAAAGCAATTTAATTCGATTAAGGTTTTGCGTTCACATATTGAACAGATTCCAATACCTATTGTAGAACATAAAATTCAATTTGAAATTGAAGTTTTAGTAGATGAAATTATTCACGCTGATGACGAAAACTATCAAGAAAAATGTAATATCTTAGATTTGAAAATTTGTAAATTATATGGATTATCAGATGAAGAAATTTTATTGCTAAAGGGTTAGTTTCCTTGACAACTAATGTATTCTATTTTATATTAATCGTGTCAAAGGGGTTTATATGAAAATTAGTTGCATTACAAATTCGAGTTTTTGTATGCCTAAAAACTCGGTTTCGCAAGGGATTATAACTCAAGCTGGATTCACAAATAATAATATAGCGCAAACAAAAAATACTAATAGGTCACAAATTACTTTTGGTAATAGACCTTGGGAACTAAATCCGACTGATTTCGGAGTTTCTCGCCATGGAAGTATTTCGGGTTCAGAGGCGATTACTTTATTCTCTCAGCTTAAAAAAGGTAATTATTTAGATATTGGTAATGATAGCTTTGAATATTCTACTTGTAGTAAAATTCGTGAAAATAATTTAGCATTTTTGGATAGATTAGATTATTCTTCTGATAAGCGTCAATTTATCAGACATTATCAAGAGTTAACAGGTTTTCCAAATTTGCATGAAGTATCTAGACGTATAAAGCGAACTTTTGTTAATGCAGTGGAACAATCTGAGCGAGAATTAGCTAATAGTAAATATAATGTTCTTGTTGCAGGATATGATGGAGTTTGTTCTGTTGGTCGTGGAAAGGCTTTCCCAGGTAGTGATTTGGATAAGGCTTATGTAATTTTGAGAGGTACTGGGTATTCTTCTGATGATATTGATGTAGTGAATGAATTTAGAGGAAAATTGTGGGCAAATACAGATCAAAGATTGTTGAGTTATAACCATGATGAGGCTGCTTTCCCTCAAGTTTATACACGTGAACAAATTGAAAGGCTAACTAAAGCTATTGATGATAAAGATGCCGCAAAGAGATATCGTCAAAAACTAACTTATGAGCTTAGAAGTTCTGTTGACGAAAGACAACAAGCCGTTTTGAATAAGTATTATGATGATGGAATTGCAACATATATGGATGATTATGTAAAGGCAAATCCTTATTGGGTGGAATATTGTCCTCAATTCCCAAAAATGAATGATGATATTGTTAGAGTTTATAATCCTTCTAGAGAAAATATTAAAAATGTTGGCTTTACCCTCGAAGCAATTAGGGAAGGGGAAATCTTAAAAGGTACAAAAAGTTACTTGAGCTTGCCAGAAAGGCCATTTGTATCTGTTAATTTGTCGCAGTTAGCGGCGTTAAAAAGGATGGGAGATAGAAAGCCAAAACGTGTAGTTAGAGATATGGTTTTTTATGAATTCCCAACGTGGAACTTGGATAAGCAGTTTAGATTTATCAAAACCTTAATCAAATCTGCTTGTGCTAATAATAGAGAATTTACAACAGAGTTCGCTAAATATTTTAGTAAACCTGGACAAGATATGTTTGCACCACTAATTAAGGCATTAATGGGTAATTTATGAAAATTCAACCAATAAACAATTTTATATTATTTAAGTCAAAAGGTTCGGTCAATACTGTTGAGCCAGAACAAAGTAATGCCAATAAAAATAATGCTATGCAACAAGTTGCAACTGTTGGGGCTGGGGTTGGTGCAATTATTGGAGGTTTGTTAATTCATAAAAATATTAAAATTCATAAGGCAGAAAAAGCGCTTGAGGAAATCTTTGCTGCGAAATTTCCAAAAGATGTTGAGTATAGGAAAGAACTACTAAAAGCTATTGGTATTCCTGAAAATAAGTGGATGTCTATTCGTTCTATTATTGGGGGACAAGAATATAAATCGATTGTGTCTGAGTTTGCTGATGCACCAGAGGCATATACCCCAGGGAAATCCCTTCTTACAGATGTTCAAGATGGTTATGATTTAACTGGAATTTTCCATAGAGATTTTAGAATTTCACTACACAATCATACGATAAAGTCTGATGGAAAAATGACAGTTCAAGAATTATTAGATCAAGCAGCCTCATATGCGGATGAAGTTGCAAAGGTCAATAAAGGCAAAATGACTGTTTTGGCGGAAGATTCTCCATTTACTATTGCAATTACTGACCACGATACAGTTGATGGATGTAAGGAAGCCGTAAAAATTATTGCTGCAAATCCAGAAAAATATAAAAATTTACGGGTTGTGTTTGGTACCGAATTGTCTGTTGAAAATAGGGTTCTGGGTAATAATTTAACAAAACCTGTCCCGATTCATATGGTGGTAAATTGTATAAATCCTTTTGATAAAAATTTAAATGATTTTCTAGATACAACAAAAGTTGCAAGAAAAGATGTTGCGGTAAAATTCTTTGAAGAGTTTAGAGCAGAACTTCAAAATACTCAAGTTAAAGATGTTGCATCTCGATTGAGTATGGATGAAGCTAGAGAGTTTTCAGCAACATTAAAAGAAGGTTTAAACTATCCTTGGTATTATTTGAAAGAATATGTAAAAACTAAGATAACTCCAGAAGAAGAAAAAGCAGTATTGGTGACATTAGGTAGAGTTCAATCAAGATTTGAACCAAAGTTAGATTTACAAAAATATTGTATGGATATGTCTGATGCAATGGATACTATTGCAAAACAAGAATATGGCTATATGACAATAGCGCACCCAGCCTTAACTCCTATTGGTAGTTGTATTAAAAATCCTCATGAAGCATTTAAACATTTGACGACATTGATTTCATTATTTAAAGTTCGAGGAGGAGAAAAAGCGTTAGCCACAGAACTTTATTATCCTTATTTTGGAGATGTTGCAAGAAGTAAGGATTGGCTAGAAATGATTACAAAAGCTACATTGGATAATAAGTTATTACCATCTGGTGGGCTAGATTCACACGGCAAAAATATTTTTTACAGTAATATATAAGAATTATATGGAGCGGGAGCCAAGTAGGTACTTTATCCCTAATGCTCATTCTTCGCAAAGGGTTAAAGCAACGAGTTCGAACTCGCAAAAGGCTCGTTCTCGCCATTATCTCCCCAATAAAAAACACCCATCTTATGATGAGTGTTCTTTATGGAGCGGGAGACGAGGCTCGAACTCGCGACATCCTCCTTGGCAAGGAGGCATTCTACCACTGAATTACCCCCGCATATTTGGGTTACTTCTTTATTCTACATGCTAAAAAATAAAATGCAACAACTTTTTTTTGTTTTTTTTGTAAATTCAATGTAATATTTTTTCAAAAATAGGCAATTTAATTTGTGTTTTGACTTTATATCTACAAAATTAGTGTGAAAAAGTAGAAAGGATTACCCCGATAATGTCATTTTTATCAAGAATAACAGGAAAAGTTCAAGATGTAGTACCTCAAAAAGCAGAAAAATTAGCTAATCGTTTTATTGGTGATGGTGGTTTCCAAACTATGGGTGCAACGTTCCACGCTCCGCGTACAAATACAACTGAAGAAATTATCTCATCTTTAAAATTGTTAGCTCAAGAACAAGCAGATAAAGCAGAACAAGGTCGTAAAAATTTATTGAAAATGTTAGAAGAAGAAGATTTAGATTTTGCAAGACAAGCTAGAGATAGTGGACAAGATGTAGCTGAATTAACTATACAAAGACAAAATGCTTGCGTTGCAGGGTTAAATGATATCTTGCGTAGAGGTGGAACTTTAACAAAAGCTCAACAAATTGAGTATGAGACTCTAACTAGATTATCAAATGTTGCTAGCTCTGTTATGGCTTCAGAGTTAAAAGCAAAAGAAATTATAGAATTTTTAAAAGTTGCAGGTGATATGCCTCAACGTCATTTGAGTTTAGCTCATGATGTTGTTGATTTATCTAATACTCATGCAATGATTAATCATGATATTTTCCCAACTGTGAATTACAATGATATTGGTCAAGCAAAAAGTACTGGAAAGAGAACAACTTTAATGGGTTATGTGTTGAATTTGTTACCAGGACTAAGTAAGTCTAATCCAAAAGCTATTGATTTAGCTGAAACTGTTGTTTCTCATTCTGATGATACAAATGCTAAGTTCTTCTTACAAAGATTTGTAGATAATTTTCCAGTAGGTGCAGAAAAGCAAGCTGAAGTTACTGAAGCTTTGGTTGAACCTCTTGCTAAATCAATTCTTAAAGGTATGCCATCAATGGATTTAGGTCCAAGATCTAAAGAACAAACTTTCTTTAATCAAATAAGACATCTATGTAGTGAGGATTCAAAACCAGAAAACTTAAAATTATTAAAACAGACTTTGGATACTGTTGATAGTGTTGCTCCAAAGGTTGATACCGATATAAATTTAGATGATATTAGATTAGGTGATACAGCTAAAATTCAAGAAAATTTGGAAGTGTTGCCTCAAGTTCTTGAAAATGCTGAAGCTCAAGGTTTGAGAACTTTTGATGTTTCAGGATTTTTAACCAAAAACGTAAACTTAATCTAATTGGCTATATGAATTAGATTAAGTATTCCAAGATTAAAATATTTAGTTGTCATTCAGAGGGCTTTAGCCCGTGGAATCTCTAAATATTTTAATCAAAGAATAAAACAATAAAAGACGGAGATTATTAATCTCCGTCTTTTAAGTCTGTATCCATTGATTTTATCGATATTTCAACTTTATCTGCAAAGCTTTTCTTCAATTGGTTTACCAAATCATTGGTTGAATTTACCCAGAAAATCGATGACGTTAGGATTTTCACTTCCCCTGTTAAATCTTTTAATTTCAACATTACAGGGTCTGAACCATTATGTTGGCAAAGGATTTGTTTAAGTAAGAACAATTCCTCATATTTCATTTCTTCTTTAAGTTCAATTGTGAAAATATTTGAGTTATCCACAGGCTTAATCGTATCAATCAAGATAATTGGTGGATCTTCATCACTTCTACGACTTACTTTTCCAGAAACAATAATTCTTTGTTCACTTTGCAAGAAGTCATTATACTCAGCGATTTTTGAGTTAAATGCAAGAGTATCAATTTTTCCTGTCAAATCTTCCACAGTAACAAATCTAACAAATTTTGTCGGATCATTTTTTGTTGGAATTTGTTTTGTAGCAGTAACAAGACCACAAATTGTAACAACTTTTTCATTTGCGATTTCTGGAATTTCTGAGATTTTGTGTGTCATTAAAAATGGCAACTTATCTCTGATAGTTGATAGTGGGTGACTTGTTACGTAAAACCCTAAAAATTCTTTTTCAAACAGTTGAATTTGACGAGCATCGTATTCTTCATCAGAACCGCCAAGGCTGAATTTTGCATTATCAATTGATGCAGTATCACCTAGCATATCAAACAAGCTACCTTGACCTGATTCTTTTTCTTTTGCTTCTTTTGAGGCTGTTGAACAGATATAATCAAGGTTCTCCATCAACTGTTTACGGCTTTTTTCGATTTGAGCAAAAGCACCAGCTTTGATTAAACCTTCAAGAGTTCTTTTGTTTGTGCATTTAATGTCAACTCTTTTGATGTAATCATAAATCGACTTGAATGGTCCGTTCTCTTCTCTTTCTTTGATAATATCTTCAATTACACCTTCACCAACTTGCTTGATTGAAGCAAGACCGAAACGTATATTATCTCCGTCAGGAGTGAATGTTGCTAGTGAGTTATTGATATCTGGTGGTAAAACTTTGATACCTTTTTTCAACGCTTCTTCAATGTATAACTGAGTTTTTTCTTGGTCACTTGAAACACTTGATAAAAGTGCTGATAAATATTCAACAGGATAATGGCATTTTAAGTATGCTGTTTGATAAGCTACAAATGCGTATGCTGCTGAGTGAGAACGGTTGAAACAGTATGATGCGAAACTTAGGATTTGGTTGAATAATGTTTCTGCATCTTTTGATGTCATACCATGTTTTGCTGATCTTTCGATGAACAAACCTTTTTGTTTTTCCATCTCATCAACTTTTTTCTTACCCATCATACGACGAACCATATCGGCTTGACCAAGTGAGTAATCTGCAAGGATTTGGAAAACTTGCATAATTTGTTCTTGATAAACAATAGTTCCGTAAGTATCTTTTAATACAGGTTCTAGTGATGGGTGAGCGTATGTGATTGCTTGACGACCATGTTTTCTTTCTACGAAATCGTCAACCATCCCAGAATCCAATGGTCCTGGACGGAATAGCGCAACTAATGCACCTAAATCTTCAAAAACGTCAGGTCTTAGACGTTTTACAAGGTTTTTCATACCTTGAGATTCAAGCTGGAATACTCCGTCAGTATCACCAGTCATTAACATTTCGTAAGTTGGTTTGTCGTCAAGTGGAATGTTGTTGATATCAACTTTGATTCCTTGACGTCGTTCAATCATATCTACTGTTTTATAAATGGTTGTAAGGTTTCGTAAGCCCAAAAAGTCCATTTTTAAAAGGTTTAGAAACTCTGTTGCTGCATGTGGTGGATAACCAGTTTGAATGATGCCATCTTTTGATGGTTGTATTGGTAGGATTTCATTCAAAGGTTTTGGTGCAATAATAACCCCAGCAGCGTGGGTACCAGTGTTGTTTTTTAAGCCCTCAATACCAACTGCTAAGTCGATAAGTTTTTTCATACCAACAGTCTTACCTTCTGTTGGGTCAATCATAATTTGTTCATCTTTATCGTACAAAGCTTTTAATTCTGAGCCATCGTACTCCATGGCTTTTTTAAGAGTTTTAGCTTTGTCGTTGATACTTAGAGCAAGTTCAATTGCAGGTTCGATTAATCCCGCAAGTTTGTTAGCTTCTGAAAATGGAACTTTTAGAATTCTTGCAACGCCTTTAAATGCAGCTTTGGCAGCGTAAGTACCAAATGTGATAATCTGACAAACTCTATCTTCACCATATTTTTTTGTTACGTAGTCAATAACCTCGCCACGTCGTTCAATACAAAAATCGATATCGACATCGGGCATTGTAAAACGTTCTGGGTTTAAGAATCTTTCGAACAACAGTTTGTGTTCAATTGGGTCAAGGTCAGTGATTTCAAGTGCATAAGCTACAACAGAACCCGCCGCAGAACCCCTACCAGGACCAACTGGAATTCCGTGAGTTTTTGCATAGTGGATAAAGTCCCAAGTAATCAAGAAATAAGCTGAAAAGCCCATTTGTTGGATTACGCCAAGTTCATATTTTACACGTTCCTTGATATCATTTGAAACATCTTCCCCATAACGTTTTTTTAATCCACAATGAACAATGTATTCTAAATATGTATCAATAGTGTGTCCTGCGGGAACTTCATATTCTGGAAGTGGGCTCTTTGTTTCAATTGCAACATGACATTTTTCAGCGATTGCAACAGTATTTTTGATACATCTATCAAACATATCGCTATCCATCCAACGGAAAGAATCTCTAAGTTGAGATGGAGTTTTTACGTAAAATTCGTTATTTGGAAAATGGAAACGATTAGGATCATCTTTATCACTATTTGTTTGCATACATAACAATGTATCGTGCATGTCTGCATCTTCTAATCTCAAATAGTGAGAGTCGTTTGTGATAACCATTTCGATATCAAGTTCTTGAGCAATTTTTATTAAATCAGGGTTAGTTCTTTTCTGTTCCTCTAAACCGTGATCTTGAAGTTCGATGTAATAATCATCACCAAATAAATCTTTGTATTTTTTAGCAACAGCTTTAGCTTCTTCGTATTTACCTTCTTGTAGGCGTTGAAGAACTTCTCCACCTAAACAGGCTGAACAACATATTAAACCTTCGTGATGTTTTTCAAGTAATTCCCAATTGATTCTAGGCTTAACGTATTTTCCCTCACACCATGCAATTGATGTTAGTTTGATAATGTTTGAATAGCCAGTGTTGTTTTTTGCAAGTAGAACCAAGTGGTAGCAAGGATTGTTATTTTTGTCGTGTTCTGTGATATCGCCATCATGAACATAAAACTCACAACCCATAATAGGTTTAACACCAGAGTTCATTGCAAGTTCATAAAGTTCCATATCACCATACATAACCCCGTGGTCAGTAACGGCTACTGCTGGAAAATTGTTTTCTTTACAAAATTCCAGTAATTCCTTAATCCTAATAGCCCCATCTAGTAGCGAATACTCAGTGTGCAGGTGGAGCGGTACGTATTGTTGTTCTACATCTGCCATAGCATGCATGATACCATGCAAGGACTTTCAAAAAAATAGAATATTAAATAAAATTAATTTTTCCAAAACATAAATTTAGGTGTTTCTAAATCTTTGAATGAATTAGGAAAATCCATTTTATCTAAAAGGGTATCTGCCGTTTTTAAGATGTTATCTTTTTGATTTGGGCATTGCAGTATCCCTTTTATTGTTTGGCAAAAATAATCAAGCAAGGCTAATTTATATTTTTTAAACAAGCCTTTTTGTATTGAGAAATCATACATTCTTTCTAAGATTTTGAATGTATCATTTATTCTTTCTCCTGCAATGTCTTCTGTTGTGTATGAACCTTCTCTTCCTTTTCTGTAATTATAATAAATGCCTTTTGTAATATAGCATTTATCAATTTGAGAAAAGAACTTGAAACAAAACTCAGCATCTTCAACAATTAATCCAACAGGGAAATCAACGCCAAGTTCTTTTATTTTTGAGTTTTTAAAGGCTTTATTCCAAATACATCCTACAACATAGTTAATATTATTTGCCTCAAGTTTTAGTGAAGACGATTCATTGTAATCGTGATCTTCAACAGTTCCATCTGGGTAACAATTGTTATAGCCAAAAACAATAGCGTCAGAATTATTTGAATTTTTGATTGCATTGTCAATAGCTTCAAACATATTAAGTTCAACCCAATCATCTGGGTCGATGAATAATATATATTCTCCTTGGGCTTCTTTTAATGCTGTATTTCTTGCGACCGAAACCCCTCGATTTGAGTCGTGTGAAAGAACTTTAAAACGAGAATCTTTCTGGGTAAATTCTTTGACAATGTCTATTGACCCATCAGTGCCACAATCATCAACGCAAAGAACTTCAAAATCTTTGAAAGTTTGGTTTGCTATTGTTTCAAGACATTGTTTAATGTCTTTTACAACGTTAAAAACAGGTATAATTACTGAAAATCTTAGCATGCAGAAGCCTCCTTGTTTTTTAATTCAAGTTTTATAGCTTTCTGAATACTTAAAACTTGTTTGTATCTTATATTTTTCTTGTCATATAATTCAGATAATTGCCACCAATACTGTGGATCTTCTCCAAGATGTTTTTCTAAGTCTTTGTATAGAGAAATTGCCTTGTCTATATCGGATAAGCATACCGCATGAATATTGGCAATTTCCTTTTGATAGTTATAATTGTTGGTTAATGTGAATAAACTATCATAAACATTAATTGCCTCTATGTAATCTTCTTTTGAAATAAATTCTTTGACTTGTGTAAGCATATCTAATTCATCCGCCATTTTGTTGAATGAAAGCGCTTTTTCTACATCAGACTTAAATGAATATATTTTTGCATATAAACGACAAAATTGAGCATTGTTGATTGCATAATCATAAATTGAATTACACACTTCAAGGGCTTTAGCATTATCGTTCAAGTTTAAACAATAAATTTCAGCAATGTTCTTTTTGTAAATAGGATTTCTTGTAAAATTATACATTTGGTTGTATATGTTTATAGCTTCTTCGAATTTCTGTTCCGCTAAAAGTGTTTGAACATATTCGCTATATTTTTGCAAAAGAGCTATTGTCAATTGAATAATGTTAGCTAAGCTTTTGTATTTTTCATCAAGTAATGAAATATCTGGGACTTGATTAGTTAAAACAAGCAACGAATTTTTATCACAAAGCTCTGGGTTTTGTAATAAAAATTGGCGCAATTGGTTACCTTCATTTATCAAGTTGCAATATGTTTGCTCCATTTGTCCAAAATTTTCAAATTCTTGATTTTTCAGATCTTCGCATTTTTCAGCAAATTCTTTTAATTTTATTTCAAAATTATCCATACAAATTATCCTCTTATAAGGAATATTGTACGAAATAACTTAGAGAAGGGCAAATTTGTTACCCAAAAATTACAACAGAAAGAATTGCCATAATAATTAATGGGATGTTGTAATGTAAAAATGTTGGAATGCAAGTGTCCCAAATGTGATTGTGTTGTCCATCAGCGTCAAGTCCAGCAGTTGGTCCAAGAGTTGTATCTGAAGCTGGTGAACCAGCATCTCCTAAGGCTGCGGCTGCAGCTAAAACAATAATTATTGATGGAACACTGAATCCTAGTTTAACGCAAATTGGAACATATAAAACGGCTAAAATTGGAATTGTCCCGAATGATGTGCCAATACCCATTGTAATAAACAAACCTACAAATAACATTAGAAATGTAGCAAGAGCCTTGCTATATATCATAAATGGTGCAATTGTATTAACAAGTGAATCAATTCCGCCAGTGGCTTTCATAACACTTGCAAAGCCTGCTGCAACAAGCATTACAAATGCTACATACCCCATTAAACCTACACCTTCATTAATTAGCTTATCCATTTTTTTATGGTCAATTGCTTTTAAACCAAAAATAACTGCCAAACCAACTAAAGCTCCAAGTGGTAATGATTTCGTCCATAATTGAACGATTAATGTTATTATGGCAGCGCAAAGAGTTATGTAGTGGTTTCTGTTTAGTTTTAAATCTTCTTTTTCCTGATATAATTTAACTTCTAAATTTTCATAAGTTCTTGGTTTTCTATATGAAATAAATATTGAGATTAAAAATCCAAATAACATACCCAGACCTAATATCCAAGTTGATTGCCAAATTGTATTTTTAGCAACTACTACTCCATTTTCGATTAAATTTTCGGCAATTAAACCTTGGAATATAAGTCCAAAACCTGCTGGTATAACAATATAAGGTGCTTTTAACCCAAAAGCCAATCCACAAGCTACTGCTCGTCTATCAATGTTTAATTTATTCATTATGACAAGTAGTGGTGGAATTAATATTGGTATAAATGCAATATGTACAGGGATTAGGTTTTGTGAAAGTATTGCTATACCTGTCAGAATAAATATCAATAAATATTTATTAGATTGGATTGCGTTTGCGATTTTCATAGAAAGTATTGGTGCAAGACCAGTGTGAGTCATTGATGCTGCAAATGCACCTAATAGAATATAACTTAAGGCGGTTTCAGAATTTCCACCCATACCTTTTATGAAAATATCCATAACTTCGGCAAGTCCGATATGCCCCATAAGTCCACCAACAACAGACGAAATAATTAATGCCAATAGTACGTTTACTCTGCATAAACAAAGAATACAAAGTAGTAAAACTGATATAATTATTGGGTTTGTGATTAGTGATAACATATTTCCTGCCTAAAATTACAATAACATAAACATAATTATTTTATGTTGATTTCATAACAAGGGTATGCTTTTGTACAACCTTCTAATCTTTGGATTTTTATGTTTACTTTATCCGTTACCGTGAAAAGGTTTGAAAATTCTCCAATTTGTAATTGTTTACTATCATTTGGGACAATATAGTATTTGTAAAAATCATCTCCAATATCATTAATTAAAACAAATTTATTTTCTTTTTTAGAAAAAGGAATTTCTAATGGACCTTTTACTAACTCTGATACTTTTATTAATTTATGACCTTTGAATAGTGATAAAATTTCATCATCTTGAAGTTTTTTAGGTACAAATTTTACGCCATTAAAAATTACTTCGAAGTATTCGTAATGTCTTGGGAAGTATGAATATAATTTTTTGCCTCTTAAAAATTCTTGGCTAGCTTCTCCTATCCAAACGTTTTCTTTTGGAACTTGTGCGTTATCGGTAAGAAGATAGTATCCGTCATAATCCCCTTTTCCTTCAGGTATTCTTACTTGTAAGACAATTTCTTCTTTTGAGGTTTCAGAATCATTTTCGCTATAATTACGCCATTCGTATTTGTTCATATTGTAAGTCCACATTTTTTGACCAATACGAGGTATCATAGAGTTTCTTTTAGTTTCGTTTCGGTCTAAACTATATAATACTCTCACAAAAAATAGAATTAATATTATTCCAACAAAAGCTCCTAATATGTAGCGTTTTTTCATAAATCCCCCTTTTTGACATCAACACAATACCACAAATAGTTATATTCTGTCATCATCCTATTTATAATTTTTTACGAAAAATATATCCAATCAGTTAATGGTGTAAAACTTTTTATAAGGTTAAATATAATTAATCTTTTTCATACTTCCAGCTATTCTTAATTCCAACGAGTCTCATTTGAGACTCTTTTTTTTATCTTAAAAATATGATATATTTATTTTAAATTTGAGGATTATAATGAAACATTTTATGGCATTTTTAATTGTTGTTTTATTGGGGCTATTTTGCCTTAAAGATTCTCATTTCTTTTCGTTTACAATTAGTGGTGAAAGGTATGAGTATTTTCAAACAGAGGATTCTGGTACTTTACCTCAAATTCTAGCAACTTATTTGTTCAATTCAAATATAAGATATAGCGTATATAATATTCCTAATTATGTTGAGGATTTTTTGATATACAACAAAGATTTTTCTTACGTTTATAATACATCTCCAAAATGTACAGTGATGATTTTTAAACCTAAGGATAATATCGATAAAAATGAACCTGCTTTTAGAGCTTTTTATGATAGGGTAAAGTCTTTGGTGAATGAATATCCAAACTCTTTTAATTTGACTATTTTAGAAGATACAGATACTCCTAAGTTTGTTTTGCGTGAAGATAAAATTGCTTATAAAGACTTGAAAGAATATTGTGGAAAGTTTTGTGTTATAAATCCTCAAGAGGGTACAATGTTTGTATTTGCAAAAATTTCTAATACTGAAAAAGAAGCATTGGATGTCCTTTTTCAACAATATCATTTTGCAAAATAAAATATATTTCTTTATGTAAATTCATGAGTCTTTGCTAATATTTTTAACCCATGTTTATTTTATACTTTTGGTAGGGATATATCACGGAGGCTTTATGCGTAAATTTTTCAAAATTACTGGTTATGTATTTTTATCAATATTATTGTGTTTATATTTAGTATTTTTATTTGTTCTGCCAAGAGCAATAAATATAAATGCTTATAAACCACAAATACAACAAGCTGTTAAAGATAGTACAGAACTTGTGGTAGATTTCGAGAAAGTTGATGTTATTACAAGTCCAATTTTAGAAGCTGGCGCAAGAATTAAAAATTTGAGTATAACTTTGCCAGATGGTTCTGTTTTATTTAGCGCGGATTCAATAAAAGGAAAAGTTTTTCTTCCTAGTTTGTTATGGCTTAGTGTAAGAGTTACTTGTGCAGAAGTTGAAACTCCATTTCTAAATGTTGAGATAATGAATGGTGAGAAATTTAAAGTTGCAAAAGTCTATGAAGATATAATCAATAAGCAAAGAGCTGAACGCCGTGCAAATCCTCAAAGTAATGTAGAAGAAGAAAAAGCCCTACCTTTTGATCCGTCAAAAATAAAAGTGTATGTCCCAGCGTTAAAATTAAACAATTATAAAGCAATTGTTAATGATTTAAAAGCAGGTCATAGTTTAACTCTTAAAGGTGAAGAGTTAAAATTGGGTTATTTCAATGGTAAATTTGCTAAGTTGAAGACTAATGCAGAGGTCTTGAGTGATGAAAATGTTAATATTACTGCAAATTTAGATTTAGGAACATTTATTCCAGAATTTACTCCTCAAGAGGTTGAAGAAGACGATGAAGCGGTATTTGCTCTGCCTTTTATCAATCCAGTTTTAGTGTATCGTGATTATAATTTAAAATCCGATATAAATTCGAAATTACGTGTAAGACAAAATAAAAAAGATAAAAAAATTAGTGCAAAAGGTTTTGTGAATATTGACAATACCACTTTGACTTTAGCTGGATTAGAATTGCCAAAATCATACTTTAATGTTTTAGCGAAAGGTCAAGTTCTAGATATTGACACTAATTTATATGTTACTGATATCGAAAGTCTTAGTTTGTTAGGACAAGTAAATTATGGTAAAAATCCATATGTTGACTTTTCAGTTAAAGCTCCAAAATTGCATTTCGCAAATGTTCTAACAATTGTAAAAGCGTATATGGATACTATTCACATAAAAAATGGCATTGAAAATATGTCGGCTGGTGGATACTTGCAGTCAGATTTTAGAGTGAAAACTAATTTTAAAACACTTGAATCTCAAGGTAATTTTGTTATCAGAGAAGGAAATATTTACGACAGAAATGTTGGACTTTTATTTGAAAATATAAATGCTAATTTCTTGTTAGATAATAATATGCTACAAGTTAAAGATACTCATGTTTTAATCAATAAACAACCTTTAAATATATCTGGTAAGATCGATGAAACATCTTTGGCGGATGTAAAAATCGATGCTGAAAGAATTCCTTTACCTGGGTTGTACTTGGCTTTTGCCCCAAAAGAAATTAAAAATGCGTATGATTTGAGATCTGGTTATTTGTCTTTGAAAGCTAAAATGACTGGAGAAATCAAAGATGTGATTGCGTTAGCAAAGGCTGATGTTGAAGATTTTGTATTTGCGGATAAATTAAATAATTTTGTAGTTTCAAATAAACTAGCAAGATTTGGTATTATAAATACCCCAGCTTTATTGCGTGGTAAATTCAAAAATCAAGGTTTTGCGCTATCTATCCCCGCAACAAATTCTGTTATTGCAGATGAGTTATTAATTGCGGATTTCAATGATAAGGATATTGCTCTAAGAGATTCTAGAGCAAGACTTAACAAAGATTCGATTATAACTTTTAATGCACAAGTGATGGATTATCTAACAAATCCTGATGTTAAATTTGTTGCTGATGGTGTGTTGTATGATTATGATTTAAAAACTTTAGTTGGAGAATTGGTTGCTCCATATTTACACTCAAAAGGTGGTATTCCTGTAAAGGCTAATTTTAATTCAAAAGGCAAAAAAATGAAGGCGGTTGTTCAAGCGCAATCTAGTGCTGATTCGTTTATTACACCAGTTAAAATAGATCAGCTTACTGGTAAGAATATGCTTCTTCAATTCTTGTTAGAAAAAAATGCTGACGTAATTAAAGTTTATAAATCAGGATTATATGTAAGAAAATCAAATGCTGAGTTTAGAAATGAATTATCTACAAACTTACTCAACGCAAGAGAAATTGTCGGTTTAAGAGCGATGGTTTCAAATTTAAGTACAACTCCATTTATTAATCTATTTAAAGTTATGGTTAAAGAAGATTTAAATGGTTCAATTTGTATATTCCCAAAATCACGATTTAGTGCAAAGGGTAAAGTTCACGCTTATGGCAAAATTGAAGATCCAAAAATTTCTGGGGATTTCAATATTAGAAACGTGAGTATTCCTGAACTTATGACAACTGTTAGAGATATTGCTCTAGATATGGGTGCAACTGATGTTTCACTTAATATTAGAGATGTTGTTGCTAATAGTTCAGATTTTAATATCAATATCTTAACAAATTGGGATTTATTAAAATCTTCTAAAATAGCAGATGTTCGATTAAATTCTAGATTGATAGATTTGGATAAGTTAATGAAAGTTTCAGAAGCCGCTTTGGCAACATTACCAAAGGCTCCTGAGTCAACAGTAAAATCTGAACCTGCGGATATTCCAATTGAAGTGTTAAGGGGTGGTATAAATATTAGAAAAATTACAACTGGTGATATTGTTGTAAAAAATACCACTGGTAGAATCTCAATGCACGATAATGTGTTTTATTTAGATGATTTGAAAACCCATCCGATTGATGGTGATGTTGTAGGTAATGTGTCAATGAATCTTGTTACAACAGATATTGTTGCAAAATTGATTGGTAAAAACTTTGATATGGAAAAAGTTTTATTAGATGCAATGCAAATGAAAGATATGATATCTGGAGATATGAATTTCGTTGCAGATGTGACACTTTCTGGAGTTTCAATGACAGAGCAAATGGAAAGCTTGAAAGGTTACGTAGATTTCAATATTAAAGAAGGTCAGCTTGGTCCTTTTGGTAAATTAGAGAACTTCTTGATGGCTGAAAATATCAGAGAAAACCCATTCTTCTCATCAACAATTGGTTCAATAATTACTAATATAGTTACAATTGATACTTCAAGATTTAACGAACTATATGGTCATATGACTTTTGATGGTGGTTTTGCAAATATTGCTCCAATTAAGAGTCAAGGTGATGTTATGTCGTTGTATATTGCAGGTAAAGTTGGCTTGATTGATAGTAGTGCAGATATGAAAGTTCGTGGTAAATTAGGTTCAATGATTTCTGATAGTCTTGGGCCATTGGCAAATATTAACCCAGTGAATTTAATTAAGAATACTCCAGGTTTAAATGTTGTGGCTGCAAAAACTTTTGCTTTATTCTGTGAAGAAGTTTCTCAAGAAGAAATGGATGCTTTACCAAAATTAGGTGAAGGAAAATCTGATGAGTATGCTACAAAATTCCAGATTGTACTTCGTGGCGACACAAGAAAACCTTTAAAAATGATTAAATCGTTCAAGTGGTTAGCTTTAGATTCTGAAATAGCTTCAGCTCAGAATTTTGTTGATACAATCCCTGTACCAGCAGAAGGTGAAGAAGGTTTGTCAGTTGAAGAGTTAATTCAATTAAGGGCAGAACAAGCTGCTGCGGTCGGCACAAAACGTCAAGTTAAAGATGATGATAAATCTTGGTTTGATAAATTAAAAGATAAATTTAATAAAGATGATGAAAAATAAATAAAAATAAAAAACCGCTATATCGATAGCGGTTTTATTTTTTTATTAGTATGAATAAAATGTTTCTTCATCAAGCATCAACATTGGTTTTGGTATCGGATTTTTAAATGAATTAAAATCACTTAAACCAGCTGTTAGAGCATCATTTTTTGCATCATCATATTTTTTTAGTTTCTTATTAACTTCTGCTCTTTCTAAGTATAATCTGTCTTTTAATAAGAAAATTCTATCACTTTCAGCTTTTATAATTAAATCATTATAAACACTTAGTGCATCATTATATTTTTTTATGTTGTATAAAAATTGTGCTTTATCCCATAAAAATTGATCTTTTTCGTTTTCATTGTCAGCGTTTTTAATTTCTTTATCAAAATCAGCGATAGCATTTTCGTAATCTCCCAAGTAGTATTTTACAAAAATTTTATTATCAAAGTTCATAATATTAAATCCGTCAGCGCTAAGTGTGTAGGCTTTGTCGTAATCTTTGATTGCTTTGTCGTAGTTTTCTAGTTGGAAGTTTGCATAACCTCTTAATGAGTACCACTCTGGGACAACAGGTAGTATTTTTGCACCTATTGTTGTGATTTTTATTGCATCTTTGTATCGTTGTTTATTAATTAAGCTTTGTGCGTATTCAAAAGGTGAGAAAAATGTTGCGCTTATGAATACTAAAACAAGTGCAATATTTGCTTTTATAAGCTCCGATTTAAATAATGAATAGTATTTTTTATCAATAGTTTTTGAATGTTCAAAATATACTTTTTCATATTTGCCATATTCTTCAAGTAAGCTTTTTTCGAAAATGAATGTACTAATTGTTGTAATAAATTGGCTAACAATTACAAGAATTCCGAACATAATGAATGCATTGACATACCAACTATTATTTATAAACAGTGCAAATTTTGGGAATATAAATTCATACAAAAGTGCAACGAACAATATAAAAACAAAAACAACAGAAAACCTTTTATAAACACGAATTTTTGACCAGACGTTGTCAATTTCTGCTTCGCTAAATTCCCTGTTAAATTTGTAACCAAGAAACGAAGCATTATTTGTTGATCTGATAACTGTTTTTTTCTTGTTTTTTGTGTAAAAGTCCATTGGGGACTGTTTATACAATTGCTCAAGTATGCTTATTTTTTTCATTAAATTATCCTTTTGAGCTTATAATATAACAAAAATTATTTATATCAATTAGCTAAAATTCTTTGATTTTCTCTTGAATTTCAGAAGTTGAAATCCCTTTATAATCAATTTTTGAAGATGTAATTGGTTGTTTATAATCGTTTTTACTTATTGAGTGAGAATCGACAAGTACAGATGGTGGGAAAATTGACCATTTATAAATTGCGGTACTCATTCTCTTGTAAAATTTATCTAACCATTCTGTTTTTTGTTCTTTTGAAATGTTATGAGCTTTTTCATATAAAAATTCTGAATTTAACATTTGGTTGTAAGTTTCGTGTTTGTTTTCTATACGCCAAATTATTTCATCCATAAATTCATAAGGCATTAGCGCATCTTCAGCACAAAGTGTTTTTCCTGTTTTTGGATCTATTGCAAGTTCTGCACCTGGGCGTTTGAGAATTATTGATTCAGGGATTGCATTTTTAATTTCTCTATTTTTGTTTAACCATCGAGCAAGTGCGAATAGTTTTGTTTTAGTAACATCGGCAATTGGTGCAAATCCACCTGACATATCACCATTGATTGTAGCGTAGCCCATGTATGATTCTGATTTGTCAGAAGTTGCAATAGGAATACAGCTTGCAAATTCATTACTGATTCCAAATAGAATTACTGCTCTTGATCGAGCTTGGATATTATCCATAGTATAAGATTGTTTGTAACGACAATCCCATTTTCCTTCAACTGATTTGAATAAGGTTTGAAGATTGTCGTTAGTAGTATCTACCATTTCTTTGATTGGCGCTTCTGCAAAATGAATACCTAAATTGTTTGCTAAAAGTTCAGCGTCAGTTTTGCTTTCTGTACTTGTAAGTTTTGATGGCATACTGATACCATAAACATTTTCTGCCCCTATTGCATCTGCAAGTAATACTGCACAAACAGTTGAATCTAATCCTCCAGATAATCCTAATACGGCTCTTTTAAGTCCAGTTTTGTTGAAATAATCTCTTATACCTTGGATAAGTGTTTGGTATGTTCTTTCCATATCTGGTTCGTAATCAAGAGAAAAAGTTTTTTCCTTGTTATCAGGTTGTGTAGTTATTTCTGTTGAAGTTAAAAATGGATCTATAATCAAAAAGTCTTCTTCAAAAGATTTTGCACAAACTACAACTTGTCCGTTTTTATCAAAGAGTTTGCTACCGCCATCGAAGGAATTTCCATCAACTGCACCAACTTGATTAACGTATATAATTGGTGTTGAGATCAGTCTTGCAAGTTGAGAATATGGGGTTTCAAATTTTTCTGCCTTATCTGGTTTTGATATTGTAGAATTACAATTAATAACAACTTCTGCATTATTTACTTCAAAACAAGAATCACCAATAGTAATTTTATAAGTTGTTCCATTTATTTCAGTTTTATTATAATGATTTTTGTGAATAATTTCTTGGATTTTACCATTATTTAAAACGGCAATAGAGTTTATCGCTTTCCCATCTTTTTGGTCGTAAAATCCAACTAAAGCAGTTGTTGAAGTTGTAATTTTAGCGATTTCTTCTACCCATTTTTTATTTTGTTCAATAATAATAGGGTAGCGTATAACTGTATCTTCTAATCCATAACCAACTAAAGCCAGTTCAGGGAATACAACAAGGTCAAGGTTATTTTCTTCAGCATTTTTTATTCCTTGAACGATTTTTTTAGCATTGTATTCGATGTTGCCAGAGATAGTGTTTATTTGAGCTATGCCTATTTTATTGTTTGAATTGTCCATTTTATATATCCTCAAATCAAAATTTTTCGATTTAATTATATATCAAAAATAGGATAAAAATTATTTTTCAATTGCAATTTTTATACAATTATCTTTTTTTGTTTTAAAAGTTTCGTAGGCGTCCATAATATTTTCGAGTTTGTAAGTGTGAGTTACTAGAAAATCAGTATTTATTTTGCCTTGAGAGATTAAATCAATAAGTTTTGCAGAATGAATTGCATCGATTCCACCAGTTTTGAATGTAAGGTTTTTGCCATACATTTTTGGAAGAGGTAAAATTTGATCTTCTTCATATAGGGCAACAACTGCTACAATTGCGTTTGGTCTTGCAATTTTCCAAGCTAGTTCAAATGTGTTATTTGCTCCAGCAGCTTCTATAACTTTGTCTGCTCCTCGATTTTGGGTTAGGTTTTTAATTTCTTCTTCAAGATTACAGTTTGAAGAATTGATGTAATGATTAGCAAGATTTTGAGATTTTGCAAGGTCCAGTCTTGATTGCTCAATATCAATTGCGATTATATTTTTTGCACCTAATACTTTAGCGCAAATCATTGAACATAGTCCAACAGGTCCACAACCAATAACAGCGATAGTATCTTCTTCTGTGATCTCACACATTTCAGCTCCAAAATAGCCTGTTGCTAAAATATCTCCAACAAATAATGCGTTTTTATCAGTAACATTATCTGGAAGCTTATCTAATCCTTGGTCCGCTAATGGAACTCGTACGTATTCAGCTTGACATCCATCAATTCTGCAACCGATTTCCCAACCGCCTTTTTCACAGTTATTTATAAATCCTCGTTTGCAGAAAAAACATTCTCCGCAAAAAGTTTCACAATTGGCACTAACTCTGTCGCCTACTTTTAAAGTTTTAACATCTGACCCGACTTCAACAACTCTTCCGACGTATTCGTGTCCAAGCACAATATTGTTGTTTGCTCGAGGAACTTGCCCATGGATTATATGTAGGTCACTTGTACAAATTGATGACATCGTAACTTCTATAATTGCATCTTTTGAATCTTGAATTGAGGGTTTTTCTCTTTCTATTAATTTATAATTGCCATCAAATTTTGTATCATAAACAAGTGCTTTCATATTGCTCTCCTTTTGTAAAATCTATCTTAGCATATTATTTTTTTTATTGTAATTTTGTAATAATATATTGTTGTGAAATAGATAAGGAGACGAAGTATGAAAAAAGTTTTAGTATCTTTGTTTATGGCAGTTGCTATGGTGTTACCTGTTAGTGCAGCTGATTATAACGCTTCAAATAGAGTTCAGGAAGTTGGACAAAATTTACTTACAAAAAATGGAATTACAACTGCTAATGTAAAATTTACAGTTGTGTCTGGTGCAGTTGATAATTCAAATTATCAAACAGATAAAGTTGTTAATATTTCATCATCTGAATTATCATACGCAGGAAATGATAATGAAGTAGCAGCAGTTGTTGCAAATGAATTAGGGCATATTATTTGTGGTCATTCTACAAGAAGTAGATTTGTTGAGTTGTTGCAAGCTCAAACTGGTGCTAATGTAACCACAAATGAAACTGTTTCAACTTTTGCTGCAAATTACAAAGCAACAAAAGAAGATAAAGAAGCTGATATTATGGCTACTGAATTGATGGTAAATGCTGGTTATAACCCACTTGCACTTATTGTTGTTAATACAAAACAAACAGGTACTTATTGGGAAACATTACAAGGTAAACCAGCTAATGCAGAAAGAGCTATGAATGTTTATAACTATGTAGCTTATGCTTTCCCTGCAAAAGTCAAAGCAGGTTATGGTTGTAATGAGTATCGAAACTTTTTAACTTATGCAAATAATGTGGTTGCTGATAGACAAGCAAATAAAAAACAAGATGCAAAAAATACAAAAGCTCAGGCAAAAGCAAAGAAAAATAGCACATCAACTCTTTCAAAATTTAAAACAAGAGGTGGTATGAGTGGTTGGGATGCTGCATATAGCATTTTAAATGCTCAGTAAGTTGATTTTATGAATAAAAGAGCTATGGCAAATTGTCATAGCTCTTTTTTATTACTTGAAAATCTTATTATTTTCATTAAAAATAGAATAAAGGAGATTTAGGTTGGAAGATAACAAAGTTATCCAATTTAATAGAGAATTTAAGAAGAAACCAAAGAATAATGGTTCTTCAAAACGAGGTTATTCTCTTTTTAATGAGGGAATGTATTTTTATCATCAAGAAAAAGATTTGATGGCTTTAGAAAAATTTCTTCAAGCTGAAAAAGAGGGTTACGAATCTGCAGATATGTTTTCTTATATTGCGTACATTTATTATGCGGAAAAAGAAGATAATGATTTAACTGAATATTATATTAAAAAAGCGATAAAAGTTGATAAAGAATATGGATATCCTTATCGTTTGATGGCGTTATTGTATGATGATAAAAAAGATTATGACAATGCTTTAAAATATAATCTTTTGGCTGAAGAAAATGAATATGATTTAAACCCACCTATGATGCGTCATATTTCAGAACTTTATAATAGGAAATCAAATCTACTTAAAGCTATTGAATATGCAACAAAAGCTGTTGATATAGATTCTAAAAATTGCTACAACTGGTATTTCAAAGGCTGGATTTATTATGTAAATAATGATTATGAAAATGCTATAAAGTTTTTTAAAAAAGCTGAAGATAAAGGGTATTCTGAATCTGATTTTTATTTTGAATTTTCGTATGCTTATGGTGAATTAGGTAATCATAAAAAATCTGTTGAATATGCAAATAAATATATATTTTTAGATAAGGAAAATTATTCTGGTTATTATCGAAAAGGCTACGCTTATTTATTGATGGATAATTATGACAAAGCGTTGGAATCTTTTCTGTTAGCTGAAAAAAGAGATGCAAAATGTGCTGACATGTATTGCAGAATGGCATATATTTATGCTGATAAAAAAGGTCAATATGATGTAGCTTTGGCTTATACAGATAAAGCTATAAAATTAAATAAATATGAACCAGATGCGTACTATGTAAAAGCTGGGATTTATTCACTTGGCTATTATGATTTTAAAAAATCTTTAAAAAATTTGAATAAAGCTAAAAAACTATATGAATCTATCGGGGATCATTTTAACGAAGAAGCATATGCTTATTATATATCAGCTTATGGCATACTTGGGCAACGTAAGAAAACGTTAGAAGCAGTGGAAGAGGCTTTAGAATTTTATCCTGACACATTGTATTTTAAGGCAATGAGATGCTTTGCTTTACAAGGGGTAAAAAAGTATAAAGAGGCAAATGAGCTTTTAAAAGAGTTTGATTTAGATAGTGAAATTGATTCTTTTACGTTAAGTTATTTGGTTGCGATATATTATAACAAGCAAAAACACGAGAGAAATTATGATGATGTGTTGAAAATATATTCAAGACTATCTGGTAGTGATATGGAAGAAATGCAAGATGTTGAGGCTTATTGCTATTATGAGAAAGGTGAATACGAAAAAAGTTTGCAAGCATTATATGAATATGCGAAACAAATAGATACAAGGTTGTTCGCAGCAGGTAGTAGAGGTGAATTTAAAAAATATTATAGGCGTTTTATAAAAATGTTTGGTAAAAATGAAGAACGTCTAAAGTTTATTACAGAAAAATTTGGTGATTTATTAGAACCAAAAAGCTCCAAATAAGGAGCTTTTTCGTGTGTTATAGTTTGATTAAGAAGAATTTACTGTCTTTTTTTGCCAGAACTTTATGCTGGTCGTCTTTTTTAAACATAATTAACTCACCTTTTTTAACGATGAATTTTTCAGCATCAAAATGGATTTCAATTTCCCCTTCTAACATATACAAAGCGGTTTCTGCTTCTGCGGTGTGGGTATCCATAATTTCTTCTTTTTTAATAGCTACGATATCAAAGCAACTATCGTCCTTTTGTAAAAGAATTTCTTTCTTGTATTTTTGTTCACCTAATTCAATCATATCCTTAGCTTCTAAAACGTTATAAAACATATTTACCTCCTTTGTGGTTATAGATTATAGCCTTTTAGTAATAGTGGCATTGGTCACTTCGGTTAATGTGTTTATTGATTTCAATTATATTTATGATTTTTTTTAGGATATAAATGGTATATTTATATTTAGAAGAGGTAAATTATGTTATTATGTATTTTAATTTTAGTTATTGGTTTAGTATTACTTATAAAAGGTGCGGATTTCTTTATTAAAGGTGCAAGTGCTCTTGCGATGAAGTTTAAAATCCCGCAAATCGTTATTGGTTTAACAATTGTTGCGATGGGGACAAGTGCCCCAGAGGCAAGTGTTAGTATAAATTCTGCCTTAAAAGGTATCACTGGTGTTGCAATAGGTAATGTTTTTGGGAGTAATATTGCAAATGTTCTTTTGATTTTAGGTTTAACTTCTGCTATTTGTGCTTTAAAACTTCAAAAAAATTCTGTAAAATATGAAATGCCGTTTGTGTTCTTTATAACACTATTATTATGTGGCGCAGGGTATTATTTACAGACGTTAGATAGAGTTTGTGGTGTTATTATGCTTCTTTTATTTGGGGCATTTCTTGCTTATTTATTTAAAATGGCACAAAGCTCAAAAGATGAACCTCAAGAAGATTTGCCAAAGCCAATGAATCCTTGGCTGATGTTAATTTGCATTGTTGGAGGTTTAGCTGCGTTGGTTTATGGTAGTGATTTGACAGTAAATTCTGCAATTGATATTGCTCATAGATTAAGTATTTCTGATAGAATTATTGGTTTAACAATTGTTGCTATCGGTACAAGTTTACCTGAACTTGTAACTTGTGTAATTGCAGCATTGAAAAAACAACCAGATTTGGCAGTTGGTAATATTATCGGTTCAAATATATTTAATATTTTATTTGTATTGGGTCTAACTTGTGTAATTCAACCTGTTGGTTTTGATCCTGCGTTTATTTTAGATGGTATTGTTGCAATAATTTCTGTAATTTTACTATTTGTATATACTTGTGGAGATAGAAAACTTACCAGATGGGAAGGTTGTTCTTTACTTGTGTTGTATGCAGTTTATTTAGGGTACTTGATTGTAAAATAAATAATTATAAAAATAATTAGCAAAAAATTTTTTTATGTGGTTTAATACGAAAACATCAATTATTTGGAGTTTTCATGTATATAGATTGTAATAATTATTATTCGAATAATGTTAGCTTTGGGATGTTAAAAAAGAGCAAATTAACACCTTTTAAGCGGGTGTTTTGTGAAACTTATCATCCCCCTTTAGAAAAGATGAATAAAGTAGATGATTTGACATCTTGGGTTGCTGATGAGTATGCAGATCTTGTTAAACCTCACGAAAAATTTGGAATTGAACAGGTTTTACAACCTTGGAAAGAGTGTATTGAGCAATTAGATTTAGCGAGACATAGGAATAGTATTTATTGGAAATATTTAATTTATGAAAATGTAAAACGTCTGAATACAACTTATGTGGTCTTTCCAGATCTTGATGCTTTAGTTAAAACTATCCAAAAAACTAAAGCTGGTTTAAAATGTGGTATAGAAAAATTTAACTTTTATAAGCACTATGAATTATATCTAAAAGAAACCGCAATGAATAAGTATTTCCCAGATATTGAAAATCGTACTGGTTGGGTTGAATTTTTAGGTTCAAGTGATTCTAAAAAAACTGCAGAAACAGTAAAAGATATTAGAGCGCTGTCTGTTGGTACAAATTGGTGTACTTTGAGTAATTTATACGCCTCAATTTCAGTGGAAGATGAAAGGTGTGCATTTTATATCTTTTTAGATAAAGGTAAAACTATGTATGGCGTTCGTACCATTAATGGTTTAACTCAAGAAGTAAGGGATAGACACAATATTCCTATTGAATTACCTAAAGATGCTTTAAAATCTTTATTGGAGAAGAATTCGGAAATCCAAATTTTCAAAAATAGTGCATCAATGATGGATTAAATTTTTACAAAATAAAAAGGGGCTCTTCGCCCCTTTCCATTCTAAATGAACAAAAAGACAGTATTTTTAACTGCTATTAATATTATAACGTATGTTTTAAGCGGTTTCAAGTGTCTTTTTATTAAATTTTTGGAATTTCTTCACTTTGTTGTTTAAGTTTAAAATATTCAGCAGTTGCGGTGAATACAACATCACTTGATGAATTTAATGCGGTTTCTAAACTATCTTGAATAACGCCAACAATAAATCCAACTCCGACAACTTGGATTGCAATATCATTTGGAATTCCAAATAGTGAACACGCCATAGGTATAAGTAACAAAGACCCACCAGCAACTCCAGATGCACCACAGGCTCCAAACGTTGCAAGTAAACTTAAAATTAGTGCAACTGTTATTGGGGTTTCTATTCCTAATGTGTGAGCTGCGGCAAGTGTCATTATTGAAATTGTAACGGCAGCACCACTCATATTTATAGTTGCACCAAGTGGGATAGATACACTGTACATTTTTTTATCTAGGTTTAATTTTTCACAAAGTTTCATATTAACTGGAATATTTGCAGCTGAACTTCTGGTAAAAAACGCAGTAATTCCACTTTCTTTTAAGCATTTTAGAACTAATGGGTATGGATTTTGTTTTGTTGCAAAAAATACAAGTATTGGATTTGTTACTAATGCGACAAAAGACATTGCTCCAACAAGTAAAAGTAATAGTTTCCCATATTGAGTGAAAATATCGATTCCGCTGGTTGAAACTGCACTAAAAACAAGTCCCATAATCCCAAATGGTGCAAAATTGATAATCCAAGTTACGATTTGTGAGGTGCCGTTTGCTAAGTCTTGTAGCATTGTTTTTGTATTTTCGCTTGCGATATCTTTAAGCGCAATGCCAGAGATTATTGCCCAGAATAAAATACCTAAATAATTTCCTTCTGTTAATGATGATAAAGGGTTAATTACAATTTTTACCAACATATTTTGGACAACTTCATCCACCCCCTGAGGTATGGCTTGGAATGTGTTCTGAGGAATATTTAAGTCTAAATCAATAGGGAAAATGTAGCTAATAGCAACTGCAGTGATTGCTGCTAGAAATGTTGAAATAAGATACAAAATTACAACAGTTCTAAATCTTCCATCAGTTTTTTTGCCGCCTTGGGCAAGTGAACTTAAAACTAAAATGAGAACCAATATTGGAGCAATAGCTTTAAGTGAACCGACAAAAAGGTTTCCAAACATTTCTATCCAAGAAAGTTTTGGAACTAAAATTGCTAAAATTGTACCTAAGATAATACCGATAGTAATTTTTACTACTAAATTTGTTTCATTGTATTTTTTTATAATATTTTTAATCGCCATAATTTTGTATTATACAAGATTTTTGAGAAAAGTTTTGTTTGTTAATATTTATTACTTTGGCGGTTTTTTCTATCTTATTCATTCTATAATTTACACAAAAGGATTCGGGGGTAATTCTAAATATGGTTATAAAACTATTAGCACCAAAGATGAGATTTGTAGGTTGGGAGCCTATGGGTGCATTTAAGCGTGCAGTTGATGAAAGAACAGTAGATGAATTAAGAGAGTCAATTCATTTGTGGGCAAGACGAGTGCCAGAGGTTAAGCAAATTTTACCCGAATTGGATCATATGAATCCAAAACATTTTGGTCTTATTGCAGATACTGTTGAATTATCTCAGAAAAAGGCGAATTCTTTTCAAGATGTAGATATGATGGAAGAGTTAGAGTTTCCTCCATTTAATACTCTGGATTTATTGATGGCTCATATCCCAATTGCTGCCAGAAAATCGCCTAGTGCTTTAGATTTTGCTCAGGAAGTAATAAATAAAGCGGGTAAATTAACTTCAAAATTCTTTTTAAGAGATTCTGCACAGTTTGAACTGTTGGTTAATCCTAAAACTAATGCTAATTTCAAAAATGGAGTGACTTTAGTTGAGGATTTTGCTCGTATTGCAGAAAGTTTTCCAATAAAAGGTCAACCAGAATTTACTAGACAAGAAGACTTTATGGAACAAATTTATGCGATTTTAGATGAAGGAGTTGATGTCGAAAAGATTCCTTTACTAAAGGAAGTATATGCAAGAATTCGTGGCGGTGCTGAAAAGATTTTTGATATGGATAAGTTCTTGCAAGATGGTACACCAATTGAGGTCATCAAAGCTAATATGGGTTCACTAGAGCATGCGAGAAATTATTCGTATAGTTTTGGTAAATACTTAGATGTAAATGCTCAATTGGCTAAAGATCCAAAGGATGTTGATAAAGTTTGTTACTTAGATTCAATACCTAGATATATGCTTGAAGAATAATGTATTTGAGAAGGAATAAAAATGTTTGAGAAGAAGATTAACCCTGATTATTTAAAATTGGCACAAGTTGCTTATGGTGGAGATTATTATTTGGAATTAAAAAATTACAAATTGAAAAAAGTTGTATTTAATAATTCAAAAATAGAGGTAGTGGTTGACTCTTTGTTGTCAAAAAGAGGAATTACTGATTACTATTCGTATAAAAATCCAAATACAGGTTTTGCGGCAAATCTATTCAAAAATAAAATTACTGGTGAATTAGTAATTGCATACAGAGGAACAGAAAGACCAGGGTTAGGGGAAAATCAAAACGATGTAAAGTCCTTAATGAAAGATTTTATGACAGATATGAATTTAGTTACCTGTAATTTTGATGAACAATTCAATGATGCGTGGAAATTTTTCAAAACAGTAAGACAACAACATCCAAAAAGAAAAATTGTAATTGTGGGACAATCTTTAGGTGGTGCATTAGCTCAAATTGTAGCGGCAAAAGAATATACCATTAATCGTAAGAAAGTAGAAACTTATACTTTTAATGCCCCTGGTTGTATTCATTTATTAGATGTTTGTGATTGTAATCCGAAATTAAATTATTCATTTATAGTTAATTATTCTGTAATGAATGACTGGTGTGGGATGTTTGGAGAACATGTTGGGCAAAGATATCTTATTACTCCAATTCCTCTAAAAGATATTGTTGGGGAAACATCATCTATGGAAGTCCTGAATAATGTATTATTTACAACTCACGAGGGAATATTTAATTATACTGAAGAAACTATGGGAAAAGTTATAAGAAAACCAAAAGATTTCAATCAAAATGAAGGTTTATCTTTGTGGTTTTTTGATAAAAATAATCCAGTAAATCAAAGTAAATGCTTATCAGAATTTATTTTGCTTCATTTCCCACAGTTCAAATGTTTGCAATTGAATGAGCAATCTGAGCCTGTTGAATTTAAAACAGAAAATCCTACATTGAATAGGGTTATAGAAAATGTACAAAATTCGAGTGTAGGGGTTGCGATAAAAAATGCTACTGATAATTTAAAACAAGTTCAACTTGCACAGAAAGAGAAAATTTTAGGAGAATTGAATAATACAACAGTTGCACTTGCAATAAGAGTGATTGATTCAGCAATGGCGTGTCTAACTAAAGATGATTTAGAAAAAGCAAATAAATTTGTTGCTAGATTTAAAAAATAATATTTATCTAATTAACATTCCGCCATATATTTAATTTGTTTTGTATGTTTATCGTATAATATTTCTAGATATTTATTAGTAATGAAAAGGAAATATTATGCTAACCGGAAACGAAATTAGAAAATTATATTTAGATTATTTTAAAAATAAACGTCAACACACTGTTGTGGAAAGTTCAAGTTTGGTTCCAGATAACCCAACTGTACTTTTGACAACTGCTGGCATGTTGCAATTTTTACCAATGTTTTTAGAAATTCAACCTTGCCCATATGAGCCTGCTCGTGCAACTTCTTGCCAAAAATGTGCTCGTGCTGGTGGTAAGGATTCAGATATCGAAAATGTTGGTCGTACTCCTCGCCACCATACATTCTTTGAAATGTTAGGTAATTTCTCATTTGGTGATTACTATAAAAAAGAAATTATTCCTTGGGCGTGGGAATTTGTAACTGAAGTTTTAAAGTTAGACAAAGATAGACTATGGATTACTATTTTTGAAACTGATGATGAAGCATTTGATATTTGGAGAGAAGTTGGTGTTCCAGCTGAACGTATCAAACGTAAAGGTAAAAAAGATAACTTCTGGGGACCTCCAGGGGCGTCTGGTTCTTGTGGACCTTGTTCAGAAATTCACTATGATTTAGGTGAACAATTCAAATGTTCTGATGATTGTGGTATCGATACTTGTGAATGTGATAGATGGGTTGAAATTTGGAACTTGGTATTTACAGAATTATATCAAGATGAAGAAGGTAACCAATCTCCACTTAATAAGAAAAATGTTGATACAGGTATGGGTTTAGAACGTATTACAATGGTGTGCCAAGGCGTTGCTTCAACTTTTGAAACAGACTTGTTAAGACCTATTATGGATAAAGTTTGTGAAATGAGTGGTGTCCCTTACAAGAAATCTGAAAAAACTGATATTTCTCTAAGAATTATCACTGACCACGCAAGATGTGTTTCTTTCTTGATTTCAGATGGCGTAATCCCAGGAAATGAAGGTAGAAGTTATGTTTTACGTATGATTTTACGTCGTGCTTTACGTCACGGAAAAATCTTAGGTATGGAATTACCATTCTTATACAAATTGGTTGATGTTATTGTTCAATACTATGGTGAAGCATATCCAGAATTAGTTGCTAATAAACAAAAAGTTATTGATACTATCAAGAAAGAAGAAGAAAGATTTGGCAAAACTCTTGATAGAGGTTATAAAATGCTTGATGAATTCATCGATGCGAAAAAAGATATTGATGGTGAAAGTGCATTTAAACTATATGATACTTATGGCTTCCCATTCGAATTGACTCGTGAAATAGCTGAAGAAAATGGATTAAAAGTTGATGAAGCTGGTTACAAAGTTGCTATGCAAGAACAAAAAGAACGTGCAAAAGCTGCAACCGCTAAGATTTCTGTTACTGGTGATATTAAGTATGCAAAAATCGAACAAGAAGTTGGTTCAACTGAGTTTCTAGGTTATTCAGAAAATGAAGCTACTGCTAAAATCTTAGCTCAAGTTGAAGGTGAAGGTTTTGTTGATATCGTACTTGATAAAACTCCATTCTATGCTGAATGTGGTGGTCAAGTTGGTGACAGTGGTATCATTGAATCTGAAAATTTGAAAGCTGAAGTATTAACGACTTTCAAAGTAAATGATTTATATGTTCATAGATGTGAACTTTTGAATGGCGAAGTTGTAATCGGTGATGTTGTGAAAGCTACTATTGATTTAGCTCGTCGTGAAGAAATTAGAGTTCACCACACATCAGCTCACTTATTACAATCAGCATTGATTAAAGTTTTAGGTGATGAAGTAAAACAAGCTGGTTCTTTAGTCGAAGAAAATAGAATGAGATTTGACTTTACATTCTCAAGAGCAATGACATCAGATGAGATTGTTAAAGTTGAAAATATTATGAATAAATGGATTGGCGAAGGTTACAGTGTTAATACAAAAGTTATGGGTATTAAAGAAGCTGAATTAACTGGAGCAACTGCATTGTTCGGTGAGAAATACGGCGATGAAGTTCGTGTTGTTTCGATTGAAAAAGATGGTGAATGTATTTCAAAAGAATTCTGTGCAGGAACTCACGCTAGACAACTTAAAGATTTGAGACTTGTGAAAATTGTTTCAGAAAGTGCAATCGCGGCTGGAACAAGACGTGTTGAAGTTTTAGTTTCATCTTCCGCTTTAAGCTATTTGAATAATAAAGCAAAAGTTCTGGGTGAATTAGAATCTAAGTTCAAAGCTCATACTGATGAAGTTGTTGAACGTGTTGAAAAATTAGCAGAAGAAAATCGTGAACTACAAAAAGAACTTGCAAGAGTCAAAGAAGAACAAGCAAGAGGTAAATTTGCAACATTTATTTCAAGAGCTCAAGATATTGAGGGTGGTAAATTATTTATCTCTAAAATTGAGAACTTTGATGGTGATGCAGTTAAGGCTGGTATTGAATTGTTATCAAATAAGCTTGGAGATAGCGTAATTGTTCTTGCTAGTGAAAGAATGGTAATCGCTAAAGTTTCTGATAACTTTGTCCAAAAAGGCGTTAACGCAGGTAAAATTGTTGGAGAAATTGCAAGATTCACTGGTGCAAATGGTGGTGGCAGACCAAACTTTGCACAAGGTGGTGTGAAAGATGCTTCAAAAATTGATGAAATCTTAACTAAGATTGAAGAAGATTTGAAAGCTGTAAGAGTATAATCATAATTGCCCCGTAATTTTTTGCGGGGCTTATTACCAGATAAAGGAGAAGGAAAATGTCATATAAATCAGGTTTAAATACTATTGATAAATACTTTTTTGGAAAGCCTTTTGCTCAATGGGCAAAAGAAAATGCAAAACCTACCCAAAAGGCTACTGAATTTGTAGAATCAAGTATTGATGATTTTAATAAGCACTTTGATTTTATACTTCAAGCGTTCAAAAAACCTTTGGAAAGGACTCCTGAGGCGGATGTTTATGTTCCAAGAAGAAATGTTACGTACGCAAATATTGAAGATTCTTTTGGACCATCATATTAATTAATGATTTTACAAAATTGAAAAAATAATATATTATACGTTTATTAGTAAGTAAGGAGAGTTAAGAATGACAATTTTAAAGATTGAAAGATTGCCACATAATGAAGTTTTACCAGAATATAAGACTGAAGGCGCTGCGGGTATGGATTTGTGTGCTGCAATTTCTGAACCTGTAACATTAAAACCTTTAGAAAGAACTTTAATCCCAACTGGTTTGAAAATTGAATTAGAACATGGTTATGAAGCTCAAATTCGTCCACGTTCTGGTATGTCAATTAAACATGGTATTACTCTAATCAACTGTGTTGGTACAATCGATGAAGATTATCGTGGTGAAGTTTGTGTAGCGGTTGTAAACGTTTCAAATGAAGCATATACAATTCAACCACAAGAAAGAATTGCTCAAATGGTAATTGCAAAATATGAACAGGCAAAAATAGAAGTTGTTACAGAACTAACTGATACTGTTCGTGGTGCTGGTGGTTTTGGTTCAACTGGTAAATAATTGTATTTGTGCTATAAATATACACTGATAATTTTGATTAGAATTAAGAAAAATATGGAGATTTGATTTGTACGAAGTTGAAGAAGATATCGATATAATCGGTCCAGAAGAAGAGAAGAAACCACATGGTACAACTTTATTATTATGTTTTTTTCTTGGTATTTTTGGTATTCATAGGATTTATACAGGTTATACTTTAATAGGTTTAATTCAATTTTTAACAGGTGGTGGCTATGGTATTTGGTTCTTGATTGATTTGGTTTCACTTTGGACCAACAAGTTTCGAGATGCGAATGGAAATGAATTGCAAGATTATGATAACTTGTGTGTAACTATTACTATTACAATACCGATTGTTATAGCTATTATTTTAACACTTGTATTGTTAGATGCTTATGGAATAATATAGGAGAATAAATTTATGAGTATGGATTATGATATGGGGCAAGCACCAAAATCTCAAAGATCGTATGTTGTAACATTGTTACTTGCTTTTTTCTTAGGATTTTTGGGCGTGCATCGTTTTTATACAGGTTATGTTTTTATTGGGGTAATTCAACTATTAACAGCTGGTGGTTGTGGTATTTGGACATTAATTGATAATATTGCACTTGTTATGAATTCATATAGAGATGCTGATGGCAAAGAACTAGAAGGACACAATGCAGGATGTGCATTGATTGTTGGTCTTTTTATAGTTCTATCTTTTATTTTTGCGGGATTGCAAGGTTTAGTTAAAATGTTTGCTGGTTAATTTTATATAGTGAAAGGAGCTTTATATGGCAGAATTACAAGAATTAAAAGGTAAAAACTGGATGGCAGCAATGTCACTTTGCTGGTTTTTTGGACCTATTGGTGGACATAGATTTTATACAGGTAAAATTGGTACAGCTTGGGCAATGTTTGGTTTGTCAGCAATTGGTTTGATTCCTGTTACTTGGGTTTGGTCATTTATTGATGGTATTATGCTCGCTTCTGGTAATTTTACTCACGAAGATGGTAGTGAACTTTATGAAAGAGTTGGCTGGTTTGGTTGGACTTATGTAGGACTTCAAGTATTGTCAATTTTAGCGGCTATTGCTTATATGGGTGTATTTGTAGCATTGGTAGCATCATTTATAAGTGGTTCACTTGGAGCTGATGCTGCTGGTTCTGCAGGAGCAGCTGCAACTGGTTTATAATATTTAGTATATTGAATTAAAAAAGGCTATCTATGA
This sequence comes from bacterium, assembly GCA_017626055.1. Taxonomy (GTDB): domain Bacteria; phylum Cyanobacteriota; class Vampirovibrionia; order Gastranaerophilales; family Gastranaerophilaceae; genus Zag111. The sequence continues at coordinate 42,525 of JAGAJM010000023.1, read as the reverse complement.
AATAGATAGCCTTTTTAGTTGATTAAATCTATGTCTAATTCTTTTTCCAATAATGTTGGATAATACATTGAATTTTGATGACTTCTTTCTTTTAAGTTTGCAAAATCTGCGTTGAGGTAGGCTTTTATGCTTTCCCAATTCCCGCTAAGCTCAAGTTCAGTTTTTAGTTTTCTTAATTTTTCGACAGAACGTATTTGTCGATGAACTTTTCTATTTGTTCGTCTTAGTATATCGTCAATCTGTTCGCCAAAGTTTTTATGTCCGCTGAGTACACTAGATGGTTTAATATGTTTTCCAACTTCATTAATAAGATAATTGTATCCTTTGGAGTTGAAGTTTGTTTTTTCAAGCAAAGATAAGAATGTTTGTTGAATTACTGTTAAATTTTCGCTTTTTTTATGCTCTTGGATACAATATCTGGTAATTTCTTCTCTTAATTTTGATTTGAATTGTTTAGAACAAATATCAACACCTGCTTTTGCTTGCTTTAATAAGAAATTTTGAGTCGTAATGCCACCTACTCCGTTAACGAAAAACATACCTTGAGTGTATCCAGATATTATATTGGCAAATCTATACCAGATTTCTCTATCGTGTTTATCAAATATGTAGTTTTCATTAGCGCTTTTGCCACCTGCCTCAATACTTATACCATGGATTTGGTTATGTGAATCTCCATCGAAAATATATTCTCTTGAGCGTTGTAGTGGGGTTTTATGACCTTTTTTAGGGTGTGTGTAGTCAATGTATTTTGTTAAAGTGAATCCACCGAGAACATTTTCGTTTGATATAAATGACATAAAAGGTCTAGCATTTCTACCATGAGCACCTTTGTAATAGCACATAAATATATTTTGTGGTTCATAGCCTCTTCCATGTCCTGGTGTGTAATAGCTTTTGAAGCCTTTTCTGCATCCCTTATCTTTAAATATAGAAAAAGCATAACCTTTTCCACCAACATCTATTTTTGATGACATTTTAACAGCACCTTGACCCAGGTAACCTACAAAGATATCTTTTCTTTGTAGTATTCTTCTAAGTGTTGTTTGTAATTCTTTAAATACTGGACTAATTCCAAGTATCTTTTTAACAGTCATACGTGTTGTATAAAAATCGTCTTCACATAAGTCTTTTGTTTCGATTGCAAAGCGTTCAAATACATCACAAATTTCTTGTGTAACTCTTGCTCTTTGACTTGGTTCAAAGTCTTTTATCCATTCATACGGAAGTGAACCCACTCTTCTGTTTGTTTGTGGGTTTGCTATCAAATACTGATTTAATTCTCTAGCCCATACATTTTCTCGTTTGAACCATCTTAGTAGTTTTCGTGGGGCATTTGTTATTTTCATATGTGAATCCCTAATTCTATTTCTAAAATACACGAAACACATATTTTTAGCAATAAAAAAGGAACCTTGTGGGTTCCGTTTAAGTAGGTTAGTTAGTAGTAGGGGAAAAGGAGGAAAATTAGTTTTGTTTTAATTACAAGTTATATATCGACACATTTTTTGATAACTTTAATTTTTTGCGTGTATTGTTAAGTTTTTGTTACATAACAAAAACGCCTCTTTTAAAGAGGCGTTTTCTGGTGTTATTTGTTTGTTTATTTTATTCTTGTAAAAACTATTCTTAATTTATCAAACCAGTTATAACCTTTAGCTTTTTTAACAGTATCAAAGTCAACTCGACCAGTTTTTACCATATATTCTCTAGCTTTTTGAGTTGTAGGGTATAATTTATTCATTTTCCCTTTTAATTCTTTTAAAAGCCTTTGGGTTTCTGAGTCTTTGTTGAGAACTATTTGTTCATTTCTCCAGTATTGGTTAGCGTATTCTTTGAAAGGCTTATCAATATATTTTTGACGAGCAAGACGAGTTGTTGTTGGGTGATTTATGCTATCTTGTAAATGCGTTCTGTATGCTACTGCAGTTACATTTTCGCTAGGCCATTGTTTTGTGTCTAAGCTATGTCTTAACTCTACTGCGTTATTTTTAATTGTTGTTTTAATAGGGGCAATTTTTACTGTTTCCATGATTTCTCCTTATAACATTTATTATAAACCTTCTAAAAATATTTTTTGTCAATAAAAAAGGAACCTTGTGGGTTCCGTTTAAGTAGGTTAGTTAGTAGTAGGGGAAAAGGAGGAAAATTAGTTTTGTTTTGATTACAAATTATATATCGGTAGTTGTTTTGTAAAACTTTAATTTTTTTACTCTATTGTTAAGTTTTTGTTACAAAGAATAAAAAGAAAACCTCTCAGGTAGAGCTGAGAGGTTCCATTGTATGGAGTTTTGGAATAGTTTTCGGGGTGTGTAGATTAAGAATAGTATTAAGGTTAAAAGATTAAGTAGGTATTATTTTTAATCAGCGATTGCGGCAATTACCATTGCTAAGCCTGCAACTCCCGCCACGGTAACTGCTGTTCTTGCACCTGGTGACATTCTGTGATGATGTCTGTATCCTCTGTGCATATTATGTCGAGGTGGTACATTATGAGTTACGTATGTTGTGTGATGAACAACAGGACGTGGAGAGTGATGAGGTCCCATAGGTCCAGCAGCAAAGCAAGGTGCGCCTAGTGTTAAACATAAAGCGGTAGCTATAATTTTTTTCATAATGTACCTCCATTTTCTTTTTCTTCGTTCCTTACATGTATATAACGAGTAGAAAATGCAACTGGTTCATTTTTTTAACTGTTGAAATGTAAACTTATGTAAAATTATATACTTTTTATAGACAATTTACGCAATTATTAAATTCAAAAATACTTTATATAAATGTAAGGGAAAAACAATAAATAATAAAAAGGGGATAAAATTATGACAAACAAATATGAAATGGTAACAGTAAAATCTTATGTAGAATCATTAGACGTTAAATATACATCAGTTACAGAAGAAGAAATTTCAGCACAAGTTGAAAAATACTTACTAAACGTAAGAAGATCTGAAACTAACGCAAAAATCGTTGAAGCATTACTAGCATAATTTCTTAGCAATATTACATTTTATATAAGCTGGGCGGGGTCATAGGACCCTGCCCTTTCGGTTGTATAGTTATTTATTAAAAGTAAGCTTATCGTTATCAAGGTCAATTTTTATTACATCACCTTTTGCAAAATTTTGACCTAAAATCGCTTTAGATAATGGGTTTTCTACCATTTGTCTGATTACTCGTTTTAGTGGTCTTGCACCATATACTGGGTTGAAACCTTGAGTGGCAAGAAATTCTTTAGCATCATCTGTGATAGTGAATTCTAACTCTTGTTCTTTTAGTAAATTTCTCAAGTAATTCATTTGGATATCCACAATTCTGCTCAATTGTTGTAATGACAATGCTTTAAAGAATATTGTTTCATCGATTCTATTTAAAAATTCAGGTTTGAATTGTCCTCTTAAGACTTCAAGAACCTTATCTTTTGTGTCGTTAAATTGTTCAGGTGAAAGCATAGCATTTAGTGTGTTTTCTAAGATTACGTCTGAACCGATATTACTTGTCATAATGATAAGAGTGTTTTTAAAGTCAATTGTACGACCTTTTGAATCTGTCAAACGTCCGTCATCAAAGATTTGTAGCATAATGTTGAATACGTCTGGATGTGCTTTTTCAATCTCATCAAAAAGTACAACAGAATATGGTTTTCTTCTAACTGCTTCTGTAAGTTGTCCACCTTCTTCATATCCAACATATCCTGGAGGTGCGCCAACAAGTCTTGATACGTTGTGTTTTTCCATATATTCGGACATATCAATTCTGATTAGGGCATCTTCGTCGTTGAACATAAATTCAGCTAAAGATTTTGCAAGTTCGGTTTTACCTACACCAGTTGGTCCAAGGAATAAGAATGTTCCAATTGGACGTTTTGGATCTTTTAAACCAGAACGAGCTCTACGAATAGCGTCTGATACTGTATCAACTGCTTCTTCTTGTCCCACAAGTCGTTTGTGTAAAATTTCTTCCATATTTAATAATTTTTGTTTTTCTGACTCTACAAGTTTTGTAACAGGGATTCCAGTCCATTTTGAAACAACTTCAGCTATATCAGAACCTGTGATTTCTTCTTTTAGGAATTTATTTTCAACTTGTTCTTTGTTTTGGCAAGCTTTAAGTTGTTTTTCAAGTTCTAATAGTTTGCCGTATTTTAACTCTGCAGCAGTTTGAAGGTCTGTATTTCTTTCCGCTTCTTCGATTTTATTTTTTACGTTGTTGATTTCATCTTTAATGTCAGCTTCTGATGTGATAGATGCTTTTTCTTGTTCCCATTGGGTTTTCATAGTGTTGATTTTGTTATCTAGTACCGCAACTTGTCTTGAAATATCTTCGACTTTTGCTCTTGCTTCGTCTGTTTCTTCTTTTTTGATTGCTTCACGTTCGATTTCAAGTTGCATTTTTTGACGCATTAGTGAGTCAATTTCTTCAGGCATAGAATCGATTTCTATACGAAGCGAACTTGCCGCTTCATCAATTAAATCGATAGCTTTGTCTGGTAAAAATCTGTCTGTAATGTATCTATCAGATAATTTTGCAGCTTCAATAATTGCACTATCTAAAATTCTTACGCCATGGTGAACTTCGTATTTTTCTTTCAAACCTCGCAAAATACTAATTGTATCTTCAACGGATGGTTCATCTACCAAAACAGGTTGAAAACGGCGTTCTAAAGCTGGGTCTTTTTCAATATATTTTCGGTATTCATTAATTGTTGTTGCTCCAATTGTACGTAAAACTCCACGAGCAAGCATTGGTTTTAGTAAATTACCTGCATCCATTGAGCCTTCTGTTGAGCCAGCTCCAACTACTGTGTGAAGTTCGTCAATAAACATTACGATTTCACCATTTGAGTCTTCAACTTCTTTTAATACAGCTTTTAATCGTTCTTCAAATTCGCCTCTAAATTTAGCACCAGCAACTAATGCTCCTAAGTCTAGAGAAATTAATTTAACATCTTTTAGACTTTCTGGAACATCACCTCTAATGATACGTTGTGCCAAACCTTCAACAATAGCAGTTTTACCAACCCCAGGTTCCCCAATTAAGACAGGGTTATTTTTTGTGCGTCGGTTTAAAACTTGTATAATTCTTCTAACTTCTTCATCTCGTCCAATAACTGGGTCTAATTTACCTTTGCGAGCTAAATCTGTTAAATCTGTTGAATATTTTTCTAAGGCTTTCATATTTTCTTCAGCGTTTTTGTTGTCCACTCTTTTATTACCTCTAATCTTTTTCATTACACCAAGAACTGAATTTGAATTAACATTTACATCTTGTAATAAGGTTTTGATATAACTATTATCAAGTTTTGTCATTGCAAGTAATATAGATTCAATTCCTACAAAATCGTCTTTTATTCTTTCCGATTCTTCAATTGCGATTTCTAAAAGTCGTCTTGTATCATTTGAAAGATATAACCCTTGAGGATTTATTGGTCCTGATATTTTAGGAAAATTTTCTACTTTTGATACGATTTTATTGATAAAGTTTTGATTTAGTAGTCTCAGTTCCGTTAGATAATCTTTAATTATTCCGTTATCTTTTATCATTGCAAGCATAATGTGTTCAGGCTCCATTTGAGAATTTTTGTGTGAAGCCATTAAATTACTGGCACTAGAAAGGATTTCTTGTGAATAATTGGTAAATTTGTCAAAATCTAACATAATACATCAACTCCATTCATCAAATAACTTTGTATTTTTATTTTAACGTTATTTTTCAGAAAGTCATTGTAACTTAACTTTTATTTAATTATTTAGATTTTTATTTCTTTTTGATTTTTAACTTAAATCCAAGTATAGTGATGATTTTGTGAGATTTATCTCCAGAGTTTTTTAAGGAGAATATATTTTTGATTAAACTTCTTCCAAAACCATAAATTTCCATGTTTAGATTAGGTATTGCATAGATTTTATAACCCATTTCATCTGTTAGAAGTGTGAAAATTCTTTCGATTACGTGTGCTGTTGTACCTTTGCTACCTGTGTTATAAATTTCTTTATCAATAACAAAATCATTGTCGTTTAAGTCAGAATTGATGACTTTGTTTAGTATGTCGGCTTTTATGATAAACATCGTTCCTGCCAAAAATTTGTTATATGAACTATTTATGTTTAATCTTGTTTTAAGCTCATCTAATAAATAAGTTTCTTCTGGAATATAATCTCTTAAATTCATAAAGAAAGTCTTGTTAATTATCATTCCAATATTTGAATCTTGAGAAAGTATTCCAATATTTTTTGAGAAACGTTTTTTTGTGTTTATCAATGCGCTTAGTAATTCATCTCTCCAGAAGGTGTCTTTTAAGTGTTTTCCATTGTATCTAAAATCTTGTATATTACAATTTTTTCTGGTGTTTTTTGTATGAATTTTCAGTACATAATCATAATTTTCAATATTAACACTTCTTATAACCTTAATGAATGGTAATACATCAAAACCTAAGTTTTCAACTTGGATGATTTTTGCATCAGGTTTAAATTCTAAAATTTTTTTAGAACTTTCTTCGTTATTTTCATTGATTGTTACGTACAAATCCCAATCGCAATCTTGGATGTTTTTTAGTTTTTCAATCATAAAATCCAATTGTTCGTGATAATAAAGGTGTAAATGTACAAGAAAACGGAATTGTTTATTTAAGTTTTTTTTTAATTTGAATTGTAAACCAAGAATAGTCAAAACTTTTTCCATTTTTGTCTTAGTTTTCTTTATTGAGAAAATGTATTGAGCTGGAGTTCTTAAAAGTTCTCTATCTTGAAATAGTACGTGTAATTCTTTATCTATTTGAAGCATAGGGTTTTCAAGATTGTTTTCTAAGCTATATTTATCTCTAAATCCACACCAGCGTTTTTTGAATTCTTCGTTATTTCTTTGAATTTGTTGTTTTCTGTTGTTCTTACCAAATGAGGCTTCTGCTTTGTGAAAAACATACAAATCATCAATTAAAACATTCTTCCAGCCGTTTGTGATAGCTCGATAAGCAAAATCAACTTCTTCGTGGTATCCTTTTCCCCAAACTGTGTCTAAATAACCTTGTTTTTCAATGACTTCTTTTCTTATACAAAAACAAAATCCTTCTGCGTTTGGGATTACTGGGTATGAACATTTATGTTTTGAACGCAATTTTTGGTTCATTTCTTCAATGGTCATACCTTTAGGTAAAGGTATAAAATATGCTGGAGAATGTGCACTAATTGGCGATGCAATACCAATTTTTTCATCAGAATTAAAACATTTTATTATGCGTTCACAGAATTCTTTTGGGATGATAGTATCACTGTTTAACAGAACTACGATTTCGTTGCTTGCAAGTTGCATCCCTCTGTTACAAGTTTTGACAAACCCAAGATTTTGTTCATTTTCATAGTAATTAAGTTCAGGATGTTGCTTTGTGTAATCTTGTAGAAACTCTGAGGTTTCAGGTTTAGAAGAACAATCGTTGATTAATATTACTTCCCCTAAATCAAAGTTAAAATTATCCAAAATAGATTTTAATAATATTTTTACGTCATCCAAAGCATTGTAAATTGGCACAACGCAACTTACTTTGGTCATCATAAACCTCTCTTCGCAACTTAGCGAACTTAATTCTGAAAAACTATAATTTAGTTATATTATGGAGAGGTTGTTATGTCAATGAAATATTATCTTTTATGTTTTTTAGGGCGGGGTTGGCACATTTGAGGTGGAAATTTCCCTTGTTTTTCTATTACTTTATCAAACATTTTTGTTTCAAAAGATGATTTGCAGAATAGTTTTGAGTATTGTAATTCCCCTTCTGCGTATTTCTTGAAATAATAATGTTGTCCACCAAAAAATCCAACAACGAAAATCAATATTATTCCAACAGCAACAAAACTAATTGTTTTATCGATGTCCTGTTTGTTTTTTGAAAAAATTTGATAAATTGATAATGGCAAAATTACTAATAATGTTAATATTCCTAGGATTTTGTCCATAATTGAAATGAAATATGTATAGGTTTCGTCTGCGGGTTGTGACATTACAATATCGAGTTTGTTGGCGATAAGTAATAAAAATACCACACCAGTCAAGACAAATAGTGCAACAATCGTGAAAATTGTTCCCGTTACATAAAATTTAGACTCATCATTAGGATTTAATTTTTCTAGAAATTTCATAGCTAAATTATAAACCTTTAAATGTTTCTTGTAAAGTTTTAGTTTATTGGGCTTTTAATAATGGGATATTACCTTGAATTACTTTATCTGTAACCCATCCTTTAAACGCATCAAGGTAAGTCATATTTGTATCAACTTTTCCAAGTAGAGTAATATGTTTATCTTCAAATTCTTCTAAATCGTATGTTGGTACATCGTTATATGAACCACCTAAATATATCGGTATGTTTTCGTCTTTTGCTACAATTTTATTTAAGTTTTTGCAGTATTCAAAAATTTCATTGCGGATATGTTGTCTTGCATCTTGTGTTGCTTTGAAATTGTTGTTTATTTCGATATTATCAAGGATTAAAATAGGCTTTTTGTCCCCGTCAAGTGCGTAATAACATAAAGCATTTCCTATTGTGTTAGAGGTATTATTATCAACAATTTCTATCATATTAAATGCAGTATTTCTTAGATAAGTTGTCATTGCTTGTGCGTTAAATTCACCCATACCAATACAACAGGTTGAATAATTTCCTTGGAATAAATCTTTTTGCGGAATTCTATCCCACATTTTTATTGTTAAGTCTAAGTTTCTATGAAGTTCAAAACTTTCTGGAATTTCCCACGCAGATACAATTAGTCCGTCTAAGTGATTTAGTATGGTCATAGTTAACATTGCACGTTCTAATGTTGCGTGGTCTTTGTTGTTATTTGCGTTATTAACTGTTCTTTCTGCGACAGGGCGCATATCTTCTTTGAAGCCGCTTATAAGATGTCTAAGTTTTACTCTGTTATTTCTAATGTCTTCAGGTACGACAAATTCGTCATCTTGTATGAAATTTTTGTACCTTTTATCAATGAAGATTTTTACAGGAAACTTATCTCCGACACGAATTTTTCTTAATAGATTAACGTTTTCTTCAAACTGGATACAGGTATTTTCTAGGATACCTGCGTTATGGTCATTAATTACAAGACGTCGATTAATTTCTTGTGGAGGAGTAAACCATTTTGCAAAATCAAGGTTTTGATGTTTAAATCTATTTCTTGTTTTTTCGTTATTTTGTCCAAATTCGTTTGTTTTATCAAGGATAATTGTTTTGAAATTCTTCCTTGAATTTCCCATTTTTATAATATCGATAAAGTCGCTTCTGTTAGTTTGTAAGTGTCTTGGAACTAGATATAAGTATGTCATATCCCAAGAATATAGTTTTTTCTTAGGTATTTGTGCTAAATCATCTTTTGAATATTCACAACTTTGCCAAATTTGATCGAAAAGATTTTCTTTTAGTTGAGAGATATTTAGAGTCCCAGATTTTACCATATCAGATATGATAGTTGGAGCGGTGTGTGTTACACCATAAGCATTAAACAATTCAAGTAGTTCAAGTTTTTGGTTTGGTTTTAAAGGTTGCCCATTTGGATTTTTACATTTTAGTCCTTGTTTTAGAAGTTCATATTTTTTGAACTTGAATAATTGTGATACTTGTTTTAGGTATTCTGGAGCTTTATCAAATCTTTTTCTTAATATGATGTCATTTAATTCTTCATCTCCTAGTCCAGATAAAATTAAAAGATCTTTTGCTTTTTTATCAAAGAATTTATCAATATCGTCTTTGGTTAGTGTAGCTTGGTGAAGTGGGGTATAATTATCTGGGTTATTTATACATTGGTTATACATTTTTACGTATAATTTGTAATTTTCTTTTACGTATGGTTTAAGTAAATCTACACCACTGATTTCACCGATAACATTTGTTATAAGATGAATTGGGAAATCTTTATCTTTGATTAGAGTTTGAGCAAAATCAACAGTATCTTTTTCAAGATAGATTGGGAAATCTTTGAATTTTGCAACATCTAAGTTCTCTTGTTTAAGTCTTGTATAAAGCTGTTGGGTTACGGATTTATATTTAGTTGCGTACTCATCATCACTCATCTCAGAATTTCCACTAAAACTCACTTCATCTTGTTTAAGACCTGTTTTGGAAGTGAAAGATGAATGGTTTTGCTGGATTTTATTTTGCAGAAATAAGTTATATGAAAGGGGGAGAATTCTCATATCTGTTTTAAGTCTGTGAAGATGAATTTTTGCTAATATTTTGCAATATATGATATAATTTTTTTATGAAAAATTGGAGAAAGATTTTTGGTTATTTTTGTTTGGTGTTGATTGCTATATCAATGCTTTATCCGTTTTTTGCAATGATAAATCTTTCGCTTGTTCCAAATGGTGAAATTTTCAATCAAGGTGGCAAATTATTTTATTCGCCTTTAACTTTGGAAAATTATTCTAGTGTATTTGAAAAAATTCCTATGTGGAAATATTTTGTGAATAGTTTGTTTGTCGCAGTTGTTACAACTATTGGACAAGTTTTGTTTTCTGCGTTGGCTGGGTATGCTTTTGCAAGATTGACGTTTAAATTCAGAGATGCTTTGTTTTTAATTATTCTTATTACAATGCTTGTTCCACCTCAAGTGAATATTATTCCATTGTTCTTTTTAATGCGTCAACTTGAGTGGATAAATACCTATCAAGCCTTGATATTACCTGGGTTGTTTGGTGGTTTTGGTATATTTATGATGAGGCAATATTTTTTAGGTTTGCCAAAAGATTTGGAAGAGTCAGCTAAAATCGATGGGTGTAATATCTTTACTACATTTTTCAAAATTGCATTACCATTATCAATCCCAGCGATTGCAACACTTTCAATATTCACATTTGTAACTACTTGGAATAGTTTTATGTGGCCATTGATTGTTACTAATACAGAATCTATGAGAACTTTACCTGTTGGTTTAGCAATATTTAAGGGTAGTTTTAGGGAACTTACTTTGTGGGGTGATTTGTTAGCGTGTTCTGTTGTTTGTACAATTCCAGTTGTAGGCGTGTTTTTGTTAGGTAAAAAATATTTCATTAATGATATTTTGCAAGGTGGGGTAAAAGAGTAGTTTAGATTAGCTTATTAAATAATTCTTCAAATGTAGGGAATGAAATATTTACCCATTCAAATCCGTTAATTAAAATTTCTTTTTCGCAGATCAAGCCTGCAACATATAAACTCATAGCAAGTCTATGGTCGTGATAAGTTTCAACTTCAGTGTCACCTAATAAATTACATTTACCCCTGATAATCATACCATCTGGTGTTTCTTCAATATTTGCACCAAGTCTTTTTAGCTCAGTTACAACGGCTGTAATTCTGTCAGATTCTTTGTTACGTAAATCTTGAGCATCTTTTATAACAGTTTTACCTTTTGCTTGAGTTGCAAGAACTGCGATAATAGGTATTTCATCAATAAGTCGTGGAATAATTTCACCTGATATTTCACAACCATTTAATTCTGAGTATTCAATTTGGATATCCCCAACTTTTTCTCCATAAACTTCTTTTTCATCAAGAATTTTGATATTTGCCCCCATTTTTTGTGCAACATCTAAAATTCCTGTTCTTGTTGGATTTAGTCCAACTTTTTTTAGTATTATTTTTGAATTTGGAACAATTAACGCCGCAACGATAAAATATGCAGCTGATGAAATATCACCGCAAATATTAATTTCTATTGGTGAAAGTTCGGATTTTTGGATAGAAACTTTTGTTCCATTAGTTGAGATGTTTGCCCCCATAGCTTTTAGCATAAGTTCAGTATGATTTCTTGAAACGTATGGCTCTGTGACAGATGTAATTCCATCATTTACCCCTAATCCTGCAAGTAAAATACAAGACTTAACTTGAGCTGAAGCTATTTGTGATGTGTAATCAATTGCGTGTAAGTCTTGACCAGTGATTTTTAATGGAGCTTTATATTCGTTAGCTTCAATAATTGCTCCCATTTGTGTTAAAGGTTCGATAATTCTTTTCATAGGGCGTTTTGAAAGACTTTCATCGCCAATTAAAACAGAATTAAAATTTTGACCAGCTAAAATCCCAGAAACTAGGCGCATTGTAGTTCCAGAGTTACCACAATCAAGGGGTAAATTATTTTGTTTTAGTTTGCCTGTTGATTTAATAATAATCTCATTTTCTTTAATATCACTTTCAATTCCGAGTTGGTTGAAAATTTTTAGAGTTGTAAGGGGATCTTGACCATCTGAGAAGTTTCTAATGATAGATGTACCTTTTGCAAGTGAAGAAAACATTACTGCTCTGTGCGAAATTGATTTATCCGCAGGAATAGTAATTTCACCATTAAGAGGTTTATTTAGTGTCGAAACTTTCTTTTGCATAGTTTGATTTTAGCATAAAATCATCTATTTACATCATTGAAATATTGTAATCTGTGATATTGTTGTATTATGTTTTATCGTCGAAGAAATCATGGTTTTAACTTAGCGATGGCGCTTATTGCGTTTCTTATTGCTCTGTTTTTAGAACGCCCAGAAGCCTTTAAAATGGGTTTGTTTATTGTGGTTTTGTGTGCTATTACATTTTTTATTGTAAGGCATTTCTTCTTAAATCTTATATACAAGACAAGTATTAAACTTGTGAATAGGCAGTTTGTACTTAGGGATAATGCTTTGCATAATGAAAATGTTACAATAATCTATACCCCAGATGAAAAACTTGTTGTAATGGATAATTTTGCCGATAAAAGACGCGCAAAAAGAATGTTTACTTTGCAAAAAGGTAAACTTAATGTAAATAAGGCTTGGCATAGAGTTTGTAAGGTTTTTGATAGTTATATGACTTTAGAATCCTTGGCTACTTTTTATAGCTACGATACAAATGTTGAGATAATTACTCTTGATATGCCAGAAACTCCAAAGAAAAAAGAAATGAGAATTGACAGATCAAATCAAGGTCCAAAATTTGTTGAAATGGGTGGTATTCAAGCGGATTCTTTCGCTGAGGGCTCTAACAAAGTCAATGATAAAGGGGCTAGGTTTGTTGATATTGATAATATTCAAGAACAAAAACAGTATGTTCCGAAAGCTCAAAAAGAGGTTGCTTTTACTAATCTTTCAGATATTCAAGAGCAAGTTGCATATGTTCCAAAAGAAGCTGAGGTTCAACAGTTTAGTGACTTAGGGGATATTCTTTCTTCTGGTTCAAATAAAATTGATGTTAACTTTGCGACAGCTAGTGAAATTGCTATTTTGCCTGGTATAAATATTGTTGGAGCTAAAAAGATTGTCGAACACAGGGATTTGAATGGATTGTTTAAATCCGATGATGAGTTTTTTGCAGTTGCAAATGTAAAGGATCATTTTGTACAAAAAATTAAACCAATGATTGTTATAGGTAAACCAGTTGAAAAATCTGATGACGATGAACTTTCAGATGGTAGGGTTGTTGATTTCTAATGATTGATGTGTTTAAACTCTTAAAAAATACTCAAGTTGAAGGTCCTGGAAAACGCTTTTGTATTTGGGTTCAAGGGTGTAAAAAACACTGCCCAAACTGTTGGGCGAAAGATACTTGGGAGTTTGGGATTGGGACAAAATATTCTGTTGATGATTTGTTTAATCAGATAAAAGAAGTTCAAGATATCGAAGGAATTACTTTTTTAGGTGGTGAACCTTTTGAACAAGCAGATGAGTTAGCTGAATTATCCATAAAAATAAAAGGTTTAGGACTTTCTGTTCTTTGTTTTACAGGTTATACGCTAGAGGAATTACAATCAAAAAATGATGATGGTGTAAATCTTTTTTTGTCTAGTATTGATTTACTTATTGATGGAGGTTTCGAGCAAGATAAGTTTGATTTATCAAGACCTTGGGTTGGTTCCTCTAATCAAAGATATATATTCCTAACCGATTTTTATAACCAAGAAATAATTTCTCGATATAAAAATAAAATAGAAGCTAGGATTGGAGAAGATGGAAAGTTAGAAATCAATGGTATGGGGGATTTTGACCAGATTAGAAGAAATTTCTGTTTACAACTTGGCAAAAATAATGTAAAATAAAGCCAATGAGAGGTTTATAACTATGACTAACAATATTACATCACAACTATCAAAATTGTTTAGAGCAAGATTTCCATATATTTATATCACAACGTGGGAAGAAGAAAGAGCTCTTTCTGTTATCAAAAAACTTGCGAAATCAGAAAAATTAATTCGTGTTCCTCGTGAAGTTTATGTTTGGACACAAACTAATGGTTTTTTACTTGATGGCAAAAAAGTTGAAGGAACAAGTAGTCCTGATAAAGCTATTGATTTTATTCGTGATTGTAATAAAAATGCGGTCTTTGTAATGTGCGATTTTCACGTTTATTTCGGGGTGAAAGGTCGCCAAGTTGATTATAATGTTGTTAGACGTTTAAGAGATATTATTGGGGAATTAAAAACAAGTAAATTTAGAAAAAATGTTATATTTGTGGCATCAGAACTTCTTATTCCAGAATCTATGCAAAAAGAAATTACTATTGTTGATTTACCTTTGCCAACATTAGAAGAAATCAAAGCTAAGTTAGATAAAATGGTTACTCAAAATAATCAAATTGATACTTCTGACTTAGATGATGAAGGTAAAGAAAAACTTTGCAAAGCTGCTTTAGGTTTGACTTTGCAAGAAGCTGAAAATGCTTTTGCTCTATCAATGGTTAATGATGGCAAAATTGATGGCAAAGATTTGTCAATTATTCTTAGTGAAAAAATGCAAGTAATTAAGAAAACTGGTATTTTAGAGTTTATTAATACTGATATTAAAATTTCAGATGTTGGTGGTTTGGAAAATCTTAAGAACTGGTTGAATAAGCGTAACAATTCTTGGTCAGAATCAGCTAAGAAATATTGCTTACCAGCGCCAAAAGGGGTTTTGATTACTGGGGTTCCTGGTTGTGGTAAGAGTTTGACTGCAAAAGCTATGAGTGCCGCATGGCAATTACCACTCTTGAAATTAGATTTTGGTAAAATTTTCTCTGGTATAGTTGGTAGTTCTGAAGAAAATATGAGAAAAGCTATTAAAACCGCTGAAGCTGTTGCACCATCGATTCTTTGGGTTGACGAAATTGAAAAAAGTTTAAGTGGTATGGGTTCTGGGTCAAATGGTGATAGCGGGACTTCATCAAGAATTTTTGGTACTTTCTTAACTTGGATGCAAGAAAAAACGGCTCCAGTATTTGTTATTGCTACTGCAAACAATATTAGCGGGCTTCCAGCTGAGTTGTTAAGAAAAGGTCGTTTTGATGAAATTTTCTTTGTTGACCTACCTACCCATAGAGAACGTAAAGAAATTTTCAAGCTTCATCTAGCAAAAAGATTAAAAGATAAAGAAGTTTCTAGCAAATTGGAAGTTAATGAAGAGTTACTTGAAAAACTTGCTGATATGACTGAAGGTTTTGTTGGTGCGGAAATTGAACAAGTTGTAATTACTGCATTATATGAAGCATTTTTCAATAAACGACCTTTAGAATTTGCTGATTTAGAGGCTACAATTAAAAACGTTGTACCGCTTTCTGTAACTCAAAAAGAACAGATTTTAGGGCTTCGTCAATGGGCGAATGTTAGAGCTGTTGCAGCTACTCGTAAAGATGATTTGGCTGAATATTCAACTAATGTTGAGGATGGTTCTGATGTTAACAACTCTCGTGGCGGAAGAGCTTTGGATGTTTAGGGGGAAATTAAGTAAATGTCTATCACTTTAGTTGCTTACCCTATGGCTTTTTTAATAAATCCAGAAGATGCAAAGTCTGAAAAACTTCGTGTCGCCGCTGATGAAACAGTTACAAATAAAACTGTTGCAACTCAAAATCTTAAAAGAATTAGAGTTTTGACAAATATTACTTATCAAGAACTTTCATCTCTAATGATGCAACTTGGTTGTCCTGAGCAAAGAATTCACGTACCTTATTTTATGAATACAGGGTTAAAAGTTCAATGGATTAATCACGGCAAATATATGGTTGCTAACTTGACTGGTAACTGTGATTCTGAATCTTTGCAGGTGTTTGGAGAGCATTTTTTTACAGAATTAGATAAGGTTGCTAATCGTAATGTAAGATTGATTGAGTCTAGTGAATATTTTTATTATCAGTATGACACAACTTATCAATCAATGCCTGAGATTTATTCTGCGCTAAAAAAAGAAGGTGCTACTGAAATCTTTTCAACTACTGACGATGAAGTTGTTGCAACTTTAAACGGACAAAGTGTTAAATATTTCAAAGAGAGTTCAGATAAAACATTCACGCTTGAAGTTGAACAGAAAGTTACTATTTTGAATATCGGAGTTTCTGGTGCTGTTCAGGGGACAAATATTACATATGGTCTTACTAATTTAAAAATCCAAACAAATATTAAACCAGAGGAGCTCAGAGGGTATTTGAAAGAAGCAAATTACCTGTTTTATGAGGCAGATTGCCAAACACCTTTGAAAAATAGTAATGCTACACTAAATTGGGTTTTGAAAAATGGGTATTTTACTGCGGAGTTTTCTGGTTCTAATAATGCAGCTATTACAAAGGAAGCTGAAATAATATTTAGAAAACTAAATATTGCTGCTGGTCGTGATTTACGTTTGATTAACGATATGTTTACGGCGGTTTATACATATACAACAAACTACACAGACAAGGGGATGTTGCTAAACACTCTAATTGAGCACGGCGCAGAAGAAATTCAAGAAAATGGTGATGAAGTTTCTTGTAAGTTGTTTGGTATGGAAATGATTTATTATAAAAAAGATGGTTCAAATGGCTATACCCTTGATGTGACACAAGTTTCAGATAAAGCTGAGTGCGAAGACATGATTAACGATTTGAACGATGAGTATGGGTTAAATATTCAAGAAATGACTTATAACAAGATTAAAGAACGTTTAGAACAAGAGAATATGCGACTTGAAAGTGAAACTGTAATGGAAGATAATTCGATAGTTCTGACAATTGATGTATAAGGGTACAATTTATGGGTAAAATAAAAATAAGACTTATGCCTGATGGCTCTATACAAATGGAAACAGAAGGTATAAAAGGCAAAAAATGTATGGATTATGCAAAAGTTCTGGAAAAACTTGCTGATGCAAAAATTCATTCTGTTGAAAAAACTGAAGAATATTATCAAAATGAAGTCATAGAACTTGACGAAACTCAACGTTTAAATGATAATCATTAGAGAAAACCTAGAGGGGTGTCCGAGTGGCTTAAGGTGCAATCTTGGAAAGGTTGTGTGGGGGTAACCTCACCGAGAGTTCGAATCTCTTCCCCTCTGCCATAAAAAGCAGATAGAACAAAAGCCTATCTGTTTTTTATATTTTACTGGCGTTCTTCAAACTTAGTTTAATTTTGTTTACTACTATTATAAATTGTCTTGCAGTTTGAGAATTTCCGACTGCAAAACGAGAATTTTTCTTTTGAATTTGAACTGTCCGACAGATGAAATTAAAATCTCTGAAAGTAAAATATATGACCGTTTCTGTCATTGAGAAATTATAAAATATTATATAATAATAGATTCTATTTTTATGGTACCCTAAAGAAAAAGGAGTTGAGTATGAAAATAGAAATGGGTGAGTCATTAATGCAATCTTGGTTAAAACATGCCAAAGAATGTAAAATAACCCAATTAAATTGGAAGCCGTCTACAAATTGGACAACCTATAACGATCAATCTATTGAAGAACTCTATAGAAGGATGTCAACTCATTTCCCTGTTTTTAAAAATAATGCAAATTATGAACAAGTTATAAAACAAGCAGAGTTGGATGTATTAGGTTTAAGCTATGATGATAATAATATGCCTTATTATTATGCTATTGATATTGCATATCATGAAAGTGGCTTAAATTATGGTTCAAAAGAAGAAACGATAGAAAGAATTTCTAAAAAGTTATTGCGCTCGGCTCTTGTTTTATATCATTACTTTGATATAAAAAATGGTGAAATAATTTTCGCTTCTCCTAAAATTAATCCAGTTATATATAATGATTTAGAAAAAAGAATAGAACAAATTTATGATTTCATGTGTTCACAAGGTTTTGAATTTAAATTTAAATTATTTGCAAATAAAAGTTTTACGGAAAATATTTTAAATCCTATTGTTGAAATTTCTTCTAGCGTATCTGACACGGCAGAATTATTTATGCGTGCATTTCAGTTAAGTAATTTATGTGAAAAAAATGTTAATAAAAAACAGTATTTAAAAGAAGAAAAAACAAATACGACAGCTCAATACAATGAGTTTAAAATAGGTGCAACTGTACAAAATAAATTAAATTATCTATTTGCTAAGAATTACTTGTCGGAAGAAGAAATATTAAATCTAAAAAATGAAGAATATTGCAAAAAAGTTTTTAATTTAAGTTTTCCTCTTTTAAGAAATAAGAATGAGAGCAGATATGATAAAAATGGTTATCCAAGATATTATAGTCCTATTTTTGGTGAAAAATATTATGTTTGCAATCATTGGTATGAACATCAGCGCTCAAAATTTGAAAATTGGTATAATTCGATAATTAACAATGTTGCATTATAAAAAAATTAAAAAAGGATAAATATGGCAGGTTTTTTATTATTTTTATTTTTTAGCATATGTTCTTTTATAGCAGCTAGAACTTCTTTTAAAACAACAGCTTTAGGTAAATATTCTGTTCCGTATAAAGAAAGAATTGGACATTGTATTTTTTTTATTATTTTTGGATTAGCAAATCTTTATGCTGCCTTTGCTTTTTTAATGGGGAGTTAACTTATGCTAGGTGCAATAATTGGAGATATTGTTGGAAGTCCTTATGAGTTTGATAAATATAACATCAAAACAACAGATTTTCCTTTGTTTTCTGAAGAGTCAGAAATTACCGACGACACAATAATGACTTTAGCAGTTGCACAAGGTTTAATGAACGGCAAAAAAGATTCTCAAAAAACTTATGATGAAATAACAAAATGTATGCAAAAACTTGGGAAAGAATATCCATATATGAGTTACGGTTGTAATTTTCAAAGTTGGCTGCATTCAAATAATCCTCAACCATATAATAGCTATGGGAATGGTTCAGCAATGAGAGTTTCATCTGTCGCTTGGTTTTTTGATAACTTAGAAGATGTTGAAAAATTTGCAGAAATATCTGCATTACCCACACATAACCACCCAGAAGGCATAAAAGGCGCTCAAGCTGTTGCAAGTGCAATTTTTCTAGCAAGAAATGGCAAAACAAAAAGCGAGATCAAAGATTATATTATAAAAAAATATGCTTACGATTTATCTAAAACTTGCGACGAAATAAGAATAACCTATCATCACCTTGAAAGTTGCCAAGAGACGGTTCCTCAAGCTATAATAGCTTTTTTAGAGGGTGGTAGTTTTGAAGAAGTAATTAGGCTTGCTGTATCTTTAGGTGGAGATTCTGACACCTTAACTGCAATCGCAGGAAGCATTGCAGAAGCATATTATCCAATTCCAGAAGACATTAAAGAAAGAACGCTAGAATTTTTAGATGATGACTTACTGGAAATTTATAATGAATTTCAAAAATTAATTAGTTTAAATACATTCAATAAATTATATTAGTAGAATAATTATTCCATTGCTTTTATTTTCAATTACATTTTCTTTCGATTTTTTTATCAAATTTTAGAGTTTCGATTACATTTTCTGTAGTTGAAACTCGGTTTTAAATTGAGAAATCTCAAAAATACATGTAATTATTTAAAATTGTCTTAAATTAAGCGATGGTAATACTTTTAACCTATTTATGCAATTGAACGATTTTCAATTACATTGTGCTTCAATTACATAAAATAAATGTAGGAATGTAATTGAAATTTTATGTTTTTAAAAGCTAAAAGTATTATTTTAAAAGCATTTCCGACTTATGGAAGTAATTTTTCTTCAATTACATTTTTTGCATATTTTTGCAATCTTGAAAAGCCAAAACACAAGCCAAAAATCGCCAAACCCCAACAAAGACAAATGAAAAAACGGCAAAAAGTTTGGCAAAAATTCGGCAAAAGTGGCAAAAATAAAATTTTGTTATGGTACTGACGGAAGTTAGCCTCAAATTTAAATAAATCAAACATTCTAGCGATTAACTTTCAATTGCATTTGCTATGGAATTGCCAGCTTTTCTACAACTATACAACAGTATCAAAGATATCTTTAGCTGCGGCTTTTGTGCAGTCTAAACGTTTACCTAAGACAACTTTTATCTTTGTCCATGATGCGTTAGAGCCATAATCTCTATTTGCATCACCATGTTCATCTTGCTTTTTTAATTTTTGAATTGCGGCTTTAATTTCTGATTGGGTTTCATCTTTGAATGGTCTGTATTCTACTGTCTTTTCGTAAATATCAAGTTCACCTTGACCGCCTCCGCAATCAATTGTTTCTATATAATCATTTGATATTACTTTTGTAATTCCTGTAAAATGATTTTGTTTGCTCGTGTTTGTTATAGCAGATATTGATTGTACATTCATTATTGTTCCCTTTCTATAAGTTTAACAATTCTCTGTAATATTCTTGTTGTTTTGCCGTGAAACTATTCCACTCTTTTTCAGTGAATGGTAAGGTTTTACCTCTTTCGGTTGTGCAATCATCAGAACCGCTATATCCTCCAGTTGAGTCTGGATCATAATCGTAGTGGTAATTGTTTTCTTCTAAAACTTTTTTGATATGTGATTCTGATTCACCTTTAAATGGGTGATAAATATATGATTTTGATGTGCTCATTCCTTGATAATGTCCATCACCAGAACTTCCACTAGGAATTCCATGGTAATCCCACTCATCAGATGAGCTTCCCACATTTTTAAATAATCCGTTAAAGTTTACATTTGGTTTTTTACAAGACTGTTGGTTTGCAACACAATAATTCGTGTTCCTAATTGCACTAATTCGCATAACAAGACCTCCTTAAAATAAACACACAATTATATTACCGCCTATAAATTTCTTTTGCAAATCTATAAATAGATTGTTTTTACATAATGTAATAAATTATTGTTCTGACTTAATTTAAGGGCAAAAATTTTGCATTTATTGTTTTTATATATGTATAAAATCAAGGGGAAATAATGATATCAAAAATTAATTCAATCGGAATAAATCCAGCTTATTTAAACGTAACAACTAGACCAGTTCAACCACAAGTTGCTTTTAAAGGCTTGGAGCAAGACACATTTACTCCATCAGTAAAACCTGAGTCAACGACTGTTCAAACTCAGTTATCATCTAATGAACAAGCGGCTTTAGCTTTTGGTAAGGATTTGAACGCCCTTGTTGATTCTAAAAATGCTACTGCTGGCGAAATTCAAAAACTTATTCAAAAACATTTAGGGGTTGATAATGTAAAAATTCATTCAATGTCTGAGTATCAGCAACCAAATCGTCCAGAAATTGGAATGAAAAAAGCCGCAGTTACAAGACCGAATTATGATGCAACTGGCAAGTTGATAAATATTGATGTGTTTATTCCAGATGTAGATTATAATAACAAAAATGAAGTATTGGCATTCCTTGATAAAACAACTCACGAAATAACCCACGTTATTCAACATGTAAAATCAAAAGAAGTTATGCCACATTATGCACCAACACCTGAAGCCCGTTTTATGAACTTTATTCAGAAGCGAATTACTGATAGATTAACAGATAAAGGCGTTACAGACTCTGGAGTGGCATTTGTTAGAGAAGCAAATTATCCATTAAATAACACGGATGATTATGACAAGTTTATGGATACTGTTACCGATAAAGTTACACCCGAAAAACTTGGTGAAATTATGAAGTTTGGCAAAGATACTGCAACTCAAAAGCAGACTATCAATGCAATATTTGATTTGATTTTTGATGAAACATTAAAAGGTATGCAGTACGAAAAAGATCCAAATGCTCTGGCAACAATTCAAAAATATGGCGGAATGGAAGCGTTTAAATCTCAAATAAAATCTATTTGTGTAAAAGCGCTAAAAGATGAACAAGAAGCCTATAATACTGGCAATATTATGCGTAAACAGATGAATGGTGTTGCCGATAAACAAACTTATAACGACTTAATTTCAACTCTAATGGGAATGTATTCTCAAGCTCTTTCATAGAGTGGTAAATATTAAGTTTACTTTTTGAAAATACGATTAGCACGTTGTACGATTTGTTGGTAAGCTGGCTCTAATGATTTCATTGTTTTGTGACATTTTTTTGCCATAGATAAAAATAGTGCAGTTGCACCTGAAAAAATAATGGTGCCTTGAGGTACGCTTTCTTTAATGCCAATAGCCGCAGCACAGGTGCTCAATCCAGATTGAGCAACAAAAAATCCACGCCTAATTTTGGCGTTTTTATATTGTCTTGCTATTCCGTTTCCTAACCTTATTCCAGATAAGTTCATACCTTCACCATGAAATTTTACATGTATATTAAGTATAAACCAATCCGAAATATTGCTAAATTTTTAATGTATTGTTAAAATTTTTTAAATTTATAAATCTGTTCTTTTTCCAATTCTATCTATTCCCATTGCAAATAAAGATAAAAGTATTGAGCCTAATAAGGCGCTTAAAAATCCATCTACTTCAAACCCTGGAGCAATCCATCCTGCAAACATCAAAAGTAATGCGTTGATAACAAGTGCAAAAAGTCCTAAGGTTAATACTGTAAGAGGAAATGATATAAATTGTAATACTGGCTTTATGAAGGTGTTAATTAGTGCAAGGATTACGCAGACAAACATTGCACTTAAAAAGTTTTCAACACTAATTCCTGGTATAACCCAAGCTACAAATATTATTGCTAGGGTGTATGCAATCCATTTTAAAAATAAATTCAACATGTTTTATCCTTTCGTTTATATGTCGAGTTTAAACTATTTCTTAAGCAATAAAATGCCCTAAATTAGTAATTCAATTGCTTTAACCTCTACTCTTTTGGGTGATTTTCTATCAACGTTACAAATTGTATAATTTTCTCGTTACAAATGTAGTTTTCATGGATTTATTGTGTATAATGTTGCATGAATTCAAAATAATACGTGTAAAAAATACAATTATTATTGATTATGGGAGAAGGAAAATGACAGAAGCAATTTTAGACGAAAAACAGATTTACCCTACATCTGAATTTGTTTCGGGCAAATGGAATAAAGAAATTAACGTTAGGGATTTTATACAAAATAACTATACATTATACGAAGGTGACTCAAGCTTTTTGGCTGATCCAACAGAAGCTACTAGAAAATTATGGCAGGAATGTTGTGATTTGTTCAAAAAAGAACGTGAAAATGGTGGTGTTGTTGATATGGATACAGATGTTGTATCTTCAATTACATCGCATGGTGCTGGGTATATTGATAAAAGTTTAGAGGCTATTGTAGGCTTACAAACCGATGCGCCATTAAAACGTTCAATGCAACCTTTTGGCGGTATCAGAATGGCAGAAGGTGCATGTAAAGCATATGGATATCAAGTTTCACCAGAAATTTCTGAAATATTTACAAAATACAGAAAAACTCATAACCAAGGTGTTTTTGATGTTTATACTCCAGAAATGAAAGCTGCTAGACACTCTGCAATTATTACAGGGCTCCCTGATGCTTATGGTAGAGGTCGTATTATCGGTGATTACAGAAGAATCGCTTTGTATGGTATTGATAGGCTTATTGAAGATAAAAAAGAACAATTTAAGTCTTTAGAAGGCGAAATGACTTCTGAAAGAATCCAACTTCGTGAAGAAATCTCAGAACAAATTAGAGCTTTAAGTGAAATGGCTGAATTGGGTAGAATTTATGGTTTTGATATTACAAAACCTGCAAGAAACTCTAAAGAAGCAATTCAATGGTTGTATTTTGGATACTTATCGGCTGTAAAAGAACAAAATGGTGCAGCAATGAGTATTGGTAGAACTTCTACATTCTTGGATATTTTCATTGAAAGAGATTTGAAAGAGGGTATTATTACTGAAGCTGAAGCTCAAGAAATGATTGACCATTTCATTATGAAATTAAGACTTGTTAAATTTGCAAGAACCCCAGAATATAATGAACTTTTCTCAGGTGATCCAACCTGGGTTACTGAGTCTATCGGTGGTGTAGGTATTGATGGACGTCCGTTGGTTACTAAAAACTCTTTCAGATATTTACACACTTTAGAAAACTTGGGTGCAGCTCCAGAACCAAACTTAACAGTTCTTTGGTCAACAAAATTACCTCATAATTTCAAAAGATATTGTGCACAAATTTCTATTACAACATCATCTATTCAATATGAAAATGATGATTTGATGAGAGTTACACATGGTGATGATTATGCAATTGCTTGTTGTGTATCATCAATGGTTGTTGGTAAAGAAATGCAATTCTTTGGTGCTAGAGCTAACCTTGCTAAATGTTTGCTGTATGCAATTAATGGCGGCATTGACGAAAGACTTAAAGAACAAGTTGGTCCAAAATATGAACCTATTACTTCTGAATATTTAAATTTTGATGAAGTAATGGAAAAGTTTGATAATATGATGGAATGGCTTGCTGGCTTGTATGTTAATACGTTGAATTGTATTCATTATATGCATGACAAATACTGTTATGAAAGAGCTCAAATGGCGCTTCATGATAGAGATGTAAAACGTTATTTTGCAACTGGTATTGCAGGATTATCTGTTGTTGCAGATTCTTTATCAGCTATTAAATATGCAAAAGTAAAAGCAATTCGTGATGAAAACGGTATCGTTGTTGATTACGATATTGAAGGAGATTTCCCTAAATATGGTAATAACGATGATAGAGTTGACCAATTAGCGGTAGATTTAGTTTCTAACTTTATGTCAAAAATTAGAAAACATCACACATATAGAAACTCAATTCCTACAATGTCAATTCTTACAATTACATCAAATGTAGTTTATGGTAAGAAAACAGGCAATACTCCAGATGGTAGAAAAATGGGTGTGCCTTTAGCTCCAGGTGCAAATCCAATGCACGGCAGAGATACAAATGGTGCGGTTGCATCATTAGCATCTGTTGCAAAATTACCATTCAATGATGCTCAAGATGGTATTTCTAATACTTTCTCAATTATTCCAAATGCTCTTGGAAAAGATGAGTTATTTGTTGGTGATATCGATTTAGATTTATGTGTAAGTCTAGATTGTGGTTGTTGTGAATCTAGTGTGGGTTCAAAATCTAGCTATATGACACCACTTGTTCATAAGGTTAAACAACCTGAACAATTGAAAGAATTTAGTAAACTATAAGGAGCAAATATATGACAGTACAACAAGAAGAAAACTTAATAAATATATTAGATGGTTATGTTGAAAAAGGTGGACACCATCTTAATGTAAATGTTTTTAATAGAGATACATTATTGGATGCTCAAGCTCATCCTGAAAAATATCCTCAATTAACAGTTAGAGTTTCAGGATATGCGGTTAATTTTACTAAATTAACTAAAGAACAACAGGATGACGTTATTTCAAGAACATTCCACGGTTCAATGTAACTTGTATAAATTATTTAAAGGACGGAGTCGATTACGGCTCCGTTTTTTTGTTATAAAATAAAATTATGGATGAGAAAATTTTAGGGAATGTACATTCAATAGAAACTTGCGGAACAGTTGATGGTCCTGGTATTCGCTTTGTTGTGTTTATGCAGGGGTGTCCTATGAGATGTTTATACTGTCATAATCCAGATTCTTGGGGGGTAGGGGAAACCATTGGAACTAAGATGTCACCTTTAGATATTATTTCTCGTTATGAAGGCGTTAGAGAGTTTTGCAAAGGTGGGATTACTGTAACAGGTGGTGAACCTTTATTGCAGATTGATTTTGTAACTGAACTTTTTCGACTTGCTAAGGAAAAGAAAATCCACACTGCTCTTGATACTTCTGGAATTACTTTTGTAAAAGATAATGTTGAAAAATTCGATAAACTATTAGAATATACGGATTTAGTTTTATTAGATATTAAACATATTGATGATGAGGAACATAAAAAACTTACTGGTCATTCTAATAAAAATATTTTAGAGTTCGCAAAATATTTGTCAGAAAATAAGAAACCGATGTGGGTTCGTCATGTTGTTGTTCCAGAAATCACATTTAAACAGGAATATTTATTTGAGTTAGGTAAGTTTTTAAAAGAGTTGAAAAATATTACAGCTCTGGATGTTTTGCCTTATCATAGTATGGCGGTATCAAAATATAAAAATTTAGGAATGGAATATCCGTTAGAAAATACCCCACAATTAACAAAAGAACAAGCTCTTCAAGCTAGAAATTGGATTGTTGAAGGTTATAAGTTTAATGCGTAAATAAATAATTCGGCGACTTTTTTGTTATATTCACGCCCATCATCTTTTGTGAATAAATTTTCCCAATGGCTTTTTGGTGTATTATCGCTTGAGTATGAGGGGTTACACATCATTAAATGATGTGTGTTTGTGTCATATCTTAGTGGAAATAAGTCTTCCATCTGCATAAAACTTGGTAGTTTATCACTTGGGTATTCGTATGCAAAAAGAGAATTGTTTATTCTGTTTAGTCGAGATTCATAACTTCTTCCCCCTTCGTCATTATCATTAGAAACTTCAACTCCTGGGGAGTATTCTTTTTCATATTTCAATCTTTCTGACCAGTGTTTAACCTCGTCAAAATTGTCGGGTTCAATAAATGCGGTGCCAGAAGTCAGTCCAAGATTTTTGTAACGTTCAAAATCACCTGTACTTTTTTCTCCAACAAAACTGAGTGTGGTTTTGCCTGAGCGAGCACGAATTTCGTAAAGTATGTGTTGCATCTGTTCATAACTTGGTAATGCTCCTACGCCAGTATAATTTTCCATATCGTATCCGCCAATATGTTTGGCTGAATCTATGAAAATTGATTCAAAGCCCAAATTAATAAGTTTAACGTGTTCTTGAATAAAGAGTTCCAAGTGTTCTGGATTATTCCAATTAAAAGTTATATCGTTTTCATATTCTTTTGAAACTTTTATTTGGTCTGCCGAAATTACAGTCCTAAATCCAGTTTTTAAACCATGAAAATGTGCAATATCATTGAATGCTTTAAACTGTTCTTCAGGGGTTATTTTATCTATAATATCAAAATTTATTATATTTCTGCTATAATCGAGTCCTAATTTTATCCCATAAATAGAATTTTCTTCATGTGGAAGTTTATTAAATCCATCACCATAAATATTAGGAAAAATTTGAGATAGAATAACGCAATTTGCCCAACTTTTAGCTGAAGGAGGAATTGCAGGTAAAAGTTTTATCGAACTTAGTATCCCGTTTTTGCATTGGTTACCATACATTTCCGCAATAGCTCGATTGTTTACTTCAATATAATTAGCTCTAACTCCCCAGTTATCTCCATAGTTAGGTGTTTCAATGTTATCTGGAAAAGTTTTGTAAAATTCAAAACATTCGCACAGTGTTACAATTGATTCAATAGACTCTTTTATTGTTCTTGTTAATAGTTCATAAGGTAAAATGTTTGCTATCCATTTTTTTATCCCCGATTGATAAATATATTCGTTAGTCCAATCATCAGGGGTAAGGTTTGTATCTTTATCTAGTGCTGTTAGTAATTTATTAACCGTATTCATAATATTAAATTATAAATTTTAAAATATGTTTTTTATTCTCATAAATATTTAGTAAGGTTTCTATGTAAAAGTTTTATTGGATTTGAATTTGAATTGTATCGTACTGTAACGAAATTATTGAAAAAATTTGTAATTTATAGGACAATTTTTCTGTGTAGCTAAAAATAATTTTTTGGAAGTTATACGGAAATATGAAAATAAATACGGAGATAAAATAGATGGATATTTTTTCTATATTCACCTTATGCGGCGGATTAGCATTCTTTTTATACGGGATGATTGTTATGTCTGCGGGTTTAGAAAAAATCGCAGGCGGCAAAATGGAGAAGATGCTTGAAAAAATGACATCAAATCCAATAAAAGCACTTGTTCTAGGTGCAGGTATAACAATTGCAGTTCAGAGTTCGTCTGCTGTTACGGTTATGCTTGTTGGGTTTGTTAACTCAGGCATTATGAAGCTATCCCAAGCAATTGGAATTATTATGGGCTCAAACGTTGGTACTACAATTACCTCTTGGATTTTAAGTTTATCAGGTATTGAAAGTACCAATTTCTTTATAAGATTATTAAAACCAGAATCATTTACACCAATTTTAGCTTTGATAGGTGTAGTTATGATTATGATGTCAAAAGCTAATACATCAAAACAAAAAAATATCGGAACATTTTTTGTTGGTTTTGCAGTATTGATGTTTGGTATGGGCTTGATGTCTTCTGCTATGAAACCTTTAGCAGATGATCCTAGATTTGCCCAAGTTTTGACAGCATTTACTAATCCTTTTTTTGGCTTGCTTGTTGGTACTGTTGTTACTGCAGTTATTCAAAGCTCTGCAGCATCTGTTGGGATGTTGCAAGCCCTATCAATGACTGGTAGTGTTTCTTATGCTATGGCTGTTCCAATTATTGTTGGACAAAATATTGGTACTTGTATTACTGCCGTTATTTCAAGTATTGGCGTTAATACTAATGCTAAACGTGTTGCGGTTGTTCACGTTGCATTTAACTGTTTGGGTGCATTGATATTTTTACCAATTTATCATTTTGGACATTATTTGATTGATTATCCATTTAAAGAAGCAATTAATCCATTCGGTATTGCGGTTGTTCACTCTATTTTTAACGTTGCAACAACAATGATTTTGTTCCCATTTACTAAGTTGTTAGAAAAAATTGCATTATATGTTATTAAAGATGAACAAGAGGAAGAAGAAGTTATTATTGATGAACGTTTGTTGATGACTCCATCTTTTGCTATTACTCAATGCTATAAAGTAACTGCAACAATGGCAAAAGTTACAAGAGATACCCTTGTTATGTCAGTTCGTATGTTGAAACAGTATAATCCAAAAGTTGCAGAGTTGATTAATAAAAACGAAGTTTTAATTGACAAATATCAAGATACATTAGAATCATTCTTGCAAAAACTGTCTGGTAGAGAATTGTCAGATGAAGATAGTAATAAAATTTCACAACTTATTTTATCGATTTCTGATTTTGAAAAAATTGCAGATCACTCAATTCATATTCTAAATATTGCACAAAAAATGCACAGAAAAGAGTGGGAATTA
This sequence comes from bacterium, assembly GCA_017626055.1. Taxonomy (GTDB): domain Bacteria; phylum Cyanobacteriota; class Vampirovibrionia; order Gastranaerophilales; family Gastranaerophilaceae; genus Zag111. Next base: position 13,358 of record JAGAJM010000023.1, on the reverse strand, counting down.
TCACCAGAAACTATTGAAGAATTAAAACACGTAGTTAATGCGGTAAAAGAAGTTTTTGATGTTACTGTAAACGCTTTTGTTGCTCACGATTTGAATATGGCATACCATGTTGAACCATTAGAACAGGTTGTTGATGATATTGCTTATTTTGCAAAGAAAAACCATATCAAACGTGTTAAAAAAGATAAATCTCATATTAAACGTGGTTTTGTTTACGCTGAAATTTTAAATGATTTGGAAAGAATTTCTGACCACTGTTCTAATATCGCAACAAATATTATTCAGTCTATTCATTCATCAATTCCAAAACATATTTTGCGTAATCAATTGAAAGCTGCTGATGTTGGTGAATTCCAAGCAAAAGTAGATGCATTTAGAGAAAAATATGCAGTAGAACCGATTGTATTTAACAAGGAGTAAATTTATGCCAATAATGTTGGATAAAGATACAGAAAATAAAACTTTAGAAATTTTCTATCCAATTGCCGTTGGAGAAAGTGATAAACAATATTATCTAAAACCAGCAGCAATGTTTAGTTATATGCAAGATATTGCAGCTAAAGGTATCAACCATTATGATCCTCGTTATTGTTGGGATGAATTGTACAAAAAAGGACGTGGCTGGTTTTTAACTCGTTATCGAGTAGAATTTGAAAATTACCCACATCAAGTATCTGAAATTAGAATGGTTACTGAAAGTCGCGGTTGTCATAGAATGAATGCATATCGTGATTTTGAGGCTTATGATGCTAAGAGTGGGCAACTTTTAATGCGTGGTGGTTCATCATGGTTAATTGTTGATTTGGCTGATAAATCTATTTTGAATATTCATAATGAATATCCAGATTTTCCGCTTTATGAAAAACAAGAAGACGATTTGTCTTTAAATAAAATTCGTTCATTTGATGTGCCTGATTCAGAAAAAGTATTTCACGTAAGATATGATGATTTAGATATTAATAATCACGTTAATAATACTGTTTATATAACTTGGGCTATGGAAGCTCTTGATCTTGATTTTAGATCTTCTCACGTTTTAAAATCTGTTGATTTGAACTTCAAGCACGAAGTTGGATATGGTGAAGATATTCTATCTCAAGTGAAATATGATAGAGAAAATTTGGTTACTGAGCATATAGTTAAAAATGCCAGAACAGGTGATGAATTGTGTATTATGAGGGCAGAATATACAAAAATATAGTAAATTTTGATTTTTTGTGCTATAATACCATTCGGACATAAGAATAACAGACAATAGGGAGATAAACTTATGATGAGAGAGAACGTTTTATCGCTTCTAGAAAAAAATACAAAATTACACGGCGAAAGAATTGCTCTTGGTAAACGTAACAAATATGGTTGGAAAGAACTAACATATAAAGGTTTAGGTCTTTTAACAAAACAATTTGCGAATTATTTAATTAATGATTTGCAATTACAAAAAGGTGAAAAAATGGCGGTTTTATCTGAATCAATGCCAGAATTGGGTGCTTGTTTATTTGCATCTGTAATTTCAGGTTTGGTTTCAGTGCCATTAGATATAAAATTAACTATCTATGAATTAGAGTCAATTCTATCTAGTTGTGAGCCTACTGTATTGGCAGTTTCTCAAGCGTATGTTGAAAAGGCTTATGAATTGCAACAAAGAATTCCATCTATTAAGCACTTAATTTTGTTAGATGAACCAAAATACGATTCTAAATTGGTAAGTATTTATTCAATGCCATCTGGAGGCGATTGTAAATGGCGTCACAGATCATTAAAAGATACTGCGTTAATTATTTATACATCAGGTACAACAGGTGCTCCAAAGGGTGTTCAAACAACTTTTGGTAATATGTTAACTCAGGTTGCTATTATTTCAAAAATTCTTCCAGAAATTATGCCAAATGAGTGCGTGAATTTGTTATCAATTCTTCCAATGAACCACTTATTTGAATTGACTGTTGGTTTTTCAACATTCTTAAATAGAGGTTCTTCAATTTTCTATCCTCAGAGTTTGAAACCAAATGATGTTATGGCTGATATGAGAGAAAAACAAATTCATTTTATGATTGTTGTTCCAGCATTTTTAAAACTTTTAAAATCAACAATTGAATCAGATATCAGATCTTGGTCAGAAGAAGAAAGATTATTGTTTGAAAAATCATACGCAGCAGCAGAATATATTACAGATACAAATATCAAACGTCAATTATTCAGAAGTATTTTGGCAAAATTTGGCGGTAATTTCTATGGATTTATGACTGGTGGTGCTCCACTTGATCCATCAGTTGGTGAATTCTTTGAAAGAATTGGTATCAAAATTTATCAAGGTTATGGTCTATCAGAAACAAGCCCAGTAATTTCATTTGACCATGGTGAAGATAGAAAATTATTATCGGTTGGTCCTGTTTTAGATACATTTGAAGCTAAAATTGATTCAGAAACAGGTGAATTGCTTGTAAAAGGTCCTTCAGTTATGAAAGGTTATTATAATAACCCAGAATTAACTGCAACTGTATTAGAGCCAGATGGTTGGTTCCACACAGGGGATATTGCAGAATTTGATGAAGATGGCAGATTGTATATCACAGGCCGTATCAAAAATATGGTTGTTCTTTCTGGTGGTAAAAAAGTGTTTCCAGAAGAAGTTGAAGCTGTGTTAGAAAATAATCCGCATTTTGCAGAGATTTGTGTGTTTGGTGCGACTCGTAAAAATGGTGCAAAAGATGGTACTGAAGAATTGATGACTGTTATAGTTCCAACAGAAGAAGTTCTTGCAAAATATACAAATGATGATGAATTGCAAACATTTATTAATCACGAAGTTAAAGAACTTTCTGTAAGGCTTGCACCTTACAAACGACCAGTAAATATCGTGGTAAGAAAAGAACCATTACCAAGAACTGCAACTCGTAAAGTTAAACGTAATGTAGTAAAAGAAGAAACAATGGCGGTTCATTCGTAAGTTTGTAAAATAATAATAAAAAAGGTGCATTTGTTCATGCACCTTTTTTTAATATTTAAAACAATCTTTGTCGTGGTCATCAATTACACCAATTGCTTGTAGGTAGGAATAAATTATTACTGTTCCAACATATTTCATTCCACGTTTTTTTAGGTCTTTTGAAATTTTATCTGATAGTGGGGATGATACTATAATCTCACCAGTTGTATTTTTGATAATTTTGTTATCTGTAAAAGACCAAATATATTTTGAAAAACTTCCAAATTCTTTTTGGATTGCTGTGAATATTTTTGCATTGTTTATAGCTGATTTGATTTTATTTTTGCATCTGATAATTCCAGAGTTGTTCATAAGTTCTGAAATTTTATTGTCGTCATATTTGATTACTTTTTCTATGTCAAAATTATCAAAGGCTTTTCTAAATTCTTCACGTTTTTTTAGTACAGTTAGCCACGACAATCCAGCTTGAAAAGATTCCAAAATCAGTAGTTCAAAAAGCTCTTTGTCATCATATTTTGGAACACCCCACTCTTGATCGTGGTATTTTACATATATTTCAGATTTTTCATCTACCCAAAAACATCTTTTCATAATTCAATTATATACAAAAATTAAACATTCTGGATAATTTCTTTTATAATTTGTATTTTCTATTGTATAATTCAATTATAAAAACAGTTTTTGTAGGGGTATTTATGAATAATAAGAAGACTAAACTTTGTTTATTGATGTTGGTTATGGTTTTAGGAGCTTGTAATGTTTCTTCTTCAGTATTGGCAAAGGAAACAAACTCTCCAGTTACAACGTCTGAAGTTAATCAAGAAGAAGTAAAAGCTAATAAAGAAACTTTAGAAAAAGCTGAACAAGCTATGGCAAATAAAGATTATCAATCTGCAATTGTTTATTTGACAGCTTATATAAATTCAAAACCTAAAAAGTATGAGGCTTACAAATTGAGAGGGGATGCTTTTTATGCCTTACATCAATTTAGATTAGCTGAATCTGATTATCAAAGAGCAATTGTTTTAAAGGCTGATGATGATAAGTTTGTTACTGGAACAAAGGTCTTGAGCGCAGTTGTTTTAGGTGCAGATAAACAAAGCCAATACCAAAACCCTGAATTAGGTAATTTATATGGACGTTTAATGTATGCTCAAAAGGCTCTAAATAACCCTACATATGAAGCAACTTATCAAAAAGCTTTTGAGTATAATTCTCACATATATTTGCCAAAACCAAAAAAGGAAGATATTGCAAAAATTAATTGTCCTCAAAAGTATGGTAAACTTTTAAATCCTCAAGGTGTTGATGAATACATTATGGATACAATTTCAAAACTTGAAGACGGGGATTATCATGGTGCAGTATTTAAAGCTCAATATGTGACATCTAATTATCCAAAATATTATTTAGGTCATTATTTGTTGGGCGTAGCTATGGCGGGAATGGAGCAGTATGATGATGCAGTTCATTCATTTGAAAATGCGTTAAAATACAATCCCTATGATTTTGAAACTTTTGCAAGTTTAGGACAGTTATTCTATCGTAAGGCTGAGAAAACATTTTCAGCTGAGGATGCAAAAAAATCTATTGAGTATTTTAATAATGCGATAAAATATAATTCAACTTGCCATATTTATCATTATTATATTGGTTTGAACCAAATGATTATTGGGGATTATAATTTAGCGATTTCAAGTTTTGAATCTGCAATAAAATTAAAATCAAATGATTATAATAGTATGTATTACAAGTTGGTTGCTCAACATATTAAAGGTGATTATTTGTCTGTAATTGAGGGTACGACTAATCTTTTATACAGGCATGTTTCAAATTACAATTCTGTACTTTACCTTAGAGCTTTGGCGTATTATAAATCAGGGAAGACAGATTTAGCTCTTGCAGATTTGGAAAAAGTTCATAACAATATGAACGATATTTATAATGAAGATGTAAGACCTTTATCTAAAAAAGAACAAACTTTGAGTAATTATTTGTACTATTTAAAAGCCCAAATACTTCAAGAATTGGGTTCAGGCGTTAAGTCTGATTTAGAGAAGGCATACAAAAACCCAATTATTGCCGAATTATCAGATGGTAAAATCTCTGCTAATTTCCAGTTAACACCAAAACAAGTGGAAACTGAATACGATTATATAAGAACAACTTTTACAGATTTAAATGTTGGTTTTGAGTATCTTAACCCAAATTATAAAATTGTGGCACTAAACCCAGTTGTTAATTCTGAAATAGTTGGAGTTCAGGTAAGTGAGTCTAATTCTTTAAAATTGGCGACAGATCCAATTGAAAAATTATCCTCTGGACAAACTTCGATTGCTCAAATGTTGGCAGCACAATCTTTTGGTGTAATTCAAACTCAACAATCTCCTGTTGAATATGAATCTTTAGTAAAAGGTGTTACGCCAGAAATTGTGGAACAAGTTCCAGTTACAGAAGAAAAGGTTGTGAATGTAGTAGAAGAAGTTAAACAAGAAGTTGTTGAAACTGCTGAAAAAGTCGAAGACGTTGTTGCAAAATCCGAACCAATAGTTATAACTGCGCCAGTACAAAAGGATGCAGAAGATTTTGAAGTTACTTATGAACAGACAAAAGAAGACGTAGCTAAAGTTGTGGAAGATGTAGTTGAAACTGTTGAAGAACAAGTAGTACAACAAGTTAGCGAAGTTGAAGAACAAGTCGCTGAGGTCGTTGATGAGGTTCAAGAAAACGTTTCAGAGGAAGTTCAACAAGTTGAAGAAGTTGTTGAACAAACAAAAGATATCGTTGAAGAAGTTGTCGAAACTAAAGTTGACGAGGTTGAGCAAGTAGCTCAAGAAGTGCAAGGTGTTGTGGAAGAAATTAAAGAAGAAGTTGTAAAAACACCACAAGCTATTGTTGAAAAACACGCACAAGTTGATTTGAGTGAGTTTAATACTGTTCAGTCAAGAAAAGTTTTAGTTTTAAAAGACGATGATGAAATTATTGAATTTGAACCCGCAAGTTTATTGGAAAAAGTTGAAAAACCAGCATCTGCGCAAAAGGTCATTACACCTATTACTTCAAATCAAACCAATAAAATTGCAGAAGAAATCGTTAAAAATCAGCAATTAGCAGTTGATATAGTTCAACAAGAAGTAAAAAAAGTGGATGCTATTGTTGATGATGTTAAATCAGTTCCTGTTGATGTGAATGTTACTCAATCAGAGGTTACTACTTCTGTTGTTGATGTTCCTGCCGTTGTGGTTCCGCCAGTAGAAGTTAAAATTCCTGATGTTGAAAAGGTAACCGAAGAAGTAAAAGAAACTATTGTCGATGCTGAAACTAAAGTGGATGAAGCCATTCAACAAGAGGTTGATATTAGCGCAGATAAGGCTTTAGAAGATATTTTAGAATCTGAGAAAAATGTTGTTCAAAAAGTGGAAGAAGTTAAAGCGAAACCTAAAAAGTCTTGGTTTGGTTGGTTTAAACGTAATAAAAAAGAAGAAATATCAGATAAAGTAGATAAAATTGAACTAAATGAAGAACAAGAACATCTAGATCAAGTTTCTGCTGAATTAGAAGATGCTTTAGATCAAATTCCTTCAGAAGAACCTGTCGAAGAGTTAAAACAACTTGAAGAAGAAGTTATTCCTGCAAAAGTAGAAGAGGTAAAAGAAGTTGTTCAAAAAACTGAAGAAGTGAAAGAAGAAGTCGTTTCTGAGGTTAAAGAAGTACAAGATAACGTAGAAGATGTTGTCGAAAAGGCTGAAGATGGCGAAATTCCTCTAATCCGAACAACTAAAGCTGAAATTGAAGAGGTTCAACCAGAGGTTGAAATTGTAGAAGAAAAGAAAAAATTTACTTGGTGGTGGAAGAAGAATAAATCAGAGAAGTCTGAAAGCGAATGTCTTCCAGATAAAAAGGTGAAAAATAAAAAGGTAGATTGGAAGAAATTTTTCACTCCGGAACCAAAATCTGAAATAAAAGTCGTTGAACCTGAAAATGAGGATATAACAAGCGATACAGAACTTGAAGAAAAAGTTTCAGAATGATACTAAAAAAAGAGCCATTTTAAATGGCTCTTTTTTTACTTAAGTTTTACATCAACAAAAGTTCTTAAAACTTGTCTATATCTTCTCAAATACTCTTTGAATTGATCCAAATCTTCTTTCGAAAATTCGTTTTCAACGGCTTTTTTGATTTTATTGATAGCTGTGTAGCCTTGTTTTAGAATTTCTTTTCCTTTTGGAGTAATTTCATTTCTTTTTATAATGATGTTATCTCTCGTATCAGCGATTCGTTTAACCAGACCTCTAGCTTCCATATCGTTTAGGATTTTTCCAACGTGGGCTTTTCCTTTAAATAGCAGTTTTGCAAGTTCAGATTGTGAAATATCTGGATTGTAGTCAATGGCAAATAAAATTGCACATTCATCAGTTGTTACATCTGCTTTTATTACTTGCTCTTGGAACTCTCTACGGAATGCTTTATTAAAATTTGCAGTGTAATCAATTTGGAAAGTTAGATTGTTTTCCATATTCTTAAAACCATTAGAGTTTTTTGCCATACCCGTATCCTTTTCTACTTGTTTCACTGATTATACTATACCTGGGGGATTAATGCAAGTTTTTATTGACATTAAGAGCTAGTTTTTATACCATTAGTGTAGAAAATTCTACCCTAAAATATTGGAGAAAAATATGAAAATAAAATTATCAAGACGAAAAATGGCTTATGCGGTACTTTTGATTATATTTGTGCCGATTATATATAACAAAATTTCAACAGGAGTACTTGGGTATATGATGACTCAAGCTATGAAAATGCCAAAAGAGGTTGTTGTTGACAAACCTTTAAATGAGAAAGTTTTTGTTTCAGCTGAAGCTACTGGTCGTGTCGAAGCAAAATACTCTGTTGACATTGTAGCAAGAGTTCCAGGATTCTTGTTGAAAAAGTACTTTCATGAAGGTGATACAGTTAAAAAAGGTCAATTATTATTCCAGATTGACCCAAAAGAATATGAATTAGAGGTAAATAACTCTCGAGCAACAGTTAACCAATATGATGCTTTGTATAAAAATGCTCAACAAGAGCTAAATCGAGCTAACGAATTGATTAAAGAAGATTTGGTTTCTCATTCATATGTTGATGAAAGTTTGGCAACAAGAAATGCAAACAAAGCACTTTATGAAGCTGCAAAACAACGTTATGAATTAGCTAGAGTTAATTTAGGTTATACAACAATCAAATCTCCAATCGATGGTAGAATTGGTAAAGTTAATATTACTGAAGGTAACTATGTTCAAGTTACATCTGGACCTTTGGTTAATATCTCAAGTACAGACCCTGTATATGTTACTTTTAGTTTGAGAAGTGCAGATTTTGTTAAACTTCTTAAAGCAAGTGATAAATTTAAAGATGTTGAGGTAAAAATCCAATTCAGTGATGGCAATTGGTATGAAAATGTTGGTGTTGTAAACTTTGTAGATAACCAAATTGATAAAAACTCTGGTTCAGTACAAATGAGAGCAACTTTTGAAAATCCAAAAGGTATTTTAGTTCCAGGTGATTATATGAAAGTTATGCTAGTAGCGCCAAAAGAAGTTTCATATATGACAGTTCCTCAAGCGTGTACAAAAGGGGACGCAATGAGTGGTTATTATGTATGGGTTGTTGAACCAGAAAAAGAGAAAAAAGCTAGTAAAGGTTTGTTTGGTAAATCAAAAGCTGAAAAACCTGTACTTAAAGTTGTAAGAAAAGATATCAAAGTATCAGATGATATCAATAATAACTGGGTAGTTGAAGAAGGTTTGACATATTCAGATGATGTGGTTGTTGCTGGGGTACAAAGTATTGTACTTGAAGGACAACAAGTAAAAATATTAGATGCCGAAACATATGCGAAAAAGAAAAAAGGTAAAAAATAATGAAAAAAAAGTTAGATTTTGATAAATTATTTTTCTTCATAAGAAAACCAAGATTTGCATTAGTAATTTCAATCTGTATTGTGATCGTGGGTATGATTGCGATGTTAGGATTGAAGCAGGAAAGTTATCCAGATGTAACGCCACCGCAAATTCAAGTTTCAGCATCATATATGGGTGCCAGCGCTGAGGTTGTAGAATCCTCAGTTGCTACTATTTTGGAAAATAAATTGAATGGGGTTGAAAACCTTACATATATGTCATCAAACTCATATGATGGTACTTATATTTTAAATATGTATTTTAAAGTTGGTTCTGATAAAAACGTTAACTTGATGAACGTTCAGAACAGAATTCAACAAGTTCAATCACAATTACCAGAAGATGTACAAAGAACTGGGGTTACTGCGATTTCAAGAACTGCGGGTTCTGGTGCTTTGATTTTGACTTTATATCCAGAATCTGGTCATTGGAGCCAATTAGACTTAACTAACTATGGTTCAATTTATATTAAAGACGAATTGAAACGTGTAGATGGTGTAGCAGATGTTGAGGTTTATGGTGCTGGTGATTATTCAATGAGAATATGGCTAGATCCTCAAAAGATGGCTGGTCTAAATGTTTCAACCAGTGAAGTTAAGGCAGCTATCAATGCTCAAAACACTCAAATTGCAGCAGGTTCTTTAGGTGCATTACCAACTGATGAAGAACATGCATTACAATTAACTCTAAAAACAAAAGGTCGTTTAAATGACGTTAAAGAGTTTGAAAATATAATTATTCGTTCAAATATGGACGGCTCAAATGTAAAAATAAAAGATATTGCAAGGGTTGAATTAGGTGCTCAAACTTATCAAAACTTAGGTTTAGTTGGTGGTAAACCTTCAGCCGTTGTTGTTGTATCTCAACAACCTGATGCAAATATTATTAATATGTCTAAAGGTGTTCACGCTAAAGTTGATGAGTTGAACGCTAGATTAACTAATGGTATTAAAATTATTACAATTAAAGATGATGCTGATTACATTCACGAATCAATGAAAGAAGTTGAATTCACAATTCTTCTTACTGGTATTATTGTTGTCTTAATTATCTTCTTGTTCTTGGGTGATGGTATGGCAACTCTAGTTCCTTGTGCAACTATTCCTGTATCATTGATTGGTACATTCTTTGCCTTAAAGGCTATGGATATGTCTATCAACTTGTTATCTTTATTTGCTTTAGTTTTAGCGGTAGGGGTTGTAGTTGACGATGCTATTGTTGTTATTGAAAACGTTAAGCGACATATGGAAGAGGGTAAATCTGCTATTGCAGCAACTCAATTAACTATGGAAGAAGTTGGTCCATCTCTTGTTGCGATGGCGATGGTACTGATGGCAGTATTTGTTCCAATTGCTTTTATGGGGGGTATGACTGGTGTAATGTATAAACAGTTTGCAGTATGTATTGCCGTTTCTATCGCTATTTCTGCAATTTGTGCTTTGTCATTATCTCCAGCAATGTGTGCTCATTTCTTAGGACATACATCAGATGCTTCTGATAACAAATCAGCTTCTCAACATCCATTAATTCAAAAGTTGAAACGTATTCAACGTAGAATGAATCGTAGAATGAAGTTCATTGTTGATAAGTTTAATCAAGGCTTTGATAAAGTTGAAGACTTCTTTATGGAGTTTGTTGAGAAATTTGTTTATAATCAAAGATTATTGGTTATTACTTATTTACTTATTGTTGCTTTAACTTTATTAGGATTTAAGTTTATTTCAACAGGTTTTATTCCAGATGAGGATCAAGGTGTATTGATTTCAACAATTACACTTCCAGATGGGGCATCTTTATCAAGAACGAAAGATGTTGCAACAAAATTTGTTGAGCAAGTTAAAGAATTAGATGGTGTTGACCCTCAAAGAATAACAGTATTTGGTGGCGGAAGACAAGTAAACCAAGCGTTTACAATTATTCTTTTAAAAGATTATGCAGATAGAAAAAATAACCCAATAACTTGGATTGAAAGAAAACTTCAAGGTAAAGAAACTGATTTATCTCATACGGCGATTCTTTCTAGAATCAGAAAAATTACTGCTGCGACTAAAGAAGCTTCAATTATTGTATTCTCACCTCCAGCAATTCAAGGTATGAGTATGATGGGTGGTTTTGAATTCCAAATGTTATCTCAAGGTGAATATACTTCTCAAGAGATGGAAACTTGGGCGAACAAATTGATTTCTGCGGCTAACCAAAATGAATCATTATCAAACGTTAACACAACATTCCAAGCTAACGTTCCGCAATATATTGTGAATATTGATTATGCAAAAACATTGGCTCAGAATGTTGATTTGCAAGAGTTGTATGCAACTTTAACTTCTATGCTTGGTACATATTATGTAAACGACTTTAATAAATATGGTCGTGTATTTAAGGTTCAAATTCAAGCAGAAAGCAGATTTAGAAATAAAGCTACTGATTTAGAAGGTATTTATGTGAAAAACAGAAATGGTGTCCAAGTTCCAGTATTGTCTATGGTAACGTTAGAGCAAACAGTTGGTACTGCCGCTATTTCAAGATATAACCAATATCAATCTGTGCAAATTCAAGGTCAACAAGCTGCTGGTCGAAGTACTGGGGAAGCGATGATTGCGATGGAAAGATTATCAAAAGAAGTTTTACCTTCTGATATGACTTTTGATTGGTCTGGTACTTCTGCTCAAGAAAGAGAAGCCGCTGGACAAACTGTAATGATTGTTACTTTTGCATTGGTGTTTGTTTACCTATTCTTGGTTGCATTATATGAAAGTTTTACAATCCCAGTTGCAGTATTGTTAATTTCTCCAGTTGCAGCTTTGGGAGCGTTGTTATTCCAAATGATGATTAATCAATCATTTGATGTTTATTCTCAAGTGGGTATGATTACCCTGATTGGTTTGGCAGCTAAACAATCAATCTTGATTGTTGAGTTCGCAAAAGAAGAACATGAAAAACATGGTTTAGGTATAAGAGAAGCTGCAATAAAAGCTGCGAAGTTAAGATTTAGAGCAATTATGATGACAGAATTAGCATTTATTATTGGTGTATTACCAATGATTTTTGCAACAGGTGCGGGTGCTAATTCGAGAATCTCAGTTGGTTCAACTGTATTTGGCGGTATGGTTGCTGCTTGTACTTTGGGGGCTGTTCTTACTCCTGCATTTTATGTTTTAGTGCAAGAGTTTGTAGATAGATTCCCTAAGAAAGAGGTTTCAGAAAAAGATTTGGAGATATAATATGAAAAAGATTCTCAATATAATACTTGTTGCATCTGTTCTTGCTATTGGTACAAATTGTGCTCTAGCTAAAAAAAATAATGAAACAGATCTAGTAGCAAAAAAAGAAAAAGAAGTCGTTATTGTAAAACCCGAAAAGGTTAAAGTTAACGCTAAGAAAGAAATAAAAAAACAAAAGTCTAATGCTAAGAATAAAGCAAAATCTTCTCAAGAAGCAAAAGGAATGTATGAAACCAAATTCCCAGCAATCAATAGCAGAATTAGTTATTCTGATATGAATGGAGAAGTCTCTTTATCTGATTGTATTAAATTAGCAATTACTCATCACCCTACAATTATGTCAGCAATTAGTAACGCTGAAATTTATAAGTCTAAAATCGGACAAGCTTGGGCTAATTATTTCCCAACTATTTCTGCGGGTGCTAATATGTCACGTAATGATATGTTTATGACAATGGGTGGAAATTTTGCAAGAATGATTGATCAAAAACATAACTTGTTCTACATCCCAACTTTGTCTGCTGATATGTTGTTATTTGATTTTGGTAAGACAAAAGCAAAAGCTGATTACGCAAAACGTACTTGGGAATCAACAAGATATGATGCTGAAACAAGTATTGAGAATGTTATTTATAATGTAAAAGTTCGTTATTATAATATGGTTTTTGCAAAGCTACAAAAAATGGTTTATGAAAATACTGTTGAGGATTATGAACTTCAACTTAAACAAGCAACTGCGTATTATGATATTGGTAAAAAAGCCAAAATTGATGTGACTTATGCTGATTATAACCTTGGTAAAGCTCAGTTGAACTTAATCAAAGCTAAAAATACAGAAGAGTTAGCATCAGTTGAACTAGCAAATGCTGTTGGTATCCCAGAACTAGAAAATGTTATTCTAAAAGATACCTTGAATGAAAATGAATATGTGGTAAATTTCCCAGATTTAATCAAAACAGCTGAAGAATCTCGTCCATCATTACTTGCAGCGAAGAAAAGAATGGATGCAGCAGAACTTGCAGTAAGAAGTACAAAACGTGCGTTTACTCCTAATATTTCTGGGTTTGGTTCATATAATCACGGTGGTCGCCAAATCTATTCTGATCACGGTTACCAAGTAGGGGTTCAACTTAATTATTCAGCATTTAACTTGATGCTTTTGAAAAAACAAGTTGATGAGGCTAATGCTACTTATAAAAAATTTGTAGCTGATTACGAACAAGAACGTCAAAATGTTTATCT
>JAGAJM010000022.1 GCA_017626055.1 bacterium | reverse complement strand
TATGATAAAATGCGTGCAGGAACATTTACTTATGATGATTTAAAGGATGTTAAAATTACTATGGAAGATGTTCAAAAGGCAATAGAAGAATCTGCAAAAAATGAAAAATTGAAAAAAGGAACCTTAAATTCTCGACCAATAGGTTTCAGATCAAATAATAATTAGTGAAGGTATAAATTATGAAAGTAACGTTTAATAATGCAAAAACTTTATTTCACAGAATAGGTAATACAGAAGTATATACAAAAGAAGGTACAATTGCCAATGGGCAAAGATACTTAAACTGGTCTAAGAAAGTTCAACCAGGACAAATTAAAGAATCTATTGGTGTACTTGAAAAAGTGCCTGATAGAGATTATTTTTCAGATGTTTATTCTTTTGTAATTAGAAGAACAAATAGATTTTCCAAGGATGGGAATATTCGTACTGAAGTTGAGAAGTTGACAAATGGAAAAGGCTCAACTTTTACAGTGATGGAAAATGGTATAAGAAGTTTTAAATTTGTTTACGACGTTGATGGAACTCATTTGAAAACAATTTTTTATGATGGAAAAGGTTTAAAATCAAAGGAAATAGAGGTAAGATAAAATGGATAATCGTATAACAACAAATAGTCCAAATTTTGGAATGGCGTTATTTGCACCAACTACAAAAAAAGTTGTAAGAGTTCTTGGAGAAGAAGCTGCTGGTGAGTTTGAAAAGGTTAGACCGATTCTTAAAGAAATAGCAAAAGATGTTGATATTTTTGTAAAGCCAGATAAAGCTTGGTTTGAGGCTGAAAATCCTGCTTGTAATGGTTTTATGATGCTTGCAGGTAAATTTAAATCAAATCTAGATGCAAGATTGCAAATGGCTAAAATGTTCTTTTTACCATATAAACCTGACAATGGGTATGCTTGGGTGTCATTAAAAGATATGTCTGTTGTTGGTGAAAACCTAGTAGCAAAAGCAAATAAAATTATAACAGAAGTTTAAAAATAAAAAATCCTCCGTTATTGGAGGATTTTGTTTATTGATTGAATAATATTATTAATCGAATAATCCCAGTTGTCCATCTTGTTGTTAACAAATGGTTTTACAGATGTTAGCCAAACTATGTTTTCGCCAGATAAGTCAAACCACCTTGATTCATAGCTCCAATTAAATATAGCATAAGTTTTAACACCAAGAGCTCCAGCTAAGTTCATTATACAGTTGTCTGTTGTGATAACCAAATCTAAATTTTTTATTGCAGCAGCGGTGTCTTTAAAATTTCTAAAATCTTTTGCCAAGTTGATGATTTTATTTCTTTTAAATCCATTTAAACTTTCGTCCAGGACATCTTTTGTTAAAATATAAAATTCAACATTTTTTAGTTTGTCGAGTTTTTCTAGTTCTTTAATTGGGATATCTCTTGTTGTGTTTCCAGTTCTAGAACCTGAAATTGATATGCCAATTTTTAATTTGTTATTGTTAAAATATTTCTTTTCATATTCTTCGGTAAGCTCACTATCAATATCTATAAAGCTTTCTCCGACTGAAATATCTTTTTCTGTGCAATTTAAGACTTTTGGTATGCTCATTGATGGTATGTAATAGTCATATTCAGTGTCTCTCTCGTTAAAATCTTTTGCAGCAATGACTTTTACTCCATAATTGTTGTCTTTTAATAACTCATATAATTCATTTTGTACAACAAATTTGATTTTTTTTGCAAGTCTTTTTAATTTTGGAATATAGCCCCACATAAGTATTGTGTCTCCAAAGCCTTGTTCATTGTGGATTAACAATTTTGAATTTGATAAATCTTTTTTGCCGTTCCATTCTGGTTTGGATAATTTAGGGAAATATACGGGACTTTCTTCTCTTTTAAATCTTGAATCATAGTATTTATACCAACTATTAAAATCTTTTGTTTTAAGACAAAAACATGCATAATCAAACTGATCAGAATATGATAAATTTTCGAATTTAATTAGTATATCCCAATATTTACTTGCTGTGATGTTATCATTTGTTTTTGCTGTCATAATAATTATGTTTTTCAAGTAACAAGATTCATATGGGTTTAATTCGTGAGCTTTTTTAAAAAAGCTAATAGCGTCTTTGCTAAATTTAAGGTCATATGTTTTAGCATATAACTTGTCGTAGTAACATCCAAGCAGATTTATTTCTTCGGCAGAACAACTATTTTCACCTTTTGATTGAATATATTTCTCCATATATTCAATTGCCTTTTCGTGATTATTGTTAAAATCGTACATTTCTGCTAATAATTTGTAAGTTTCTATATTTTCAGAATTTATATTTTCTAGATTTTGAACAAGTTCAATAACCAAGTCGTATTGTTCTGCCCTTTTTAAACATTCAATATATTTTTTTATATTTTCGATGTTGAACTGTTCATATTTGAATAGGACAGTATGGCATATTAAGGCATTTGAGTAATCTTCTGCGGCAATATATTTATTTGCAAGCCTATTTAATATTTGAATAAAAATATCTTCTGCTTTTTTAAATTCGATGTGGGCTGCTGTTTTGAATTTTTTAGTTTTAGATGCGATTATGATACTTTCTCTGTAATCTTCAAAGTATCTTATCCCCTCAATGATTTTTTCTTCATTTAATAGGGCTACCCAAATTCCTCTATTTAATTTTAATAATAAGAAACTTTCCAACATAATAAACCTCTATTTTATTTTAATAGAGATTGGAATTTTTTTGCTCATTAAAGTAATGGATTTTTTATTATTCTAAGTCTGCTTTTTTAAGAATGTGTTTATATTTCTGAAGAGGAGATGGGCTTACTGTTGAATGTTGTATTCTTTCTGTCGCCTTATTTACCGCTTTTAGCAAATGTTCAATTAAGAATGATTTTGCTTCAGCTGGTGAAAATCTCTCACCTTCAAACTCATAAGTCCTTGGGGTTATAAATTCTCCAGATTTTTTGCTATCAGTCAACCACATTCTGGTTGTGAAAGTTAATTTATCACCTTTTAGTGTGTTTTTTAAAACAGGTTCGATAGTAATATTTTGTAGTTCAAATCTATCAGGTTTTGATGTTCTCAAATCCTTTAAATAATAAACAACTTCATCATCTGTTGCACCAAATTTTTTGAAGTTATCGATGATTGTAACTGCAGCATTTTTATTTATTCTGATTCCAAAGTTTGGATTTTGTTGATTATTTGTGATGTTTTGAACTAACATACTCGTCTCCTTTTGTTTATATTAAATCAGAATATAAAAATTTTTGCTATTTTATGAGAAATCTTTATCAATAATATTTTTTATAAAATCACAGATATTCTTCTCAAAGTATTTTCCAAGAGCAGATTTTATGAATTTTGAAGTGTTCCACTTTGTATAATATCTATCAATTGGATTAGGTAGTCTTAATACATAGATGTCATCGTTGAATTTTGTACCAAATTCGGTTACACTTTCAAAATCTAAAACTGCGAGTTTGAAAAATTTTCCATTCCTTAATTTCTTTAGTGTGTTGTATAATTCAATAATATCGCCATTTTTCTGTGTGATATTTAGAACAAAAAGGATAGGTCTTTCATTGTTTATTATTGAATTGAAATTATTTATTCTGTTTGACACTCTGTTTATGAGTTTTTCACGATCATTTATTTTGCAATCTTTGTCGTGAAAAAATTGAGTTTCGTCTTCTTTAACCCAAATTCCTTTGTTTCTGAAATCAAAAACGTTTCTTTTTCTTAATTTAAAAGATAGGTCATCAAAATAATCTTCAAAATTATTGTTGAGATAGTATATTATGCGGTCAAGCCTATGTGCAACTAAATCGAATGGGCAAGAAAGTTCTCCATCCGCTTTTCTGGGTTTTATCCCGTGTCTTGTTAATATTGTTCTTGGTAAGCAATTTACACCAAGAGAAACTATTTCATACTTTTTCTCAATCATATTCTTAACTCCTTATTTTTTTATAGCATGTGTGGTGTTCATAATCAAGTAATAAAATCTTGACTGTTATTTATGTATCAGATAGACTTGTTGCAGTTACATATTATCGTCATTCTGAGGCGACTATTATGAGATTCTTCGCTTCACTCAGAATGACTTGTGTAAGCCGAAGAATCTCATAATATTGAAGGGAAGTAGTTATGATTAAGAATTTGAAAAGATACGCAGATGAGTTTAAAACATTTGCAGTAAAAGGTAACGTAATTGACATGGCTGTCGGTATAATTATCGGTGCAGCTTTTGGTAAAATTGTTGATTCTTTTGTAAAAGATATTATTATGCCTCCATTTGGTTGGGTTTTAGGTAAAGTAGATTTTTCTCAAATGTTCTGGGTATTGCCAACATCTTTAGATGCTGAACCTGTTAAATATCCTACAATTGCAGCTGCGCAAGAAGCTGGTGCTGTTACAGTAAACTATGGTATGTTTATCAATAATATTATCAGCTTTATGTTAGTAGCGTTTGCAATTTTCTTATTGATTAAAGGTATTAACAAGTTGAAAACTCCAGCTCCAGTTGTTGAAGAAGTTCCTACAACAAAAGAATGTCCACGTTGTTTTACAACAATTGACATCAGAGCTTCAAAATGTCCAAATTGTACAGCTGATATTTAGTTTGATTTTGGTCAAAGTTTTAAGGGCGGAATTTCAATTTTGAAATTCCGCCCTTTCTATTTAAAATAATTTTGGAATAAATCTATGTTTTACTTTTTCACAGTACTCTTGATATTTTTCATCTTGAATTAGGTGTCGTTCTTCTGTAATAGCTCTTAAATAGTAAATATAAATCCAAGCAAATGTTGTAAGTGTTATCATAATTTTTTCAAATAGTGGGAGTGATGTATTTATGTATAGAGGTACTGTTGTGGCCATAATATAGATTATTTGCATAGAATAATCTGGGTGTCTTACAATGTTGTATGGGAAGTGGGTTACAATTCCTCTATTTGTTAAGTTGCCAGCTTTTGTACCTAGGCTCATAATTGCAATTAAACTTCCTATGTTAGCAAGGATTACGATTATGTTAAGAACAACCAATAGATTTGTGTCGTTTACTGGTAATAATTGCTGGTCTGTTACTTTTATAAATGCATAAGTAAGTATTGTCATTGGATAATAGCAACATATACAAGAAAGAACGCCTAGTGGTGTTGTATCGACAGATTTGATTTTGTTTTTGAAAAATGTTGAATCTGATAGGTAGCTTATCAAATAAACAAAAGCTGTTATTGTGAATATTATTTTTAACCACACATCAGAGGTGTCAACTATGAATTGTTTTGTACCTTCTAACAAACCATTTGTTGATGCAAGGCTTATAGCTTGGGCAAACATTACCTTTAAGAAATCGAAGTTATAGCTTAAGTGAGGAATAAAGTTTTCGCAAAGTATATGAGCTGTATATGTAGAGAAAAATACTTGCATAAACAGTATCATCATAGCTTGCTTTTCTTTGTCAGTTGGGACAATTTTGTTCAACGATTCTTGTAAAGTTGAAGTTTTTGCAAATTGTCTTTTAATATATCCAAATATTGTTAAACTTCTTGAGTCTAAAAGGGATTTTGGTTTAAGGATAAAGTATAAAATTGGTGCAAATAATATGTAACCACCAACATAAAAACCTAAGATTACAGAATAATCGATATTTTCATTAGTAACATTTAGTGAATATGCTGGGCAAAGCGTTACTAAAATAAATAATATAATGTAGATTATACTTGTAGCTAAATAGTGTTTAACTATATCTTTTTTTGTTACTTGTATTTCATTGTTATCTGTCATATATCAAACTCCACTCATCTTAATACTTGATTATTATAGCATGATTTGTTCAATTGACAAAATTATGATATATTTGGTTTGTAAATATAAGAGGCGATGGTTATGAAGTGTAAATTTTGCGGAGTAGAAGTTGAAGATAATATAAAAAATTGTCCAGCTTGTGGTAATAAGATTAAAAAAGACAAATTTCCAATATGGGCTATTGTTTTAATTGCCTTGTCAGGTGGAGGATGTTTGACCTTACCTATTATTGGTATTGTTGCTGCAATGATAATTCCATCTCTTGTTATGCATACAGAAAGTGCACAAAATAAAGCTGTTTTAAAGAAAACATATAGTACACTTCAGCAAGCTTATTTGATGGAAAAAGTTATAAGTGATAAATATTATTCAGATGTTGATGCAGTTTGGCAAAAATCAATTAAATCTCGGGTGAATTACACTGATATTAATGGTGGTATAAAACTTGCAGATGGTACAGAGATTAAATTTGAAAAACTAAAAAATAGATGCGATATGGTTCCAAGAGATATTGCTTTTTATGGCAAAGAAACTGCTTGTGCTAGATTGCTTATTGATGTGAATGGCTTTGAAAAAGCTCCAAATAGACTGACAACATCTAAAGATTATCGAACAAAACGAACAGACCAGTTTGAATTATGGATGTATTCTGATAAAGTTGTTGCGGGTAGTGGCTCATTTGAACGCTATTTGTTGAATATTAAGTAAGTAATTACTTGTTCTGTCTAAGGTAGCTTTCGACAAAGCCGTCTAGTTCTCCATCCATAACAGATTCAACGTTGCCCACTTCGTATCCTGTGCGGTGATCTTTAACCATTTTGTAAGGGTGAAATACGTATGAGCGAATTTGTGAACCAAAATTGATATCTACGTTTTCGCCTTTTAAATTTGCCATTTTTTCTTCGTATTCAGCTTGTTTTATTGCTAAAAGTTTTGATACAAGAATTTGCATTGCATATTCTTTATTTTGAAGTTGAGAGCGTTCTTGCTGGCATTTAACGACAATACCAGATGGTTTATGCAAAATTCTTACTGCAGTTTCAACTTTGTTGACATTTTGTCCGCCCGCACCACCTGAGCGCATTGTTGTAACCTCTAAATCATCAGCAGGAATTGAGATTGTTTTTTCGAAATCTTCAATAATTGGTGAAACTTCTAGTGATGCAAAACTTGTTTGACGCTTGCCGTTGGCGTTGAATGGTGAAATTCTGACCAAACGATGAACACCTCTTTCCGCTTTAGAATAACCAAATGCGTATTTACCACTAATTTTAAATGTTGCGGATTTTATTCCAGCTTCTTCGCCGTCAAGTTTGTCTAACAATTCGGCAGACCATCCTCTTTGTTCTGCCCAACGTAAATACATTCTAAGAAGCATACTAGCCCAATCTTGAGCATCAGTTCCACCTGCTCCTGCGTTAATGGTTAAAATAGCATCAGCATCATCATATTCGCCAGATAGCATTTGTTCTAGTTCGAATTTTTCAAGTTCTTTGTCAACTGTTTTTAGTTGATTTAAGCTATCTTCAATAAGTGTTAAATCTGAAAGTTCTATTGCAACACTGCAATCATCTATTATATTAGACCATTTTTCTAGTTTAGATAAAATTTCTTTTTTATCTTTAATCTCTTGTCCTATTTTGGAAACTTTTGCATTATCAGACCAGATATTTGGATCTTGCATTTTTCTTTCAAGTTCTGCAAGTTCTCCCTTTAATTTATCAGGGTCAAAGGCACTCCTTGATGTTGTTCAAACGAGGAGTAATTAAATTTAGTTCTTGTTTTAATTCTGTTTCCATAACCTAATTGTATAATAAAAATGCTTGCTTGCAATTCGTTCTACTATTGTTATAATTAAAACAAGAGAGAGATTATGGAAGCATACAATTATTTAAAAGAAATATATACTGGGAAAAGGGCTATTTACAACCATATAACTTTGTTTTCTTTACTTGGAATTATGGTAATTTTTTTGAATAATTTGTCTGCGAGCTGGGGAAGCTCTTTGTATATCGACTTATTTGCGATTCCTCCATCAACCACGTTTGAACTTTGGATTGCTGTGGTAGGAGGATTCCTCGTTGCTGCCTATTTATTTGGGTATGCTTATCAGTATATTCACTCTTTATTCAAACGAGAGGAATGTTCATTATTGGAGTTTGATTTTGTTCCTTTTGGAACGTTTTTTAAAGTTTTTCCAATGTTTTTCTTGTGGCAAAATTACATAATCTTAATATCGATATTTGGTGTATTGTTAATTCTTTCTTTTAATATTCATATGTTGTTATATGTTTTCGCTGGAATAATCCTTGCGATTTTGCCTTTTGTACATATGATATTGATTTCATTTTGTTCAAGGTTTAAATATAGAATAAGATTTTTCTACATCTGGTTGGTTTTTCAATATATAGACAAGACGTTAGGAGATGTTTGTTTCTTATTTTTACAAGTGTTATTGCTTGCGTTAGTTCCAGCTGCAGTTATTGGAGCACTTGTTATCGGTTCGACGTATATTGAACACGAAGTTTATCAATACGGAATAGAGTTAGCTTCTCTTTGTCTTGGAGTATATAGTTTTGCAGTTTTGAAACTTGTATTCTCAGTAGGGTTAGTTAGAATTGTAAAAGAAAAACTTATGCCTTAGGTGGAACAATTTGAATTCTTCCGTCATCGTAAATGTCAACTTCATCTCTTGATTGCTGAAGAACTTCTTGAACGCATTTTGTGGCATCAAAATCGTATTTTTCGATAATGTTTTCTGGTTGATTAAGGTTTTTAAATCCGTCGTTGCCTTGAGCACAGTAATCGTTTAAAACTGTTATATAGTATTTATTTTCTCTAGGTTCATTGATGTCAATTGGCATTTCGTTACCAAGTCTATCAACATAACTCATTGATTGCAGATTTCCATCTGTATCAACCATATATTTTATTCCAGCCATATAGAAGATGCCAGGTTTGTTTGCATCGTTAACAAAAGATTTGCATGCTTTTTTAGTGGCTTCTACAATATCTTTTTCGCTATATTTCATTTTATATAATTTATTTTGGAATGGTAATATATCAGCTAAAATTCTTGTATCAACTTTTCCTGGTTCGAAGTGTCCACGAATGTTTGATGATGGTAAAATTGCAATATCACAGTTTAGGTTTTTTCTAATGCAGTCAGTGATAAAGTAAGCGTGAGCGTTAGGTTCGATTAAGTCATATTTAAGGGCTGGTGGTGCAGATTTTACGTATCCGTAGGTTTCACGAACCCCAAAAATCTTGTCGAATATATATTTAGCTGGAGCGTAACGTTTGAAACTTCTAGTATAGCCAATATTGTTTTGAACTTTTTTAATAACTCCATTTTCATCAAATTCGAGGTTTAAAATACCAAAGTTCTTTCCATCACGACCGCCTTGGGTGATAATGACAGGTTCTCCTGTTTTTGAGTAAACAAGGTTTTTACCCTCAACAACGTCGAATAGTAAATCGTGTGAGTGTCCGCCTAAAATTACGTCAATACCTTGAGTTTGTTTTGCTAATGCTGTTTCTAAAGTGTAGCCAAGATGTGATAATAAGATGATTTTATTTACACCTTGAGCCTGTAATTTGTCAACTTCGGCTTGGATATCATCAATTGTTTCCTGAAGTTTACTTACTTGAATATCTTTTTGAATTACCCCTTCTTTAGAACGTTTGAATAAATCGATAGGCGAAGTTCCTATGATTCCGTATTTATGTCCATTTCGTTCTTCAATTACTGACGGCTTAATCATATGGTGCCAGTGATTGCGAGGATTAATTCTAACATTTGCAGATAATAAATTATATGAAATTAATGGCAAAATTGAACCAACTTTGTCTTGCATGTCGTATTCGTGGTTTCCGACAGCAGAAGCCTGTATGCCTATAAGTTTTTGAAATCTAACGGCAAGTTGGTTTGTTTTAAAATCTTCCCCAATCATGATATCGCCAGAGGATAGCTTAAATGTATCAACATCTTTTTGTTTTTTAGTACGAGCATCAAATGCGTTTGACGCAGTAACGGTCCGTTCCATGTTAATTGACTTCCCGTGATAATCGTTTATGTAAAAAATGCTGGTTTTTACATTATTAGTCTGGTTGATTGGATTTATCATCTTAATGTGAGTCCCTTTATTATCTAACCACATCAAGATTTTTTTTTGATATATTTATATACTTTTAGTTACAAATTTTAAAACTTCATTATCTGTATTTGCCAATGTTTTGATAATTCGTCATAGATTTCATTTATCTTATCTACAACTTGAATAAGTACAATGCCATAATTTAAGCATTTATATTCGCCCATATCGTGCAAGCCGATACGAGTTTTGATTAGACAACCATATCTAGTTAGTATTTCTTGTAACTTTGTTGCTTCTTCAATTCTGTTAGAAACTTGTATTCCAATTATTGCACTCATAGTTTTAGAATAGGGTAACTTACTCAAAAAAATAATACCCTTTCGGGTATTATTTGTGGTTAATAAATTTGTGATAACCTTACTTACTCAATATCTAAGTTATCAGTAGCTTGAAGCTGTTTTTTCTTGATGTTGTGCATTACAGCATCCACTAGCAACTCATAAGATTTCATGCTTTCAATGCTAGGAAATTCTTCTTTGAGTTGGGCTCTGACCATTGCTTCTAGCTCGTATTCGTCAGAAAGTGATTTTAGATTATCCACACCACTAATAGCTTCTAAATAATCTGTGGTGCTTTTATCTAATTTATTTTTATTAGAAAATGATAGCCAACGAAGTCTAGGGCTAACAGTTTCTTTTAGCTTTTGAACTAATTTTAAATTTTTCATTCGGTCGAACATTTCATCCACCTCTAATCATTACCTTCTTCTATAATTCTAAAGTATCCTAAAAAAAATAATTGACTTTTTAACAATTGACTGTTACAAATTTTAACAAAACACTTGAAATGCTTGTTATATCTTGCTGAAATCTGTTAAGAAATCGTATTTTTTTCTTAGTAATGTTAATAATGCAAGTCGATTTTTCTTAACATTTTCATCTTTATCCATGACAAGTACATCGTCGAAGAATTTAGTAACCGATGGATTAAGATTTTCTAATTCATTCAGGTATGTTTTGTAATCAACATTGTCATTAAATTTTTGAAGATTAGCGTATAAAACTTTTTCAGCATCTTCTTTGAAATAGCTTTCAGTGATTGTGTTTTCGCTAGCATCTTTAAGAATTCTGATAACACGATTAGCGTTTTCTAAAAGTTGAGGTGAGTTCAAATCTTTAACGATTTTTACTCTTTCAACGTAATCTGCGATATCAAATAGTGGGTTTTTAGATGCGCATGCTTCTAAGATGTTTTTGTTATATTTTTCGCTCAAGAAGATAATCATTCTTTGAACAAAGAATTCGTTAACTTCATCAGCGCAATCTCTTTGAACTGGTAATCCTTTTAGAGCTTCTTTGATATATTTGTCGATATTGATTTTTAGATTAGCGTCAAGGATTGTTCTGATAACGCCTAATGCTGCACGACGAACGCCTAGTGGGTCAGATGATCCTGTTGGTTTTTTACCAGCAGCAAATACTGCACAAACTGTATCAATTTTATCTGCAATACCAACGATTTGACCTTCTATGCCAACTGCAGTTTCAGATTCAGCGTTAAGTGGGAAATAATGTTCTTTAATACCTTGAACAACTTTTTCATTTTCGCCAGAAACTCTAGCATAATCAGCACCGATGAAACCTTGAAGTTCAGTGAATTCAAATACAAGGTTTGTTGTTAAGTCTGCTTTGCAAAGTTGAGCAGTACGTTCTATATCTGTGCTATTTACGCCTAAGTCCTGAGCGATAGCGTTAGAAAGTTTGATAAGTCTTTGAGTTTTATCAAACATTGTCCCCATACCTTTTTGGAATGTAACCCCTTTAAGTGATTCTACAAAATCAACAAGAGGTTTTTTAGTATCTTCGTTGAAGAAGAATACCGCATCATCTAACCTAGCTTTGATTACACGAACGTTACCAGCTTTGATGTTTTCGAATTCTGAACCTAAGTAATTTGTCATAGTGATAAATTTGTTAGTTAATTTACCGCCTTTGTATAGAGCGAAATATCTTTGGTGAACCGCCATAACAGTAACTGTTACTTCTTCTGGGATATCAAGATATCTTGGGTCGAATTCACAAACTGCAGGAACTGGATATTCAGTGATGAATGTAACTTCATCTAACAAATCATCTGTATAATATGGTTCAGCGCCGATAGCTGCTGCAGCTTGTTTTGCTTTTTCAACGATAAGTTGTTTTCTTTCGTTTTGGTCAACAATAACACAAGCATTTCTCATAGTTTCAACGTATTCTGATGGGTTGTTGATAAGAACTTGTTGTTGAGCAAATCTGTGTCCACGAGAGTAAACGCTAGATTCTTTATCAATAATTTTGATTTTAACTTCTTGGTTATCAAGGATAGAAACGATCCATTTGATTGGGCGAGAGAATTTCTCATCGTTATAGCCCCAACGCATAAAGTGTGCGCCTTGAAGCTTCATAAAAATTGATGGAACATTTTCTTGTAAAAGTTCAGCGATTGACATACCTTTAACTACGATTTTTGCGTGAACGTAATTGTCTTCAACGTACAAATCGCTTGCTGATAAGTTATTTTTACGAGCAAAGCCTTCTCCAGCTTTAGTTAAATTGCCAGCTTCGTCGAATGCAACGTTTTTGATAGGTCCTTTAACGATTTTAACTTCATCAGCGGTTTTTTCGTCTAAGCCTTCAATGATTACTGCAAGACGTCTTGGTGTTGCGTAAACCTTAATATTATCAAATTTAACTTTATTGTCGTTTAAGAATGTTGTAAATCCGTTGTTTAATTGTTCGATTGCTTGTGGGATAAACTTATAAGGTAATTCTTCAGTACCTACTTCTAATAAATAAATGCTCATATTTCGTCCTTTTATCTTCTAATATCCTTGAGAAAATTATAGTAAAAGCATAGTTGTATGTAAACAAAATGTTAAAGAAATGATAATAATTACAAAATATTAATCAAAAGGGTTGTAATATTAATTAAAAAGTATTATAATATATCTAAGAGGATATATTAGTTTTCTGATGGATAAGAATATTCCTATGCCCTTTGAAAAACAACTGTCATTGTGAGCGAAAGTGAAGCAATCCAGTAAACCAAAATAAACTGTCATCCTGAACTTGATTCAGGATCTCACAAGAGGTCAAAAAAGTCGTTCGATGGTGAGATAGCGTATCAAGTACGCTATGACAAAACAAAAAACAATGTGCTACTCAAAACTTGAGGTGTTGATTATGGGATTTAGGACTAGCAAATTTATGACAGGAATGAAGTCTAAAAAAGCATTTAAGACTATTTCAGTTGCAGCATTAGCTGGTATTACATCGATGGGTATGGCACAAGCTCAAAGCCCTGAAGTTATTATGGCTCCAATTCCTCAAGTTGGTAATGAATTTGGTGATGTTAATAACCAATCTACCGAATTTTATCCTTTGGAAAAAATTGATATTTTGGGTAAAACTTGGGTCATGGATGGTAGATATCTAGATTTAGTTGAATCAAGAGGCGAACTTCCTCAAGAATATCTTGATGCATTAAATCGCCAAGAATACCTAAAATATTATTATGATCAAACCGAAAATTCTATAAAAGTTAAAAATTACTATTATGATAAAGAAAACAAAGATCATTCTTTAGTTTTTGATGATATTGAGATCACTCAAGATTTTATGGAAGATCATATTGAGGGAGGTTCTTCTGGTATTGCATTAGTTGTACTTCGTCCTGATTCTATCGGCGATAATATTGTAGCTACAAATTATGGAAACCCTCATGCTGGATTTTACCATTTTAATCCAGATGGATATGTAGAAGAGGTCTCAGCTTCTTTTATTAACGAATATGCTGTTTCTGGTGGAGGATCTGGAGGCTTTGATGTATCTACGACAATGGAAAGTGTAAAAATATTAAACGAAGGTGAAATTGGAACTATCGATGCAACAATTGTTGGAACTTATGGTGTTGCTGGTGGTTCTGGCGGGTTTGCATTTGAGCCAATTGTTGAAAATAATGGTTTAGTTGATACATTAAGAGCTGATTTTGTTGCTAACGCTGGATCTGCAATTTTAAATACAGGGACTATTGGTGAAGTAAATGTAGATGTTATAGGTAATGGTACTGCGAATTTTAATATTGTAAATTCTGTTGGACTTCAGCAAGGGGATATTGTTATTTCTGGACCACAGGTTATAAACTTTGGTAAAATTGAAAAAGGTATTATAAATTCAAACTTCATAAATAATGAAAATCATTTTTACGTATATAATGAAGAAGTCAAAACAAACGAGACAAAACTTTTTGATAAAGACTGGGACTATCTAAATGAAAATTTCCAGGGTGGTACAACTTTATTGGAACAGCATATGTTAGCAACCCCGCCAGCTATTTTTACAATGACAGATTTAACAGTTGGAGCAGAAAATGGTGGGATTTCTGTTTTTTCTGGCAACAAAGGTGTAGTGTATGACTATTCTCAAATTGATCGTCAGCAGATGCAGCAAAATCAATATAATATTGAGAATGTATCTAAACTTGGCGAAACAACTGATGCTATATTTGTTATGCCCAATATATATGCATCACAAGCAGAGGCTGTACAATCTGAGCCATTAGAAAAAACAACATTAACGCTATCAGCCAAAACGGATGGTAAGTTGGTGATGAACGACAATATCAATGGCTTTCATTACAATTTAGATGTCACTGGTGATGAAACGGGTGTTGTTTATTTAAATAACAATGTAAAATCATATGATATTGATATTGAAACAGGCTATATTAATTCTGATAAAGGCATCGTTGACGTAAGTTTAGAAAAAACAAACTTAATCTTAGGTCGTGGCGCAGACGTTTTAGATGGACATAATTTAACATTAAATTCAGGTGCGTTATCAATGCTAAATGGTGAAATTGGTCAAATGTCATTAAACCAATTAAACGTAGCAGGTGATACAAAATTCTATGGTGATGTAGATTTAGCAAATGCACAAATGGATAGAGTTACTGCTGATGAATACGCAGGTGATGCAAAAATTGTAGTATCAGGTTTGAATTTGTTATCAGATGCTAAAACAGATACAACAGAAATTTTATTCGCAGATTATGAATTAAAAGATAACGTAAGAAGTGATGTTACAACAACAGAAAATAACTTGTATCAATCAACTGCATACTCACCAATCTTTAAATATGATGTTAAGTATTCTGAAAAAGAAGATGGTGGATATTTTGAATTCGCAAAACATGTAAATCCATCAGGTGGTGGTACAGGTACAAGCGATAGCTTTAACCCAGCAGTTCTTGGTTCTTCAACATCTGCAACAGTTGGTGCGGTTGGCACAATTAATCAAACCTTAAATCACGTATTTAATAACGCTGATACTTATATGAATATCCCATATCTTGAACGTGTTTCAATGCGTGATAGAAATAAATACGCTCTATCATTAACTGGTGATGCTACTGATGTTGGTAGATATTCTCCATTGTTCCAACCAGCAGCAGAACAAGGTGGCGTTTGGGTAAAACCATATGCAACATTCGAAACAGTAGGACTAAAAAATGGTCCAAAAGTACATAACAATACCTATGGTACTTTAATCGGTTTCGATACAGAAATGCAATCAATCAAACGAGGCTGGGATAGAGTATTCACAGGTTATATTGGTTACAATGGTGCATCTCAACGTTACTCAGGCATTGATTCTACCCAAAACGGCGGTTTAATCGGTGGTACAGTTACAATGTACAAAGGCAACTTCTTCAACGCAACAACAGTGAGTGTTGGTGCTAGTGTAGCAAACAACCAAACAATGTATGGCAATGAAGATTTTGCAATGTTACTAAGT
>JAGAJM010000021.1 GCA_017626055.1 bacterium | reverse complement strand
TGGTGATGGTACATTAGCGGGTGTCTTTGCTGCTACTCCTGAAAGTAGGGGGATGAATATGGTTCTTGGTAGCCGTATGAAAGGTGATGCTGCTGATAACTATAATACATTATTAAAAAATGGTCTTAATGAAAATTACAGATATAATTCAATTGTTGGTATGAATGCTGCAACAAAAATGAATTCAGCATCTAATAGTACTGTTGTTGGTGCAGCTTCATCAATGGGTGGAGTTAATAATTCGCAATTATCTAATACAGTTACGGTTGGTGCAAATTCAAACTTATATTCAAAAGCTTTGGATGGTACGACTGTTGTCGGTTCAAATGCTGTAAAATCTGAAAATACTAACGTTAGAAATACTGTTGCATTAGGGGCTAATGTTTTAGGTATTAATACTTCTTCAGGTAAAAATAACGTATTTGTCGGTTATAACGTTGCTTCGGTTGGTTTTGATGCCGCAGCACAAGGTAACGTTGTTTTGAATTCATCATACTATGGTACAACTCCAAAAAATAACGTTATTATCGGTTATAAAACCTATGAAGCAGGTGCAGTTGATGCTAAAAATTTAACTGCTATCGGTTATAATGCTTGTAGTTCTTTTAGTACAAATGCTAATGGTTCTACAACTTGTATCGGTTTTAACTCTGCTAGTAACTATGGTACTAAAAATACAACTAAGGATTTTGGTTGGGAAGAAGATGAATTTGAACATATCTTTTTAGGTGGTAAGCCAGGTGGAGGATTACCTGGTCGTTCAATTATGGAAATCCATAATATTCCAACTTCTAACAAAAATACAGCATTTCCAAAAAATATTGGTCCAACTGTTGTTTTGAACTCAAATCTTGTTGTTAGAGGTAATTTATATATCCCTAACTCAGAAACTGGTCAAGTTAGTGCTTTTTCCTATTTCCCTGTAACTATCGAAAAGGGAAATGAAAAAGGTAAGGTTACTTGTCGTCGTTGTTTCTTAGCAAGAAGAAAATGGAAAACTAAGAATTGTTCACAATGGTGGAAGATTATTATCGGTGCTATTATTGCTGCTATTGCTATTGCCGTTATTCCAGGTATTGGTGAAATTATTGCGGCAGAAGTCCTTGCAGAAGCTATTGCTGGTACAATAGCAGTTCTGATTGGTACTACGTCTGGGTTTATCGGTGCCGACGTACTTGGACAAGGTTTAAACAGTCTAAAGGCTGGTAAGGATTTTGATAGAGGTAAAGACCCTGGGTCATATACTGGTCTTCATTTCCAATACTCTTATGCTAATCCAACGATGCCTTCAAACCATTGTTCATCTAATTATGCTCCATATTTTACTGCAGCATATTGTCCAAAGGTATTGAAGACTTCAGATTTTCGTCTGAAAGAAAATATTACACCTAATAGCGTTGCGTTATCAAAAATATTACAAGTTAACCCTTATTATTATACATATAAGGCTGATGCTAATAAAACTCAACAAGTTGGTGTTATGGCACAAGATTTGGAAAAATATTTCATTAATTCTGTTTCCACTGGTGCTGATGGGTATAAGTCTATCAGATGGGATGAAATGTTCTTTGCGACTATCAATTCTATTAAATCTTTAGATGATTCAGTAAATAAATTAGATGCTGAAATCATTGTTATGGAATCAGATGTTGATACTGTTAAAAAAGATCAAAAATCTATTAAAAAACGCATAAAAGATATTGATGAAAGAATTACAAAATTAGAAAATAAATAATGGAGTCGAATATGAGATATAATAAATTAAAAGCTTTTACTTTAGCGGAGATAATGGTTTTACTATTAACCTTATCAATATTGATGGCTGCATTTGCTCCAGTATTTACAAGAAGATTTAACAATGTTACTTCTGATGAAGTTTGGACATATATTGCAGGTGATGATAACTACAATGCATATTATGATGCGCCTAATAAATTATTTTTGAATACTGCGTTTGTTGGTTTGACGCCTATTAGTACAAATGAAGTTAAATCGTTTACTTCTTCAGGTACTTGCGAACATTGTACTACATCGATTCTAACAGGTGGAACTACTTGTGTCGAGGTTGCATGTGGTTCTCTTGCTGCAATTCCAAAACCAGCTTATTCAAAACTTGTTATTGCTGCATCAAAGAAATTAGGTAACATTACAAATGACCCACCTCAAAACCAAATGCAATTTAGAATGAGTACCACTAAAAATGATGCTGCTGGTGCTCTTGTAGGTTCTCTATTTGCTGGTAATGGTAATATGTTACTAGGTGGTCCTTATATTGATATAAAAGATACTGCAGCAGGAAACACTTCATATGGTTTGGCAGCATTACAGGCTATAAAAGAAGGTAAAGGTAATACTGCCGTTGGTACTTATGCTTTATCTAAAGTTACTTCTGGTGTTGCAAACACTGCTATCGGCTATAATGCTGGTAAGAGTATTACCTCTGGTTCTGGGAATACTTTTGTTGGTACATTTGCGGGTACTAAGGCTGGTGGTGCTGTTGGTTACAATACTATATTTGGCTATAAGGCAGGTTATGAAGTTAACGGTAAAGGTAATACAGTAGTTGGTAATGAGGCCTTATCTGCCAAAAGTGGCGATGGTAATACTGCTATTGGTAATAAAGCATTGGAGTTAGCTACTGGTAAGTACAATACTGCGGTGGGTGTTAATGCTTTATCAAAAATGGAAAAAGGTAATTATAACACTGCAATTGGTGCTGATTCTTGTAATTTTATTGAAGGAAGACAAGTTTCTAAAATTACTTGTATTGGAGCAGGTTCTGGTGCCTCAGATAAAACAAGTGCAACTGGAACAGCTGGTATTCCAACTGGTACTGGTGATAATTATGATGTTCCAGATAGGGTATTTATTGGTAAATTACCAGATAACACTACATTAACAAGTAATCAACAAAAACCTATGGCAATTGTTGAGGTTCATAATAGTACTAATCCTCCAGCAACAGGCTCAACCAAACATTTAAGACCATTCCCAGGAGGTGAAGAGTCGGTTATTATTAATGCTAATTTAGTTGTTAGAGGTCAAACTTATTTAGAGGCTTTGGTATATCGTGCAGTTAATGTTACTGCTAGTAATCAATATGCGGTTGAATCTGGGCCAAAAGGTTTAATGTTGTTTAAAACGTTTAAAAATTATAGTACAAAAGTAAATATATTCTCTGGGTATGATGGATCGGATCGTTCTGGTTCATCTAAGGCTCACTGTCGTAAATGTAATACTGTACCGATGAGTGATGTTAGACCTGATTGTATTTGTACAGCAGTAGGTCCAGGCTACGTTGGCTATACTAACTATGATACAAGGGTAAAAAATGGTTCAACATATAAACCTTCAACTACTCCTAGATTTTCTAGTACATCATATGACTGGTATTCTAAGACTTTAAACTCAAATGGTATTGAATTTACAGATTTACCAACTAATACTGGTACAAAATATACTGCATCTTGTAGTGCTGCTGAAGTTGGAACAGATGGGCAACGTTATCAAAAATATGATGGTTCTCATGGTAACTACTATACCGATGAATCAACTAATAAGAAAATATATTTGGCAAGGAATTTGAGTGAGGATAACGTATATAAGATAGCACCAGCTGATGTAATGTATGATGCTATTGAAACCAGCAGACCATATGCGCATATGGTTGGTAATGTTCACTCTTGTTGTCCGAACCTATCTTCAGATATTCGCTTGAAAAATGTTGGAGCAAAATTCACTGCGGGTCTTGAGGAAATCAAAAAAATAAATGTTTATAATTATACATATAAAAATGATAAGAATAAACTGCCTCAAGTTGGGGTTATTGCACAAGATTTAAAAACAGTGTTCCCTAATGCAGTATTTAAAGATAAAAATGGATATTATACTATTAGATGGGACGAAATGTTATATGCAGCGATTAATGCAGTAAAAACATTGAATTCAAAAATTGAATCTTTAGCAAATAAAATT
The DNA here is from genome assembly GCA_017626055.1 of bacterium. Classification (GTDB taxonomy): domain Bacteria; phylum Cyanobacteriota; class Vampirovibrionia; order Gastranaerophilales; family Gastranaerophilaceae; genus Zag111. The sequence goes on along the minus strand of JAGAJM010000021.1, from coordinate 53,925 downwards.
GCAACAGATAAGGAGCGTATTGCAAATCTAAAACGTGACAATGCTCAAATGTATGCTCAATTAGATAAATTAGCTAATGAATTAGAAATTCTTGAAGCTAAGAAAAAATAATTGATACCTATTAAATAATTAAAAGACCGATTCATTTTTGAATCGGTCTTTTTGTAATATTGTTTTGTACAGATTATAAAGCACATCCGCAAGCACAAGCTTGAGATTTTAATGTTTCAGCTTTATCAGTGTGTTCCCAAGGAACATCGATGTCTGTACGACCCATATGACCATAAGCTGCTAGTAATTGATAGAATTTACCACCATTTTTAGATGGTAGATTTCTTAAATCAAAGTGTTTAATAATTGCAGCTGGTCTAAGATCAAAGTTTTTAGAAACTAATTCAGAAATTTCATCGTCTGAAATTTTACCAGTTCCGAATGTATCAACCATGATAGAAACAGGTTCAGCAACACCGATAGCGTATGCTAGTTCGATTTCGCATTTTTCAGCAAGACCTGAAGCTACGATGTTTTTAGCAACATAACGTGAAGCATAAGCTGCAGATCTATCTACTTTTGTAGGATCTTTTCCTGAGAATGCGCCGCCGCCGTGTCTTGAGTAGCCACCATATGTGTCAACGATAATTTTTCTACCAGTTAAACCAGAGTCACCTTGAGGTCCACCGATTACAAATCTTCCAGATGGGTTAATTAAGATGATAGTGTTTGCATCTGGTTTAATAGATTCGCTAGCAAATACATAATCAATAACATGTTTTCTTAAGTCTGAGTTAATGATTTCTTGAACTTTTTGGTTATCTTCAACTCCATTGATAGATGGGTTGTGTTGAGTTGATAAAAGAACTGTGTGAATTCTAGAAGGTTTTCCATCAACATATTCAACTGTTACTTGTGATTTGCCATCTGGTCTTAAGTAGTTAACTAAGCCTAATTTTCTTACTTGAGCTAGTCTGTAAGATAATTTGTGAGCTAAACTGATAGGAAGTGGCATAAGTTCTGGAGTTTCGTTACAAGCGTAACCAAACATAATACCTTGGTCACCAGCTCCTAATTCTTCAGTTTCAGTAGTTGAAGTTGAAGAGTTGTTTTCTCTTGTTTCGAACGCTTTATTTACGCCATTACCGATGTCTGTTGATTGTTCATCGATACTTGTTAATACAGCGCAAGTATCAGCGTCAAAACCGCCTGAATTGTGTCCTACGTAACCGATATTTTTGATTGTGTTTCTTACTACTTGAGGAATATCAACGTAGCAATCTGCAGTTATTTCCCCACATACAAGAGCCATACCTGTTGTTACAGTTGTTTCAGCAGCAACTCTTGATTGTTTGTCTTTTGATAAAAATTCGTCCAAAATTGCATCAGAAATTTGGTCGCAAACTTTGTCGGGGTGTCCTTCTGTAACTGATTCAGAAGTGAACAAAAAATTTCTTGGTGTCATTTCTTTTTTTCTCCTTAATTTATTTTCACCGCCGGTAAGTCTTTTAATTCCAACCCGGCACGCCATTAGTTAATAGTTTAGTTCAAAGGATTTTTTTTAGCAAATATTAGCTCAAAATTTCATAATAAAAGTTAATAAAAAAAGGACATCCATAAGATGTCCTCTAGTTTTGTAAAATACCCTAAATTTATTGTGCTTTAAGTTTATTTACTCTTGCTGTTAAACTTTCAACTTGAGATTTTAACTCTACATTTTCTTTTTCAAGTTGTGTGATTTGAGTTTCAACTTTAATTGTTCTTTTTGCTAGTGCAACAATTTTCTTATCTAATTCTTTGATTGCGTTGATTGTTGCATAGAACATTTCATCCCATCTGATTTTTAAATAGCCATTATTATCTTGGAATACTGCATTTGGGAATACTTTTCTAAGTTCTTGAGCAATAACCCCAACTTGAGGTAGTTTGTTTTTGTCATTTTTGAATGTAAAATTATAGACATTCAACGCTTTCAAGTCTTTTAATCCACCATTAAAGCGTTCTCCGATATTTTTAAGTCTTCTGTCAGAATACACGCAAGGTTCTGAACATGTTACATTGTAATAGTTACATACATCATTGGCATCTTTAGCTAACCACATATCATGAGGATTTGATTGAGCTTCAGATTGTAAATGTTTACATTCTTGGCACAAATCTTGACAACCATCATCAAAAGGTGGTGTAGGTGGAGTTGGTGGTGGAGGTGGAGGAGGTGTAACTGGAACTGATGCATTTTTGGTTTTGAACTGTGGACATTTTATATCCCATTCGTAACTTAACCCTGCCATTACGTCTGTTCCTACGCATTGTACATAAGGAGTAGAGTTATATGTTCCATCCTTATAACCATATGGTTTTACGTAGGCTGCATCTAGTGTAAAACTGTTGTGGAAGTGTGTTAATTTTTTCCCAACTGTAAAATATGGACGACCTCTAACTATAAGGTTTCCGTTGATAACAGTTGTTGCGTTACTTCCAAAGTTTGAATCGTTTGTAGTTGACATATATTCGTTAGATGGTTCAGGGTTATGAAGCTCTAAAATAGCATCCCCAGCATAGTTTCTTGGGGAACCACCAATATAAACCCTTTCAATTGAATCTCCTTTTGCATCGCCAGTACCATTGTTATTCCACAATAAGAAAGCGGAACCATTATTTTCAGCATTATAACCGCCAGATTGTCTTTTAGAATTATCATTTTTCTTTTTAGGTCCAGAGTTATAACCAATACAAGTTTTGTTTGATTCTGTTGTTAATTCGCTACAAGCATTATAACCAATTGCAATGTTATGTGCCCCAGTTGTTAATTTCTGCAATGCATTATAACCAATTGCAATGTTTCTTGTACCTGTTGTTAATTTACTTAGTGCGCCATAACCAATAGCAGTGTTACCTTCACCTGTATTTGAGGTTTCTGAAGCTAAACCACCACCAGCATAAGCACCGATAAAGATGTTTTGGTTATGGGTTGATGCACCATAGCCCGCTTGATAACCTACTGCAACAGTTGTATTTGCTTTAGACTTTTTACCAGCGTTATAACCGATGAAAACGTTTTTCTCACCACTATTTTCGCTACCCGCAAGATAACCAACTGCAACGTTTTTACCAGTGCCAGAAATTGTGCTCAATGCTCTATAACCAATAGCTACGTTATCTTTACCAGTAGTAAGTTTATTTAAAGAGTCATAGCCGATTGCTACGTTATCTTTTGCACCTGTTGCTTCGTCGATTGCTAGTGCGCTATATGTACCCCCAAGTAGCATATTTCTTCTTGTAACAAGCCATGAACCAGCATATGTACCATCTTTATCAGATTCAGTTCTACCATATCTGAATTGGATATGACGTTGAAGAGTTTTGCTTGATGTAACTTCCCCAGCCCTAACTACGATTTTTGATAATGGAGCTAGTTCTGATTTTACAGATCTTGCATCCCCTGGAGTTACACCAAAGAATAACTGCCCAGTAAAACTAGGATCACCTGGATCATAAAAAGCATCAAAGTTAATCCTATCTAGATATGACCATACGTTATATTTACCAGTATATTGGGTAATTTTTCTTTTTGTGAATATTGGCGCAAATGCCGCAAATATTATTGATAAAACAAGAATAACAAGCATAATTTCAGCTAACGTATATGCCTGTTTTTTATCTCTTAATTTCATACTCTAACTCCATCAACATAAAATATATCTTATTCTTTCATTATAACATATTATTATTGTCATTTCAACAATTTACAAGTTTTGTTACATATCGGATTTTTCAAGTTTTTTGTGGTATTCTGTGGTTATAGATTATTTATAAATATGAGGAAAATATTAATGCCGACTATTAAGATTGAAGATTTACCTACCGTTTATAATGCGGGAGAAACAGAAGAAAGTATTTACAAATTCTGGGAAGAAAACGAATGTTTCAAAGCGGATGCTAGAAGTCCTAAAAAACCATATTCAATGGTAATTCCTCCACCTAACGTTACAGGTGTGTTACATATGGGGCATGCTTTAGATGAAACATTACAAGATATTTTGGTGCGTTACCACAGAATGAGTGGCTATGAAGCTCTTTGGATTCCTGGTACTGATCACGCTGGTCTGGCAACTCAAGCCGTAGTTGAAAGACAAATTGCAAAAGAAGGTCTTACACGTCATGATTTAGGTCGTGAAAAATTCTTAGAAAGAACATGGGAATGGACTAATCAACACAAAGGTGCAATTTTGGATCAAATGAAACGCTTAGGTGCATCTTTTGATCGTTCTCGTGAAAGATTTACTTTCGATGAAGGTTGTTCTCAAGCGGTAAAAGAAGTTTTTGTTAAACTTTATGAAAAAGGTTTAATCTATAAGGGTGCTTATATTGTAAACTGGTGTCCTCGTTGTCAATCTGCTATTTCAGATGTTGAAACTGAGTATGAAACAGAACAAGGACATCTATGGGAAATTTCTTACCCATTAAAAGGTGAATCTGGAGCGATTATTGTTGCAACAACTCGACCAGAAACAATTTTTGGTGATGTTGCTATTGCAGTAAATCCAACTGATTATAAATATTCCGAACTTATTGGAAAGACTGTTGTAATTCCTCTAACTGGTCGTGAAATTCCAATTATTGCAGATGAATACGTTGACAAATCTTTTGGTACAGGTGCAGTAAAAATTACTCCAGCACATGACCCTAACGATTTTGAAGTTGGTAAACGTCACAACTTTAAGCCTATTTGGGTTATCGATGGTGAAGGCAAAATGAAGGCTTGTGGAGAGGTTCCATCAAATCTTCATGGTTTAGATAGATATGAAGCACGTAAGCAAATTATCAAAATGCTTGAAGACAATCATTCCTTATTAAGAGTGAAAGATCACGAGCATAATGTTGGTAAATGTCAAAGATGTAATACAACAATTGAGCCGTTACTTTCTGAACAATGGTTCGTTAAAATGGAACCTTTAGCTAAAGAAGCTATTGCAGCAGTAAAAGATGGTAGAATAAAGTTTATTCCAGAACGTTGGGAGAAAAACTACCTAGGTTGGATGGAAAATATCCGTGATTGGTGTATTTCTCGACAAATTTGGTGGGGTCACCAAATCCCAGCTTATTACCATAAAGTAACTGGTGAAATGGTTGTTGCTAAAGAAAATCCAGATCCAGAAAATTATATTCAAGATACTGACTGTCTTGATACTTGGTTCTCTTCTGGTTTGTGGCCATTTAGTACAATGGGATTTCCTAATGCTGAAACAGAAGATTATAAAAAATTCTATCCAACTACAACTCTTGTAACTGGGTTTGATATTATTTTCTTCTGGGTTGCAAGAATGATTACAATGGGTCTTGAATTTACAGGAAAAGCTCCATTTGGTACTGTTTATATTCATGGTCTAATCCGTGATGAAAAAGGTCAAAAAATGTCAAAATCTAAAGGTAACACAATTGACCCTGTTGTTATTATTGATAAATATGGTTGCGATGCTTTAAGATTTACAATGACTTCCCTTTGTACTTATGGTGGTCAAGACATCAAAATCAGTGACGAACGTTTTGAATATGGTAGAAACTTCGCTAATAAAATTTGGAACGCTTCAAGATTTGTATTGATGAATCTTGATGGCGTTGATAATAATGATATTGATTTCTCAAAATTAACTCTTGCTGACAAGTGGATTTTGGATAAATTAAATAACGTTGCAAAAGAAGTTAATACAAATATTGAAAATTATAGAATTGGTGAAACTGCACACGTTCTTTATGATTTCTTCTGGAATTCTTATTGTGACTGGTATGTTGAAATTGCAAAAGTTCAACTTCAAGATGAGTCTATCAAATTAAATACTCAACGTGTATTACGTTATGTTCTTGATATGTCATTGAGATTATTACATCCAATTATGCCTCATATCACTGAACGAGTATGGCAACTAATTCCAAAAGAATCTGAATTTAAAGCTATCATGTTAGCTGATTATCCAGTTTACCAAGATGCTTTATCTTATCCGACAGAAGCACGTGAAATGGAATTGGTGTTTGAAACAATTAAATCTTTACGTAATGTTCGCCAAAGTTTTAATATTGCAATGAGTATTAATTTTGATATTAAAATTCACGCAGTTGATGATGAAAAGCCAGTATTTGAAGCTATCGAAAGTTATATTAAGAGAATGGCTAAAGTTGAAAATATTTCTTATGCTCCAGCTTCTGCCCCAGTTCCAGATAAATGCGCAACTGCGGTTGTTTCAGCGTCAAAAATTGCGATTCCACTTGAAAACTTGATTGATTTTAATGCTGAAATTGCACGTCAAGAAAAGAAATTGGCTAAACTTGAAGGTGAAAGAAAATCGTTAGAAGGTAGAGTTAATAATCCAAAATTTGTAGCAAATGCTCCAGTTGAATTAATTAACCAAACAAAGGCTAGAATTGATGAAATTCTTGTTCAAGAAAAAGCAATCAATGACTTGATTTCATCTTTGAAATCGTAGGATAAAACATTCAGAAGAGGCTCGCAAGTGCGGGCCTCTTTTTTGTTAATTATTAAGTAATTGTTACAAACCTTTACATATTTGCATTATTTTGATACTATTGTAGTCGTATAATAATGGTAGTGTCTATTTTTGACAATGGAGTTAATTATGGTAACAAAAAAGGAAGCAGAACTAGATTTTGAAGCTTTACTTGAAAAGTATGATTATAAGTTTCAAAAGGGTGATTTAGTTAAAGGTATTGTATGTGGTTTTGACAGTCAAGGTGTTTTAGTTGATATTGGTGCAAAAACTACTGCAGTTATCCCAGCTTATGAGGCCGTTGATAAAGGCGAAAATATCGAAGATAAGTTTGAAAAAGGTCAAGAAGGAGAATTCTTGATTATAAAAGAAGAGGATGATGAAGGTAAATTCTTACTTTCTAAGAAAAAAGTTGATTTTGCTTATGCTTGGAAAGAACTTGAAAAAGCAAAAGCTGCTGACGAAACTATCTTGGGTACTGTTGTTAATGTTGTTAAAGGTGGTATTCTTGTTGAAGTTTCTGGTGTTAGAGGCTTTATTCCATCATCTCAACTTAGAGCTAGAGAAACTGAGGTTGAAGTTGGTTCTAAGTTAGAGCTTAAGATTTTAACTTTGGATGTTCAACAAAATAACTTTATTCTTTCTAATAAGAAAGTATTTGAAGATACTGCAGAAGAAGCTAGAAAAAATATATTCTCTCAAATTGAGCCAGGTCAAGTTGTAAAAGGTGAAGTTGTAAGAATTACAGATTTCGGAGCTTTTGTTGATCTTGGTGGTTTAGATGGTTTGCTTCCACTATCTCAATTGTCTTGGAGATGGATTGATCACCCAACTGATATTTTAAAAGTAGGTGATAAAATCGATGTCGAAGTTATTGCAGTTGATCACGACAAGCAAAGAGTTTCGTTGAGCTTAAAAAACTTAGAGCCTGATCCATGGATTGAAGCAGCAGACAAAATTAAAGAAGGCGATAAGGTTGATGGTGTGGTTACTCGTTTAAAACACTTTGGTGCATTTATTGAAGTGTTCCCTGGAGTAGAGGCTTTATTACCACACAATGAAGTTGCTGATTACCAAAATGAATCAAAAACAATGATTAAAGTTGGTGATAAGATTAGTACTTATATTTTAAAATTCAATCCAGCAGATAAGAGAATAGCATTATCTGTTCACGAGCAAGCAGCAGTTCCCGCTGAAGAAGCTCCAGTGGAAGAATAATTTATAATTTTAGATAAAATATGTCGTTCGGATTACGGACGGCATATTTTTTTGACTTTTTTTGAATAGTCATTATAACAATATCATACGTTTAGATGTTTCGTGCTCTTTGATAATAAGACATAATAATCTTAAGAAAGAGTGTTAACATGCCATTCAGGTATAGATTGCAGAAGGTACTAGATTTTAGAATAAATCAAAAAGAAGAGCAGAGAATGAAAGTTCAAAAGGCTCAACAGGCAGTCTATCAAGCTGAACAAGATATTAAGAAGAACGATCAAGATATTTTGGATACTAAAGCTGGTATGAGAAACGCTGACCCAATGATGTATGAATCTTATGATAATTTTCTAAGACATTTATGGGCAAAAGCTGAACATCTAGAGTTTAGGCGCCAAGAACTACAAGCAAAACTCGATATAGAAATTGAAAAATTAGAAAAATGCGAGCAAGCGGTTAAGGTTCTTGAAAAACACAAAGAAAAAAATAAAGAGGCTTATTTGGCAGAAGAAAAAGCCGCAGAACTTAAACAATTTTCTGAACTTGGTGTAACAAGGTTTTATAAAGCAAATCTTGAAAAAGCCGAAGAAGAAGAAAAGGAAATATTAAAACAATTAAGTGAATTAGAAGGTATTTAAAATGAGTATTAATGCAACAACTTCATCATCAACATCCGTAAGCAGTACAAATTCTTCATCTCAGGTTTCTAGTGCTGTAAGTTCAGATGTTTCAAAAAAGTCAACAGATTCTTCATTTAAAGAGGAAATGGATAAAGTAACTTCATCTGAGAAAACTGAAGAAACTAAAAAATCCGAAAATACTTCTGATAATAAAGTGAATGAAGTTGCAGAGAAAAATGAAAATAATGAACAATCTGGCGCAAATAATCAAGATTTGTCACAACAAAACAAATCAACTGAAAATAATCCAGAGTTAACAAAATATGCAGCTTTATCGATGATGGATATGAATAACCAATTGTCTAACGATATTCAGCAAATGGTAAAAACAAATCAAGTAAATCCTATTTCTCAGTTAGCGGAAACTCAGAAATTAAGTGGTATAATTACGCTTGATTTTTCTCCATCTAATATTTCAATGACCCAAGCTGATGCAGAATTTTTTGTGAATTTAACTCAGCAAAATGATGTTTCTGCGCAAAATGTTATAGCGCAAGCTCAAAATTTATTGAATTCTGGAGCAGATGTTTCTCAAGTTAAACAAAGTGCGCAGATTTCTCAAACTTTGTTAAATGCCTTGATGACTGCTAAGGAAAATAATCAGCCTTTAAGAATTGATTTTGATCAAAATATTTCAGTAATTCTTAGAGTAGGTAAAGATGGAGCATTGGCAGCAAACTTTATCCCTGGTGATAAAGCAGTTGAGCAATATTTGAGAAACAATATTGAATCATTAAAAGCTACTTTTAGAGAAAATGACTTGCCTTATTCTGATTTGTCATACTCTAACAGAGGTAGCAAACAACAAAAAGAAAACAGAAGAAATAAACAATAAGGAGTTGTTATTATGAATGATGCATTTGTAACAGCGATAAATACTCAATACGCAACCATAAACTGGATGGATGTTATTGCGGATAACATGACAAACGTTTATACTCCTGGTTTTAAAGAAAAACAAGTAAACTTTAAAACATTCTTAAATGGAGCAATCAATGACGATTACAGTAAAAAAATGAGCCAAGGTAAATCTACTCCTGGGACTTCTAATGATAACGTATTCTTGGAAGGTAAAGGCTTTTTCTTAACAAAAACTGCCGATGGTCGTAGTGTTTATACAAGACTTGGTGAATTTACTTTTGATGGAGAAGGCGTTTATCGTGCCACAAATGGTAATACTGTTCAAGGTTATATTTTGAACGATAAAGGTGAAATTATGCAAGGTACAAAACCTATTAGCGCTGATTTATATCAAGAAACAGCATTAAAAGGTGGAGCTTTGGATATTCCTACAACTAATATTAAAATGTGGATTGACCCAAACAATGGTAAATATCTAGGAAAATATGATGAATATGAAATTAAAAAAGATGGTACTATTGTTGGTAAGGCTGAAAATGGTAAGAAAGTTGTTCCGCTATATAGAATTACTACAAGAAACTTCCATAATGCAGCGGGTCTTTATGAATATAAAGATGGGCAATTCCTTGAAACAGAAGCCTCTGGTAAACCTTTGTTAGGTTGTGGCGAAATTCGTTCTGGGTTGTTAGAACTTTCTAACTCAGATTTTAAGGGTAATATTTCATACTACCAAATGGCAAAATTACAAATGGAAGTTGTAAATAAATTGATTTCTTCAAATAAGGAATTATTACAACAAGCAATGCAGATGGTAAGTAGTTCTTAGAATTTATATATTAAACTCCATTTTATTATTAAGAGGCTTTTTGAAGCCTCTTTTTTGTATCTTTTTATGATAACTGTATTTACATTTCTGACCAAAAATTGTAAAATATATTTACGACTAAATTTTGTTTTATAGTATGTAAAAGGAGTTTATTTATGGATCATTTAAAAGTTGCAATCGGTTCAGATCATGGTGGTTTTCGTTACAAAGAAAGTATTATTGACTATTTAAAAGTTAGAGATATTGAATTTACTGACGTTGGAACATACACCCCTGAATCTTGTGACTACCCTGATATCGCAAGAAAAGTTGCAGAACTTGTTAGAACTGGCAAAGTAGATAGAGGTATTTTAGTTTGCGGTACTGGGATAGGTATGTCTATTGCAGCAAATAAAGTACATGGTATTCGAGCTGCATTATGCTGTGATACATATTCTGCTCGTGTTTCTCGAGCTCATAATAACGCTAATATTTTATGCCTAGGTGAACGTGTTATTGGGGAACACTTAGCTTTAGATATTACTGATATTTGGCTAAAAACAGGTTTTGAAGGTGGCAGACACAAACGCAGAGTTGATATTATTGAATAAGAAAGGCTGAATAATTTCAAATGGAATTAGATTCTCATAAATTTGCGTGTATTGTTGCACAAATCCTTGATGATAAATTAGCAAAAGATATTACAATTTTAAATATTAGTAATGTTTCGTCTTTGGCTGATTATTTTGTTATTGTTACTGGGGATTCAACTCCACATGTTAAATCTTTGATGGAAACAGTAAAAGACAAAGTGAAAAATGATTTTTTAAGATTACCTATTCGTCAAGAAAACGATGTCAAAAATCGTTGGAATTTGATTGATTATGGTGATGTTGTTGTTCATATCTTACACAAGGAAGAACGTGAAACATACGCAATAGAAAAATTCTGGAATCACGCTTATAGTATATTAGAAAATGAATGGCGTGAGATTGCTAAAGATTATAGCGAATATAACAAATAGAATTTAGAGGTTGGACATTATGTTCAACCTTTATTTTTACATAATAAAAGAGGCTCTGAAATCTCAGAACCTCTTTTTGTATATCCAAGTGTTGGATTATTTCATTAATTCGCCAACAGCTTTGTAAACAGACATACGTTTTGCAGCATCTTCTTCAGCTTGAGTGTAAAGAGCTTCAGCTGCTTCAGGGTTTGTTTTAAGTAGAGACTTATAACGACCTTCTGATCTGATGAAGTCTTGGTAGCTTCCTTGTGGATCTTTAGCATCCCAAGTAAATGGTTGTTCATTTGCTGGGTTGTATCTGTAAAGTGGGAAGTAACCAGCTTCAACTGCACGTTTCTGTTCTGTTTGAGTTTTACTCATATCGATACCATGAGCGATACATGGTGCGTAAGCGAAGATGATTGATGGTCCGTTGTATGCTTCAGCTTCTTGGAATGCTTTTAGAGTTTGGTTTCTATCAGCACCTAAAGCAACTGATGCAACGTAAACATAACCATAAGACATGCTCATTAAGCCCATGTTTTTCTTATAAGTTGGTTTACCGCCAGTAGCAAACTTCGCAACAGCACCAGTAGGTGTTGATTTAGAAGCTTGACCACCTGTGTTAGAGTAAACTTCAGTATCTAGAACAAGGATGTTAACGTTTTTGTTTTGAGCTAATACGTGGTCGATACCGCCGTAGCCGATATCGTTAGCCCATCCGTCACCACCGATAATCCAGATTGATTTATCTGTGAAGTAATCTTGAAGTTCTCTAACTTTAGCAAGATCTGCACAATCTGTATCTGCATATTTTGCTAGAACTTCTTTAGCTTTTGTTTGAGCAGCAACAGCTTCTTCTGTTTTAGAATTATCGAAGTGAGCCATAGCACCTTCTAATGCTTCTTTCAAATCAGCTGGAGCTTCAGCGCAAGCTAAAACTTTTTCAACATAAGTTTTTAATGTTTCTCTGTTAGTATCAACTGCCAATCTCATACCGAAACCAAATTCAGCGTTATCTTCAAATAGTGAGTTAGCCCAAGCTGGACCTCTGCCGTCTTTGTTTGTTGTGTATGGGATTGTTGGGAATGTACCAGAGTAGATTGATGAACAACCAGTTGCGTTAGCAACGATAGCGTTTTCACCAAATAGTTGTGAAACTAATTTAACGTATGGAGTTTCACCACAACCAGCACAAGCGCCTGAGAATTCGAATAATGGTTTTCTCAACATTGCACCTTTGATAGTTTTTGTAGTGTTTCTACCCATTACGTTATCAGGTAATTCATCAAAGAATTTTTCGTTTACTACTTCGCAAGCTTCAACTTCTTTTTCAATTGTTGACCAAGTTAGAGCTTGTTTTTCTGGGTTTTTGTTTGCTGGACATTGGTCTAAGCAAACACCACAACCTGTACAGTCGTTGCAGTAAACTTGAACTTTGAAGTGTTCACCATTAGCATTTGGTCTAGCTTCGATTGTGTTGAATGAAGCAGGAGCTTTTGCTAAGTCTTCTTTTTCTACTAACTTAGTTCTGATAGCAGCGTGAGGACAAGCAGAAGCACAAATACCACATTGTAAACAAGCTTCTGAATTCCAGTGAGGAACTCTTGGAGCGATACCACGTTTTTCTAAGCAAGCAGTACCTGTTGGAATTACACCATCATTTGACATTGCTGAAACAGGGATATCATCACCTTTTTGTCTCATTGAAGGTTCAATGATTTTCTTAGCAAATTCAGATGCGTTTTCTGGTAATAATTGAACTTCATCAACACATCCAACGCCGTCTAATGTTGCAGGAACTACAACTTCTTTACAAGCATCAACTGCTGCATCGATAAGCGCTAAGTTCATATTAACAACATCGTCGCCTTTTTTCTTGAATGTTTTGATAGTCATTTCTTTCATTCCTTCGTATGCTTGTTCGAATGGAATGATACCAGAAACTTTGAAGTAAGCTACCATCATTACTGTATTAGCACCTTTACCACGTAAGCCTGGTTGTTCTTTAACAAGTTTTTCAGCATCTACGTTGTAGAATTTGATTTTCTTGTCAATGATTGTTTTTTGCATATCACGAGTTAAGTGAGCAAATGCTTCTTCTCTTGTGTATGGGCTATTTAGTAAGAAAGTACCACCTTCTTTGATACCTTTTAATAGGTCATATCTGCCAACATAAGCGTGAGTTGAGCAAGATACAAAGTCAGGTGCAGTAATTAGATAAGTAGATTTGATTGGGCTATCACCGAATCTCAAGTGAGAAACAGTTACACCAAATGATTTTTTAGAGTCATAAGCAAAGTATGCTTGAGCATCTTTGTCTGTATATTGACCAATAATTTTGATTGAGTTTTTGTTAGCACCAACTGTACCATCTGAACCCAAGCCCCAGAACATACAGTTAGTTGTACCAACTGGTTCTGTAACGATGTGTTCAGTCACTTTTAATGATAAGTTAGTAACGTCATCTTCGATACCAACTGTGAAGCCGTGGAAACCATTAGCTTCAGAGTGTTTGTAAATAGCAAGAACCATTGATGGTGTAAATTCTTTAGAAGATAAACCATAACGACCGCCGATTACTCTGATATCTTTGTTTTCTAGAGCAGCTACAACGTCTAAGAATAGAGGTTCACCGATTGAACCAGGTTCTTTAGTTCTGTCTAGAGCTACGATACGTTTAACAGTTGCAGGAAGTGCTTCGTTGAAACGTTTAACATCGAATGGTCTGTATAATCTAACTTTAACTAAACCATATTTAGTACCACGAGTAGAGTTCAAGTATTCGATTGTTTCTTCGATTGTTTCACAACCAGAACCGATAGCTACGATAACGTCAGTTGCATCTGGAGCACCAACGTAATCGAATGGATGATATTGTCTGCCAGTAATTTTAGCAACTTTATCCATATATTCTTGAACGATATCTGGAACTGCATCATAGTATTTGTTAACTGTTTCACGTCCTTGGAAGTAAACGTCAGTGTTTTGAGCACCAACTTTACAAATAGGAGCTTCTGGTCTTAGAGCTCTTGCTCTGAATTCTTCGATGTATTGTGGTTCAACTAAACTTGCAATATCATCGTAAGAAATTTCTTCGATTTTGTGGATTTCGTGAGAAGTTCTGAAACCATCGAAGAATTGTAAGAATGGAACTTTAGCTTTGTAAGTAGCTAAGTGAGCAACTAAAGCCATATCCATTTCTTCTTGAACAGAGTTAGCAGCTAACATTGCATAACCTGTGTTACGGCAACCCATAACGTCTGTATGATCACCGAAGATTGCCAATGATTGAGCAGCTAGAGCACGAGCTGAAACGTGGATTACGTGAGGAAGCATTTCCCCAGCAGCCTTGTGCATAACTGGAATCATCAACAATAAACCTTGTGATGCTGTGTAAGTTGATGTTAGAGAACCTGCCGCTAATGAACCATGTACTGCACCTGCAGCACCTGCTTCAGATTGCATTTCTGCTACTCTAACTTGTTTTCCCCAGATATTTTTCTTACCTTGAGAAGCCCATTCATCAATCCATTCACCCATTGTAGATGAAGGTGTGATAGGGTAGATTGCTGATACTTCACTCAACGCATAAGCGACGTGAGCGGCAGCATAGTTGCCATCAACTGTAATTGTTTTTCCTGGCATAATATTTAACCCTCCTTATTTATGCTTTCTTAATAACAACTGTACCCCTACATGATAATACAAACATATATTTTGACCAAATTTTATACGTGTAAATTTATGTTACAATTTACCCTTTTATAGCCAAATTAGGTAAAATATTTTTCTTCTTTGTTGTTGTATAAAAAGGTAGAAGGTTTAAATTGCATGAATATTACTTTATTAACCCCAAAATTTACTAATTATACAGTTCAAAGACGTGAAAATTCGCATAACAGTACACCTGTTATGCACTCAAAGCTTTCACCTTTGAGTGCAGATACTGTATCTTTTACTGGTGGAAAAAGTAAGGCTATTAAAATTGTAAAAAACCAGACTGAAAATGCGACAGTTACATTGTTGGATTTTATTGGTGCAAGATATGAGGAATTAGATGTTCCTCGTTTTGAGAGAATTTCTGAACAGTACCATAACACATTGTTAGCAGCAGCTAATAAGTTAGCTAAGTATGGTTTTATTTATGATGAGGTTTATAACTCTCAATGCCCTGTAAAATCAGTAGATTCTTATCTTTCTAAAATGAAACGTTCGAAAAGTTTTACTGTTTTAGACCCAATTAGAGGAACTATTTACAATAAAGATTTATATAATTTAGATAATTTAACTGCATTTTTAAATGAAATGCGAGAAGCTGGTTACATACCATATAAAACGGATGTTCCTCTTGTGAAATTGCTAAAACGAGGTTACATACCTACTGTTGACGAAATTCAAAGTGGAGCTAAGACAGTTAAAGTTACGGATTTAGATTTTAGATTAAATAAAAAACAACTTGATGTTGAAAATATGCCAGAACCTTTAAGACCATTTGTTAGTGGTCCGTTAAAATCTGGATTGGAGGATATTCAATTAAGATTTATCAGAACTTGTGATAAGGATAACCCAAATCCAGTTTATCATGAGTTGTTAATTATGTTTGGTCCTCATTCAACAATCGCAAAACACCAAGAACATCGTGATGTTTATCAATGGGTAAGACTTTTTGATGAGTTTGAAGTTCCTTTAGAAGAAACTTCATTACAGACTCATTCAGGTAAAGCTCTTACTTATATGGAAAGAATCAGTGAAATGTTCAGAGGAAAAGTTTCTCAAAAATTATTCTTAAATGCTAAAAACAAAGATTGTTTAGGTATCCAAGAGGAGTCAAGAATTGTCTTTACTGAGGAAGATTTGAACTTATTTAGAGGTTACTTCAATGGATTAAATGATCGTCTTCTTTCTGTTTACAGATCTTTAGGTAGAAGCCAAGAAATTAAAGAAATGAAAAGACGAGATTTTGAAAGACTTGCAACGATTCGTAGTGGTTTAAAAGATACAATCAATTTGTACAATGCGAAAGCTGGATTACCTTTATTAGAAGATTAAAAAATCCCTCTCTATTGAGAGGGATTTTTTAGTATTTGCACATCTCTTATTGAGCTTTTGCAAATGAATCGTTTGATCTTGATTTAATTTCTGAAACAACTTTGTTGATAAATTCATCAACAGTGAATGTTCCAACTTGACCAATACCACGTGCACGAACTGCAACAGAGTTTTGTTCGATTTCTTTATCACCTATTACGCAAACGTAAGGGATTTTCTTATCTTGTAAACTTTCTCTGATTTTGTAGTTCATTGATTCTGATCTGTCATCAAGATTTACTCTGATACCAGCTTCACGCATTTTTCTGTAAACTTGTTCAGCAAAGTCAACGTGTTTTTCGTTAGAAATTGGAACAATATTTACTTGAGTTGGAGCAAGCCATGTTGGGAATGCGCCAGCGTAATGTTCGATTAAGATTCCATGGAATCTTTCCATTGAACCAAAGATTACTCTGTGAAGCATCAATGGAGTTTTTAATTGACCATCTTTATCTTGGTATTTGATATCAAATCTTGCAGGTAGATTGAAGTCTAGCTGGATTGTAGCACACTGCCAAGTTCTACCGATAGCATCTTTAATTTTGAAGTCGATTTTTGGACCGTAGAATGCGCCATCACCTTCGTTGATTTCGTATTCCATACCACGTCTTTCCATTGCTTCTTTTAAGCCTGCTTCAGCTTTGTTCCAGTTTTCGATTTCACCAACGTAGCTTTCAGGTCTTGTTGATAATTCAACTTCAAATTTCATTCCGAAAATATCCATTGTGTCAGCTACAAAGTCGATAATTGCGTTAATTTCATCAACTAATTGTTCAGGTGTACAGAAGATGTGAGCATCGTCTTGAGTGAAACCTTGAACACGTGTTAAGCCAGATAACGCACCTGATTTTTCTTTTCTATAAACTGTACCTAATTCAGCCATTCTTAATGGTAATGAACGATAAGAATATCTGTTTGCTTGGTAAATCAAAATGTGGAATGGGCAGTTCATAGGTTTTACTACGAATTGGTCATCTGAATCTTCATCTTTTTGTACAAAGAACATGTTTTCTTTGTAGTGATCCATGTGTCCAGAAATTTCCCATAATTTTGATTTAGCAATTTGTGGAGTTTGAACGATTACGTAACCACGTTTTCTGTGTTCACTTCTCCAGTAGTTTTCGATTTCTTCTCTTACTACGGCTAGATTTGGGTGCCATAAAACAAGACCACCACCTAATTCTTCCCTTGTTGAGAATAGGTCTAATTTTGTCCCAAGTTTTCTG
The DNA here is from genome assembly GCA_017626055.1 of bacterium. Taxonomy (GTDB): domain Bacteria; phylum Cyanobacteriota; class Vampirovibrionia; order Gastranaerophilales; family Gastranaerophilaceae; genus Zag111. The sequence goes on along the minus strand of JAGAJM010000021.1, from coordinate 36,544 downwards.
TGGTCACGTTTTTCAGCTTCTTCAATGAAAGTTAAGTAAGCTTGTAAATCTTCTTTATTCCAGTATGCAGTAGCGTAAATACGTTGTAACATTTTGTTCTTTTCATTACCACGCCAGTAAGCCCCTGCAACTTTCAATAACTTGATTGCGTTAGCTTTAATGTAAGATGTGTTTGGAAGGTGTGGACCTGCACAAAGGTCGTTAAATAATGCGTTTCCGTCTTTGTCTTTCGTGATATACAAAGTTGGGTTGTCGTTTTTGTGTTCTTCTAAAAGCTCAGCTTTGTAGATTTCACCTTCTTTTTTAAACTCTTCAATTTGAGCATCTACATCAGGAATAACGTATTTTTCGAAAGTTAGATTTTGTTTAATAATCTCTTTCATTTTTTCTTCGATTTTAACAAGATCTTCTTCAGTGAAAGCATGACCATCTGTTAAATCAAAATCGTAGTAAAAGCCGTCTGCGGTTGCTGGACCTATTGCTAACTTTGCAGATGGGAACAGGCTTTGAACAGCTTGTGCCATGATGTGAGATGTTGAGTGTCTTAAGATACTCAAAGTTTCATTGTTCTTTTCCATTTTTCTTCTTCTTTCTATCCTTTTGGGTTATTGTAAATCTTTTCGGCTTTGCCGTTTCAGTCAAAAACGTTTGAAAGAATTATTTACCCCAGGGCGGATCCCCTAAACTAAACTATAATTTTATTATATTACATCAAAATAAAAATCAACAAAGTATTATTTATTTATAATACTTTCCGCCACAATATATCCCGTTGACCAGCAGTTTTGTAGATTGAAGCCCCCGCAAAATCCGTCAATATCTAATACTTCTCCGCAAAAATATAACCCTTTGAGTTTTTGGCTTTCCAAGGTTTTAGGATGTACTTCTTTTAAATCTAGTCCGCCACAAGTTACAACTTCACCATCTGGGACTTTACCTGTGATTGTAATTTCAAAATTCTGAAGTTTTTCCATTATTTTATTTCGGTTTTCGCCATTGATTTTGTGGCAAGGTGTTTCTGCAATTATTTTTAAATCTTCTAAAACTCTTGTCGCAAAAGATTTTGGAATGTATTGTCCTAATAAATTTTTTATTTCTTTTTGGGAATTGTTATTGAGTTCTTTTTGTAAATCAAAATCTGGTATAAGTTTGAGAGAAAGCTTATAAGGAAAATTTTCTCTAGCTTTTAATGATGAAATTTTATAAATAAGAGGTCCTGTGATACCCTTATGAGTGAATAAAATATCATCGTTATTTAAGTTTTTAAATCCTTTAGCCTGTACATTTTTTATGCTAACTCCAGAAATATTTGCAAAATTTTCCTCGGTAGTTAGCCCAACAAGTGCTTGTGTTGGTTCGATGATATTTAAGTTTAGTTGTTTTAATAATTCAAATTTTGAGTGTCCGCCAATAGCCACTACAACCAAATCAAATGCATATGTTGATTTGTTGGTTTTAATTTTAAAGCCATTGGTTATTTGTTCTATTGAGGTCACAGTTTCGGTTATGAATGTTGATTTTTCGATACTTTTTAGGATTTTTGAACGAACTTCCTCTGAAGAATTCGAAGTCGGGAATATTCTGTTATCGTCTTGAGTGTAGGTTTTTATTCCTATTTTTTCAAATAAATCTAAGGTATCTTGTGTGCCAAATTTTGAAAAAACTGAGTATAAAAATTTTTCACCTCTTGGGTAATTTTTAGCAAGTGCTTTAAAATCGTATTCTGCATGTGCTAGATTACAACGACCCCCACCTGTTGGTAAAAGTGTACGCAAAAATTTCCCTTTATCAAAAAGGTTTACATCAAATCCTGCCTGAATTAAATAATATGCGCAAATGCATCCTGCAGGCCCTGCTCCAATAATGGCTACTCTGGTATTCAATGTTTTATCCCTACTCCTAGAAATCGACCCTTGTACCATATAAAAATACCATTTCTGGGTTTTCTAAATCGCTATGCATTTCGATAATGTTTTTATGTAAAATAGGGTGTACAAAATCTGAATTTAATTCCATCATAGGAACAAGTGTAAAAGCTCTTAAATGTACGTATTTATGAGGGATTGTTAGATTTTCTTCGTTAACAATATCTTTGTTGTAGAACAAAATATCGATATCAATAGTTCTATCTTCGTAATCTTGACCCTCTTTGTGTTCTCTTCCAAGTTGCTTTTCAATTCTTTGGCAAACTTCAAGAAGTTCTTTTGGTGAATATTTTGTTTTGGCTTCAACAATGGCATTTACGAACCAAGTTTGAGTATTCATATTCCAAGGTTCAGTTTCGTAAAATGCTGAAGTCCTAACGATTGTAATGTTTTCGTCAGCACCTAGTAAACTGGCTGCTTGTTGTACATAGCCAATTCGATCACCTTTATTTGAACCTAAACTTAAATAAACTATTGCCATACTCTGATTTTATAAATTTTTGTAAATTATGTCAACATGTTGAATACTTTGTTTTATAATTTTTTTGTTATGGTTACTTATTCAATTATATTATTCTTATTATTAATACTTATTATTTCATTATTTAATGAATTATTTTTGTATTGTTTCATTTCGACAGTAGTATTTGTTGTATTACTACCATTTTATTACCTTGTACGAGTATGTAATGGTAAATTTTTATATGGTTGGAAGGAAAAACTAGGCTTCTTTAGAAATCCGAAATTAGGCGACAAGGTAATTATGTATCATGGGGTTTCAGTTGGGGAAGTTATTGCATTAGAAAATGTTATTAAGAGAACAAAAGTAGAATTCCCAGAGTATAAATTAGTTGTTACAACAGGTACAAAAACTGGTCAAGATATTGCTAAAAAGAAATATGCAGAAGTTGCGGATTATATTACATATTTCCCATTTGATATTCCGTTTTGTGTTCATTCTTTTTTATCAAAAGTTAATCCAACTGTTGTTTTGATTGCTGAGACTGAATTATGGCCAGTGTTCTCATATTTCTGTGAAGCAAGAGATATTCATTTATACACTATAAATGGTAGAATGTCAGATTCGACATTTAAGTTGTATAAAATGTTATCTTTTTTCTTTAGTGCAGTTTTATCAAAATATACAAAAATTCTTACGCAAAGTGAAATTGACAGAGAAAAATTAGTTTCTGTTGGAGCTCCAGAAGATAGAACTTTTGTAATGAAAAATTTAAAATTTGATGTGAAAAAATCTGAAGAAACTGTTGATATTGGACAAGAAGGCTATCGTGTAATGATTGCTGGTAGTACGCATAAGGGCGAAGATGAAATCGTTTTGGATATATTCAAAGAAAAACGTGAAAAATATTCAGATTTGAAACTTTTACTTGTTCCAAGACATACAACAAGACTGCCTCAAATTACGCCAATTATTGATTCTTTAGGGTTGAGTTATGGTTTTCGTTCAAAAGAAGATACTTTTAAAAATAAAGATATAGTAATTTTAGATACGATGGGTGAATTGAGTAAAATGTATTCAATTTGTTCATTTGCCTTTATTGGTGGTAGTTTTAATAAGACTGGTGGACATAACCCATTAGAAGCAACTGTTTATTCTAAACCAACAATTACTGGTCCTTCTATTCATAACTTTAGAGATATTTACTGGTTATTATCTCAATCAACTGCTGGTAAAATTGTAAAAACTCCCGCTGAATTTAGTGAATACGTAGAAAAATTGTTGTCTGATAATGGCTATTATATGCAAGCTTGCAAAGATTGTGAAACAATTTTCCAAGACCAGCAAGGCGCATTAGATGTTGTTATAAATGAGTTAAAAGAAATCTTATAAATTATAAATTAAATTATATTTACAAAAAAAGAGGCCTTTTAAAAGACCTCTTTTTTATTGGAATTTTTCTTATATTTGATCTAGTGAAATAGCTTTTACTCCAGCATATCGAGCCTTATCCATAAGTTTAACAACTGCTCCGTGAGTAGCTTCTCCATCTGTTTCAATTAGTAATCCATCTGGATAGTTTTTTATTTCTTTGCTCAAAACTGTTCCTAACAAATCTGGTGATACTTCTTCATTGTGGATGAAATATTTGTCATTTTGAGTGACCACAATTGTCAAAATTTGAGGGTCTTTGTCTTTGATCTGAGAGGCTTCTACATTTTCTGGAACAGTTAAACTAATGCCTTGTTGGTCTAATAGTGGTGCTATAACCATCATAATAATTAGCAAAACTAAGAAAATATCAGTAAGTGGTGTAATGTTGATTTCATTAAATGTTTCTCTCATTATTCCACCTCCTCTGGGATATTAACATTTTGTCTTTCTAATTCTTTTTGTTCTTTTTTGTTTAATGGCTCTCCAGCAACTACGAGTTTTTTATACTCAGCGTTTTGTGCAGCGTTCATAACATCCATAATGGTTGCACTTTTGATAGCTTTGTCAGCTTTTACAACAAGTTCTGGTTTTTCTGTATCGCCTTTAGCTGCAATAAGTTTGTCTGTTAATTGAGTGGCTGAGATGCTTTCACCATTAACGTACATTGAACCATCTTTGGTGATTGAAACTGTAACTTTTGTTTCTTCAATGTTTATACCATTATTAACTTCTGGAACATCCACAGCATTATCCATAGATTGGAAAGCTGGAGCTACAACCATCATGATAATTAACAGTACCAAGAAAATATCAGTTAATGGTGTGATATTAATTTCTGAAAATAATTTCTGTTTTTTATTAGTTGAAAATGCCATTTCTATTTACCTATTATAGATTAACTTTTGATGATGAATATTTTGGTTGAGGTTCGTTTTCGCCATCAACAAAACTTAAGAATAATAATTTAATAAGTTGGAAGTCATCTTCGTAGTGTTTAACAATAGATTGGAATGAGTTAAAGAAGATAACCGCAACAATCGCAACACCAAGACCGAAAGCAGTAGCAATCAATGCAGAACCAATACCTGATGCAACGGCTGAAGCTTGGTTGCCAGCTCCTGCTAATAGGTGGAATGTTAAAAGAATTCTAACAACTGTACCAAACAAACCTAAGAATGGCGCAACACCACCAATTGTACCTAGAATTGTTAAGTGGCTTTCTAATTTTCTGATAGCTAAAGCTGCTGAAATATCGAATGATCTTGAAAATCCACTTCTTTGTTCTGAGAAAATTCTAACTGCTTCTTCAATAACTTCACCAACAACCCCACCACAACGAACTGCAGTGTTTTGAGCTCCTGATAAGTCATTTTTAGATAAGTATTTATTTAACTCTCTCATATAGATTGTGATATCACGTTGGTTTTTTTGATAGAAAGACCATTTGTTGATAACAACCCCAAGAACTAAAATTGAACAGATGAAAATCGGTAATAGAACCGCCCAGTCCATTTTAATAGCTTCTACTAATAAATTGAAAAATTCCATAGTTTATATCCTCTTTTCTTGTAATAACTTTTCCCTAATTAATATTTTGTTGCTCCGAATACGTTGTAGTCAAATGTGAATTGAATATCAATACTTTGACCTTTAAATTCTGGAGGTAGCGGTCTGAATGGTGCCGCTAAGTGTACAGCGTTGATTGCTGCTTTATCTGCGTTTTGTAATCCAGAAGATTTGAATACTGAGCAAGATAGTAATCTTCCGTCTTTTGCAATCTTGAATAATAGAACTACACGTTTACTTTCATTTCCTTTTGGAGGATCCCAGTTCATTTTAATTCTACGTTGTAATTCTCTCATATAAGGCCCGAAATCAGGTTCACGAATAGCATCAATACCTGGTCTGCCTCCGCCACCACCTGGGTTTCCACCACCAGCACCAGAACCACTTGTGCCGTATCCAGATCCACGACCTGTTGCGCCAGAACCTGAACCTCCAGTTTTAGAACCAGAACCACTACCAACTGGTGCTAAAGATGGATTAGGTGCGAATGTTCCAGAACCTTTTGAACCTCCGTTATTTGATGAACCAGAACCGCTAATAGGTCCAGTCGCATATTGCCCAGGTTTTGTTCCCCCAGCTGGTACTGGGACCTTAAATGGTGAACTTGTAGGTTTTTGTACCGCTTTTGGCGTTGTCATAGGTGGTTTAACCGAAGGTCTAGCCGTTGGTGGTTGTGGTTTTGCAGCTTGAGGTTTTGGTACTGGTTTTTCCACAACTGGAGCAGGTGTAACTTGTTTGTTTGGTGTTGTTACTTTTTGTTGAACCTTTGGAGCTTGTTTTTGTGCAGGTTTTTGAGGAGCCTGCGTAACTTTTTTAGTTTGTTGTTTTGGAGCTGGTGCAGGTGAAGATGGTTTTGGTTTCGCTGCTGGTTTTGCTGAAGGCAGAGAAACAGGTTTTTTAGGGTCATTGATTCCACCTGTTCTTGAGTTTTTGTCAGCTCTATATTTTGTATTTTTGTTTTTAGGGGTATCTTCTTTATCCACTAAAACAAATTCAATATCATTAATTTTAGGTTTTGGCTTATCAAATAGAGATAGATGAATTCCAAAAATAGCTAAAATAGTTATAACTAACCAAGTTACCAAAACTGCAACTGGGTGTAATAAAAATGCAATTATACAAGCCTTCTTAAGTGGAATAGCACTTTTGTCGGGTCTAGTAACCGCAGGCATTCTATATTCTGAGCTCTTTTGTGTTTCTCTTCTGTTATTTAAGTCTGTGTATCTACCTAATATTGACATTTCGTTCCCTAACAACAAATATTATTAACTTATTTGTTAATGATTTTATTTTAAATTTCCAATAATATTATTGCCCAAATGACTTATCTTCGATGCTACTTGGGTTTACTGTTATTGGTTGAGTTAGGATAAGTTCAAGAGTTGCATTTACTGGGAGTACAACATCATTTCCTTTATCCCATACAGATTTGATTAGACCACCGCCAGCACCAACTGCAGTTGCAAGAGCAGTACCTTTTCCTACACTGCCTCCAGCTAGTGGTGAGATAATTACCCCAGCTAACGCTCCTGCGCCAGCTCCGACAGTCAAGTCTTTTGCGTATTCTTTAGTTACGTCTAATTTTGTACCACCAATCAAAGTTCCAGTGTTGTCATCAGTTTTAATTACTGCTGAAATTGGAATGTTTTGTCCTGTTGGGGTGATGATTTGTGTAAATCTGATAGTTAATTTACCATTTAAACTACCATGTTTAGCCTTAGAAACTTCGATTACAGTACCATAGACAGTACTTCCTGCAGGGGCAATAGTTGTGCCATTGAAGTAATAATCTGAGCCTAATGCAAGGGTTACATTTTGTCCTGTAACTGCGGTTTCTGAGCTAATAGGAGCTGTTACAACTGCTTTAAAAGATTCGCCAGCAGGAACTGTTACAACGCTACCTTTTAATACTGTGTTGTTAATTTGTGCTGGTGTTGCTTGTTCAAAATTATAATTAGAGTTTGCAAACGCACAGTTAGAAACTAATAATAAAGCTGAAATAACAAGTATTCTTTTCATTTTGTAACCCTCCCTAAAAACATATGTCTTTATATAAAAATTGTACTACGCATATAATTTTTGTCAATTTTGTATTGGTTCTATTGCTCTGTAATGGTGTGTGTAATACCAGTTGGAGCTGTTAGAATAATTATCTGTTGATCGCCTGCAGGTATTCTTGTATGAACCCCCATACTTCTTTTTCCTCCAGGTCTTATTTGAAGTGTTGCGGAACGTCTATTCCAAGCAATTCCTTGGAATTGGCTTTGATAATGTGGCATTTTAACCCACTCTGCTGGAGGTGTTAATTCTCCGCCGATAAGATTGTTATTCGAAGTATAAATGTAACCTTTTGTTGGTATTTCAAAACCATCTGGCATAATTAATTTTGTGATTTTAATTTTCATTGATGCGTTTGTACCAACTACTGGTTCGTGGATTTTTTCTATGTATCCGTAGAATTCGGTGTTTTTTGGTATGATGTTTGTTTCATACATGAATAAATCAGTTGTAGCAATAAATTTAACTTTGTAACCTTCTGGACAAGTTTCGGTTGAGATTTCTTCTGTTGTCATTACTGGAACAAATGTTCCAACAGGCAATGTAATCTCATCAAACCCTCTCATTTCAATTTGTACATCTTCAACGACAACTTCTGGGGTTGTAACTTCTTGTGCAAATGCGGAAATGATTGTTGTGCTACAAAATATTATTAAAATTGCTAATAACTTTCTCATAGGTCTTATTATAACAGTTTTTTTCAATATATCAAGATAACGAAAAAGTTAACAAAGAAGTTCAGAATTTTCTTTTCTAATGTATTCAATATATTCTAAAATTTTGTTGTAATTTTCCTCTAAAACCATTACTGAGCGAATTTTGGAAGCGTTTCTAATTCCTGCAATATAATATGGATAAAATTTTCTAAAAAATTTGATTGCCACATGTTCTCCACGAAGTTTTATTTCTTCGTCTAAGTGAATTTTCATCATATCTAGTTTTTCGTGGATATTTGGTTCTGGTAATTTTTCTCCAGTTTTTAGGTAATGCGCAATTCTTCCAATCAAAGTTGGGTCGCCTAATATTCCTCTACCAATTGCAATACCATCGGCGTTACTTTTTTCAAGACATTCAATTGCGCTATCAATTGACGTTATATCGCCATTTGCAAATACTGGTATATCTATGTTTTCTTTAAGAACTTTAATTTTATCCCAATCAGCTTTTCCTGCATAAAATTGAGAACGTGTTCTTCCGTGGATTGTTATGAAATTCGCTCCTGCTTCTTGCATTTGTTGACCAAATTCTACATAATTCATCTCGTCGTTTGTGTAACCAAGTCTGAATTTGACACTGACAGGTTTATCTGTTCCATCTTTTACAGCTTTAACTAAATCTGCGGCTAAAGATGGGTTTCTCATTAAGGCTGCTCCATCTTGACCTTTTACAACTTTATTTACTGGGCATCCCATATTAATATCAAGCATATCGGCAAATTGTGATAAATATTCTGCGGAATATTTCATTAAGTGAGGTTTGTGCCCGCTGATTTGGTAAACAATTGGATGATGTGTATCATCTAATTTTGTAATTTCAGTTTGAACATTTTGTGCAAGAAACTCTGAGCTTATCATTTCAGTTGTTAGAAGTGCATCAGGTGCATATTTCCTAACCAGAGATCTCAAAACATAGTCAGTAATACCTGCCATTGGAGCAAGTGATACTCTGCTTTTGATTAGATTTTGAACTCTATTTTGCATATTCCTTTAATTCTTCTGCTCTAGCTTTAGCATATTGTTTATATTCATCATCTGCGATATCTAAGTTTGCATATGCTAAATAATAATCGTGGGCATCTTTAAATTTTCCTAAGGCATCATAGTCTGAAGCGATTAAGTAATTGCAAATATAAAAGTCTTTGTTTAAATCATAAGCCTTTTTGAAGTCTGCAATAGCTTCAGAACGTTGTTCCTTTGTATCATAAATCATACCACGATAATAAAATGCGTATGAGTTTTGGTTATCTTTTGATAACAATTCGTTAAATTTAGCAAAGCTTTCATCGTAATTATTTGCATCATATAGTGCGATTGCATCAGTCAATAATTTTGATTTATCAGCGTCATCTAACGATTTCAAATATTCAATTGCTTGGGTGTTATTTTTGTTAAATGTAATTGCTTTTTCTAGATATTCTCTAGTTTTTACATAATCTTCTTTCTCGCCATATAAACACGCAATGTAGTATGCAATATCTGAATCAATTGGTTTTAATTTTAGCGCATTTTCATAATAAATAATAGCGTTATCTTTATTGCCTAATTCATTGTAAGAAGATGCAATACCAACCATAGTACCAACAGTTGCGGGTTTAATGCTTGAGTAATATTTGATAGCTGTTTCGTATTCTTTATTATTATATGCTTCAGCAGCCTTAGCTAGCAAATTATCAGTTTGCATTGATGCAATATTTTTTGAAGTTGATACAATAGTTGAATTTTGAGGGAACTTAGCTTTTGCATCCTCAAGTGTTTTTAAAGCTCCGTCAAAATCATTTCCTTGAGCTTGTGCTAATGCTAAGTTTACATATATCTCAGGGTTTTTATTATCAACCTTTATTGCTTCGTTATACATAAACAATGCTTGAGGAAGTTTGTTTTCTTTGTGTAATTCGATTGCGTAATCATAAATTATTCCAGCAGGATTCATTGTTGACATGTTAGTTTTAACATATGTTATAAATTCTTCTGGTTGCATAGTTTTTTTCGCATTACCTAGCATTTGCAATTTTATAACTTCATTATTAGGATCAAGCGCTAAGACTTTTTTAAATCCTTCTTGTGCAATTTTTGTGTCCCCTAATTTTTCATAGCATTGAGCTCTGTATAAATTAGCATTAACGTTATTTGGGTAAAGGATTAAAACAGATTCGTACGCTTTAATTGCTGTTCTGTAATCCCCTTTTTGTTGATGTAAAGTCCCAGTATTAATTCTGGTATTGATATTTGATGGGTCAAGAGCTTCAGCTTGTTTGTAATAAGCTAGCGCTTCATCTAAACGACCTTGCTTTTGTAAAATAGCCCCCATATTTGCATGTAAATTAGCATTTTTAGGTTGTGCTGATAATTTTTTATTAAATACTCGCTCAAGTGAGTATAATAAATCTTTGTTATCTATGTTTGCTTTACTAAGCACATAGCTGTATTCATTCAAAGCTTGATCAGAATTATTTAAATTATCAAGAATTTTAGCATATGCCAATCTTGCGTTTAAATCATTTGGAGCAACAGATGTAGCCTTTTTGTAATAGTCTGCAGCTTTTGGGTCATTCCCGATAACTTTCATTATGCTACCGATTTGCTCAAAACTTTCTTTTTGAAGTTGTTGTTTCCCTAAAGCTTGCATAAATTCATACGCAGCAGCAGCAAATTCACCTTCTGCCCTTAATCTTTTTGCAGTGGCAAATCTGTTTTCTGGAGAATAGTCAAATTTAATTGCATTTAAGCACGCTTCTAAATTGTTTTGAACTTTGCCGATTGTTGTTGCTGAATTTTGAGCAGCTTCATTTGATGTGTAATAAGTCAAATAAAATAAAGAGCTTCTGTAATCATTAGCAGCTTTTTCGTAATTTTTATCCTTAGTAACGTATTCGGTAGCTCGTGCTAAGTATGCGTTAATTAAACCTATTCTTGCAGAATTATCAAGGTAATTTATTCGTAGCGCATTTCTAAATTCGTTAATTGCGCTAGGGTATTGGTATTGCATCATGTAGCTTTGTCCAAGCTCAAAGTGTTCCTTAAAATCTGCGTGTGCAACACCACTTAGTAAACACATTATAACGGATAGTTTTATGCAAGTAGCTAATGTTTTTTTCATGTTTGCTCCCTTTTATCCAATATTCTAGTATAACTTTGTTTTTGTGTATATACACAAATGGATAATTGTAACTTTCCGTATAATAAAACTAAAAGAGTAAGATTATTGTTCAATCTTACTCTTTAAATCTGTGGTATTTCAGGCTAGTTTACATATTAAAATCTGATACTGAAATGAAGTTTAAACACTCATCAAATAATGTTTGTAGTGGTTTTGAAATATCAACTTCCATGTTCTCTGCTCTTGAAATTTCCATTGATGCAACCATTAATTCAGCCTGTGATCTGTCCATACTTAATGCTCCTTATTTAATTTGTCCGGGTAAATATCCTTAATCTTAACAATTTTATTAACGGATTATTTTTGTGAAAACTTTAGCTTTTGTTCCTTGTTTTTTACACTAAATTTTAAAACCTTGATTTTATTAGGGTTTGCATAGTTTACAAAACTTCATAATCGGTGAATGTAAAGGTATAGCATATTTTTATTTTTCATGTTAAGATATATATGTAGTTAAACTTAAATATAGGAGATAAAACAATAGCTATCGATAATACTAGAGCCGCAAAGGACAAGGATAAAGTGATTATGAACGAGAAAATTCGTTCAAAAGAAGTAAGATTAATTGACGAAAATGGAAACAATCATGGTGTTGTTCCTACTGCAAAAGCACTTGAAATGGCAGATGATGCAGGTCTAGATTTGGTAGTTATTAGCCCTAACCAAGCCCCTCCAGTTGCTAAAATCTTAGATTATGGCAAGTATAAATACGACATGGCTAAAAAAGCAAAAGAAGCTAAGAAAAAGCAACACGTCGTTGAAGTTAAAGAAGTTAAAGTTCGTTATAAAATCGATGTTCATGACTACGAAGTTCGCTTGAAAAATGTTAGAAAATTCATTTCTCAAGGTAATAAAGTTAAAATCGTTGTTATGCTAAGAGGTCGTGAAATGCAACACTCTAACCTTGCATTTGAGCTTGCTGAAAGATTTTTGGCAGACTTTGCTAACGATCCAATCCAAGTTGAAAAGAAACCTCAGCTTGAAGGTAGAAACGTTACTTTATACCTTGCACCTCAAGCATAGTACAGGTTTTACTTGTTGTTAGTTTTATTTATTGAACAAAACTATTGACTTAAAACTTTTAGCAAGTATTATTAAATACGTAACCTGCATGGGTTACTCAACTAGCCGCAATAGCTCAGTTGGTAGAGCAAGGGACTGAAAATCCCTGTGTCCTTGGTTCAATTCCGAGTTGCGGCACCACTAAAGAGAGTCTTATGGCTCTCTTTTTTAATCTAATATCTGCATCAAATAAATATAGGAGTATGATTATGTCGTTATCAATTAAATCAATTGATACTGGTTTAGGTATCGTTACAAAATTTTCAGGAGTTGATTTAGCTGGAGTTACAGCAAAAGGAACAGAAGTAGTAGAAGAATTTTCCAGACGCGCAAATAAGTCTGGTCAGTTCTTAAGTTGGGTTGGCTTGCCAGATCATCAAATTCAAAGAGTTGATGAGTTATATGTTATGGCAAAAGCTTTCAAAAATAGAACTCAAGCTGAATTTTTAAGTGTGTTTGGTATTGGTGGCTCAAAACACACTGTTGAACATATGTTAGGTGTAAACGGTTTGAATATCGGTAAAAAGAATATTTTATTCTTTTCTGATGTTGATTCATTAAGTTTTGACAGATTTATGGCAAGATTAGGTGGAGATATTACAAATTCAAACTTTATGATTGCCTCAAAATCAGGTTCAACTTTTGAAACAAAAGATGGTATGTTGAGAGTTCAACAATTGTTAGAAGAAGCTTACATGAATAAAGGTTTATCTAGAGAAGATGCTGTTAAAAGTGCTCGTAAACACTTTATTGCAGTTACTGATAAAAGTGAAGCTGGAAGTGAATTGAGAAGAAAATCAATTTCAGAAAACTGGTTAGGTAAATTATTTATTCATGATGACGTGGGTGGTCGTTTTTCTGCATTCGATGATCACAGCTTATTTACCCTAGCCTACGCAGGTATGAAAAAAGAGGATATGTTTCAGATGTTACGAGGTGCAAAAAGAATGTCTGATCTTGCATTGACTCCAGATTTTAATATTAACGATCCATTTGTTCAGGCTGCATTTTGGGCTAAAAATGGTATTAATGGTTTAAAAACATCTGTTCATCAGTATTTGGGAGATGTTTTTGAAGATAGTATTAAGTGGCATACTCAGATGCAAAATGAATCAGTAAAAAACACCTTAAAACAAATTGCAAAAGTTCCAGATGCAATGCATCATAGTTCAGAAGCTCATTTTAACCCAGCAAACAGATTTGCATTTGCTCTAACTTCACCTGTTGATAGAGGATTTGCACGTGAAAATGCGGTAGGATATATCGGAGCTCTTGAAAAATCTTATCAAGATGCTGGTCCACTTTTTAGTGAACTTGTAGCGACAAGAGGACTAGGACTTACACCAGAAGCTGCAGGAGCTCTTACTCAATCAAGAGGTTTTGCAACTGTTTATCAAGAACTTATTGAAAAATCTTTAAAAGGAGAAAAGTTGCCAGAGGTTCTGGATAGTGTTCTTCAACCTCACGTTGAAGTTTACAAACGAAATCTTAAACCATTACCAGGTGGCGGAGATGTTGTTGTAGCTGGAAGATTTTCTAAATAATTAAAGATAAAAAGGGTTGATGATTTAATTTCAACCCTTTCTTTTTATTTGTTATTTTTTCTTACCTTTTTTATTAGTTTTGCAATTTCTTTTTCTAAGTATTCAATTTTTTCATCAAACATTATACAGTCATAGTCAGTAGTATAATTTGTATTAATACCATGCTTTGCTGCTTTACAACTAAATCTTTCGCCTTCCCAATATGCATTAAATTCTGAGATTAGGCTATATCTGCAATCCTGAAGTATTTTTATTTTTTCTCTTGGATCTATCCCTCTCAATGCGATTGTTTGTTTGATTTTTGCACTAATAGGATTAAACCAATTGAAAGTTTCTCCTGTGTATAACGTATTCTCATAAAATTTTAATGCCCTAATATGTTGTTGTTTTGAAATATTTGCAGCTCCTTCTAAAGCCATAACTTTAGGGTTAGTTATTTGATGAAGTGCGTGTATTAGTTCGTGCATAAATATTGATAAGTGGCTTGGTTTTAATGCTCCATTTTCTGTTGGAATAAGGATTTCAAAACCTTCAATTGTCCCCTTTTTTTCTATTAAATATTCTTTTCCTTCACAAGCCCCTTGTGTAACGTAGTCTTTTATCTGAATGTTTATTTTACGTCCGTCACCTGCAGTTTTTGTAAGGGTATCTTGGGTTATTTGTTGAAGTCTGTTAAGTGATAAATCGTTTGGTTTTTCTACGATTTTTTCAAAAATTTCATCTGCAATTGCAAGCATTTTTGTATGACGCTCTTTTGAAGTGCCACGAATAACGTCTAAAGGTAATGATGCAGTTTTTGCGATTTTCATAGCTCTGATAAGTTGACTGAATATTATAAATTGCTCAAATTATGCATATTGTTACAATAGTTTTACATCTTGAATTCGGCGTCTTTGAAGACTTTATCTGTATAAGTTTGAGCGATTATTTCTGTGTCGATTTTATCTTTAACTTCGGCTTTCATTTTATTGATTACGCTTTCTTCGATAATTACATCGAATCTGTCGGCATAGTAATCTAAAATTGCATCTCTTTCTTTTATTGTTTTATCTCTATCGATTACGATATCTAATAATTTTTCTAGCTTTTCTGAAATTTTATTATCTGATAATGCAAGTAAATTTTTTTCGCCTTCTTTTGATAATACGCATTCTCTTGGTTCAAAAGAGTCAGCTTCATTTGAAGCCTGAATTGTTAGTCTGTTATTTTCATCGTGGTAAATGTGAACATCATAACTGCTTCCTAATTTTTGTTCGTATCTGTTATGTTTTGTATTCTCGTGGAAAGTTTGAGCAATGTTTGCCCAGCGTTTTTTATTTCCTGCGATGTCACCATAATATAGATTTGATGTGAAATTTATATTGTAATTCATAATATTCCTCTATTTTAATTGATAATCGTTTATATTAAATTCTCTGATACCTTTTGCAATTGCTAATTGATCAGATGCGGTATCCCTGAATCTTAAAAGTTCAAGTGTTGGAAGTTTCCCTTTAGAAAATGGTTCTAAAATTCCAGCTGCATCTAGTTTTGCTATTAGTTGTGCCATTTTTGTTGGTATTCCCATGAATTTACAAATGTGCCCAAATAACAGATTTGAAACATCATTTCCAGACACTATTTCCCCTTTATAAATGGCATATTGTTTTTGCCCTCTTTTATTTCTTCCAGGGAAGCTTGGTAAAAATTTGGAATCCCAAGGTTCTCCAGTACCAAGATTTCGGCAAAGTTTCCACAGTGCTTTAATGTATCCAAAACGTTCTTTTCTGGAATCTTTTAATGTTTGAAGAATCTCAGTTTCAAATTCAGTAAGTTTTTGTGTAATGTCTGGGTATTCTGACAAATGAAAACCATCCCCAGTCGGGAAATGATGAAGTTTCATCCCTGTATAGCCATCATATGCGGCATTTGTGTAGATGGGGATTTTGTTTAAGTATTTCCAAAATTTCATCTGTTGCTTAGTTGCACCTTGAAAATTTGGTTGCTGGGTATAATTATTTGAAATGATCATTCTGCTTATATAAGTTTGCTAAAAATAATATTTGCTATTTTTATTAGATATTGTAACAATTTTACTGGAATTTGTTAATTGGTAGCAATTTTATATTATCACTGGTATTATAAATGTATAAGGTTGTTAATATGAAGATACAAAAAGGTACCCCTATATCTTATAATATTTATTCTCAACACACCCTAAAAAAATCTGAGGGTAATGTTTCTGGTGCCGTACAATCTCAAGAACCATTAGCAAGTACATCTCAAATTCCATTTACTGGGATGAATAAACTTGTCCCTAAACGTATGGATGTTGAGGCTGAAACAAAAAAACTTTTAAAGCAAATTGGAGAAATTCTTGAATTTGATACATCTGATTTTTCACCAGCTGATTATGCTTTAGCTGCGATGAAAAAAATGTTAGCGACATTCAGAAATATTGAAACTAGAAAAAATGCTTTATATGACAAACTTATTGAACTTGAAGCGGATTTAAAAATGCCTATAAAACAAAAGGCAATGTTGCTTGAGCAATATAGACGTGAATATAAAGCAATTCAGAAAATAAAATTAGAACCTCCAAAACTTCAACAATCAAAGAAAAATATTGATGGAGATAAAATTGATTTTCAACTTTTAAATAAATTAAAATCTGCAATTTTAAAGGGAGATTTCAATTTGTTAAAGGTTTATAAAGAACATTACAAAGGCCTTACTGATATTGAAGATTTGGAGACTTTAGCCAAGGCATATCCAAAAATAAAAATTCCACCAACTCCAGAAGAAGTTGTTTCTAAAAAAGTTTTAGAAACCTTTACAAGAGATTTCTTTGAAGCATTTGATGAAAAAGTAATGGCTCAAGATGCTGATGGAGCTTATGATATGTCAGATGCAATTATCATTAAATTATGTAAGCAAATGCAAGATAAATACAATGTTGATTTTGGATCAGCTTACGATAAACTTGCAGCTCCTATCCATAATGCAATTCTCAGACGTTATGCAGATATCCAATCTCGTGATGCATTTTCGTCTATTCCTGTTAATCGAAAAATTAAAGAGCCTCAAATTACCCCAACAGATATAGCAATGTTGAGAGTCAATTTTGATGAATTTGTTTTAGATGTTTTAAGACGTCAATATTTAGGTTTAGAAAAGTTAAATGAGATTGTTTATGAGGGGTATGGTGTAAGAATTCCTGTTAGAAGTTTGGGTAGTACTGAATATAAAATTGGTAAGGCTTCTGAAAGACTTAGACAAATTGTTACAACTGGTGAAAAAATCAAAGTTGCACAAAGAGATTATGATAATTTTCAACCCGAAGAATTGAATAAAAGATTAGAATTTTTTGCAAATGCTAAATCAGGTTCTGATGATACTGTTTTAGGTAAAATTATTGATTTCAATTCTTGTCAGTTTGTACCCGAAGATGTTACTACTTTAAGACAATTCTTACGTCGTATGGATCAATTTGAAGATGGTGATATTACCTTAGGTGAGTTGAAAAACTTTATGCTTCAAGAACATTTGACGCCTAGAGGAACTGAAAAATTAAATGCGTTAGAACGTCAAAAATTAGCTCAAGCAATGAAACTTGAACAGCGCAAAATGTTTGAATTGACATCAAAACAAGATGAATTTGATGATGTTATAAATATTTTGTATGAACAAGATATGCAGTCTTTGGCTAGTTCTTGTTTGAAATATAGACCATTATCTTTAGCTCCTAAGGAACTTGAAAGGGCTCAATATATTATTGATGTTGTAAACGACGTAGTTTCTTCTGCAAAAGGACGTCCTGTTAATAAGGCAAAAATCGAAGCTAGTATTACGCGTTGGGATACTTTCAATTTCTACAATGAAAATAAACTAGATGCTCCTATATTCAAAAAAGCGTTGGCGTTTGCTAAAAGAGCTGATGGTTCAATTGATGTTGACAAGGCTGGTCAATATCTTATAAATTCTGAACTGGTAGAAACTTATCCTCAAAGTAAGTCTTTTGCTCAGTATCCAGAAGTGCTTGAAAAAATTATGGAAAGAGTTTCATCAAAAGACAAAGCCATAGAATATTTGTTTAAGTTTGATGATTATACAACTTTACCAGCTAGTGATAAAACAAAAATTGTTATATTGAATGATATTTTTGATTCAAATGATGCGGTACAAAAACAACTTCTAAAATATGTAATAGAGGGTGATTATGCAAAATCTGAAACAAAAATTTTAACACGCTTAAATGACAAAGGTGACGAAGTTGTAGAGTCAACATTCCATCCAACTGCTAAGCAACAAATTATTGACAAATATAGATATCCTGTTTGTATGGAATACTTACAAGCCTTTGAAGAAGCTTTAGCTACTGTTGCTCCAACTCGTGGGGCATCTGGAATTAAAGTTATTGGTTCTAACAATAAAGCTATTCAATATAAGATGGAAGTAAAAATTAAAGGACACGATGATAGATTATTCTCAAGTAAGAATAATTATATCTTTGATATTTTCTCTGCAAGGGGTATGCACTAAGCAGATTTTGTAGTTTCAACACCTTTAGTATCTTTTATAATAAAAGGTCTAACAAAAGAGTATGTCCCGTATAAACAAGTTAATAGACCTGCAATATTTAGAGTCTTAGACGTTCTTGGATGATTTTTTAGTAACGCTCCGATTGAGGTTAATGTTGTTCCAGCCATGAATCCAAGATAACCTTTGAAAATGGTTCTTGGTACTACAACAGTGTCAGTCATATCAGCTTGATTACGTGCGTTTTCGTGAAATTTTGACAAAAAATCTGATTTTTTGTCTTGAGTATTGTTTGCAGAAAAACTTATACTCTGAATTTTGTATATTCTCATAAGTGAACCCCATAAAATTTATGAGGTTATTTTATAAAATATTTGTTTGTTAGTCAATATTACTTGTGTGAATCAATAAAGTCGTTTTGGAATTTTTTATCTCCTCTATTGATTAGTTTAGGTGTAAATAAATCAATACCAACTCCTGTTAATGTACCAATCAATATACCTGTAACTTGTTTATTTTGGATAAAGTTTTTCTTAGCAAAATCATCAACAATACTAGTTATATTTTTAACTTTCATTTTTCCATATTGGCGACCAAGAACACCTCCAAGTATAAAACCTCCAAGAGTTGAAATTAGTCCTATTGTATCAGCTTTTTTTGAGTTTTTATAAATATTGTTATCCCTGTTTAGAATAAACAAGTCTGCTTCTTGTGGTTTTACAGTTATTGTTTCGTATTCTTTTTTTCTACTGTCGTAAACTTTTAATGTTGTACTGTTTTCTGTTTCATTAATTACAATTGGTTTATTTAAACCCAAAATATGGTCTTTGCTAAACATTTTGCCTCCTTAATTTACTACCTATAATTTGATAAACGCCTCTAAATATTTTTTATTTACTATTTTTTTTGTGTTTGTGAAGTTTTATTACCTTTTGTGTAAAATCCAGTTTTTATTATGTTTTTGCCAAATTTCGACTCAAGTTTGTCAAAGCATTGTGCAAGTTTTGCTTTTTTCTCAATGTCTGTATTATCCGAATATAGTGATAGTTGTTCAAAACCTTGCTCACCTATCTTTTCTAAGGTTACTCCAGTACTTCTGTATAAAATGTTTGGATCATATATTTCTTCAAGTAGTTTTATTGCAATGTTTGAAATTTCAAGTTCAAAATCTAAAGGGGTTAGCAAATCTTTTTTTGTGTAAAAAACTCTGAAGTCTTTTGTTCGTAACATAACTCCTATTTGCATACATTTTGTGTTATATGAGCGAAGTTTTCTGCAAGAAGTGTGAATATGTTTGTTTAATTCGTTTTTGATGTAATTGAAATCGGAGGTAAAGATACCAAATGCTTTTGTGTTTTGAATAGATTTTGGTAATTTTTCTGCATTTGTGACCTTTGAAACCATTTCTCCCAAAAGTTCGTGTTTCATTTCAATCCCGTGAATTCCAATTTCTTTATCAAGCCATTTATCGTCTTTTTTTACAAGCTCAAGTGCAGTGATGATACCGTGTTTTTTTAGTCCAACGCTAAGTCGTCTTCCGATTCCCCAAATTTCTTCAATGCGTGTATTTTTTAGCTCTCTTTCGATTTTTCTTTTACCAATTAAATAAACCCCTTCCGTGATATGTTTTGATTTATCTGAGGCTAATTTAGCTAATGTTTTTGTTGAGCTTACTCCAATCGAAACAGGAATATCTGCTTCTTCTAATACTCTTTGTCTTAGATAAATTGCTAAATTTTTGTAGTTGCGTTTGTATAATTTTGTTAGTCCAGTTAAATCTACAAATGCTTCATCAACTGAATATATTTGCACAAGTGGACTAAAATCTTTTAATACGGACATTACTTGATGTGAAACAAATGAGTAATACTCGTGGTCTGCTGTGATGTAGATTGCTTTTGGGTGCTCTTTTTTGCACATAAAATAAGGCTCACCCATTCTTACTCCCATTTTTTTAGCTTCACGGGAGCGTGAAATTACACAACCATCATTATTTGATAATACACAAACAGGTTTTCCTTTTAACTCAGGATTTCTTTTTTGTTCACAAGATACAAAAAATGAATCACAATCTACCAACGCTATTACTTTTTGATTCCCCATAAAAATAGTATCGGTCTATTTGCTAATTTCGTCAATATCTTGCTTGTAATAAAAGTTAAAATACTAGCAAAATATTTCTTGATGTTTTTTTACACATAGTATATTATTAAAATTGAAAGTAGGTAAAATTATTATGAATTCAAAAGATAACTTTATGTTTCCTAAAAAATCAGATTTAACTAAAATAAAAATTTCTGATATAACAGTGGAGCTTCCAGATTTGAAAAATTGTGATGAGTCAAAATCTATTGTTATTGGGAAATGGCTTTCTGAGTGGATTAAGTCAGATTTAGCCTTAGGTAAAGTTCAAGTGAATAATATTATTCCGTCAAAATCTGAATTTGCTTATCTTCTTGGGGTAAGTGTTGGGACTATGCAAAATGCGTTTAGATACCTTGAAGATTTAGGTTTTGTTGAATCTAAGCAATGTATTGGAACAATGATTAAAGATTATAATAATTCAGAATCTACTGTTAGAAAACTTACTTCAAAAAGAGATTTGGCAGTTGAAGCTATTAAACGTTACATCAAGACAGATGGATTTAAGGTAGGAGCACAACTTCCTTCATCCAGCACTGTTGCTACTATTATTGGTTTTTCTGCTAACACCACAAGATTAGCTTTAGAAACTTTGGCAACGCAAAATATTGTATGTCATAGATTTAAAAATGCTCGTGATTGTGGTTGGTCAATAATTACACTTGATTTTGATATTAAAACTGGTGTAGTTTCTCAATCCTCTGAAACTCTAGTTGATATGGTTGTTAAAGATTTGGAAGACTATATTAACAATAATCTAAAAATTGGTGATAAGATGCCTGCTCATGGTGAATTATCTAAGAATTTAAAAGCTAGCTTGAAAACAGTTCACGATGCTTTAGCTATTTTGATTGATAGAGGAATTTTACTTGCTCGTCGTGGAAGATATGGTACATCTGTAATTAAAATGCCTAATGGACAAATTTCAACTTTAAAACCAGAAACTTCAATTTTTGCACCAGCTAGAGATACCGCATTCTACCATTATGAAAAAACTCAAAATCATATTAAACGTATGATTGCTGATGAATATGAAATTGGTGACAAATTACCATCTATTATGGAGCTTTCTAAAAAATTCGATTTGAGTCCAAACACAATCAGAAAAGCATTTCATAATTTGGCAAAAGAGGGTTTCTTGGTATTTTCAAGAGGTCGTTATGGCGGAACATTTGTAATTGATATTCCTGAAATTGAATCTCAAACGTTCAAATGGCTTGCAGTTAATCCTCAATTTGCAAAGCAATATCAAGAAATGGAATCTAATTAATTTATTTCTAGTGTAAAAGTTACCCCAATTGTAAATAATCTTAAATACTTTTGACATGACCTTTGTTTCTCTGTCATAATAGGTTAATACATTACACTTGGGTAGAATTATGTACATAAAACAACTAGAAATTGATAACTTTAAATCATTTGCCAATAAAGCTGAAATACCTTTGTTAAAAGGGTTTACTACTGTGTCTGGGCCAAATGGTTCTGGTAAAAGTAACATTATTGATAGTGTTATGTTTGCCTTAGGTCTTAGAACTGGTAGTGCTTTGCGTATTGAAAATTTATCAGATTTTATCACAACTTTTAACAACAAAAACGAAGCAATGGTTAAGGTTGTGTTTGGCGATGTTGATGGAGATAAAGAACTTTCTGTTGCTCGTAGAATTAAGAAAACTAACCAAGGGTTTGCGAGTACATACTACCTAAATGATAAAATCGATACTTTAACAAATATTAGAACAATTTTAGAAAAATATAATATTACCCCAAATAGTTACAACGTTATGATGCAAGGTGACGTTAACTCAATTGTAATGTGTTCATCTAAAGTCCGTCGTGGAATTATTGACGAAATTGCAGGTGTTGCAGATTTTGACAGAAGAATAGACCAAGCAACTGGGGAATTGAAAACTGTTGAACAACGTGTCGAGGCTGCACTTTTAATCCTTTCTGAAGTTGAAAAAACTTTAGAGCAATTAAAGGCTGAACGTGAAGTTGCTTTAAAATACAAAAAGTTACAAGAAGAAAAATCTGGTCTTGAAGCTCAAGTGGGAACTGTTAAGTTCTTTGATTTAAGACGTAACTTAGAATTAGCTCACGAAAATATTCTTCAATCAAACAAAAAATTAAAAGAAGAACAGGCTAACAAAAAAGATTTGGATGAAAAAATCAGACTTGTAAACGAAAAATATAAAGAATTAGATGCAAAATTAAAAGAGCAAGGCGAAGACGAACGTAATAAACTAAAAGATGCTCAAAGTGATTTATCTGCTCGTATTCAAACTAAGAAGAATGCTATTGATTATTCTGATACTCAAATTCAAAAAGGTTTGCAGTCTATTGAAAACGCAAAAAATGGTATTGAATCTTACAAAAAGAAAATTGAAGATGAGCGTTTGAATATCAAATTAGCTCACGATAAAATTGGGATCTTAGAAACTCAATTAAAGGATAAAAAAGACGAGTTATCTAAAAAATTAGCAGATATTTCTGGCTTGAGTTCTACTGCCGACAAGTATATTCAAGAACGTAACGATGTTTCTCGCAATTTAGATGCTTTAAAAGATAAAGATAATGAATTGTTAAAAACTTCTTTACCGAAAGAAAATGATTTAAGAGTTTTAAGAAAAGAAGTTCAAGAAGCTAAAGTCTTTATTGAAAATGCCGAAAATGCTAAAGCTAATTTCGGCGATACAAAATCATTAAAAGAGTTGGAAGTTGATAACCTGAAAAAAGAAATGGATGAATTGAAAGAAATCCAAGTTAAAACTATTCAACAATTGGACGATGCAAAGACTGCAATGGAACAATATGACCATGATGTTAGAGCTGCATATCGAAAATTCTCTGATATGGAAGCTCAACGCAGAGCGGCATCATCTTCTGGTTCAAGTATTCCAATCACAACAGTTATGAATGCTAATTTAGAAGGTGTTCATGCTCCGTTGATGCAACTGGGTTCTGTTGATGAAGAATATTCTCTAGCTTTGGATATTGCATTTGGTGGTAGATTGGCTCACATCGTTGTAGATGATACCCACGCAGCTTATGTCGCAATGGAATTATTGAATTCATCTCGTGCTGGTCGAGCTACATTCATTCCATTGAATAAAATCAAGAAAGCTCCGTCAAAATTACAATTACCTAAAAATAGCAAAGGTGTAATTGATTTTGCGATTAACTTAGTTGATTTTGATGATATGTATTTAGATGCATTTTTCTACGCAGTAGGGGATACTTTAGTTGTAGAAGATGCGGAAGCTGCTGAAAAACTTATTGGACAATATCGTATGGTTACTCTTGATGGTAAATTGTACGAAAAATCATCAGCAATTACTGGTGGTTATGTAAAAAAATCTATCTTTGGCTTTGGTCAAAACGATGATAAAGAACTTGAAGCGGCAAAATCAAAATTAGATGAATTACAAAAGAAATATGAAAATGCCGTAGCTTTGAAAAAAGAATTAGAAGATAAATTAGATAAAATCAGAGTTACTTATTCATCTTCTTCAACTGAATATTCAAAAGCAAAAATTGAATTAAACAATATGGCATCTCAGTTTGAAAACAGTCAAACATTATTAGAAACAAAGAAAACATTTGTTGCTGAAAATGAACCAAAAATCGAAAAATTGAGTGCAGAACTAGACAAAATTGAAGAAAAAAGAGTTAATTTGTCTGATGAAATTCAACAAGCTCAAGATAAGTTGGCTGAATTAGATGCGCTATTAAATGATAAAGACTTGAAAGAATTGAAAGAAAAAACTCAAGGTATTGAAGATGAAATTCGTCATTTAAATAATAGTATTATGGGTGTTACAAGTGAAATTAATGGTTATAACAATACTATTAAATTCAACGAACAGCTTATTGTTTCAAAAGAAGACGATATTAAAAATACTTTGAAAAATAATGAATCTTTAGAAAAAGATAAAGTTACATATCGAGAAGAAATCGTTCAGTTAGAGGAGCAATTAAATACCCTATCTGATAAAATTGCAGTAATTGATGCAAAAATCGGAGAGCTTGTGAAACAAAAAGAAGAAATTCATGATAGCTTGGTAGATTTGCAGACAAATAGTGCAGTTAAATCTTCAGAAATAGACAGAATTAACGAGCAAATCGAAGCGTTTAAAACCAGACGACGTGAATTAGAACCTCAACTAGAAGAAGCCTCTAAATTATTACAAGATGCAGGGGTTGAAGTTGAGAAGTTGGAGCCTGTCCAAATTTCAATTGACGAATTGAACGCTCGTATTCAAAGACTTGATAAGAGAATGCAAGAATTGGGCGATGTTAATATGCGTGCGATTGTTTCTTATGAAGAAAAAGCAGCAAGAAAAGAAGAACTAGATACCCAAATCAAAACTTTATCAACTGAACGTCAATCAATCTTAGACAAGATGAATGGTTTTGAACAACAGAAAAAAGAAGCATTTATGACAACATTTACTGCCATAAATGAAAACTTCAAAGATATTTATCACCAATTATCAGAAGGTGAAGGCAGACTGATTCTTGAAAATGAAAAAGATCCTTTATCTGCGGGTATGACAATTGAAGCTAAACCTAGAGATAAAACTACTAATAACAAGTTAGGAGCATTATCAGGTGGCGAAAAGGCTCTAACTGCTTTAGCGTTAGTGTTCTCTATTCAAAGGTACTTACCTGCTCCGTTCTATGCTCTTGACGAGGTTGACGCAAGTTTAGATACAATGAATGTTGAAAGAATTGCAGATATGGTTAAAAAACAATCATCAGACACTCAATTCTTGGTAGTAAGCCACAGAAGACCGATGATTGAGGCTGCTAATAGAACAATTGGTGTTACCCAAAAAGAAAAAGGTAAAACAAAAGTTACAGGTGTAAAACTAAGAGACGACGATAATGAACAATAATCCAATAAATATGGAAGATTTAGAATCTTCAATATATGGCAAACCTGGAGAATTTGATGCCAACGATGGTATCGGTATTCTTGTGGATATGGCAAAACAAGGTAAAATTGATCCTTGGCATATTGATATTCTAGATGTTACTGAAAAATATCTTCAAAGAATGATTGAATTAAAATCATTAAACTTAAGAGTTGCAAGTAGAACATTGTTATTTGCATCAATTCTTTGTCGTTTACAATCTAATGTTTTGGCAGGCTTATCTTTAGAAGATTTCCAAGACGAACCAGAACAAGATGTTATTTATGATGAAGATGGGTTTATTGTTGAGTATCCAGAAGATCAAGAATTTATTCCAACAAGTAATGTTGTAAGTTTTGATGAAGCATTACAAAGAAGAACTTCAATTCGATTGAACCGTAATCGTGTTGTAACATTGAAAGACTTGATTAAACAATTGGAATTCTATGAAAAATTAGAAAAACGTGCGTCTATGCAATCTGCTCACGAAAGAGCAAAAAGACATGTTAGAAACTATTCAAGACTTACTCCAGATGAAATTGTAGCTATGGCTCACGAAGAGTATATCGAAGAGTCTGTTTTGAAATTAAAAGATAATTTAGAACAAATTTTTAATACTGTTGAAAAAATTGAGTTAAATGAATTAACTATGTTAGGTATGGATAAAATTAGTGCTTATTTAGCATTGTTGTTCTTGAGTCGTGATACTGATTATGAACTAGAACAAGAAGAATTTTATTCTGATTTGTATGTAGTAAAAGGTGGTAGAAATGCAACAGCTTAAGTCTAGAATTGAAGCGGTGTTGTTTGTTACCGCAAAAGCATTAACATTAGAAGAAATTGCAGTATATTTGGATCTTGAGCCCGAACAAATAGAAGAAGCTATTCTAGAATTGATTATGGATTATGCTTCTCGAGATGGTGCTTTAGAAATTGATGATGAAAATGGTTATATTCTTCAGGTTAAAGAAGATTATAGTGACATTGTGGAGAAAATTTGTCCAGTTGATTTATCGCCAGCTGTTTTGAGAACTCTTTTAGTAATTGCACTAAAAGGTCCAATTCGTCAAACTGAACTTGTTAAACTTCGATCTGCTGCGTATGAACATGTGGCTGAGCTTGTTGAAAAAGGATTGGTATCAAAACATAAAGACAAAAATGGTAGAAGTATCAACATTAAAACTACTGCAAAATTTGCTGAATATTTTAAGTTAAAAGGTGATACAAGAGCGTTGGCACAACAGTTAGAAAAGGAATTATTAGAAAAATCTAATGCGTAAATTTTTACTAGGTTTACTTCTTATAGTTTTAATTGTTGCTCTTGTTTATAAATCTCCGTTTTCAGCTTTGTATAATTATAACAAGGCAAAGGCTTTGTATGATCAAAAACAGTATGAGCAATCATTGCCTTATTTTGAACGTTCATTATTCGCTGATTCAAAGGGGATTTTATCAAGGTTTTATTACGTGTTAGCACTATCGAAAGCAAAACCTAAGTTTTCTATTCAGAAGAAACTCTTTGAAATCTCAAATTCCAATATTGATGATGAGGCATCGAAAGTTGCTAAAACCCAAATTCGAGTTATGCGCAGAGCCTTGTTAAGAGGCTTAGAACCTAATTATATTTATAATGCTACGTATGGTAATGATATTTTAAGATGGGACATTCGTTCTTTTCCGTTAAAGGTTTATATTGATAAACTCGATTCTGTTCCAAGTTATTATATTGATGCTATTGAGCAGGCAATGGCATTATGGGTTAGGAATACAAATTTTGTTAAATTTGAAAGAATACAGGATGAAAAGTCAGCTGATATTATTGTAACTTTTAAAGATATTGATAAAAATCAATGTGAAAATGGTGTCTGCAAGTATGTTGTTGCCTATACTGAGCCTTCAATATCTGGAAATAACTTGTTGAAGCGTATGAATTTAACTTTTTATCGAACAAATCCACTTAACCAAGGTTTTAGTCGTGAAGTAATATATAATACGGCAATTCATGAGTTTGGACATACTTTAGGAATAATGGGACATAGTGACAATCCAATGGATTTGATGTATTCCTTGAAAAATGATGATTTTTCTCCTTGGTATGGTGCTTTTCGCCAAGGTTTAAGTATGAGAGATTTGAATACTTTAGTTTTGTTATATAGGTTAGAGCCGACAATTTCCAATATCGAAAATCTAGCATCTGAAAGTTTTTATTATTCTCCATTAATTTTAGGAAATAATGATGTAATTTTACAGAAAAAGTTAATTGAATTAAAAAAATATATTGATTCTTATCCAGAAATTGCAGCTGGCTATATAAATATTTCAGCGGTTTATGCGGATATGGGCGATTTTAAAGCCTCACTAAACGTTTTGTCAAAAGCTGAAAAATATGCAAAAACACAAGATGAACAATATCTTGTTGCATATAATAGAGCAATTACATATTATAACCTTCAAAAATTTGACACTGCTTTAGAGTATGCTAATTCAGCAAAATCTATTAAGGACACGCAAGGTGTTCAGGAGCTTATACATGAAATTGAGCAGCTTACACTACGCTAGAGTTACTCTATGAGTACCTAGAAATGCAAGGTTTTCTATGATGTTAAATACGAGTTTTTTTAGATACGACCAAAACATTAGATAATGCGATGCCTCCAGTTTGTTGTGGACGATTAACGATTTGTCCATTTACGTACATTACAGTTGAACCACCACCATCAAGGTTGATAGCATTTGTGCAACCTAAGTCTTTCATTAGAGTTGCAAGTTCTTTGAGTGTCAAACCGATAGAACTGCCCTCTCTTCCATCAACTGCGACAAGGACTAAATCATTATCTTTTGTGTAGCCTATTGCCGTTCTTGGGTTTCGTCCCCCTATGGATTGAAGTTTCTGGGCAGTTATATCGATATATATTTGTTTATCCTTAACTAAGTAAGGTCCGCCGCTTATAATATGTTTTACATTGTCCCATTTAGGGTTTGTTGATATTTTGATATCAACATTTTTTGCGCTAATTAGCTTTTCTAATTTTGACTTTGGACCTACTATCACGTAACCATCTTTTGGAATAAAAAGAGGATTGGAGGAAACTTCCGTAATTTTATTTCCAACTACTTGTAATTGGACACCATACTGAGGTGATGCAGGAGCGTAAGTCCCCCAATCCGGAGTATAAGCTAAAATATATGAGGATAGCATTCTAGGCTGATTAATATTATCAATTTTTATAGTATGTCCGTTTCCAGTAATTTTTGAATTTAATTGAACTCTACCAACTTCATATCCTGATTCAAATATACCAAGCGCAACTCTGTCATAAATTGGTCCAGTGATAAGTTTTCTGTTTATCATAAGTGTTCCAAGAGGTACTCCAGATTGAGGTTTGAAAAATCCTCCATTAATTGCAACGATCGCATCGTTGTTTTGTGCAATTGTTCTTACTTTTCTTTTATTTGATAGAGTTTTTGATGCTATTGCAGGTCTAATTTCAAAGTCGTTTGCGACTTTGTGGTTTACTTCTACAATATTTATCCTCACTGGTTTTCCGTTGTAGTATTTGACCATCTTTATATGCTTAACCCCATCAGTTACATCTGTAATTTTTAAGCCTTGATATTTATTTTTAATTCTGTTATTAAATTTTTCCTTTCTATATTCTGGACTGATTTCTTCCTTTATATTTGAACTTAATTCTATTAGTGTTGGAGTTGTGATTGCATTGTTTGCAAGTAACAATTCATTTGCCCAAAGTGGCGGCTGAAATATTAAATTTGTAAGGGTAAATATTGTAAAAAGCGAAATGGTTAAGACAGTTTCGCATGTCCTCACAGGTATTATAAATTGTTTTCTTTCTATTAGTGTATCCATCTTGGCACCTAAAGTTTTTTAGAGTAACCGGATACCTTTTTGTTTTTAGAGTGGTGTGGGGAATAACACTCGTCGAAGGCCTATGTGGGCTTATAGGATGCTTCTACTATTATTGTAACATATATTTACAATTACTTCAATCCTTTTTGTAGTAAGGCTTTTACAAAACTAAATAGTGGCAAACGTACACTATTTCTGTGTTTTAGTGTTGTTTTTACGTTTAATCTACATCAACAGGCGCACGCATAATATTGTCAATTGCTTCTCTTGCAGTAAAAACAACTGCCTCAGGTACATTGTCAATTGTTGTAAGTTGTCTTAAAACATCAACAGTGCGTTTGAAAGCTCTGACGATATCTCCTTCACCCATATCTACTTGCTCGGATACTGTTGACCATTCTGCACCTTCTACCCAAAGTTCAATCAATGAACTAAAATATGGGTTAATATTTAGTGGTGATTCTATGTCGTAGCGGGTTTGCGCCTTGTATAATTTCTTTTTAATATCTCTGATTTTATTTAAAGTTTTTCTGACTTGCTCAGAAAACGGAATATATGGAATTTCTATTCTCAATTCTTCAGTTGTAATAGCACAAATAACTCCTGCAAGTTGAGCTGGAGTTAGGCTTTCTAAAACTCCAGAAAAGATAATTTCAGCAAGAAATAATTCGTTTTCTGAACGGATTTGAGATGTTGTTTTACCTTTATCGGTTGGATAATCATTAGTTAGATATCCATATTCTTCTAAAACTGCTCTGTGAGCTAAGAATTTGTTCCAATAAATATCTTTTTGGCGTTCAATTTCTTTTTGAAGTTTTTGTTTTTTGCTAATAATTCTTTTTAACACTTCTAAATTTTTTGCGTGGCGTTTGTAATGCTTACAACAATCGCAAGGGTATTTTTGAAGTTGATGAAGTTCGGCTTTGTTACGTTCGCCAAACTCGATAACTTCTGCTGAGAGAGGTCTATGTTTTGATTTTTCTTGTTTTAGGATTTTTTTGTATGTTTGTCTGTTTTGAACATATAAAAATCTCATTCTATCGTATTCAAGCATTTTTTCATCGGATAGTTTACTTGGACAAGCAAATGCTCTTTCTTGCATTTCAAAATCATATTCTGCCATCTGATCTAAGATTGGTTTAAGTCTAAAATCAGATGAATAATAACCAAAACTTTTTAGAATAAGTTCTTTAGACTCTTCTAGGTTAAATCTTTGTAGTAAGTTTAGAACCATAGAATAACTTGGAGAAAAACGGCTTTCTAACGGATTTGAGCCACTTAGAACAAGTTCAGTTACTTCATCAGGAGTTTGGAAAGATGTTCCGACTATTGTTACGTAACCGACCTCATCCATTCCTCGACGACCTGCACGACCTGACATTTGTAAAAATTCATTGGCTGTTAACATCCTGTGCCCTGCATCAGTTCGTTTACTTGTAGCGCTAATTACAGTTGAACGGGCAGGCATATTGATACCAGCAGCAAGTGTTTCTGTTGCAAAAACAACTTTTATAAGTCCTTGTTGGAACAATTTTTCTACAAGATTTTTCCAAGCAGGTAAAAGTCCTGCGTGGTGGGATGCTACCCCTTGGATTAGGTATTCGATGTGTTTATTTCCGTATAAATGTGGATTGTCTGCGATAAATTCTTCAATAAATGCTTTAATTTTTTCTTGTTCAGCTCTTGTGTTTAAGCCAAGTCCTGAACATTTTTCCATTTGTTCATCACATTTCTTGCGTGAGAATGTAAAGTAAATCGCAGGAAGCATATCTTGATCTGCAAGATTTCTAATAATTTGTTTTACATAAGTTTTTTTACGTTTATCTTTACCTTTTGCCCATTGAGGTCTTTCAGGTCTAATTTTTTTATTTAATTTTCCTTCTGGGGTAAGTAGAGGTAACAGTTTAAATGGTTGAGAACTGTCAAAATAATAAAATCTTAATGGTACTGGTCTAAAATCAGTATTAACAAGAGTTGTTTTTGAGTGAACTGTATTAATCCAGTTTGTTAACTCATCGCAGTTAGCAACTGTTGCTGAAAGTGCAATAATTTGTATATTGGTTGGGCAATAAATAATACTTTCTTCCCAAACAGTGCCACGTTGTTCGTCGTTCATATAGTGAACTTCATCTAGAACGATGTATTTAACATCTTTTAGGTTATCAGCAACGGCGCCAAAGTTTGTACCATAAAGCATATTCCTAAAAACTTCTGTTGTCATAATCACAATTTGCGCATTACGATTTATTGAGGTATCGCCTGTTAGAAGCCCGACTTTATCGTGTCCATATTTTTCACCAAAGTCGTAAAATTTTTGATTTGATAATGCTTTTAAAGGTGTTGTATAAAATATTCTGCAACCTTGTTCTAAAGCCCTGTGGATTGCGTGTTGAGCAATTACAGTCTTGCCTGCGCCAGTTGGAGCGCAAACTACGACACTTTCTCCTCTGTCAATAGTTTCACAAGCCTCTTTTTGAAAATCATCTAATTCAAATGGAAATCCATACATCTTAATTTACCTTTAAAAGCTATTCTATTTTAATTATAACATATTATTTGAACGAATTACAGTCTTGTTACATTTTTAAATTATGCTAGCAAAATTATTTTTTATGAGGTTTAATTATTTATACTTTAAGGAAAATAGCATGCAAATAAATTTTTTAGATAACAATTCAAATCAGACTTTTACTGCTATTCGTGCAGATAGAACAGGTAGAGCCTTACTTGTTCAAAGGATGAAGCAGGTTCGCAATGAAGCAGATGCTTGGGAAGAACTTGTTAAGATGATTGAAAAACACAAAGAAGATCCTAATGATATTTTTATCACAGGAGGACGTGGTGATGGAGGTCTTGGCATTGTGATTGAAAATAGAATTTCAGGAGCAAAAAAACGTATTGCTGAAGGGCCACTTAAAATTGATACTCCAGTAGAGTTTATCCAAAAAGCAATCGCAATTGGAGATGAGTTTACCAAAAATATGAGAAAACCTTTAGGCATAAAACAAAGAATACAAGAAATTTTAGATATGATTTAATAACAAAAAAGGAGAACACTATGCAAGTAAATATGGAAAATAATTATTCCAGACAACAATCTTTCGGTATGGCATTAAAAGGTAGTGATGTTGTAAACAAAGCATTAAGGGTAAGAATTACAAAACCTGCGGAAGCCCAAGAATTGGCAGCATTAGTTGAGCAAGCATCAAAAAATGATATTGTTGATATCCAACTTTTTGCAAATGAAAAGGGTAAATTAACTGCGAATGTATTTACCAGAGATACATCTTTAGATAACCCTAACTCTTTTGTTAGAAATTTTTCTGAAGGTATCTTTGGCGGTCCTGTTAGATTCCTTAAAAAACTTGTTAATTTAGCTGATGCTGAAGCTGCTAAAATTAATGAGCGTTGTGATATTAAAGAATTAGATGATACATTGTCTAAAATGTTATAATAAATTAAATTTACAATAAAAAAGACTCCAGATTATTCTGGAGTCTTTTTGTTTGCTTGTTATGATAATTAGATTTTATCAAATCCTGTATATTTTCTAAGAACTTCTGGAATGATAATTGTTCCGTCAGCTTGTTGGAAGTTTTCAACGATAGCTGCAAAAGTTCTACCAACTGCAAGGCCAGAACCATTGATTGTATGAACAAATCTTGTTTTGCCAGTTTCTTTGTCTTTGTAACGGATGTTAGCACGTCTAGCTTGGTAATCTCCGAAGTTAGAACAACTAGAGATTTCTTTGTATGTTCCGTAAGATGGCATCCAAACTTCCAAATCCCAACATTTGTTAGCTGAGAATCCGATATCAGCAGTACATAATGCAACTTTTCTGTAAGGTAGTCCAAGAAGTTGTAACATTCTTTCACCATCTTCTGTAAGTTTTGCGTGTTCTTCCGCTGATGTTTCTGGAGTTGTGTATTTAACCATTTCAACTTTGTTAAATTGGTGAACACGGATTAAACCACGAGTATCTTTACCCGCTGAACCTGCTTCACGTCTGAAGCAAGGTGTGTATGCTGTCATATATTTTGGCAATTCATCTTCTGATAAGATTTCACCTGAATAGATATTTGTTACTGGAACTTCAGCGGTTGGAATTAGATATAAATCTTCGTCAACGCATTTGTACATATCTTCTTTGAACTTTGGAAGTTGACCAGTACCAGTCATTGTTGCCGCGTTAGCCATAAATGGAGGTAGAATTTCTTCGTAACCTTCGTTTTCAGTATGCTGATCAAGGAAGAAGTTTATGATAGCACGTTCTAATCTTGCACCTTTGCCTCTATATAAAGTAAATCTTGATTGAGAAATTTTTACACCACGTTCAAAATCCACAAGATTTTTTTCTTCGCATAAATCCCAGTGAGCTTTAGCTTCAAAATCAAATTTTGTTGGCTCACCCCAAGTTGAAACTACAACGTTATCATCTTCAGATGTCCCAACTGGAGTTGTTTCATCTGGAACGTTTGGTGTGTGAAGTAAAACATTTCTTTGTTGAGTATCAAGTTCATTTTGTTTTTCTTCTAGGGCTTTAATTTCATCCCCTAATTGGCGAACATCTTCTTGAATTGCATCTGTATTTTCGCCATTTTTCTTCATCATCCCGATTTTTTGAGATTCATTTTTACGTTTTGCGCGAAGTTCATCGGCTTGAGTTTGAATACGGCGTCTTTCTTCGTCGATTTTTATAACTTCATCGATTGATAATTCTGGATTTCTTCTTTTAAGAAGTTCGTTAATTTTTTCTGGATTTTCTCTAATCAATTTAATGTCAAGCATTTTAGCCTCTTTTCTTTTTTATAACAAGCATTTTTATTTTAGTTTAAAGATATTTTTTTATCAAGTTTAATTAGTTATTTTGTGGAATAAAAATTTGCAATAATTAAAAAATAATGTATAATATCATTATTATAGGGAGATGTGATGTTCAAACGTTTAGCCAAACAATTAAAGACTGAGAGAGTGGAAATTTCCTATTTTCCTATGTCTTCGCCTATGAATTCTCTGAAAGAACAAACAAAAAGTTCTTTTCTTAGAAGTTTGTCTAAGCATGCTCTTAATTTATATGAAAGAAAAACCGACATTAATAATTTTACCCGCTTAGCATTGTCAGATCCAGAAAATACTTCTCACAATCTGATTGTGGATGAGCTTTTTGGTAAAGAAGGTGTTGTTGACCCGTTTGCAGAAGATGCTTTATTCTCTCTTTCTGAAAATGAAAGATTTATGAAAGATTTAGGGTTAAAAGATTAATAAAATTTTTATCCGTTTTTGACTTGTTTTTTATGCCTTAACATATTGAAACTTTTTCTGTTTCGTGTATAATTTGGGTATAAGAAGAGATAGGAGTAAAAAATGTTCGAACGTTTTACAGAAAAGGCAATTAAAGTTATTATGCTTGCCCAGGAAGAAGCTCGAAGATTAGGACACAACTTTGTTGGTACTGAACAAGTGTTGCTTGGTCTTATCGGAGAAGGTACTGGTGTTGCTGCAAAAACTCTAAAATCTATGGGGGTTAACCTAAAGGATGCAAGAACTGAAGTTGAAAAGATTATCGGCAGAGGTTCTGGTTTTGTTGCAGTTGAAATTCCATTCACTCCTCGTGCAAAAAGAGTTTTAGAGCTTTCTTGGGATGAAGCTAGACAATTAGGTCATAATTATATTGGTACAGAACACTTGCTTCTTGGCTTAATCCGAGAAGGTGAAGGTGTTGCTGCTAGAGTTTTAGAAAATCTAGGTGTAGATTTGAATAAGGTTAGAAGTAATGTTGTTAAAATGCTTGGCGAATCAAAACCTTCAGCAACTGCTGGTGCTGGTTCTTCATCATCTTCATCTTCTAGCTCATCATCTTCATCTGGTGGAAAAACAAAAACTCCAAGTTTGGATGAGTTCGGTAGAGATTTGACTTTAGCGGCTCAAGAATTACGTTTAGACCCTGTTGTTGGTCGTGAAAAAGAAATCGAACGTGTTATTCAAATTCTTGCAAGACGTACAAAAAATAACCCAGTTTTACTTGGTGAACCTGGGGTTGGTAAAACTGCAGTAGCAGAAGGTCTTGCTATTAGAATTGTTAATGCTGAAGTTCCAGATATTTTAGATGGTAAAAAAGTTATCCAATTAGATATGGGGCTTTTAATTGCTGGTACTAAATATCGTGGTGAATTTGAAGAACGTTTGAAAAAAATTATGGATGAAATCCGTCAATCTGGTAATGTTATTCTTGTAATCGATGAAATGCACACTTTAATCGGTGCAGGTGCTGCTGAAGGTGCTATCGATGCTGCTAACATTTTAAAACCAGCATTATCTCGTGGTGAAATCCAAGTTATCGGTGCTACAACATCTGATGAATATAGAAAATATATTGAAAAAGATTCAGCACTTGAAAGACGTTTCCAACCTGTTCAAATCGATGAGCCATCTATTGATGAATCAATCGAAATTATTAAAGGTTTGAAACCAAAATATGAAGAACACCACAAGTTAATTATTTCTGATGATGCTATTGTTGCGTCTGTAAAATTATCTAGCAAGTATGTTAACGACAGATTCTTGCCAGATAAAGCTATTGACGTATTAGATGAAGCTAGTTCAAAAGTTAGATTGAAAGTTTCTAATCTTTGCCCTGAAGCTAAAGAATTAGAAAAACAACTTAAATCTTTGATTAAAGAAAAAGAAGAAGCTATCAGAAATCAAGAATTTGAAGAAGCATCTCAACTTCGTGATGATGAAGCTGATTTGAGAGATAAAATTAGAGAAGTTACTAACAAATGGAGAGAAGAACACGAAGTTAATAAAGCGACAGTTACAGCTGAACACGTTGCAGAAGTTATTGCGATGATGACAGGTGTTCCAGTTACTAAATTAACTGAAGGAGAATCTGAAAGATTATTGAAACTTGAAGATGTTCTTCACGAACGTGTAATTGGTCAACACGATGCAATCGTTGCTATTTCTAAAGCAATTAGACGTGCTAGAGTTGGTTTGAAAGCTCCAAATAGACCTATCGGTAGTTTTATCTTCTGTGGTCCAACTGGGGTTGGTAAAACTGAGTTAGCAAAAGCTTTAGCTGAAGCAATGTTTGGTTCAGAAGACAATATGTTGAGAGTTGATATGTCAGAATTTATGGAAAAACATTCAACTGCAAAACTTATTGGTTCTCCTCCAGG
>JAGAJM010000020.1 GCA_017626055.1 bacterium | reverse complement strand
AGTTGTGGATGGTAGTATCCTTAACTATGGCGTTGAAAAAACATTACTTAACGCTACTGGTAACTTAAATATGGATGTTACTGATGGTACTATCGGTTTAGGTGTTCAACAAACTGCTTGCCAAGGTTCTGGTTGCACTGGCGTTGGACCTAAAGCTGATGGTTCTCGTGACTTTACTAAATCTATCAACGCTAACATCAAAGGTAAAGTGAATGCCACTACAACTAACACTGACCCTATGAAACCTGAAGATTTAGTTATCAACTATGCAGCTATCGATTCTGATATGAACATCGATGCCATTAAAGCCGATGGTAGAGTTATCTTAACTGTTGACGATGACTTTGGATACAACAACAATGGTCCTCGTTACAATATGATTAACGCTTCTACTGATAAAACTAAAGCTAATATTGAAGGTACTTCAATTTCTTTAATCGCTAATGGTAACATCGGTCAAAAAGATAACAAAGTTACTTTTAATCAAATCGGTGGCTCTATGGATGCTCTTGCTAACGAAAGCATCTACTTAAAAGCTCTTGATGATGAAAAGAACGTTAAAAATGAAGCGTGCAACATCATTGCTCGTGAAGGAGATATCGACATTGAATTTGGTGGTAACACTCATATTAAAAACATTACCGCAGAAGGAGATATCCAAGTTATTACTCGTGGTACTAACTTAACTATCGACAACCTTGGTCATATCGAAGATCCATCTGTTGTTCCTGCTGATTACTTCGGTGAAAGACACGATGGTTATGCTTTTGACAAAGGTTACGATAAAGACGACCACAAAGCTGAAGTACTTCCTAACAACGTTACTCTTAAAGCTCTAGATATTAACAAATTCACTAGACCTAATGGGGTTATGGTTGACGGATATTATGCTTACGCTGATTCTTCTGTTACTGTTAAAAACGCAGTTCTTGATAATGGAACAATGGATATTACGGCTGATAATATCTACGCTAATGGTATTGCTGCGCACTTCAACAAAGATGGTTTCTCTAAAGAATTAGACCCATCTACTAACAAAGTTAAAGGTGCTTCTGAAATCCCTACTGGACACGCAGTTAGACCTAATGACGTTGAAGATATCGGTCGTGATGAACACGAACGTAACTACTATTACCCAGATGGTGATGGCGATGGTAAGTTCGACGGAGAAGATTCTAATGTGGATGACGATGATAATATCGCTGATGATACTCCATTAGAAATGCCTGATGAACCAGATCCAACTCCAGACCCAACACCAGATCCAACACCTGACCCAACTCCGGATCCAACTCCAGATCCAACACCGGATCCAACACCTGACCCAACTCCGGATCCAACTCCAGAGCCAGAACCAGTACAACCAACAGTTAGTGCTGATGGTAGCATTGCTTATATTCAAAGAAAAGAATTGGACAATGCAATTCAAACAATTGATAAACGTCAATATATGAGATTCAATATTAATGAGATATCTCATCCAGTACATTTGGAAAAATCCGAAAACATTAACCAACTAATAGATATTTCTCGTGGAGGTATCGCAGTTAGACACAACAACTCAGTAAAAGTTGGGGATGTTTTACCTGTGCATATTGCATACAAGGATTTAGATATAAATGCAAACGTAAAAGTTGTCTCCGCAACAACAAATAGAGCTGGGGCAGAATTTATAAACATAAATGAGAATATCGCAAATCAGTTGTTATACTTGAACGTTTTACTTGAAGCAGACAATAACATGATTGCAACAAGAATAAACAATTAAAATAAAAAAACCTCGGATATAATCCGAGGAATTTTCGAGAACAACAACTTATAAATTACAAATTTATTTTTATTATCTAAGACCTCTTCTGTGAGCTCTACCAGTATTGTAATGAGTTCTAGGTCTAGCTGCTTGAGCCTTATCTGATTTTTCAGGTAAGATTGCACCTGCTGATTGTAAGAAGCTACCAAATTCCATACCAGCTGCAATTTTTTCTTTAAATGTTTTAGTTGATTTACCAACACTTTTAGCAACATCAGAACCTGTTTGAGCTGCATCTGCACCTGTCTGTGCTGCTTCTGCACCTGCTTGTGCTCCGCTTTGCGCTGCTTCTGTTCCTGCTTGTGCCGCTTCTGTACCTGCTTGTGCTCCGCTTTGTGCAGCTTCTGTACCTGCTTGTGCAGCTTCTGTACCTGCTTGTGCTGCTTCTGTACCTGCTTGTGCAGCTTCTGTGCCTGCTTGTGCTGCTTCTGTACCAGCTTGTACGCCTTCTGCACCTGCTTGTGCACCTGCTTCTGCACCTGCTTGTACGCCTTCTGTACCAGCTTGTGTTGCTTGATCTGCAACTTGAGTAGCTGCATCTGCACCTTTAGAAGCTGCGCCAAGAGTTTCTGATAATTCTTTTGTACCTTTAACAGCTGAACATCCAGACATAACCGCTGCACCAGCTGACATCAATGCTCCTTTAATATTACCTTGAGCTGCAAATACTGCAGTTTTTGTAATATTTGCTGCACATTTACCATAGTTACCAACTGTTTCAACACCTTTACCAACAGTTTCTGTAACATCACCAGCTCGTTCTAATGCTTGACCAAAAGCTATACCATAACCAGTGGCTTGGATTGCACGGCCAGTCCATTGCATACCTTTACCAACATATTGAGTACCTTGACCTGCCATAACTGTATAACTTGCAATTTGGTCAGTTTTTTCAGCTACTTTTAAAACTTTATCTGCTGCAGATTGTTCCTGTTGAATTGCTTTAGTATTCTTTGCTGCAGTTTTTTGGTAAGCTCTAGATGTTCTAGATAATGTTCTTACACGTTTATTTGAAGATACTTGAATTTTCTTTAATTTAACTGAACCATCGCCCAATTCTGCTTGGAATGATTGAATACTTGTAGATGATGCGTTGATTTCATCTCTTGCAGCATTTTTTGCATCTTGAGTTGCTGAAGAAGAATTTAAAATTTCATTTTGAGCTGCAATCTTAGCATTTGCAGCTTCTATTTTTGCAGAAACTTGCTCCATATTTTGAGCTTCTTGTTCCATTTGCTTTTGAGCAAGTTTTAGAGCTTTTTCTTCTTTTTGCATTGTTTTTTTGAATTTTTTCTCATCAGACTTCATCTTTTTATTTAAAGATTGCATTTCATCTTGAGATTTATTCATTTCTTCTGTACCACGTTCAGATTCAGCAGTAGCAGCTTTTGAATCAGTAGCTGAACCTTCTGCATCACCAACAGCAGCCTCACCATCTGCCATTGAAGCATCTTGATTGTGTCCAGATGAACCTTCAGCTCTTTTTTGAATTTCACCATTTACTTTATCAAGTTTAGATTTAATGCTATTTTCCATGAAACGTGGAATATCTGAGTCTTTTAACTCAGTTAGTTCTCGTTTTAAAAGTTTTAAATCACCATCACCAACTGAAGTTAAATTATCAAAATCATATTGACTCAAGTCGATATCTTTTGTATTTTCTTGACCTTGTGCATTTTGTGTTGCTTGAGTTTTTTGAGTTGATGAAGTTGAAGATGTTGCAGAAACATTAGAAACTGACTTAGCAGTATTTGCTGCAACTACATTTTGAGTAGTTTGAGCCTGAAGATTACCTTGAACATTTGAAGCTGATGGTGATTTTACACCAGGCATATTAAATACAGAGCCATTCATAGTCATATGAACAGGCACTTTTTTAGATAAGCCAGCTTTACCAACTTGGCCATTTTTCATAGCCTGCATTAGCTTTTGAATATCTAAATTTTGATTTACGCCGTTAATGCTCACTTTTAAAGCTCTCCAAAATTCTCTCTTACTTATATAAAAAATTTTGGAAAGACGTGATTTCAGTACTTTGTCAATTGTTTACAATTGTTTACATTAAAATTTTAAAACTCAAAAAGTTGATATGAAAATATGTTTTTGATAAAATTGTAGGGTAGATTACAGAAATTAGGGAGACTTTATTATGGAACTAATGAAAGGTAAAAAAGGGGTAATCTTTGGAGTTTCAAATACTCACGGGATTGCTTATGCTATCGCAAAACAATTACACGATGCTGGTGCTGATATCGCTTTCACATACGCTGGAGAAGCTATGGAAAAACGTGTTAGACCAATCGCAGAAGGTATGAATGCAAAAGTTATTATGAGTTGCGATGTCACTAACGAAGATGAAGTAAAAGCAGTATTTGATGAATGTGAAAAAGTTTATGGTAAATTAGATTTCGTTGTTCACGCTGTTGCTTTCGCTAAAAAAGAAGATTTAATGGGCAGATTTGTTGAAACATCTAAAGATGGTTGGGATACCGCTCTAGGTGTAAGCGCATACTCACTTGTAACAATTTGTCGCCACGCAGAACCTTTAATGAACGAAGGCGGTTCAATTTTTGCTCTAACATACTTAGGTTCAATCCTATCAGTTCCAAGCTACAACGTAATGGGGGTTGCAAAAGCTGCATTAGAATCAGCTATGAGATTCTTAGCGGTTGACCTTGGTAAAAAAGGTATTAGAGTAAACTGCATTTCAGCAGGTCCTGTTAAAACATTGGCTTCAATGGGTATTAGCGGATTTTCTAAGATGCTAAAAGCTGCAGTTGCTAGAGCACCTCTAGGTAGAAATGTTTCTTTAGAAGATGTTGGTAAAGCAGGTTTATATTTAGCTTCTGACTTATCTTCTGGCACAACAGGTGAAGTTATTTATGTTGACTGTGGTTGCCACTCTGCATACGCTTCAGCTGAAGAAATGGATATTCTAGGAGAACACATCGAAATATAATTAAAATAAATTATATAAAAAGAGGCTCAAATGAGCCTCTTTTTTAATGTAAAAAATTTTCAAAGCCTAATAAAGTGATTGTAAATCAAAACCGATTTGCATTTTTA
This sequence comes from bacterium, assembly GCA_017626055.1. GTDB lineage: Bacteria > Cyanobacteriota > Vampirovibrionia > Gastranaerophilales > Gastranaerophilaceae > Zag111. The sequence goes on along the minus strand of JAGAJM010000020.1, from coordinate 10,728 downwards.
AGGCATCTAAATTATCAAACTTAATTTCTGGTCTAATCATACGAGTGAAGCTAACTTTTAGCTCTCTATCATATAAATCGCCTTCAAAATCAAGCAGATAAACTTCTAGCATTGGAATATCATCATTAGAAACAGTAGGTGAAACTCCAAAATTAGCAAGCCCTCGGTGTAAAGTACCATCTTCTAATTCGACATCGACATCATAAACACCAAACGGAGGTTCAACAATGTCTAATGGATAAATTAAATTAGCAGTTGGGAAACCAATAGTTTTGCCAATTTGACGACCTTTGATAACTGTTCCTCTAACTGAAAACTTTCTACCAAGCATAGATTCAGCCATATCTACAACACCTGATTTAATAAATTTACGAATTTCAGAAGAACTAATCACATCTCCAAAAATAGATTGCGGAGGTGTAGCAGAATAAACATAAGCATATTTATCTTGATAGTCAGATAAGAATTTCACATTACCAGTTCTATCAACACCAAACTCATGGTTAAATCCAGTTGAAATGAATTTTGGAGAGAAATATTTAATTACAATCCCTTCCAAATACTCAGCTGGAGTCATATGACAAACTGACGGAAAATCTAATTCTATAACATAGTCAACACCCAATTCTTCGAGAAATTTGTATTTATCTTCAAGTGTTAAAATATAGTTTGGAGATTCGCCCTTTAAGTGGTATAAGGGATGCTCACGGAATGTCAGAACCGCAGACTCACACCCAAATGTTTTCGAAGCTTCAACTGCACAAGAAATAACCGCCTGATGTCCTAAATGAACACCATCAAAAAAGCCCAAGGCTAATGATAAATTCGGTATTTCTCTAAGCTCTCTAATAATCTCCATAATCTGATTATATCCTAGATAAATCAATTGGCAAAAATGTTACATATGTAAATTATTTAACAAGAATTCCAGCAATAGTAGCTGACATATAACAAGTTAATGTTCCACAAATCAATGCTCTAACACCTAATCTTGCTAAGTTTTTACGTTGATTTGGTGCAAGTTCTCCAATACCACCAAGCAGAATTGCGATAGAACCAAAGTTACCAAAACTACACAAGGCAAAACTTGCAATCAAGAATGATTTAGCAGATAAAATTGTTTCTGGGGAAGTTAAATCCATATATGCAACCATTTCATTTAACACAAGTTTTGTACCCATCAAACCACCAACTGTTGTAGCTTCAGCCACTGGAACACCCATTGCAATAGCAAATAATGCAAAGACTTTACCTAAAATCATTTTCATTGATAGCTGAGTTAAATCAAATGCCGCAAAATTAATATGTAAATACTTAACAATAAAATTACCCAAACCACCTAAGAACCAATCTATCATTGCAACAAGTGCAACAAGTGCTAAAATCATTGCAACAACATTAATTGCAACTTTCATACCTTCAGATGCACCCGATGAAATAGCATCAAACACATTAACATGTTGTCTATTTCTTTTACTGAAAGACAATTTGAAGTCTTTGCTTGTTTCTGGTTCACCAGTTTCTGGATATACAATTTTTGATATTACCAAAGCTCCAGGAGCAGCCATGACAGAAGATGCTAAAATATATTCTGCAGGAATACCCATACCAATATAAATTGGCATTATAGAACCAGAAATACATGCTAAAGAACCAGACATTGATGCTAATAACTCAGAACGAGTAAGATTTGCAAGATATGGCTTAATCATAATTTGCGCAACAATTTGTCCTACAAAAGCACTTGCAACGTTAGAAAGAGCTTCGGCACCACTGACATCAAGTAATTTATTCATGCCTTTACCTAAAATTGCGACAACTCGTTGCATAATTCCATAATGGTAAAGGATATTAACTAAAATCATCATAAATACAGTTGAAGCAATCAATTGCAAAGCAAAAATCGAACCCCCATGACCTGCAAAAATCTCACCGAATTTCACATTCATAAGTCCGCCAAATACAAATTCCCCGCCTTGTTTTGCAAATACTAGCAACTTTTGGATAAATAATCCAATTGCCATAAACATTTTTTGACCTAAAGGCACCTTAAAAATAAATACGGCTAATAATACTTGGAGTAAAAATCCAAATCCTACTGTTTTATAGTTTATAGCCTTTTTATTATTCGACATAGCATATGCTAGTGCAAAAATTAAAATAATCCCAAAAATTCCAATAAATCTGCTCATACTGCCCCTTAATTTTTCATACTCTAATTATACAAAAAAGAAGCCTTAAATAGACTTCTTCTTGTAAAAATGTGATAAAAGTTAACGGAATAAATTAATCCATTTTAGAACGATTGAAAAATCCCATAATCTTATCAATTAGACCAACAGATTCTTCTGCATCACCAGAACCAAACTTATCCAACACATCCAAGCGAGCTTTTGCCAATTGATAATCGACTGGATCTTTTACAAGTTCTAGATATTTCGTGTAAATTTCAATAGCTTTATCTTTTGCTCTAATTTTTTCGTAACCTTTTGCTAAATTTTTCATAGTATTTAAATCTTTGGAATTAATTTCATAAATTCGTTCCAAATACTCAACTTGCATACGATAATCGCCAATACTTTCTCTAAATTCAGCAAGTTTTCTAAGAGCCTCAACATTATTTGGCTCAATTTTTGAAATTTTTTCATAATACTCAACGGCATGATTAGTATCATCATTAGCAACTAATAATTCTGCTAAAGTAAACAATACATCTACATCTTTATCATTTAGTTGAACTGCATTTAGGTATTCATTAATTGCAATATCAGCATTACCACGAAGCATATTGTATTTACCCCAATTTAAGTGAGCATTATATTCATCACCATTTTCGTCAAACACAAGAGCTCTCATTTGGAATGTCAACGGAGAATTTGGTTGCATTTTATTATATTCATCAATAAATTCAAGAGCTTTGTCAAAATCCTTTGAAGAATAACAATACTGAGCTTGTAATGTAAAATATCTTGGATTTGATTTGTATTCTTTAGGTAAAGCATTCAATTTTGCATATGCTTCTTCAACCTCACCTAACTCAAGCATACCTTGAATTTTTGTCAATTCATCCTTTGTATATGCTACGGCATTTTTTGCATCTCCACTTTTCAAATATACGGCAGCCAAAGCTTCGTTAATTCTGTCAGTGTCAAAACCTTTTGATTTTGCTCGTTGTAAAGCATCAATAGCACTAGCATAAACTTCGTCTTTCATATAAATATCGGCAAGTTGTAAAAAGATTTCTTCATGCAAATTATCATATTCAAGAATTAGGTTATACTCATCAATAGCTTTCATATCTTGTCCAAGTTGACGATATAAATTAGCCAAAGTCATTCTTGTCATAATAACTTGTGCATCATTTTCAGTAGCGTGAGATAATGCTTTTTTAAAATCACTGATTGCGAAATCTAATTTACCTTCAATAGAGTTTTTATTCCCTCTATAAATATAATATTTATACTTGTCTGTATGCTCATAAATTGAAATTAGCTGATCATAAGCAAGAGGGTTTGTAACATCCCTTTTTAGAATTTCGTAATAGTAAGATGCAGCTTCGTCTTGTTTTTCAAGAATTAAAGAAATATGTCCTAAACGTTCTAGCAAGCCAATATCTTCTGGTGTTGCAGCATAAGCTTTCTTATATTCTTCATAAGCTAATTCGTATTGTTCATTCGCTTCAAATTGTTCAGCTAATTGTAAACTCATTTATCTCTCCTTTAATATACTTATAAGCATTAGTATTATAACATTAAATTCCCTTTAGGACAATCTAATTGTATGTATTTTGAGCTTTTTGCATATCATTATCAAAATAATACTCAATCGCATTTATTGATGTTTTTAAAACAGGTTTCAATGTCTCTAATTGATCCTTATAGAAGTTTTGCAAAACAAATGTTTCAGAAGGGATTGGAGGCTGAGGACCAATACCAACTTTTAAACGAGCAACATTTTGAGTCCCAACACATTTAATAACAGATTTAATCCCATTATGACCACCATCTGAACCATTAGGTCTAAAACGCAATTTCCCTAATTCTAGGGATAAATCATCATAAACAATTAAAACATCACCAACACTAATTTTATAATAATTCATAACAAGTTGCACTGCATCACCAGATAAATTCATAAATGTAGTAGGTTTTATTAACATAATATCTTCAACACCATGTTTATATTTACCCAAAAAACATTTTAATTTTTTATCTTCCTTAAAAGATACACCACGCTCAATCGCAAGTTTATCAACAACCATAAACCCAACATTATGACGTGTAAAACAATACTTATCCCCGATATTTCCAAGCCCAACAACAAGTTTCATAATTAAAATTCCTTCAAATTAAGATATTCTTTATACTTAGTATTTTAACGTAAATAAATATTAGCATAATGGTTTACCAATTGATAGCTTAACAAAAAGATAAATAATAACTAAATTATAGAAAATATAAGAGGTAAAATTATGAAAAACGAAATAAAAACTAAAAAAAGTTCTCAAAAGGTTTCAGAATTTTTAGAAAGTAATAACTTACACAAAAAAGATTTTGCAGAAATGATAGGAGTGACTTTATCCTATGTATATAATTTAATAGATGAAACTATCCCTTTTTCCACAAGAAGTACTACATTGGAAAGAATTGCGACTGTCATGGATATAGAGCCTGAAGAATTTGAGGAATATAAAATTCCACAAGAACCCATTTTAAAAGATGATACATTAGAACTTTTAAAAAGCATGATGAAAGAAAAAAGAATGAATACAATCACATTCTTAAAAGCATTCCCAAGGAAAAAGAGGGTCGAAATAGTGGACATGCTTCGTGGAGCATATCCGATACCGATTGATTTTAAAGAATTAACAATGATAGGACAAGTTATAGAACTTGATAAAGCGGACATTTATAACATTTGGGAAGACAGAATAAAACAAGTCCTTGAAACAAATGGGATGAACCTAAATAACAATTCCGAACTAATAAAATCAATGTTTGAATGTGCTAAAAAGCACCTAAATATCTAATCAAAAAAGGCTCAAAAATTTTTTTGAGTCTTTTTTAAAGAAAAGTGTTGACAATAAAATTTGTTCTTGTTAATATAAATGAGCGCGGTAAATTGATACCGCAAAGCCAAGGAAATATGAATAGTTAATTTGCGCTTGTAGCTCAGCAGGTAGAGCACTCCCCTTTTAAGGGATAGGTCGCGCGTTCGAATCGCGCCAAGCGCATTTTTTATTGCAAAAATTTTTAGAAACTGATAGCAATGACTTTAAGTGGAGTCTTTTTATATTTTGCACAAAAAGAAATCCCCGTGGGTACTGCTTATGCAATTTGGACAGGAATTGGTGCCGCGTGCACATTTTTAATTGGGGTATTAGTATTTAATGACACACTAAACCTAATGAGAGCATTTTGCGTAATACTCATTATCTTTGGCGTTATTATGTTAAAACTTGCCCACTAATTATAACCCTAATTTCTGATCAAGTTTTAATTGCTCAGCAATCTCTAGTACAGAATAAATTTCATTAAATAAATCAATAAAAGTTTGACGGCCAACATCTGAGATGGCATCAGCAAACTTAAACATGTTACGCCCTGTATGAATTGCAACAACAATTTTATTATCCTTAAATGCTAAACGAGTATATTTAGCTTTAAATGTAGTTTTTAAATTTTTAAAACGTTCGATAAAAGCAGTTGTTAAAACATATCTGGCTTCAATTTGATTTGTAGAATAAATTTTGTACATGCTCATAAATTCAGCATCTTCTAATACAACTTCTTCATATTTTGAAGTATCAATCTTAATATCATTAGATTTAGAAGTTCTATCAAGAATAAAAGTATGCCCTTCAAAATCTTTATTCATATCATACTCAACTAGAATCCCTCTAAATTTATGCCCAATAATATAACAAAACACGTGTACTTGAACAACAACCCAAGCAATACTTGTAAGAAAACTAAATAAATTATTCCCACCATATGAATACGAAACTGACTTACCCAAAATAGCTGATAAAATAGATAAAAATATACAAAGTAAAATTAACACGAATGGTATAATTACAATGAAAGCTAACCCAAGAGATAGTGCAGCCAAACAACTTGATACATTGACTAAAGAAGTATTTACTTCTTTTATTGAAAACCTAAGGTCGTTATACTCACCCTCAATACGATCATCAAAACACAAGGTTCCAAATATTTTTAAAACATTCAAAGACTTAATCCATTGCAAATCCTTATATGGCAAAGCTAAAGAACCATATGAATACTTTAAGTTTTCAAAATTAAATATTTGCAAAAATTTTGGCATGATTTCAGCTTTAATATCAGACTCAATATTTAAATCTGGACGATTGCTTGTATTTTTTGAACAAATACCAATTGCAAAAACAACTATCACAATAGCAATAACAGGAATGAAAACGTACGTTGGTTTTATAAGACTTAAAACTAAACAAAAGAAGAGCGAAATAACCATTATAAACATAGAAATAATCACAATAATTTTATCTCTTTTGAGATTGCGATATTTTTTCAAATTTGGTTCCATTTCCCTAAAATAAAATTCACTCAAACGTCTTTGTATTGCTAAGTATTCATTATGTTCCATAATAAACTCCTAATACGAATTTACAAAAGTTTCAACACCATTTTCAATAACAATAGCAGTCAAGGGTGCATCTTTATATTTACCACAACCAGTGTCTATACAGATTTTATCTTCTTGAACTTGAGGTTCAGAAAACTCAGTATGACCGAATATTATTTTATAAGGTAAACCATGCTTTTTACGATAAAATTCACTACGAATATAAACCATATCAACCAAATCTTGTTGCTCTAATGGAACTCCAACTCTAATTCCAGCATGCACGAACATATAACCATCAATTATATGGTGAGATTTTAATGAGTTAAAGAAACTACCATGAACTTTCATGATATTTTCATAAGAACCATAACTTGCAGCAGTAGAATCTCCGCCATAATTCCAAAATAAATAATGATAATAATCATCAACATCAGCATGTAACATTGCATACTCATGCGAACCGATTAAATATACACAATTACAAACATTTTGAAGATTGATAATTTCATCTACAACTTCACGAGATTTTTTACCTCTATCGATATAATCCCCCATAAAAACAATAGTATCATCAGACTTTGGCTGAATTTTATCCAATACAACACAAAGCTTATCATACTCTCCGTGGATATCAGTTATACCAATAATTCTTCCCATAACTTAACTATACATTAAAAAAGCCCTTGATACAAGTTCAAAGGCTCTTTATAAAACAAAAAATATTTATTATGCAACTTTATTTATTGCAGTATTGTTTTCTGCTGGTTTTTGTTTTTTGTATAGATAATAAGCACCAGAACCAACGGCAACAACACCCAGAACTGTCAAGACAATCTTCATAGTGCGATTTTTAGCAGTAACTTTGAAGATATCTTCTGCTTTTTCTTTAAATTGACCAAATTCTCCAGCAACACGTTTTAGAGGATTTTTTGGACGTTCATCCCAAGATTTATGGGTTTCAAAAATATCTTCTAAATATGCGCGGTTTGCAGATTTTCCACCATTATATTCTGCGTTATTGTGCCAATCTATTTTTTCTTCAATATTTTTCTTACATTTTGCGATATAGGCTTTTCTGTCACCTTTTTGTTCCTCAAGCATTTCCGCAAAGATGTCAGAAATTTGATCAGCTTGTCTTGCACAACGAGCATCGTCAATCTCATCTACTGAATTTGCCCAAGTCAACCCATAGCGTTCTGGACGACCTTCTACAACTTCTTTAGTTAAGAAACCATTTGAGCTATTAGTATAATCAACAGGACCACCAGTTCTTGTTGCAGCATAAGGAACACCCGCAATTTTACATTCTAAAGGTGTAATACCACACATTTCACGACGGGAAGTGAACATACCATAAGTCGCACAACCTACAAGACGATTTGGGAAGAAACCATCAACGTGCATTACAAGGCCCTTAAATGCGCCACCATCCATTGTTTCTATTTCGTTGATAATACGAACAATAGATTTGTAATCTTTAGCCTCTTCATACCATTTACCTGCACCAGTAACGACTCTGAATTTTAGTTTTTCTTCTAATGGAATATCTTTTCTTTGCAAGAATTTTTTAAATCCCTCTAGAGTGATATTATAACCTTTCTGTTCATCAGGTCTGCCCCAACCCATAATCAATTTATCACCATCTTGCATAGGTTTTAAGTAACCAATAACTTTTTGACCTTCTGCTAACTGACCTTCATTAAAGAACAAACGGTTTAAGGCATCTTGACCTTGAGAATGAGCGTCACCTATTAAGGTTGTGAACCATTTTGCATTCTTTTCTCTAGCAGCAATAACTTCTTCAATATTAGTACCATCATACCTAAAAGTAGTAAAACCAGCTTTTTGAGCAGTTAAACCATTATTACCACGACCAAAATTAGCATTAGGGTTATCTAATGCCAAATTAGCTGGAGTTGAACCATTCAGAACAGATTTTGTTTCAATTGCAGCATAATCGCCAGTTAAGAATTTTGCAGCATCTGGAGTTTCAATACTTCTCATCTCCGCATCAAAAGTATGTGAAACTGTACCTGTTGTAATATTACTTGGATTTGTAGCTGCCGCTGCAATACCTGTTTTTAAAACATTATAAGTTCCAGCACCATCTTTAAAAGGTCTTAAATATGGATCTAATACAGCCCAAGCCATACTTCTTTCACGAGCTGATAACATATACTGGTTATCAATACCATGCTGCATAGCTTTTACTAAAGTTTGGTACTCTGGTAAGCCTTTTAATAATGGCGCATCAGAAGCATCACCAACAATTGCCAGCATTTTAAACGGATCGCTTGTTAGACCTTGATAATTTCTACCAGTGTTATGTGCAATGATATGAACTTTAACGCCATTCACTGCTGAATTTCCACCTGCTGACATATTTGAAATATGAGTAGCGTAAGAATGAGCAATTCTATCGTGCGCAACAACACTTGCAGGATTAAAATGTCCAAATTCTTCTACATCCATTTGAGAATGGATAGCTTTAGCTAAAGCTCTCATACCATCGGAATTAATAATTTCAGCCTCAAATGGACCATTTCCCCAGCTATCATAAGCATATGGTTTTGAAGCCTTTGCTAAATTAGGCGTATAAATAAAATAGTGAGGTTCACCTTTTATTTTATTGTAACTAGGATTATTTGCTGAAATCTTAAATAATGAATAAGAAATATCCTCTGTTTCACCTAAAGTAGTATCAGACAATCTTGTAATATGTCCTTTTACACTTGTTGGTTCAATTAAACAATATCTTGATTGAGCTTCTGGACCAACACCATTTGGCTTACTTTGAATAACATAACTTAATTCAGAAGGTTTTAAATTAAGTTTTCTTGCAACAACTTCTAAAGTTTCACCAGGTTCAGCACTATAAAAAGCTTTTGCAGGCATGGTATCAGGAAGCTCGGCCACACCTTTTGGATAGTCCGCTTCTCTGTGAATTACAAACTTATACCCACCTTTTGGGTTATCATATTCCCAGAAAGGCATGAAACTACGAGCATCTACCCCTTCATGCTTTCTAAAACTTGCAGGCATTTCATAACCTACAACACCTTCACCACCTTGAGATGCTTCTGGTAAACCTAAACCATTGTTTTCTGGCGTTATCGAAGCCAATTGTTTTAAATTTTTAGCCCCACCTGTAAATACGATTTGAACAACATTTGATGTTGAAATAGGACCTTTTGAAACACTACCATTAGAAACACTTTGAGCTCTTGAATGAGCAAAAGCATAAGACTGAACTGAATTTACGCGCATTAAATTCCCTACCTTTTTAATTTCCCCTATATGTTATTTATGAAAACCTGTCAAAATATTTTTGAACAGTTAATGCAGAAAATGTTACAAAGAGTTTACAAAGTCGGAGCTTTGAAAACTCCGACTTTTAAACCAGATTTTTTATTCTAAGAAGCTGGAGCTTCTTCAACTTCTTTTTCTTTTTTAGTACGTCTTTTGGAAGCCTTATCAAAAGTCATCTTACCTTCTTCCAGAGTAACTTTGATTACATCACCAGCACCATATTTGCCAGATAAGATTTCTTCTGCTAAGCTATCTTCCATCTTACGTTGAATTAAACGTCTTAGTGGACGAGCACCATACGCTTCAGAATATCCGTTTTCAGCTAGATGATCTTTTACTTCATCTGTAACTTCAACACTTAACTCTTTTTCAGCAAGACGTTTGAACAAATCTTTCAACATTAAGTCAACGATTTGTCTGATTTCTTCTTTGCTTAAGTGAGCAAATACAATAGTTTCATCGATACGATTCAAGAATTCAGGTCTGAATGCTTTCTTCATTTCTTCAGAAACTGTATCTTTAAGTTTTTCGTACTTATCTTTAGATTCATCTTCAGCAGTAGAGAAACCAAGTTTTGAAGTATTTTGAATCATACTTGCACCAACGTTAGATGTCATGATAATAACAGTATTTTTAAAGCTTACATGACGACCTTTAGAATCAGTTAATCTACCATCATCTAAAATTTGAAGCATGATATTAAATACATCTGGATGAGCTTTTTCAATTTCGTCAAAAAGAACAACAGAATAAGGTTTCTTTCTAACTAATTCTGACAAGTGTCCACCATCATCGTAACCAACATAACCT
>JAGAJM010000002.1 GCA_017626055.1 bacterium | reverse complement strand
TCTCTCATAGCACAAGCTAGTAAGTCCCGTCGCAGATCACGACGTTGATAGGTCAGAGGTGTAAGAGTGGCAACATTTTCAGCCGACTGATACTAATAGGACGAGGGCTTTTCCTAAAAAGGATTGATGAAAGCGTAGCTTATAATATTTATGCAACTTTCAGCGTACAGGTTTCGCTGGTGACCAAACGTGAGGAAAACACCCGTTCCCATCCCGAACACGGTCGTAAAGACTCATAGTGGTGACAATACTTGGGGGGCCACCCCCTGGGAAGATAACTAGTTGCCAGCATCTAATTTAGAAAACGAGAATTGAACAAAGGTTTGATTCTCGTTTTTTTATGAGGAAAACACCCCCTCTCGCAAAACGTAACATTTAGTCACCTTTTGCTCGGCAGAGTCATCCCGAACACGGTCGTAAAGACTCATAGTGGCGACAATACTTGGGGGGCTACCCCCTGGGAAGATAGCTAGTTGCCGACGTCTAATTTAGAGAAAGAGAAATAAGACAAAAGTCTATTTCTCTTTTTTTTTGTAATTGAACCCTCTCCCTAACCCTCTCCATAGGAGAGGTAGTTGAATATTTGACGTATATTGTCAAAAATTATATAATTGCTTTATGACTAATGAAAATTATAAATTTAATATTTCTTGGAATTTGTTAGGCTTTTTTATTTTAGCTCTAATATTTCTGTTTGTTTCGATATTTTTTATTATGCAAGCTGATTTTCTTGCTGATAATATAAAATTCTTACCCGATGATCCTTATATTTATTGGATTTTTGGTTGGATTTTATTTGTTATTTCTTTTATCTCATTTTCTGTATCTAGTGTAAATTTGGTACAAAAATGTGTGCAATATTTGAAAATGAAAGACTATAAAAAAGAATAAAGCCCCCTCCTCGAAATCAAAGATTTCGGTCCTCCCACAAGGGGAGGACATCAAAATTCTATTTATAGTATAATTATTTTATGGGAAGAAGAGCTAAATCCACTACGACTAAAAAGACTACTGCAAAATCTTTGGCTAAAGATGTTGCGGATAAAGTTGTTAAAAAGGCCTCAAAAAAAGTTCAACAAAAGGCTTCTAATTGGGTCGCTAAATTTGTTGCTTTTGTTATTCTATTTTTTATGAGTGCTTGTGGTGTATTCTATTTTTCTCTGAATTATGTTCCAAATGCACGTTATGAAGAACAAATTATGCGTCCAAATATGAAAGAAGCATATTATGTAAGTCAGTGGTGTCGTGATGATTTTGGTAAAACGGAATTTCCACTTTGGGATAATACTCGTGTAGATTGTCTTACTAAAGATTATGCAATTGAATTTGATTTTGCTCATAAGTGGGCAGAAAGTGTTGGGCAATCTTTATATTATGCAAAAATGACAGGAAAGAAACCTGCAGTTGCAATTATTATGTCAGATTTATCAGATTATAAATATGTAAAACGTATAGAACGTCTTGAAAATGGAATTAAAATTTTCTTAATTAAGGCATATTAGTTTGTAAAATTATTTTATCTTTTTATTTAATAGTAATATTTTTTATTGTATTATTTTGTTATGGATATTATTGAGGTTAAAGAAGTCTGGAATCGGGTTAAGGATGAGTTGGAAGTCAACCTGCCTGAGCATATTTTTGGTACATGGATTACTCCGTTAGAAGCTGTTGATTGTGAAAATGATACATTAGTACTTATTTCTCCACATCAAATGGCGATTGATATCTTGCGTAAAAGTTGGACTGATAAAATTAAAGAATCTGTACGTTCTGTGTTAGGTGAAAGTGCAACTTTTTCTATTACTTATGATCCAGATTTTGCTGAAAAATATATCAAAGCTCGTAAAAAAGAATTGGCAAAACAAATTGCAGGCCAAACTGAGGAAGATAAAAAAGTTGAAGATGCAAAATTAACTTTAGCTCAAATGCAATCTAATGCTAACCTTAATCTTAATTTGAAGTTTGATAATTTTGTTGTCGGAGATAATTCGAAATTTGCATACAATGCTGCTTTTTCTGTTGCGAATAATCCAGCTAAAAAATTCAACCCATTGTTTATTTATGGTGCTTCAGGTTTAGGTAAAACCCATTTGATGCAGGCTATTGGGCATTATGTTATCTTTAACAAGCCAGAATTAAAAGTTCGTTATATTCGTATGGAAGACTATTTTAACGAATGGATGAAATGTTTTCAATATAATGAAGGTGCTAATGGCAAGAAAAATGTTGGTTGCAATAATGCATTAATGAGAAAATTCCACCAAAAGTTTCAAAATGTAGATATTCTTTTGATGGATGATATTCAATTTATTGAATCAAAAATGAAAACTATGGAAGACTTTTTTTCGACTTTTGAAGCTTTATATACAAATAACAAGCAAATTGTTATAGCTTCAGACAGACTCCCAGCTGATATCCCAAAATTGGATAATCGTTTGAGAACTCGTTTTGAAATGGGACTTGTTGTTGATATGCTACCACCAGATTTTGATACTCGTGTTGAAATTGTTCGAGCTTATGCTAAGGAACTTGAGGTAGAGTCAGAAGATGAAGTCTTTGAATATATTGCTGATAATTTTGTAAATAATGTGCGTGAGCTTAAGGGTGCATTTAACAAGGTTAGTGCTTATGCAGAATTTTCTGGTCTGGGGGTAACTTTAGATGTGGCTCAAAAAGCCCTAAATTGTGCGGTTCGTAAAAAAGACCTTACTGTTGATAAAATTGCTCAAAATGTTGCGGATTATTATGAATTAACAGTAAAAGATTTGAAAAGTACTGCTCGTCAGCAAAAGATTGCAAATGCTCGACATCTTGCAGTTTACCTTGCTCGTGAGGTTTTACAAATGAGTTATGAATCAATTGGTGAGTTCTTTAATAAAAAGCACACTACAATTATGTATTCTTGCGAGATGATTGCGGACAAACTGAAAACTGATTCTGAGTTAAAATCTGTAATTGAGGAGTTGAAAGCTTCATTAAGGGGTTAAGCGATGTACGATTATATTAATGGTAAATTTACTTATAAAACTTCTGGTTCCAAAGGTTGTTATATTACTGTTGAAACATCTGGTGTTGGTTATAGATTTGAAATTATGGAAAGAGATTTTGTTAATCTTCCAGAATTGTGTGAAACTTTGAAAATATATTCAGTTTTACTTCACAGAGAAGATAAAATGTCTTTTTGTGGATTTTTGAAACGTGAAGATAGAGATATTTTTAATATCTTAACTTCTGTTTCTGGAGTAGGCTCAAAAATGGCATTAACTCTATTAAATTCGTTTGAAGTTAGTGATTTGGTAGGTTTTGTTCTAGATGGTAATTTTAAAGAATTAACTAGAGCAAAAGGTGTTGGACCAAAATTAGCTCAAAAAATTATTTTAGAATTAAAAGATAAACTAACTTCTTATAATGATGTTGTGCCAGTGGTAGCTTCGGCTTGTACATCTTGTGTAGGTGTAAAATCTCAAAATGTAGAAGATGCTCAAATGGTATTGTTATCTTTGGGTTACAACAAAGATGAAGTTTCTGGTGCTATATCTAGAGTTTTGGCATCTGTGACAAGTGAACCTTCTGCTGAAGAAATTTTAAAAGAATCTTTGAAAGTTTTATCTATATAAAAAAGACCTTGCTAGATTTAGCAAGGTCTTTTTTTGTGTAATGTATTCGCAATTAGAAACCTATTGTGAATAATGCGATTAAACCAGCAAGAACTAATGCAGGTCCAAATGGTAGATATAAGCCATTTTCAGCTTTGTTTTCTTTTAGACCTAAAACAAGTTCTCCGCAAGTGAACAAACCAATTGCCAGAAGGACTATTAAACTAGCCCAATATGCAATTTTGTGAGTTAACCAGCCTGCGTGTTGAGCGTACAAGTAACCTATTGTGTACATTACAAAAACTGCTAAAGAACCAAGTGTTACCCAGCTTTTTGATTGGATTAGTTTTTTAATGAAGATAGGAATAGTTACTAAAAGTTGTAATATTCCTGCTAGTACCAATATCGCAAATAGAACTTGGAAAATCGGTGCAAAGTTTGTGTAAACTGGAGAACAACCAAGCATTGCGCCAAATACTGAACCAATACCAGCAGCAATATATGAATCTCCTTCGCCAAAAGCTCTTGCTCCAACTGTCACAAGTCCAAGTCTTGAAATAGCTTCTATAATTAGAAAGCCCATAATAGCTGCAGCTAAGCAATATACAATAGGGCAAGTTAAGAAGAAATCTAAGTCGATTTTTGGCATACCATTTGCTTTTGTATAACCAACAAATGAAACAATTGAGAATATTACGCTATATAAAATACCCAAGCCAATAAGAGGTAGAGTATGTGCATCAGATACTTTCTTTTCTAAAATGTCTGTTCCTGCAATTGCAATAAATAAGCAAGTTACAATTAATGCAAATATATAAATCATTATTTGTGAAAGGCTAATAGGGTTTATTGCTGATAATCCAAATAATGGGTCGAAAGGCATACAAAATCTTAGAAATAATGCGATAAACAATATACCAGTTAGAAGTTCTACTATTGGATATTGAATACTGATTTTTTCTTGACAAAAACCACATTTCCCTCTCAAAAATAAATAAGAAAATACAGGAATATTGTGGTACCATTTCAAAGGTGTTTGGCATTTTGGACATTTTGAACCTGGGAAAACGATTGATTCTTCGCTTACTGTTCTCAATATCACAACATTCATAAAACTACCGACACAAAGCCCGATTACAAATATGAATGTTAACATAATGATTGAAAGTAACATTTTAATCTCCTTTATAAAGTAATCTCTTTTTCATTCATTTCTTTTTGAATAATTACATATAATTTATTCAATGCTTTTTTTAGAATTCTCGAAACTTGAGTTGGTGAAACGTTTAATTTTTTAGCAATTTCTTTTCGAGATTCTCCCTCAATGTAATACATATTAATTGCTATTCTGTCGTTTTGAGGTAATTTATTGATTGCAAATTCTATAATTTTTTTATTTGCATAAGTATCTTCAAAACTTGTTTCGTCATTGTCTTGAATTCTATCTAATAGGGTTTCTCCACCATCTTGAGTGTAAATGTTTTGGTCTAATGAAATCATATTTTTGATAAGTTCAATGTTCATGATTTCTTCAACCTTATCAAATGGTAGATTTACATAATTGGCAACTTCTTCAACTGTTGGGATTTTTGTATTATTTTCAGAAAGCTCATCAATAGCTTCTTTTACCTTTGACATATTAGCAATAGTTTCTCTTGGTGTTTTAACAAGGTTAGCTTTATCTCTTAGGTAATGGAAAATCTTACCTTTGATAACTTTACTAACGTATGTTTTGAAACTTCCTCTTTCTTCTATTCTATATGTTTCAATAGCGTTTAGAACCCCTACTGCTCCAACTTGTATTAGGTCATCTTTTGAAATAGTGCTTGGTAATGGGTAAAATGCCATAACTATTTTTTTTACTAATTTTAATGTTTCTTGGATTAGGCGCAAATATACGACGTGTTTTTTCTTCACGTCTGTTTCATTTTTGTATTCTAGAATTAAATCCTCGAGTTTTTCTAATTCTGATACTTTTAAATCAGCCATAATCCCCTTCTTCCTACATGTAGTATAACATGCTTTCAATAAAAATCTAAATTTTAAATTTCGTTAATATATATAATCATGACCGATGTTTATGCTATCATTTTATTATAGAGTATTTTTAAGGAGCAAAATCAATGATTACAGTAAAAGATGTAGAGCACGTTGCTAAATTAGCAAGATTAGAATTAACA
Organism: bacterium; assembly: GCA_017626055.1. GTDB lineage: Bacteria > Cyanobacteriota > Vampirovibrionia > Gastranaerophilales > Gastranaerophilaceae > Zag111. Next base: position 62,568 of record JAGAJM010000002.1, on the reverse strand, counting down.
GAAGAAGAAAAAGTTTTATATACAAAACAACTTGGCGATGTTTTGAAATATGTTGATCAAATGAACGAAGTTGATACATCTAATGTAAAACCAATGACTCAAGTTATCGATTTTGTTAATGTTATGAGAGAAGATGTTCCAAATCAAGAAATATCTAAAGAAGCATTGATGTCAAATGCTCCAGATGAGGAAAATGGTTTCTTTAAAGTTCCTAAAATTAATTAGGTTAAAGGGGTAATAATTAAAAGTTTTATTTGTCATTCTAAAATTTAGAATGACGTGTAAGGATTAAGAAAGTAGGGATTATGACAAAATATATATTCGTAACAGGTGGTGTAGTTAGTTCCTTAGGTAAAGGGATTATAGCAGCATCTCTAGGTCGCTTGTTTAGATCAAGAGATTATTCTGTAATTATTCAAAAGTTTGATCCTTATATAAATATTGATCCAGGGACAATGAGCCCATTCCAACATGGTGAAGTTTTTGTCACTGATGATGGTGCGGAAACTGATTTGGACTTAGGTCATTATGAAAGATTTACTGATACAAGTTTTGGTCAAGTAAACAATGTTACGTCTGGTAGAATTTATCAAGAAGTAATTAATAAAGAACGTCGTGGTGATTATTTAGGTGCGACAGTTCAAGTTGTTCCTCATATTACAAATGAAATTAAAACAAAAATTGTAGCAGCAACAAAACAGTTTAAGCCAGATTTTCATATTATTGAAATCGGCGGTACTATCGGTGATATTGAAAGTTTACCATTTATTGAAGCAATTAGACAGTTTAAGTCTGAAGTTGGTTTTGGGAATGCTATTTCTGTACATTGTACTTTGTTGCCATATTTGCCAACATCTGGTGAATTAAAAACAAAACCATCTCAACACAGTGTAAACGTTTTAAGAAGTTATGGTATCCAACCAGAAGTTCTTGTATGTAGAACTGCAAAACCTATTCCAAAAACTGAAAAAGAAAAATTAGCTTTGTTCTGTTCAGTGCCTAAAGATGCGGTTATTGAATGTCGAGATATGAAAACTATTTACGAAGTGCCACTTGCACTTGAGGCTCAAAATATGTGTTCTGTTGTTCTCAAAATGTTGGGTATGGAAGAAAGAACTCCAGACCTTACTTCTTGGGTAGCTTTAGTTAATAAGATTAAAAATACGGAAAAAACTATTAAAGTTGGTATTGCTGGTAAATATACTAAATTGTCAGATGCGTATATTTCTGTTGTTGAATCTTTAAAACATGCAGGTTATGCTAATGCAGCTTCTGTTGAAATTAAAATGATAAATTCAGAAGAATGTGTTGATATGGCAAGTTGCAAAAAACAACTAGAAGATTTACAGGCTGTTGTTGTACCTGGTGGATTTGGTGTTCGAGGTATCGAAGGTAAATTAAATGTTATCAGATATGCTCGTGAAAATAATCTTCCATTTTTGGGAATTTGTTTAGGTATGCAATGTGCAGTTATAGAATATGCAAGAAATGTTGTAGGTTTAAAGGGTGCAAATTCAAAAGAATTTGATGAACATCCAACATATCCTGTAATTGACATAATGCTTGAGCAGAAAAATGTAAAAGGTTATGGTGGCACAATGAGATTGGGTGCATATGATTGCCATTTGAAAAAAGGTTCTGTTGCAGCTAAGGCTTATGGATCTGAAGTTATTTCAGAACGCCATAGACATAGATACGAAGTTAATAATGAATATATTGAGAAAATTGCAGATGCAGGCTTGGTATTTTCAGGCATGTCTCCAGATGGAATGTTAGCTGAAGTTGTTGAAATTCCAAATTTAGATTGGTTCGTTGCTTGTCAATTCCATCCAGAGTTTAAATCTCGTCCAGATAGACCTCATCCGTTGTTTAAAGGGTTGATTGATGCAGCTGTAAAACGTTTAGATAAGTAGTTTATCTTGACGTTAGCGGATTTTTGAAATAATATTTTTTATGCGTTTTTAATTAATGGAGAGGGTTAATGAATAATATTGAGTTGAAAAAATTTACGACTGTGAACTTTTTGAATTTTGCATTAGGGTTCTTGGGGTTACAGTTTGCTTGGCAAATGAGAATTGCTCTATCTGAACCTGTTACATCAAGTTTAGGTGCATCTCCTTTGTTATATAGTTTAATTTGGTTGGCGGGACCATTTTCAGGGATGGTTGTTCAACCTATCATTGGCGCCTTGTCAGATAAAACAAAATCTAAATTTGGACGAAGAAGACCATACCTTTTAGGTGGTGCAATTATTGCCTCTATTGCTTTATGGTTGTTCCCAAATTCAGGAAATATTGTTGATGGAATTATTCTAGCAACAGGTATTAAAATCCCACTTTGGGGAGGTTTGTTATTTGCTGCTATTATGATATGGATTATTGATGCTTGTATTAACATAGCTCAAGGTCCTTACAGAGCCTTAATTCCAGATGTTGTTCCTAGAGATCAGCACGCTCAGGCGAATTCTTATATTAGTTTGGCTATTGGCTTGGGTTCTGTTGTCGCAATGGTTGTAGCTCCAGCTTTGAAATTCTTTTTTGATTTTCAAATGTCAGTACCAGCTCAATTTATTATGGCAGCTTTAGCTTTTACTTTGGCTATGGCTTGGACTTGTATAACAGTTACTGAAAGAAGTACATTAGACAGTGCTGATGAAGTTGAAGAAAAGAAATCGGAAGTTAGTTTTTGGCAATCTTTAAAAGAGTTCTTTTTACTTTCGCCAGAAGTTAAAAAGATTTGTACAATGCAGTTCTTTACTTGGATTGGTATGATGTGCTTGTTAATTTATATAACTCCATTTGTAATCCATACTGTTTATGGGGTTCCAGATATTGCAGTTGAACCAGTTGCTCAAAGCTTAAAAGATACTGCTCAAAACTATGCTTTGATATGTTTAGCGGTGTTTAATCTTGTTTGTTTCTTGGTTGCTATTCCTATTGGTAAACTTGCTGATAAATTCGGTAACAAAAAAGTTCATATTATTTCTATGTTATCAATGGTTGTAGCGTATTTATGTTTGGCATTTTTTAGAACAAGTCCAGCAGCGGTATTATGCTTTATGGCAATGTCTGGTATTGGTTGGGCAAGTGTTTGTGCTTTGCCTTTTGCGATGCTTTCAAGATACATTAAACCAGGTACAGAAGGTTCTGTAATGGGTATCTTTAATATTTTTATTGCGGGTCCTCAAGTGTTTGTATGTACTTTAGTTGGGTGGTTAATCAATGCTTCTGTCATAAATGTTGCAGGTAATATCAATCACCATTACGAATATACATTCTACATTGGAGCGGCGTGTTTGTTGGCTGCTATTGTGGTTACTAAAATGATAAAAGAATAGACCAATTAGTAATTATTTTATAGAAGGTGTCCATTTTCAATTTTGAAGATGGACACATCTTTTAGAAATTCATCTTCAAATAGAATTGTATCAACTGAGGTTATAATTGTTTGAGTGTTTTCGTTGATTGATTTTAATAAATAATTTTGTCTTAAATCATCAAGTTCAGCTAAGACATCATCCAAAAGTAAAATTGGTTCATCACCTGTTTTGTCCGTAATTATGTCAAGCTCTGATAATTTCAATGCAAGTACAATTGTTCTTTGTTGTCCTTGAGATGCAAATTTTGTTGACTCTTGGTTGTTGATATAAAAAATTACATCATCTCTATGTGGTCCAACACAAGATTGGCAACGACGAGTTTCTTCAATTCTTCTTTCGTCTAATGATTCTAAGAACTTGTATTGAATATCTTCAATTGATTCGATTTCATTATTTATGCCAAGGAAAGAACAATCATATTTGATTGATAATTCTTCTGTTTCGCTAATCGTTTGGTGTTTTTCTTTTGCAAGTTTTTCAATTTCTTTTAGGAATTTTTTACGGATGTAGATGATGTTACTGCCAGTTACAGATAGCTGTTCGTTGAATACGTCAAGTAAAGAATCGTTCATAACACCTGTTTTTGCAGCTTCTTTTAAGAAATTGTTCTTTTGGATACGTATTTTTTCGTATTTTGAAAGCCTATCATCATAAGCTGGGTAGATTTGACAAATTGCTCTATCAAGCCAATCTCTCCTGTCTTGAGGAGTGCCTCTTAGTAGTAGTAAATCTGTTGTCGAAAAAAGTACAGTTTTTAATACTGATTTAAAATCCTTCGGAGTTGCTTTTGTGCCATTAACTTTGATTTCCTTTTTCTTGTCTTGGGTGTATGCGTATAGTAAATCAATATCTGTATCGGCTTTTATTACATCTGCTTCAAGTTTAAAGTATTCTTTGTCGAAATTTATTAGTTCGGTATTATTTGAAGTTCTTGGGGTTTTTAGAGTTGAAAGAAAATAGATGCTTTCAAGGATGTTGGTTTTACCTTGAGCGTTTTTTCCGATAATTAAAGTTTTAGACTTCTCAAAGTCTAATTCCAAGTTCTCACAATTCCTATAATCTGTCAGATGTAAGTGTTTTAACCTCATAATTAAATTATACTTCAAACATATGATTTTTATTCTTATATAGACAAGGTCTGAAAATTAGTGTATAATGAATATATCGTATTATATTAAGAGGGCTTTATAGTATGTTACCTGTTATATCAGAAGATGTTGCAACAACAGCATTTAATGAGATTTTTGAGGATATGCCTGCATGGCGTAAAAAAATGATTCATTATATAAAAGAGGAAAATCCTGAAATAAATACAGCTATAATCGAAGCGGCAAATAAGACAAATCTTGATCCAAAAGCGGTTGCTTTGGGAGCTTATATGACTTATTTGTTAATTGAGTTAGCTTCTAAAGAAAATGATGCGATGTTAAATTATACAGAATAATGGTGGTGTAAATTATGATTATTGAAGATTTATTAAAAGAACTTGTAGATCGTGGCGGATCCGACTTACATATTTCAAATAAGTTGCCTCCAGTTGCACGTATAGATGGTAAATTAACTAGATTAGACCATCCAGTTTTATCATCAGAAGATGTTGAAGCTCTATTATTCCCAATGATGTCAAATGAACAAAGAAGACACTTGGAGCAAGAATGGGAACTTGACTTTTCTTATGGTGTAGAAAATATTGGTCGTTTCAGGGTTAACTTCTATAAAGATAAAGGTTGTTATGCAGCAGCTTTCCGTACAATTGCAACAACAGCTCCGCAGTTAGAAGAGTTGGGTATGCCTCCAATTGTTACAACAATTGCTGAAAAACCACGTGGATTGGTTCTTGTAACAGGTCCTACTGGTTCTGGTAAATCTACAACATTGGCTGCTATGATTGACTATATCAACAGAACAAGACCAGAACATATTTTGACAATCGAAGACCCTGTCGAATTTGTTCACACATCAAAAGTTTCAATTATTCACCAACGTGAGTTGGGTATGGATACAAGATCATTTGCTAACGCACTAAAATCAGCTCTTCGTGAAGACCCAGATATCATTCTAGTAGGTGAGATGCGTGACCACGAAACTATTGCATTAGCATTGACAGCTGCTGAAACAGGTCACTTAGTGTTCGGTACACTTCACACCTCTTCAGCTTCACAAACTATTGACCGTATCATCGACGTATTCCCTGAAGGTCAACAACAACAAATTCGTGTTCAGCTTGCAAACTCTTTAGTAGCAGTATTTTCACAAACTCTACTTCCAAAGGTTCAGCCTGATGGAACTAAAAAGGGTCGTGTAATGGCTCAAGAAATCATGGTTGTTACTCCAGCGATTGCAAACTTGATTCGTGAAGCTAAGGCTGCACAAATTTATTCAACAATTCAAACAAGTTCTGGTTCTGGTATGCAGACTCTTGAATCAGCACTATGTGCTTTGTATAAACAAGGCTTGGTTACTATTGAAGATGCTCTTTCTAAATCTTCAAAACCAGCTGAATTGAAACGTTTAATCCAAGGTTAATATATGTAAATAAACAAACATCGGGAGCTGAAAACACTCTCGGTGTTTGTTATAATTAAGATTATGAGTTTATTAGATGTAGGAGAATGTTATGGCATCTATTGTTGACGCATTTCAAGAGGCATTTAGTGAGGACTTTGCTTACTTAAAGATCGTTCTTTACTCTATCCCAGTAAACTTTGTTGTTGACCTTTATATGAAAGGTAAAATGCAACAATTTGAGTTCTGGGGCTTCATTGTTGGAATGTTTTTGTTAGGTCTGCTGACGGCAGGGATTAATAACGTAAGGATGAATAAAAAAGAAATTCTTACTTTTAACCCATTGCACTACTTGAAAGCTCTTGGTAAAACAATCGTGGTAGTTGTTCCTCATTTGTTTATCTTCTACAACTTAGGTAGAATTATTATTAAAGCTGTAAAAATCCCTATTGATTTGCCTTGGATACCTATTACTTTCCAAGTTATTGTGTGGTCAATTATATTTTCTATCATTTTTACATCATATTTGTCTTTTGCAAAATATTTAAAAATGAAAGAAGGATTTAATTACAAGGTTATTTCTGAATGTTGTATTGACGTATTAATTGCATTTGCGTTCTTTGTGCCACAACTAGCGATTGCAAATTTAGTTCTATTAATTCCAGTTGCGTATTTGTTCTTCTTCTTCAAGTTGCCATTTACTCACTGGGGATTTATTGCATATTGTTGTATGGTATTGATTGTTAATATTTCAATGTTATCAAACTATTTGGCACAGTGTGCGTATGAACACATTAAAGGCAATAACGAAGAATACGATGAAAATTGTCAGATTGATATGATTGTTTCAGCTGATGATATGTATCAAGGTAAACCTTAAATCAATATTAGAAATTGAAAGCCTCAAACGTAATGTTTGGGGCTTTTTTTAATCTTTCATTTCTCTTAATTTCTTTAGTTGATCTCGAATTTGAGCCGCACGTTCAAAATCAAGAATTTTGGCAGCTTTATGCATATCTTTTTCAAGTTTGTCAATAAGTTTTGGCAAATCTTTCTTTTCAATTCCTAAATCAACCATTTCTTCTGCTACAATATCTTCTAAATCTCTATAACTTGCAACAAGTGATAATAAGTTGTTTTCAATTGGCTTTTTAATTGTTTGCGGAACTATGCCAAATTTTGTATTATGTTCAATTTGTAGTTTACGGCGTCGTTCAGTTTCTTTTATTGCTCGTTCCATTGATTCTGTTATTTTATCAGCGTACATAATAACTTCACCGCAAGCGTTTCTAGCTGCTCGTCCGATTGTTTGGATTAAACTTGTATCAGAGCGTAAAAAACCTTCCTTGTCTGCATCCATAATAGCAACAAGTGAAACTTCTGGGATATCTAAACCTTCTCTTAATAAGTTAACCCCGATTAAGACGTCAAATTCTCCAAGCCTTAAATCTCTTAAGATTTCAACACGTTCGATTGATTTAATTTCACTATGTAAGTATCTTACTCTAATTCCCTCTTGAACAAAGAAGTCTGTAAGGTCTTCTGCCATTCGTTTTGTAAGTGTTGTGATCAATATTCGTTCGTCTTTTTCTGCACGTTTTTTAATTTCAGCTTTTAAATCTTGGATTTGCGTATCGATTGGGCGTACTGAAACTTTAGGATCTAAAAGTCCTGTTGGTCTAATAATCTGTTCAACCATTTGGGCTGATGTATCTCTTTCAAAATCAGCTGGTGTTGCTGAAATATAGATTTTTTGTTTGACCTTATCATAAAATTCAGTGTTTGTTAATGGGCGGTTATCTTTTGCACAAGGTAATCTAAATCCATAATCTACAAGAACTTTTTTGCGTGCCGCATCACCATGACTCATTCCTTTTATTTGGGGTAGTGTTACGTGAGATTCATCAACAACAGTTAAGAAATCGTCTGGGAAATAATCTAGAAGTGTTGCAGGAGCTGAACCTGCTGGTCTGCGTTCGATAATTCTTGAATAATTTTCGATACCAGTACAGTAGCCCATTTCTTTTATCATTTCTATATCATATTTAACTCTTTGTTCTAAACGTTGAGCTTCAACAAGTTTGTTTTCGTTGTTTAATTCAACTAGGCGTTGTTGAAGTTCTTGCTTGATTAAATCAATTGTTTCTTCAACGTTGTCATCATCCGATAAATAGTGAACTGCGGGATAAATAACAACAGATTGAGGTGTTTCTATAATTTCACCTGAAACGTTATCTATTCTTACAATTTTTTCTATTTCATCCCCAAAGAAATAAAATCTTGTGATTATTTTTTCGTAAGCTGGCATAATTTCGACAATATCGCCACGAGCTCTAAATGTTGAACATTTTAGTTCTAAGTCGTTACGTTCATAGCGAACATTAACAAAGTGTTTGAGCATATCATTTCGGTCGATTTCATCTCCGACTTTTATTTCAACAGAACCTCTGAAATAGTTTTCAGGTAAACCTAAGCCGTAAATGCAACTTACTGAAGATATAACAATAACATCGTTTCTTTCATATAGGCTTCGTGTTGTATTATGGCGAAGTCGGTCAATTTCTTCGTTAATAGAAGATGATTTTTCGATATAAGTATCCGTTCTTGGAATATAAGCCTCAGGCTGATAGTAATCGTAATAACTGATAAAATATTCAACAGCATTTTCCGGGAAAAGCTCTTTAAATTCGTTGTATAGTTGAGCTGCAAGAGTTTTATTGTGGGCAATAATTAGGGTCGGTTTTTGTACTTTTTCAATAACATTTGCAATAGTAAAGGTTTTACCAGAACCAGTAATCCCCAGTAAAGTTTGTGTGTCATAACCTTTGTTTAACCCGTCAACAAGCTCTTCTATTGCTTTTGGCTGATCCCCAGCAGGGCTATATTTTGAATTTATTTTGAACTTTCTGTATTCCATATCAGTATTTTAGTACAAAATCTCTTTTTGTTGTAACTTTTTGTAAAAAGCGATAAATATAATTAAAGAAAAAGTAAAATAGTCCGTTATAATAATCAACGAGGTAGTATTATGAGATTTGTTATGTTATTGTTTGGCTTTGCCAAATACGTGAGAGATACGTTAGATATTAATTAACGTATTTATAAAGAAAGGTAGTGTTATGGAAAGAATTTTAAAGTCCTTTAAGGATTTGTTTATCTGTGAAAATCCTGTAAAACGTCATTTGATGTATGTTTTATTGATGATTTTACCTTCAATTGCTGCTACTTTTGCGGGAATTGTTGATAAAGAAACCCCTAAAGAAGTTATGGTTGTCCTTTTTGCGCTAGCTGTATTTTTCTTATTTTTATCTTTTGTGCCAGGCTTATATTTGTTAGGTTTTGGTATGGAATTTTATGAATTAAGATTAAAAGGTGAGGCAGGGGTTCCAAAAATTACTTCAGAGCTATTTGTGAAAGGTTTGAAAACGCTTCCTTTAACTATAATTTGGTGTATTTATTTTCTTGCTGCAATGGGGATAGTTATAGGTTTCCCAGTTTTTGTTTCGATAGCTTCTGCAATGACAATTAAGGATAACCCAATTGCAATTGCGGCTATTATTGTATTTGCATTCTTTTTAATTACGTTATTGTTTATTGGCTTAATTATTCTTTCGTCATTTATGCAATATGTATTTATCAAATTTGTAAAAAAATACAAGTTTAGAGCAGAATTTATTAACCCTTTTGTCTTAGTAGATTACATACGTAAATCTTTTAAAGATACTATAATGGTGATGCTAAAGATGACACTAACAGGTTTTATTGTAAATGCGGTAACCTCAATTTTAACTGGAATTATTATTGTATTTATGATGGCATTTGTATTTATTTCAGTGCTTTTAATTCCAGAAAAAGCTGGTGAAGATAATATATATCATCCGATTGTAATTCTTTTGATGGTACCATTTTCTTCTTTGGCTGGTATTATTCAATTGTATGCATCTAGTCTTGTAGGTTTTGCTGCGGCAGATCAATATGTTGAAATATACAAGAATAAAATTGAACCAACTGAAAATGATTTAGATATTTAGGTAAATGGATAATAAGTTCGGCGGCGCTGAGGAAACTCAGCGCCGCCTTTTTTTATCTATTATTAGCAAGTGCTAAAATATTTTCAATAAAACTGGATTTGTCTTTAACCGAATGTTTAATGTATGAGTATCTTCCACTTGCTATACGTTTATCAAAGTAAGAACCAATCATTTTTTCTTGTCTAATTGTTGAATATTCTTCCCAATATGGTGTTTTTCTGATTTTATCAATAATTTCAGATTCTAAGTCCTCAAATTTGTCACAATCGACTTGTGGTAACTCTGATAATGAATCAACGGGTTCGTTTATTCCAGAATGTAGCGTTTTTGGCTGAACGGTAATGTTTTGAGTAATTGGTTTTGAAATATAACTTTCTTCGCCATTTTTTGTGAAGATATCTCTTTTTGCTAATTTATCTTTAAATCTCTCTGCTAATCCCATTTTTCTCCCCTACTGGTTTAGTATGTTTTCAAATTTTTTGACCATATTTTGTCTGTATAAATTATCTGAAATATGTTGAGCCAAGTCTTTATAGCTTTGTGCAATATTTGTAGCGCTGTTTATTGAACTAACAGGCACTCCTTTATTTATTGCAGACATCAATGCAAAATAGTTGTTTGGAATTTTCCAATAAATTGATTTTGAAAGAACTTTTTCAACATCAGCTTCTTTAATTTCATCATTTTCCATATAACGATTAACGACAACTTGAGTTTTATCCTTGTCGTAACCAAGTTTTTCAAATAATTCCAGGCATCTTTGAGTGTTTCTTAGTGCTGGTAAGTTTGCCACTGTAACTAATAGTATCATGTCTGAATTATCTAGTGCAGCAATATTTTTACCCTCGAAACTTGCTTCAGCGTCAACTATAATGTATGAAAAAGTTTCTTTTAGAGTATTAAATAATTTTGTAATTTGTTTTGGTTGAATATTGTCAGCTTGTTTGAAGTATGGTGGGTCTGCCAATATATACAAACTTGTATTTTTGTATCTTTCAAGGGTGCTTAGTAAGAATGTTTCATTGATTTTGTCAATATTTTCTAGCATATAAGAAATATTGAAAGATGGTTTTAAGTCCAGAAACGTTGTAATGTCACCCATTTGAAAGTTCATATCAATTAATGCAACATTTTCTTTTGTGATTTTTGATAGTTCCAGTGCTAAGTTTGAAGCAAGTGACGTCTTTCCGATACCACCTTTGTTTGAGAATACAGAAATAACCTTACATTTGTTATTTCTTTTTGGCTCTTCAATCTGGGTAACGATTTTGTTAATTGCTTCAAAAAACTCATTTTTAATGATTGGAACAGGGATAAATTCTCTTGCTCCAGCTCTCATTATTTGAATAATTAGATCAACTGAAGGGTTATCTGATAGAGCTAAAACCTTGCAATTCTGGCACTGTTGAGAAACCTTTAGCATAAGGTCAAGTTTTAATTGTTTATTTGTAGATAGATCAACGATAAATATAGATTTGCCTGATACGTTGGAAAGGATTTCTAGTATCTCTGTATAATCTGAAGTTGAGTCTAGTAATTCTAGGTTATCAAATTCGCTCACAAAAAGTTTTAAAACTTCTGTTGTTGAAAATTCTTCAGAAAGTATTAACGTTGAAATCTTTTTCATTCTACACCTACCCTTAAATATATTATAACATATCAGGTAAGGCGGTGCAATATATTTACCCCATAAAAAAGCCCCATATAAGCGGATTTTGTTACCTGCTGGACTCGCAGGTGGGTGAGAACCCTGGAATATTCCGTTTCCCGCTGGCGATACAAGTATCGGCGGGTATACTTCAATGCCAATGGAGTTAACTCTCCCTATTTATATAAATGTAGGAACAAAATTAACGCCTATATAGAGCTTAGTTCTATTATATGCTGATTTTTTTTATTCGTCAATTGTTAAGTTAGCTAGCTATCTAGCTACATTGGTTGATTTAATGACGCTAATGTTTCGTTAATATATTTTTCAGCCATATCCGCTTGAGCCATAGCTCTTTCTGCTGCAGTTAGGTCTGGATTTTCTTGAACCATTCCTTGTGAAGATGGAACATATGTTCTAGTTGGTGCCATACCTTTTATTTGACAGTCTGGAGATGGTATATATGTTCTAACTGGTTTTTTTGTGCCATTTAAAGTTTGCTTGATTAAATTTGAGTCAGCATAAGTTTGTGGATCTTTTGGCTGAGGGTTGCTACCCATTGAAGGGTTTTTAGCTGGAGCTACCCCAGGTTGTTGAGGATTTTGAGCAGTTGGTTGTTGTGCTTGATCTGGTTGTTCTTCTTGTTCTTCGTCAAGTACAGAGTGAGTTGGTCTGCCGAAAATCTTATGACAAAGAGTTGTTGCTGCTTTTGCGACAAATGGAGTTACAATCATCATTGGGATAATGATTCTCATTGGAACACCGATGATGTTACCATTTGCAAGTCTTCTGAAGAAGTTCATGTTCCATTTGCTATTTGATCTGTATGCTAAGACTCTTTCGTTACCAATGTTAAGGAATTTACCAATTTTGTGGAATAATTTTGTAATTGGGTTTTTGATACCTTTTGCATTTAGCATATTTTTTAATGCTTTTTCTGAAGCTTTGTGTTCAGCTTTAGTAAATGCTTTTGCTACAACTTTATCATTATGAATTTTTAATGCTTGTCTATATGCTTCACGTTCTTTTACACTCATGCCAGCGTATTTGAAACCGCCGATCTTGTGCATACCAACGATACCAAGGGTCATTGCAATAAAGTAAGAGAAGTCGTTAACACCACGTTCCATCAATGTTTTAAATTTTTCACCTTTTGGCGCTTTTATAGATTGATAGAACATATCACCAAAGATAGCGGCTTGCATTAATACTGCAATTTTACCACCAGCAAATCTGTTAGTACCGCCTTCTAAAATCCAAGCTGTTGCTTTATTTAGTACTTTACCTAACTTAGATTTAATACCTTTGCCATATAATGCACGATATTTGTTTCTGTATTCGCTGAAACTTACAGTTCTGCCAAATAGATGGTTTTTAACTTTAGATAATTTACCACCATTGCTTCTCCAGATAGAAACTTTCCAATCTTTTGTTTTTGGATTGCTTGCCATTCTTTCAAAGATTTCTTGGAATTCTTTAGGATTATCTAATGCTTTACCTTTTAGAGCTGCAAATTCTTTTCTGCTTAAGCCTAAATGTCTGCGTTTAAGACCTTCAGCATGTCTTTGCATATTTTCTAAAGAAATTTTGCCATCTTTGAATTTTTGAATAACTTCAGGTTTTGCACCTAGAACTTCAAGTTCTTTTGCTTGAAGTGCAACGGCTTGCTCAAATGGTGTTTTACCTTTTACGCTATCAAATAAAGCATCAATTTCTGCTTGTGGAATATTATAATTTTCTAGTTTTTGGAATAAGTTTTTCATTTTGCCAGTAGGGAAACCTAAAATAGTTTTTGGTTTTCCTGCAATTGGTTCCATGAATTCATCAATAACTTGGTTTACGTCAGCTCCAAAGAAACCTTTCATACCCATTCCAGGTACTTTTGCGAATTGGTTTTCTGGGCGTGTCGAATGGTTCATTAAAGAGTATAAAAACTTGCTCTTTTTAGACCATTTGTGTAATTGTAATTCAATTCTACGTAAGCCTCTGTCGATTGTACGACCTAAACCTTTAGATGAAACGTCATCACCAAATTTTGCAATTTTACCAGGTAAGGATGTCGCCCATTCTCCGCCGTATTTTTGGTTTACTTTGTCCATCCCCTGTGCCAAGCCATACCAAGTTGCGGTAGTTAATCCAGCAACTGCAAGAGGATTACTATCAGCTGAAGCCTTTGCTCTGTTTGCAATATAGTTATTATCAGCAGCTTGTTTTACAGTATTAGGGTCAACACCTTGCATAGATGTTGAGCTTTGAAACGTATCATTTCCTGAAGCTGGAATTGTTACTCCTTGCATTGTGGGAGTTGAATTCTGTTGAAATGTAATCGGCTTATTATTCTGAATACTTGGTATATTTAAACCATTTATAGCTTGGTTGGACATGGATTTCCCCTTATTCCCTACAAGTATATAAAAACATTTTAAAACGATAATTTGCCTTTTTATCGATAAAAAATAACTATTGTTACGAAATGTAACAAATAAATCAATGTGTGAAATTAAGAAGTTTGTATATACTTTATATATACAAGAGAGATAACTTAAAAGAAGAGAGATAATTATGGCAGTTGCAAATTTAAAAAAATTAGATCAAAAATTACAAGATATCTACAAAGATCAAGTAACAACAACAGTTGCTGCAACTGCAGAACCTTTCGTTGATAAGTCAGAATTATTGTTTCAACAAATGAACTTTATTGCAGCGTACAATAAGCAAATGTTGAACATCGCATAAGTTTTTTTACTAAATACTCCAATTTAATTTTTCCCCTACAAATTTTATTTCCCCGATTTCTCAGAAATCGGGTTTTTATTGTGCTAGTATCAATGTAGTTGGTAGCATAATGCCCAGTCCAGCCGAGGACTATATTTCGTGGCGACCTTCGATAGCTTTTGCAATAGTCATTTCATCTGCGTATTCTAAGTCAGCACCAACAGGTAAGCCAAATGCAATTCTTGAAACTTTTATTCCAAAAGGTTTGATTAGTCTTGTTAGGTAAAGGCTTGTTGCTTCACCTTCAACAGACGGGCTTAATGCCAAAATGATTTCTTTAACTTCTTCATTAGTTAGTCTGTTTAATAATTCTTTAATTCTAATGTCCTCAGCTCCAATGCCATCAATTGGAGAGATTAAACCTTGTAAAACGTGATAAAGACCTTTGTATTCGTTAGTTTTTTCGATAGCAATAAGGTCTTTTGTTTCAGAAACAACGCAAATAACTGATCTGTCACGTTGAGATGATGAACAGATTTCACAAGGACTTGATGCAGACAAATTGAAGCAAACATCGCACGTGTGAGTGTTATGTTTAGCTTCAATTATTGCCTTTGCAAAATTTTCGACATCAGCAGTTGACATTCTAAGTAAATAAAATGCCATTCTTTGAGCAGATTTAGGCCCAACTGATGGGAATTTCTGAAATTGCTCTATTAAAGCTGCTATTGCCTTTGGATAAATCATATTAGAATGATAATCCTGGAATGTTAATTCCGCCAGTAATTTGTTTCATTTTAGAACCCATTTCAGCTGAAGCTTTTTCGTTAGCTTGAGTAATCGCTGCTGAAATTAAATCTTCTAGCATTTCAATAGTTTCAGAATCAACTGATGATGGGTTTTCAGCGTTAATTGCTTCTGGAGCAATTTTAATTGATTTGAATTTACCTTGACCATCACATGTAACTTTTACGTATCCGCCAGCAGATTCGCCAGTGATTTCTAATGCTGAAAGTTCTTTTTGAGCTACTTCAGCTCTTTTTTGAGCTGCTTGAACTTGTTTCATTATGCCCATTAAATTCATACCCATAATTTTCTTCTCCTTAGTCTGTATAAAATAATAACTCTAACTTTTCTTATATCACCTTTTATTATACAATAAAAATATGGAGAAGAAAACTTATTTACAAGAATCTGTTAAAGGTGGTAGATTAATTCGTTGGATTAGTATGCCTCTTAAGGTTTATATTGCTCCGATGAACTTTTACACAAAAAAAGGGCAGGATTCAAAGTATAAAGGGCTTGTAAAGCGTGCGTTAGATGAATGGCACAAGGTTTCTAATGGTAAGGTTTCATTTGTACTTGTAAATAGTATTTATGATTCTCAAGTAAATATTGAGTGGAAAAGAGTCGAACGCAAAGCATTAGGCATGTGTTATTTTCAATATGATAAACTTAATCGTTTGTATGGCGCAAATGTATGTATAGGTCTGTCTGATGGTCTTGTTCATGCTGATTATATGGATGAGGGGGAAGTTTATCACACTATTTTGCATGAAATTGGTCATGCCATAGGACTGGGACATAGTCCGTTTAAGAACGATATTATGTACACACCACACCAAAAAGGTGTTTTAAGTGTCGGTCCTGGTGATAGATTGTCTGTAAATTGGCTTTATACATTCCCTCAAGGAAAAACTGTAACTGAAATCGCTAATAAATATGGGGTTTCTGGAAGCGATTTGGATGAAGTTGTTGCAAGGATTATAACTAAACAGACAAAAACAGAGTTTGAGAAGGTTAAAGATTCTGTAAATCCAGCAGAACAGCGTAATCTGTTAGAAGAGTCTGAAAATATTGCAAATCTTAGAAAATATCATATGACGTTACAGAATATAAAAATTTCTGGTGACCTAACAGAACAAATTAGAAAACACCATAGAGATACGTCTGGTGGGAAATACCAAGGTTAGGCAATAGAAAATTTGCTTAACTGTATGTAAAATTTATTTACCCTAATGTGAAGATTTTTGCCAAGCTAAAATTTTTGTGTATAATGATATGAGTTAGATTGTTAAGATTTAATCAGTAGGGATATAAAGGTATTATTATATGACAGTTCAAGATTGGTTCGAAAAGCGTAAAGAAGCTCAAATCCAAAGAAGAGCACTTGAAGCAAGAGTAGAAATTGAAGCAAACCCTGATTTGTGGACTAAGTGTGTTCACTGTGATTCACAACTATTGAAAAAAGATATTGAAAACAATCAAATGGTTTGCCCTGTGTGTGATTATCACTTTAGAGTTAATGCAAGAACTAGAATTAATCAATTATTTGATGAGGGTTCTTTTGAAGAATTATTTGCAGACTTAAAACCAACAGATCCATTGGATTTTGTTGATACTGAGTCTTATAAAGATAGGTTAGTTGCAGCTCAAGAAAAAACAGGTCTTAATGATGCAGTAATCGCTGGTATTGCGACTATTGAAGGTCACAGATTAGCTACTGCGGTTATGGATTTTGATTTTATGGGCGGTTCAATGGGTAGTGTAGTTGGTGAAAAAGTTACACGTACTATTGAAAAAGCTATTGAATTAAGATTACCTGTTCTTGTTGTATCGTCATCTGGCGGTGCAAGAATGCAAGAAAGTGCGTTAAGTTTAATGCAGATGGCTAAAACCTCTTGTGCTTGTGCAAGATTGGATGAAGCTGGTCTATTATACATAAATTTAATTACAGATCCTACTTTTGGTGGTGTAACAGCAAGTTTTGGTACTTTGGGCGATATTATTGTTGCTGAACAAGGTGCAAGGGTTGGTTTTGCTGGTCGTCGTGTTATTGAACAGACTATCAGACAAAAACTTCCATCAGATTTCCAAACTGCTGAATATTTAATGAAATATGGTCAGGTCGATGTGGTATCTTCTCGTAAAGACTTGAGAAGTAATCTAGCTAATATCTTGGCTATGCATGAGTAAGGAGTAGGAAATGGCAGCAGTATTAGAATTTGAAAAACCTATTTTAGAAATTCAAGAAAAAATAGAGGAACTTAAAAAAATGAGTCAGGAGTCCGGCATGGATTTAAGTATCGATATTTCAATGTTAGAAAAAGAAGCAGAAGAATTTAAGAAAGAATTGTTCTCAAATCTTGATCCTACACAAAAAATGCAGATTGCACGTCATCCAGAAAGACCTAATTTTATGGATTATGTTAATTCAATTTGTACAGATTTTATCGAAATGCATGGTGATAGAGTTGGTACTGATGATAGAGCTATTATGGGTGGTTTAGCTAAAATTGATGGTCGTCCAGTTATGATTATCGGTACAATGAAAGGTAAATCTACTAAAGAAAACTTGGAATATAATTTCGGTATGCCTCAACCAGAAGGTTACAGAAAGGCGTTACGTTTGTTCAAACACGCAGATAAATTTGGTATTCCAATTGTAACTATTATTGATACTCCAGGTGCTTATCCTGGTATTAGTGCAGAAGAACACGCTCAAGGTGCTGCTATTGCAACTAACTTGAAAGAAATGCAAAAACTTGGTGTTCCTGTTATTGCAATTATTTCAGGCGAGGGTTGTTCAGGTGGTGCGTTAGGTTTAGCCGTTGCTAACAAAGTTTATATGTTAGAACACGCTTACTATACTGTAATTTCACCAGAAGGTTGTGCATCAATTCTTTGGCGTGATGCTTCTAAAAATTTAGAAGCTGCTAATGCTTTAAAAATTACCGCGCCTCATTTAATCAAACATGGTATTATTGATGGTGATATAAAAGAACCTGTTCGTGGTGCTCATACAGATTATGAAGCCATGGCGTCTGAAGTGAAAAACACAATTCTTTCAGCTTTAGATGAACTTTCTGGTATGTCTCGTGAAGATTTGAGAAATCAACGCTACGATAAATTCAGAAAAATGGGCGCTTTTTTAGGTTAAGAAAGGAATAAATTTTAATAGAAACCCTGAACTTGTTTCAGGGTCTATTTATTTAAAACTAAAGTCATTCTGAGGTGAAAATATTTTGAGATTCCACGGGCTAGTGCCCTCTGAATGACACAAAATATTTTTAGCGAAGAATCTCATAATTAAAAAAGGATATATTATGGCAAATAATTATTATGAATTAAGATTAGAGATAAATCCAGATATGGAAGATATTATTGCAGAGATTTTCTTTGATAATTTTGACTGTGATGGTGTGATTTTGGCAGAAGAATCTTACAAGGATTTAGAAATGACTTCTACCACTCAAGGTACGTTGAAAGTCTTTTTGCGTAATGAATATGGGGATTCTTATGAAGATTTGCTATATGATGTTGAAAATGTTTTAGACCTTTCAAGAGAAGAATTTTTATCCAGAGGTTTAACCGAAGAAGAACTTGGTTCTTGGGATTTTGTTTTAGAAGAAAAAAAAACTGAGGACTGGTCAAAAAAATGGAAAGAACAATGGAAAGTAACTCACGTTACCGATAAAGTTGCGGTTGTTCCTGATTGGATTGATTATGAGTCAAAAGATGGTGAAATTACTATAAAACTTGAACCAGGTTGCGCGTTCGGTACTGGTACTCACCAAACTACTCAACTTTGTATGAAAGCTCTAGAAAAATACATGAAACAAGGTGATAGAGTAGCTGATATTGGTATGGGTAGTGGTATTTTATCAGTTTTAGCGAAAAAGCTTGGTGCATCTTATGTATATGGTTGTGATAACGATGATACAGTAATTGATGTTGCAAAAGAAAATGCCGTTAAAAATAATGTCGAATGTACTTTTGAGCTTGGTACGGCTGATAAAGTCGATGATAAATTCGATTTTATTGTTGCAAATATTCTACACTTTGTTTTGGCTGAGATTATGGGTGATTTGAAAGCCTTGATGAAAACAGGTGCATTGATGTCATTAAGTGGCATTTTGTACGAAAAAAGAGATTGTGTAATAAAAGCATATGAAGAACACGGATTAGAACTTGTTGAAGAAATAGAACAAGACCAATGGACTTCATTTGTAGTTAAAAGAATTGATTAGGAGAGAGAAATGACAAAAACAGCTATTATAATTCCTGCAAGATATGGATCATCTAGATTAGAAGGTAAACCGCTTTTGGTTGTGTGTGGAAAACCTGTTATTCAATGGGTTTATGAAAAAGCACAAGCATCAAAATTGGCAGATATGATTATCGTTGCGACTGATGATCAGAGAATTTATGATTGCGTTAAAGGTTTTGGTGGTAATGTTGAAATGACGTCAGTTGATCATAAATGCGGTTCAGATAGAATTATGGAAGTTGTTTCTCGTCACCCTGAAATCTCTTTTATCTGTAATCTTCAGGGGGATGAACCTTTAATTAAGCCAGAAAGCATTGATGCAGTTATTGATAACGTAAAAAATGACGATAAGGCTGATATTTCAACACTTATTAGAGTTTTAAAAGACGAAGAAGAAATTAATAATCCAAATCTTGTCAAGTGTGTTACAGATAGGCACGGATTTGCATTGTATTTTTCACGTTCAAAAATTCCTTTTGAAAGAAATGCTAATGTGGCTGAATTCTATGGTCATTTGGGAATTTATGGCTATAAACGTAAGGCGCTTGAGTCCATGACAACATTAGAACAAACTCCGTTAGAAAAAGCTGAAAGCCTTGAGCAGCTTAGAGCTTTGGAAAATGGTATGAGAATAAAAACCTCTATTGTTGACTTTGTGCCAGTTGGAATTGACACTAAAGAAGACCTAGAGAAGTTTAGACAGATTGTTGAAGCAAAATTGCAATAAGTTTTAAAAGTTTTCTTGTTTACCCCCTTGCAATTTTTTGTAACTTAATGTAATATAATGTTATAAAACGTAAGAAAAATAAATAAATTGTAATATTTTTCAGGGTTTATGACTATTGTATGAGATTTATAAAGTAAGTAAGGAAAAGACTATGACAGAAAACTTAGAAATGCCTAATGAGACTGAAGATCGTCAACGCATTTTGTTAGCTGATGACGAAGCAAGTATCAGACGTATTTTGGAAACTCGTTTAAAAATGGCAGGTTATGATGTTTATACTGCTCAAGATGGTGAAGAAGCTGTTGCAGCATTCAATAAATATAACCCAGACCTAGTTGTTTTAGATGTTATGATGCCTAAAATGGATGGTTATGGAGTTACTCGCGAAATTAGAAGATCTTCTGATGTTCCAATTATTATTTTGACAGCATTAGGTGATGTTTCTGAAAGAATTACAGGCTTAGAATTAGGTGCAGATGATTATGTTATCAAACCTTTCAGCCCTAAAGAATTGGAAGCACGTGTGAAAGCTGTTCTTAGAAGAACTAACAACAGAGAAATGGTTACTCCATCTGGTAAAGTTACTAAGAACGTTATTACAACTGGTAATATCAAAATTGATACTGCTAGACGTCAAGTTTACAGAAAGAATGAACGTATCAGACTTACTGGTATGGAATTCAGCTTGTTAGAATTGTTAGTTAATAATTCAGGTCAAGCGTTCTCAAGAAACGAAATTCTTCAACACGTTTGGGCTTATCCGCCAGATCACAGAATTGATACTCGTGTAGTTGACGTTCACATTTCTAGATTACGTTCTAAATTGGAAACTGACCCAGCTAACCCAGAATTAATCTTAACAGCTCGTGGTATCGGTTATATGTTCCAAAGAATTAACTAATCAAGTTATAAATATAAAAAAAGAGTCGGTTTTAAATCGGCTCTTTTTTATATTTTGATTTCTTTTACCACTTTACAAGGATTGCCGACTGCAAATGTGTTTGGTGGAATATCTTTTGTTACTACACTTCCTGCTCCTACGACTGAGTTTTCTCCAATTGTTACACCTGCCAAAACCACTACATTTGAACAAATCCATACATTATCTTCAACTTTTATTGGTCTTGCCCATTGAAGATATTCGTTTCGTAAATGAGGATCTAGTGGGTGGTTTGTTGTATAAAAACTGCAGTTTGCCCCAATCATTACATTATTTCCAAAAGTTACTTTCCCTGGGTCTAATATTAGCAAATTGTGATTTGCTCCAAAGTTTTCACCAATTTCTATGTTATACCCATAGTCGCACATAAATGGTTGTTCAATCAAAAACACTTTGCCAGTTTTTCCTAATATCTTACTTAGTAGTCGATTTCTCTCGTTCATTTTTTCTGGAGAAAGCTGGTTGAATTTGTGACATAACTTTTTGCAAGCAAGTTTTTCAGCAAATAATGGGTAATCTAGTGCTGCGTTATAAGGCTCTTGGTTTAGCATTTTCTTCTTTTCTCTAAATAATATTTTTTTCTTGTTTAAAATGTGTCTAATTAATTGTTTGCAAAATATAGTGTTCAACATAGTCTCAATTTTAGTTGAGTCTTTAGTTTTTGGAATTACGCATATAGATAGGGTTATCTTGGCTATTGAATTTTACATAATAAAAAGCACCGATTGAGGAATCGATGCTTTTAGTCTTTATTCTAAACCTTTGTACTTGGTTTTGTATCCATGGTTTTCTTCTGGTCTTAAATCGTTTGGATACATTGTATCTGTGTAGATATCAGTTTGTAATTGTTTTATCAACGTGAATACGTTTTGGTAATCTGGGATATCACAAATTCTAATTCCAGGGAATACTCTTGATTTTCTTACCCCACCATACATATCTGCTACGTTATTACTTGTTAGCACAACATCTCCAACACCAATCATTTGGTCAATAATGCCTCTGTGGATGTTTACTCTTGATAATTCCGAAAATGGCTTCATTTCACAAGTATAAGAGAATAAACCACCAGAAATATAAACGCCTTTATCGGTAACGATATATTCAGTGTGTTGATATTTTCTTACTGTCAATATTGCACCTGTTAAATATATCCAAACTGGCATCATATGGAATAATATGAATATTAAAGGAATAATAAATGCTATTCCACCTTCTTTAGATGCAACTGCTGCTCCTGCAAAGCCCACTAATACTAGAGAATCTATTAAACCCCAAACTAATGCAAATGGTAGCAATGGGTTGAAAATGCCCTCTAGTATGAAACATTTTTTGTTAGGACGCCCTTTCCATAAAATTTTCTCATCTTTTCCTATCATTAGTTCTAAATCAGAACGGCTTGCTAATTTATGATCTACCATAGTTTTAACCCTCTCTTTCTTATTGATTATAGCGAATTTATTAACAATTGTAAAGGTTTTTTCCTTCGCTGAAATCGATAGCTAAATTTTTACTTTACTAAAATGGAATGTGTTTATAGTGTTATTGGAATAGGTCAAGGAAGGTTATTTTTGTATGGACTTTACTCCAGAAGTATTGAAAATCCTTGAAGGAATGTGTTAATAATTATCGATACTGTGACTTATAACGTTAATGGCATCAACAAAATTTGTTGATGCCTTTTCTTGCTTAAATCTTTTATTTTTTTCTTGATTAAAATTTTGTTTGTGTTACTATAAATAAGTAACGAAATGGCGGATGTCGTCAAGCGGTTAAGACCAAGGATTGTGGTTCCTTTATGCGTGGGTTCGAATCCCATCATCCGCCCCATTTTTAACCGAAAGACCTCGCTTGTAGGTCTTTTTTCGTAGAGGGGGATATAATGGATAGAAAAGTTTATTTTAATATTTGGACTTGGTTAATTATTTTAGGTGTGGCGTTTGGTCTAAGGTTGTTATTCGTTCAATATGATATTTGGTATGACGAAGCTTGTTCTTGGTTTACGGCTATCCAATCATTTCCAAAAGGTATTATAAATAATCTTTTGACACTTGATTTACAGCATACACCATTGTACTTTTTCATGCTTAATCTGTGGATAAAATTATTTGGTGATTCTGAAATTGCTATGCGCTGCCTTTCTTTAATTTTTGGGTTTGCTAGCGTACCAATGGTTTATGTTGTGGCAAAGAAAATTACATCAACCCTAAATGCAATTTTGGCAACTGCAGTTGTTGCGGTTGCTCCGCTTTTGGTTTTCTTTTCTGTTGAAATCAGAATGTATCCAATTGCGGTATTTTTAATTTTATTATCTTTGAATTATCTTATTGATTTTGAACAAAAAGGCGATAAAAAATCTTTTGTAAAATTAGTTATTTCTAATTTATTGTTGCCATACACTCTTGTTGGAACCATTTTTTATAATTTGACATTGCCTCTTTGCTATGGATATTACTTGTTTAAATCTAATAGGGATAAATTCAGTTCTTATATCAAAGCTTTTGGTGTTGAATTTCTGTGCTTAATTCCGTATTTTGTTTTAATTGGTTATTATGCAAAAATGCGTTCTATTTTTGTTATAAAACACGAGGGCGGATTTGCTTTTCCAGAATTAGTTGACTTGATTAGAAATTTCTTTGGGTTAGATCCTGTTGCGAATGTTTATTGGCCATCTACTGAACCATATAATTTAACTTTTGTATTTTGTTTGTTTGTGGTTGTGCCTTGTGTATATTTTATTTATGGTTATGTGCAAGGTTTTAAGAATTCAAAATCATTTAATGAAGTTTTATATGTTTTATTTGCATTAATCTTATTTGAATTTGTTACTACCTCAATTCTAGAAGTTAATGTATTAACTTCTCGCTATATTTTGTATGTTTTACCACCTGTGTTTATTTTATCAATAATGGGTTTGTCAGACAGAATTACAAAATTACATTTAAAGATTTTTGTTGTTGCGTTCTTTATTGCTGGAGCTTGTTCAACTTTAATGTATTCGATGGAAGTTCCTCGTTATAGAACTCTTTCATTTAAAGTTGTGAGAACTATTGCTGATGAGTTGAAATTAGACAGTAGGGATATTGTTATTATGCCATTTGGGTCGGATGCTCCTTATTATTTTAAGGATAAAAATAGCCCAAGAGTCTTCTCTTTTGACTTTCACAAGGAAGCAAGAAATCCGCACAATCAGAAGTTTTATGATAAAAAGCAAACTGAAGAAATTTTAGCTGGAAAGAGAAATCAAGTAGTTTATGATGCGGTATTTTCTAATGCTGGATTTTCCGATGCTCATTTTGAATACTTTGTAAATAATGTAAATGGAACTGTCGAAAAAGATAGATATGTGCTTATGGCTTTGTTTGCTTCAGATGCGGATTCACTTGTTCCTATTCAAGACTTAAGAAAATCTATAACAAGTGTGCAAGATATCGAAGATAGACGTTTAGAAATTCTTTTGAAAAAATATTTGTTTGATATTAGAGCTTATTTAGATTTCGATTTTATTTTAGATAAATATTGGACAAAGGATAATTATACATATATCTTGTTACGTAGAAAATAGATTTTTAATTGAAAATCCTTATATTAAATTGTGTTATGAAAAATATTTTGATTGTAATAATTTTTATATTCTTAATAGGGTTGCCATTGTTAGCTAAAGATGTGGCTACTACTTGGAATCGTGTTGATGATAGTAGTTTTATTAATACCCAAACTATTGTTGGGTTAAATGATCGTTACGGCTATTCTTTTATGTTGAAAGCATACAATAAAGGTCAGTATGAACATATAAACGGACAGAGAGTTTCGTACACGATAAGTCAATATTTTATTGATTGTGATCGTAAAATGTACAAAATTGGTGTTATAGATTCTTATGCTGAAGATGGAAGTTTTGTAAATGGAGATTATAATAAATATGCGAAATTCCGTCCAATAGTTTTAGGAACTGCAATTTCAAATGTTGCAGATAATTTATGTATCCCATTTAAAAACCCCTAAGTTATCTTAGAGGTTTTTTAGTTAAAGTTTATGCTGCGACGTCTAATTTTTGACCAACTTTAGGTTCTTCTGGTACTGCTTCTTTTATGACATCACTTGTCTTATCCCAAATTTGTTTTGTAGAAGATCCGATTAAAACTGTATCTTGTTCAGGTGAATTTTCTAGTTTAATGTCTTTTGCATTAGGTAATTCGTTTTGGACAAAATCTTGTATCGGCATTTGGCGTGTACCATTTTTATCGCCTACAAGGGTAACTGTTGAGCCTTGTTTAGTTGCAGAGATTTTTTCTCCGTCTTTTACATAATTGATTGTTGAGAATTGCGCTGGGGCTACTGCATCTACCATTATTTTGTCCTTTCTTTTCTTCCTTTGATTTGCTTAAGTTTACTCAAGTTTTAAATTTGACTACTTATTGGTTATGTTTTACATTTCTTAATTTCTTAGCTTTTAATTTTGCAGCGTGTTTTCCTCGTTCTGTTTCAAGTAATTCAAATCCAAGACGAGTTAAGAGCTGAATTTTTTCTTTGAGCATATGTAGTCCAATTTCATCGTCTAATTCATATTCTTTTATAGGAAGATGTTTTTTGTAGAATTTTTTTGCATATTTACGTTGAGTTCTGTATGCTTGTTCTTCCATTAGTAAAGAATATCGTGCATCTTGGATATAATCCATCTTTTCTGAGATATTCATTCCTCGTAAAAACTTTTTAATTTTGTGTTCTAAAAGTTTTATGATTTTACGCTTATCAGCTTTTGATGTTGGGTATTCATAATTATAAAGTTTATCATAAAGATTTTGGTATTTTGGTGTCATCATTCCCGTAAGTGTCATTTTTTGACCTCTTATTAGGTATTTAGGGATAAATAATTGATCAACAATGTGTTGAAATTCGTGGATAATGGTAATTAAATCTTCGAATTTAATTTTACCTTTTACAGAATTTAGTTCAAGTGTTGTTGCGGTGTAACTACCATTGATTGGAGAGCAAATGACATCGCTACTTCCGTCGAATTCTGATGTTGAAGTTTGCTTAACTATGATTTTTACTTTTTTCTCAAAGATGTCATCGATGCTTTTTTGAACTTCACTAAGAGGTAGTTCTTTATTTTTATCAAATTTAGGATAAAGATCTCTACAAAGTCTATCTACAACGTCAATTGCTGCTTGTTGACGTTGTTCTAAAGAGCCTCGTATTTTTGAATATGGAAGTCTTACGCTTGGTGCTAATCTTACTTTCATGATGTTTATATTAAGTTTGGGGATTAATTTTTTTGTTAGTAAAAATCTATTTGTGAAATCTTAAAATTAATGTTATCCTAAACATATGATAGAAATAATGATTTTATACATTCTTTTGAAACACGATTTGACAATGTATGCGATACATAAACGCATACAAGAAAACTTTTTAGCATTTACCAGTCCAAGCTTTGGGGCAGTGAAGCCTGCACTTGTAAGGTTGGAAAAACAAGGATGTATTTCATCTTCAAAGATTATGTCTGATGGTGGTAAATTGTCTGTATATTATTCAATAACTAAAGATGGTGTTAAAGAGTTGAGAAATTTGTTGTTAAAACCTCTTTCTCAAAATGCACTACAATTTTTGTCTGATGCAAGGATAAAACTATCTTGTGTTTCGTTCTTAGATGGCTCAGATGCTCATGATGTTTTTGTTGATATAAAATCAAATGCGAAGTTACATAAACTTAATGCTGAAAAAATTCTGTCAGATGAATATACCCCACTTACATTCCAGCAACGAATTGTTTTAGATAATGCGGTTTGTGAGTATAAGAATTTTATTTCATTAGTAGAAGGACTAGAAAAATCAAATGCCAGCAATCGTTAATAGTGTGTTAGAAGGTTCAATAGCAGAAGAATTAGAGATCACAAAAGGGGATGAAATCCTTTCAGTTGATGGTTGTAAAATGCTTGATATGATTGATTATAACTTTTATATGAAGTCTGAATTGATTACTATTGAAGTTAAAAAAACTAATGGTGAAATTGAAGAAATAGAAATTGAAAAAGATTACGAAGATGATTTAGGGATAGTTTTTGAGAGCGCAGTTTTTGATAAAATTAAACCCTGTTTAAATCATTGTATTTTTTGCTTTGTGGATCAACAACCAAAAGGTTTGAGAGATACTTTGTATATTAAAGATGATGATTATCGTTTATCTTATTTGCAAGGGACTTATATTACTTTGACAAATTTAAAAGATGAAGATAGAGATAGAATTAAGCGTATGCATTTAGGTCCGTTTTATGTTTCTGTGCATACGACAAATCCAGAATTGCGTGTAAAAATGCTTAGAAATCCGAATGCTGGCAAGGCTTTGGATAATCTTCAATGGTTTAGAAAAAATAAAATTCCGTTCCACGCTCAAATTGTTTTATGCCCAGGAATTAACGATGGCGCTGAACTTGATAGAACTTTATCTGATTTGGCAAAATTGAAAAATACTGTTTTATCTGTTGCTATTGTTCCAGTTGGTTTAACTCAATTTAGACCTGATGGCGAATTAAGACGTGTTGATAAAAAATGCGCAACAGAAACGATTGAAATTGCATCTAAATATAAACGAGTTTGTTGTTCAGATGAGTTTTTCTTACTTGCAGAAAAACCTATTCCATCAGCAAAATATTATGGAAATTTCTGCCAGTTAGATGATGGTGTAGGTGCGCTTAGAATGACATTGGATGATTTCTATTGCCATAAGTTGCCAAAGTCTATTACTAAACCTTACAAGCTTGTTTTTGGTTGTTCTTATGCTGCTAAAGATATGTTAAATGAGGTTTGTGTAAGTTTAAATAAAATTAAAAACTTAACAGTTGAAGTTTGTCCAGTTAAGTCTGAATATTGGGGGCAAGATATTACTGTTGCTGGGCTTATTACAACGGAAGATTTGATTAGAACAGTTAAAGATGTTGATTGTGATGAAGTTATTATTCCATCAATTATGCTAAGACCTTATTCTGAAGACTTTTTGGATGGTAAAACTTTGTCATATGTAAAAAAGAAAACAAACAAAAACTTCTTTGTCCAAGATAATATTTATTCTTTAAAAGAAGTCGTTGATTATATTAAAACTCTCTAGAGGTAAATGTTTTTTAGTTTATGGTACGGGGTCGTAGCCTCCTGGGTTCCAAGGGTGACAACGACAAATCCTTTTTATTCCTAACCAACCGCCTTTAAGTGCTCCATATTTTAGTATTGCTTGTTTTGTATATTCTGAGCATGTTGGTGTAAATCTACACACAGGTGGTGTAAATTTTGAAAACCATTGATATATTTTTATAAGAAATAATAATATTTGTTTCATACCTACTAACATTTTATCATAAATCAACTATTCGTATTAATCTTTCTTAATATTTGAACTTTTTTATTAAAGAAATCTAGATATGTGTCGAAAAATAGTTTATAATGGTAAAAGTAAAGGAGTTTAAAAAGATATGGGCGAATACGTAATTCAACCTGGCGATACCTTATCTAAGATTGCCAAGATGACTGGGACTTCTGTTGAACAGTTACAGAAGCTTAATGGTATTAAAAATGCTAACTTAATTTTTGCAGGAAAAACTATACAAATTCCTGACATTGAATCTGATCAAGCTTTTAAATTGAAAGGTTTATCTGTTGAACGTGAAATTCCAAAAGGTGAAATACGTACAGTGTATGCATATATTCCTCCTGAAAAGGATACCCCAGCAGACAATAAAAAAGATGGTAAGTTAGAGTTACCAAAGGGTGATATACGTACTTTATATGCCTATATTCCACCTGAAGATGAAGGTGGTATAAGATATGAACCAGTGTATGCATATAAACCACCAAAAGAGGATGAAGGTGAAGATGATGGTGTTCCACCATTGTTAAAACGCCCTCCTGAGGAAATTGATGATGATACTCCAAAATGGAGACTTGTATATGCATATATCCCTCCAAAGGATAAAAAAGACGAAGATGAATTTGATATCCCGCCATATTTAAAACGACCACCAGAAGATGATGGTGAAATAAGATACGAGCCAGTTTATGCTTATAAACCGCCAGTTGAAGATGTCGAAGAACCAAAAATCAGAGCAACAGCTAAAGATAATGAGTTACTAGAATCTCGTGGAGCTAGTAAAACTGCTAACAATCCAAATGGCAGAGCGCAATTTGTTGTTGGTGATGAAACTGGTGAAGTATCAGTTACTGGTCAAAAAGAACGTCCAGATTCTATTACTATCAAAGACGATACAAATGGACATACAAATACCTACACTTATCGTTTAATTACAGATAAAGAAATTGCCGATGGTAAAACTTATGATGGTATTCCTCTTTCTAAGAACCAATTTGAAGGCAAAGGTCCATTCTATGTCTTGATTAAGGCAGAAAATGAATCTGGGGAGAACTTAAAAGGTTCACATACTGAGGTTTATCGCTTAGATTATTCTGAAACTGATGATGGTTCTCGTTCATACGACTTAGTTCAAGATGAAGGTATGGATGGAAGCGGTCGCTCAAGTATGGATTACCGACGCAGATAAATATAATTAAATATACTAAAAGAAGATGATGTAAGTCATCTTCTTTTTTGTTTATAATGAATTATTGCTGGTAAATAAGAGGAGAAAATTAGTTATGGTGTATGCTCCAGAGATTGTAGTATGGGAAACAACATACAAATGTAATGCAAAATGTATTCACTGTGGTTCAGATTGTGCATCTGTCGAAAAACCAAAAGAATTAACTACTGCTCAATGTCTAGATATTATTCAGGATTTGGAATATTTAGGTGCAAAGTTTGTTATTTTATCTGGTGGAGATCCTTTGTTAAGAAAGGATTTAGGAGCTTTGGCTGCAGCTTTGAACCGAGCAAATATTGATGTTGGTATTATAACAAATGCTCTTGCAGTAAATGAAGATTCAATAAAAGTTATTAAAGCGATGAACACAAAAGGTTTAGGTATGAGTTTAGATGGTGCTGAACCTTATATGCACGATTATATCAGAGGTCACAAAGGAACTTTTGATGCAGTAATGAATGCCATTAGATTGTGTAGAGAAAATGGTATTGAACCATCAATTGTTACAACTATTCATAAATTGAATTTCGCACATCTTCCAAAAATGAGAGATTTATTGATGAAATTAGGTGTAAAATATTGGCAAATTCAATACGCAGATTTTATTGGTCGTATGCCTAGAGAGGCTATGCTTACTGAAGGTCAATTCTTTGAATTATCAAAATTTATTTTAGACTTACAAGCTAATTACAAAAAATATTTTAGAGTTGTTACTGGTGCCGATGTAATGGGTTATATGAGTGACTATTCAAGAAGACTTCAAGGTCCATGGATCGGGTGCCATGCTGGTATGAAAGCTTTAGGTTTAGGTTCTGATGGTTCTGTTCGAGGATGTTTATCTTTACAAAGAGATGAATATATTGAAGGTTATATCACGCCAGAAAGAAGCCTAAGAGATATCTGGAATGATAAAAACGCTTTTGCATACAATAGACAATTTGATATTTCTATGTTGACTGGGTATTGTAAAGAGTGTAAGTATGCTTATATTTGTAAAGGTGGATGTATAAGATCTGCAACTTCTGAGTGTGATAAACGTTGCAATCCATATTGCTTGTATAAAATTGAAAAAGATGGATTTACTTCAGAAGAACAAGCTAGAATTGAGTTTTCTAAAGAAGAAATTGCAGCTTTATATAATCCAATACATGAACTACCTCAAGAATTTTGGGATGACACCTTCTGTTCAAATATTTTAGAGGTATAGATAGTATTAAAAAAGACCTTTCAAATTGAGAGGTCTTTTTTTAATCTGTTATATAAGCATCACCGATTGTGTCGATTGCTTCAACTTTAATATCTGTAATAAGTTCAGAATATGAAATCACAACAACAGTTGGGATGTGTCTTTCAAGTAATTGATACAATGGTAGTCGTATTCTTGGAGAACATAAAACAACTGGTTGACGACCACAAGTTTGGTGGGCTCTCAATAATGTTGTTGCAGTTGTTTCAATAAGTTCTTGAACTTGTACAGGGTTAAGTAAAAACATTGTGCCAAGCTCTGTTCTTTGACAAGAGTCATCTAAGATTTTTTCCCACTCAGGAGAAAGTGTTAATGCATAAAGAACTCTATCATCTTGAACGTTAGATAAGCATATTTGACGACCTAAAGCTGCTCTTAGACGTTCAGATAGAATATCTGGTTCTTTTGAAAATCTTGCATAATCGCAAAGTCTTTCAAACACGAAAATAATATCTTTTATTGAAACTTTTTCCCTAATCAAGTTAACAAAAATCTTACGTAAGTCTGATGTTGAAATAATTGTTGGAACAAGGTCGTTAACAAGGGTTGGGTCTTGAGAACGTACAAGTTCCATAAGTTTAAGAACGTCAGTTTTTGTCATAACTTCATCAACGTGTTTTCTTACACATTCTTGTAAGTGTGTAACGATAACGTCTGTTGCATCAACTGCAGTAACTAAACGAGCAGAGCGTGCATCGTCTTGGTTAATCCAGTATGCTTGAGTTTGATATGTCGGGTCAATGCCGATAATTGCATCCTCTGGTACTTCTTTTTTCATAGAATCCCATTGGTCTGCAATTACCATGAATTTTCCTGGATAAACATAACCAGTAGCAACAGTGTTACCACGGATTGAAATCATGTATTCATTAGCATCTAGTGCTGATGAGTCCATAATACGAATGTTTGGCAAAATATAACCAAGTTCATCTGTTACTCTTTGACGGAGAGCTGCAATTTTAGCCAACAATTGACCTTCTTGATCGGGGTCAGCGATTACAAGCAAGTTTGAACCTACTTGTAAACTCAAAATATCTACCCCTAAACGTTCATACATTCTGTTAGGGTTAACAAGGTCTTGCATGTTTTGGCGTACGTTTTCCAACTGTCCTAATTGAGATTGAACGTCAGCATTGATAAGAACTTGGAAACCTGCCACAAATAATCCAATAGCAAAAATGATAAATGGTAAAGGTGGTAAACCTGTACCATCCCAAAATGGAGTTTTACCACTTATTGCAAGTAACACTAAGAAACCTGCGGCATAAAATAATGCATGAGGTTTACTTGTGATTTGGAATGTTACATCAGAACCTAATGATGGGCTAGCTGCTGAAGCACGAGTCATAAATACACCAGCTGCAATTGACATCAATAATGATGGAACTTGAGAAGCCAAACCATCACCAATTGTTAAAACTGTATATTTTGCAACGGCATCGGCAATTGGCATTTGGTTCATCATACAACCAATACACAAACCTCCGATAATGTTAATCAAAACGATAATGATACCAGCAATAGTATCCCCTTTTACGAACTTCATCGCACCATCCATAGAACCCATCAAGTTTGATTCTCTGGATAAGTCCTCACGTTTTTTAGTTGCTTCTTCTGGTGAAATTAACCCTGCGTTAAAGTCAGCGTCAATGGTCATTTGTTTACCAGGCATTGCGTCTAATGCAAAACGTGCAGAAACTTCGGCGATACGTTCAGCACCTTTAGTGATTACCATGAACTGTACAACTGTGATAATAAGGAAGATTACACCCCCTACAATCATATTACCACCTGTTACGAATTCCCCGAAAGCGTGGATTACCTCCCCAGCTTCCCCCTTTGCCAAAATCAAACGGGTAGAAGCAATAGAAAGACAAAGCCTAAACATTGTACCAACCAGAATGATTGATGGGAATGATGATAATTCCAAAGTTTTTTGAATGTATAGTGCAAACATTAAAAGAACAACACCTAGTGTAATATTCAAACAGATGCAAACGTTGATTACCCAGTTTGGAAGTTCGCAAAGTAAGATAATCAAAAGGAACAGTACGAAGACCGCCATGAAAAATTCGCTTATTTGATTATTATTACCCTCTGGTGCTGCCATTTTTTATTAAATACCCTTCAACGCTTCACTAATTATTGCCAATTGAGATTCAATTGTTGCATCAATTACTCCGTTTGTTGTGGTTACGATACAACCACCTTCCATTATTGTTTCTTCTGCTACAATGAATATTTTTGCTTCAATTCCTAAAGAACTTGTAACCTCTGGAATTTCTTGTTTTAGCATTGCAACTTGTGATGGGTTTACTTTTAGAGTAATTTTTGCTTCTTCTTTTGATAACCCTTTCATAATATCTTTAATGTTTTCTAAGATAATTTCTGGGTTTTCTACTGTTTCTTTTTTAATGATTTTTGTAGCTATATCAAGACTAATCTCTAGAATATCTGGAGCGATACTATCATATACCTCTTGTTTTGCACAGAAGAATGCATTAAGACCTTCTTTAACTCTTTCAATATCGTCTTTTGCCGCTTGTAATCCTTCTTCGTAACCTTCTTTTGCCGCCGCCTCTTTTATTGCTGCCGCTTCTTCTCTAGCTCTTGAGATAAGATTTCTATCGTCAATACGTCTGAAACCTCGTCTTCTATCTCCTCTACGGCGTTCCTGACGTTGTTTGAAATCGATATTGTCCAAATCAAATAGATCGATATCCTTTTCGGTGTTTTCACCTTCTAAAGACTCGACTCCCTCTTCATTTGTTGGAACAAATTGCTCCTCTATCCCTTGGTCTGTTTTTTTCTTCTTTTTTATAATCATGATTTATAAGTATTATACACTATCTGTTAGATGTGAGGCAACAATACTTGCAACTTTTGGTGGCATTTTATCGTAATATTTGCCCTCAATTGCATTAAATACAAGGCGTTTAACCCCCATACGTTCTCTTATTAGTATTGTGTCTAAATCTTTACTTGAGTATTTAGAACCGAATTTTTTCAATTTTAAGATAACTTTATGAGGTGTAATTTGTGTATTTCTAGGTAATGTTGTTTTGATTTCTTGTAATGCTCTCAATGCATTAGCTCCACCTACTCTGTCAATAAGGTCAGGCATTCTCATATATCTGATTACTGCCTCTGCATCTTGTGGATCAAATTTATTCAAAATAGATTGAACCTTATCTTGATTCAATTTTTTAAATAACATTGCAACAGTAGCAAGCTTGAGAACTCTAGAATCAACTTTTGGCATTTCAGTTGGAATATTTGGAGATGTCGGTAGTGGTGGTAAACCGCTATCATCAATAGGTGCAACTCCTGGAACTCCACCTTGTTGCATTTCTTGTGCCATTCTATCCATATTAGATTGTGATGCAGCATATTCCATTAAGCCTTCATCGATAGCACCTTTATTTTTAAGTTCTGTAATTGCTTCTAAATAGCTTTTTTTAACGTGGTGTTCAATAAGTTCTAGAATTTTATCGTGTGGTAAGCCTTGAGAAAAGGTTTGTTTTGCTATTTCAAATATTGTGTATGCAATTTTTTGCATAACTGGATCCCAATACTGTTGCGGAATTCCAGAACGTATAACATCGACAGATTTATGAAATGACCATTCTGCGATAATTTGAGTGATAGTAACAGATTGTTCAGCGTTAAAATTAAGATTAGGATCTTCTGCTAAGGCTTTACCAGAAAGCATTGCAAAGTTTCCTAAAGTATTAATAACGTATTGTTTTTGAACGTCATTAAAATCTTGAGGAACTAATTCTTGAGCTTGTGCTGCAAGGTTCTGGGCAAAACTTTCGTAATCAAAATCTTTAGTAGCCATTTATTTACCCTTCCTGTGATGTTCCTTCTTCAATCCAGCTCTTAATCTTATCAGCACTTTCTTCATTGATTTCACTAGAAATATTATCGATAGAATCTAATAACAAGTTTTCATCAAATTGAGGAATAGCAGCTCTTTGTTGTTGATTTATTAAATCTTGAGCAAGTTCGGATTGTCGTTGTGTTAATTGACTTGCACGAGAATTGATATCGTTCAATTGCCTTTCTTGTTCCATAGCTTTCTGACGTAATGTTTCAACTTCCATTTCGTTTTCTTCTTTAATACGTTTTACTTTGTCAGAAATAGCTTTGAATATAATCAACAAACCTACTGCTGATAATAAGATTGCAAGCCACCAAGGATTGCCAGTTTCGTCAACTTTAGGCAAGTTTTGTTGTCTTTCTGGTGTTAAATATGGGTCTGTTGAACTTGTAAAAGCAATTGAAACATTGTCCGCTGAAACTCTAGGGCTAGCAGCTCTTGCAATAAGTTCTTTCAATTCTTCCAATGTTGTATCTGTTGGAAGATTATTTTTATCAATTGTGATAGCAATTGAAATTTCTTCAATTACACCAGGTTTGATGTATTCGTTAGTTTGTGTTTTTGTAACTCCGTATTGAGTTTCTGTTGCTTGTCTAGAATAGTTTCTATCTTGTCTAGAATCAGCTGCACCTCTTGGTAAGCCATTTGGTAAATATGTACTTACTGCATTAATACCTTCTGATTGATCTCTTGTTTGATCTCCTAAGCCTTCTCTGAAAGATTGTTCAGAAACAGATGCTTTTTTATTTGGATCATACTCAATTTTAAATCTTTCAATAGGAGCTTGTCTTAAGAATGTACTTACTGTTGCAACGTAGTTTCCTGGGCCAACGAGTCTATCTAACTGTTTAGAAATTTTTTGTTGCATATATTTGTCATTTTCTTCAAGTTTTTGAAGCATTTCATCTTCCGCATCCATAATACTGTGGTAAACATTACCATTTGTATCGGAAATTGAAATGTTATCCGCTGTTAAGCCTGTTACACTGCCGATAAGTAAGTTTGTAATTGCTTTAACTTTATTTTGATCAAGCTTTTCACCGTTTGCTAAAACTAATTGAACAGTCGCAGTTTTTGGTTTTTTATCTTCAAAATAATTAGTTTGTTCTGGTATTGAGATAAATACTGTTGCATTTTGAATAGGTTTTATTTGTTTAATTAAACGAGCTAATTCTCCATTCATTGCACGAGCCAGACGAATTCTTTTATCTTCTTTAGTTGAAGTGAAATCGCCTTTGTCAAAAATTTCAAGACCTACGTTTTGGTCAACTAAGCCACTTTGAACAATCGCAATAATAGCATTATCTCTATCTGTAATTGTACATTTTTTAGTTAGAGATGAGCAATTTTTTGCATCTAAGTACAATTTAGATTTTGTACCATCTGGAGCGCGACCAACCACGATACCTTGTTTTGCAAGTAATGCTTGGATTTCTAATGCTTTACCTAAATTATCTGTTGTTAATAGGTCAACATTAGATTTTAGAGGTTCAGCGCCAATGTTTTCCACTTTATCTTTGCCACCTGAACCAATAGCAACACTCATAATCACAATAACAAGTATAAGGACAACCCCGCCGATTATCCCAAATAATAAAGGTTTATTTTCTGCAATTTTACTAAAATCCATCTCTGTCCCACTGTCTGATTTTTATTGTACGTTAAGAGGTTTATACTGAGATTTGTGAAATTCTATCGTATGCGTTGATTACTTTACCAACCATTTGAGTTGCTACGTTAATTGAGATTTCAGATTTTGACATAGCAGTCATAACGTCGTGAATATCTACGTTTTGATTTCCAGACATAACATCTTTTAATAGATTATCTGGAGCTTCCATTTGTTGGTTTAAATTTTCCATCAACCCAGTGAAAACTTGTTTGAAGTTCCCACTTTCTGGTGATTCCACTCTATCCATACGCATGCTAGGCATTTTGCCAAATTGAGAATCAAATTTGGTATGTTGGATTCTTGAAGCTAAATCATAGTTTGGAAAATTACTATTCATCATAATACTACCTCTCTACTTTATCTTACCTTATTTACACCCCCGATTCAACATTTATAAGTAAAAATCAATCAAAAGGTGTATAAGGCTCTGTTTGTGGGATTTTTGGCTACTTCATATTTAATAATATTTAATAAAAAGTCAATAAGAAGTTTAGAAGTTAAGTAGCTATGAAGCTATGAGGCGAAGCTGCTATCTCTTTTTTGGCAGCTTAGTAGCTTAGCCACTTAACCGCTTGTGATGTCTTTATGTTATACTTCATTTAAGTTATATTGGAGAATTTGATATGGATAAACTTTTTTCAGGTGAAGTTACTCTATTAAAAGCGCTAGCTATTATGCTTGTTGTGTCGGGGCATTTAGAGTTTTCTATTTTTGGTATGTTTCCACCTTATTCTTTTCAATTAGCATTGTTTTTCTTTATTTCAGGTATGTTGTTTAAAGACAAATACTTAGATGAAGTGGCTATCTATTTTGTGAGAAGAATTAAATCTTTACTTGTTCCATATTTTATATATGAGGCAGTATATTTATTAATTACGTTTGCATTTGTTCCAATTATAGGAGAATTCTTTGGTGCTGAACCGAGTTTGAGAAACTTTTTTATCACACCATTTACTAATGCACATCAACTTAGTTTTATTGCTCCAATGTGGTTTGTTACTCAATTGTTTATAACAATGATAGTGTTTTTGTTTTTGATGAGGGTAATGCGACCAATCAAGAATAAATGGATACATTTAGCATTTTATGCATTTTTAGGGTTTACGGCAATCCCAATTTGGAAAGCTATTCCGCATAATTCATTATCGCTTATTGCGATGCGTACATCTTTTTCTTTATTTTTTGTATATTTGGGCTATTTCTATGTAAAATATATCAAAGATAATAAGGATATTTTTACGCCAAAATGGTTAGGTGGAGTAATTTTATTCCAATCTGTCTTATGGTTATATAATAGGGATTACGATCCTGTACATGGAATAGGTTTAAGCTATGTATTAGTAAATGGTAGGTTTGATGATCAAATTATTGTTCCTGTGTTAACTGCGATTACTGGCATATGGATTTCGTTATATGCTATAAAGGTTCTTTATCCATATTTGAAAGATGTGAAATTTTTACAACAAATGGGTAAAGTAACATATCATATTATGGCAAATCACGTTTTTGTAATGTATGTTATTACTTTAATATTATTCCATATTACTGGAACACCATTAAGTGCTAAAGGGGACAAAATTTATGCAATTTATAATCCAGTACAAACTACGTACTTATACTTTGTTGTAGTAATGCTAGTTACAACATACTTTGGTGTGTTCCAACAGTTTGCTTGGAAAAAGATTAAAGAAAAGGTTTTTAGAATTTAGTAATGTTCATATCTAAGGCAGTTTTAACCATACCACTGCGTGAGGGTACATCAATAATCTTGTCTTTTTATCTTTGATTGAAACTTTTAATTTGTATTCATCGTCAGTCAGAATGTTTTTCAAATAGACATGGTGTTTATTTTTAATTGCTTTTAAATATACATCGGCAGGTAGTTCAACTTCTGCTGTGTAGCGTTTATCTGATAAGTTATTAACGATTAAATATTTTTCGCCTTTGTAGCTTCTGATATAAGCAAATGTCCAAGGGTATTCAGTTTTTAAAACAGTTAGTGTACCACGTCTTAGAGCAGGAATTTCTTTTCTAAGTTCAATCATTTTTTGTACTTGGTGAAATATTTTTCCGCTATATGTTTTTGTTGTTGTGGTTGCACTATAAAATACATCTTTAGTTAAAGATCCTCTATTAATATCTCTGCTATCAAAGAACGATAATAGCTTTATTTTACTTTTAAAAGATTTTTTCTTTCTTATATTTGCACTTTTTTGTGCGTTGTCGTAATTGTTTTTTGCACCGATTTCATCCCCATAATAAATAATAGGAATTCCAGGCATTGAAAGTAGTACAGAAAAAGCCATAGCAATATGATCGTGATCTTCATCTAAGAAGTTTGCCATACGGCCAGAAACCCCAAAACCTTTTCTAAATGGTGCACCTTTAGGTTCTAGTTCATCATATATTAATTGGCGCATTTCAGGAGTAACCATCTCTAGAGTTAATTCATCGTGAACTCTTAAGAAAGTTGCCCAGCTAGCACTATCAGGGATGCTTGGGGTTGCTTTTACTGCATCTTTAAAGTATTTACTATCTTCTGATATGAAACTTGCCCATAATGCTGGCATGTACGGAAAATTGTATGCAATTTGAACTTCATCTGTTCTTTTTAAATCCTTAGTTTTTCCATCGATTACTGTTTCAGTTTTTCTTTCATCTCCAAAGTATGGAATAACATCTTTTGGTAGTTGGCAAGCCTCTGCTTGTAGTACGCTACGAGGTGCTACGGCTTGCAAATACATACTCAAAATCCTAATTAGAGAATGAGTTTTTGGTAAATTTTCTGCATTAGTTCCAGGTTCTTTTATTAGATATGGAATTGCGTCTAATCTAAAAATATCCACTCCTAAGTTAGCCCAGTAATTGATTGTTTCTAAGTTGTAGTATAAAACTTCTGGGTTTTCCCAGTTTATGTCTATTTGGAATGGGTAAAATGTATGGTAAAAATATCTGTCTTTGCCATTTATAGTTTCTTTTCGCCAATTGTGTTCTGTGATTTCTGGAAAAATAATTCTACGCTTGCTGATTTCTCCGTTATCTTCTTTGTATTCTGCGACTGTGCCTAATTTTTCATCCACGTATCTAGTGTATTCTGGCATTGTTTCTCTAACTACAAAGCGGTCAACTTTTTCTTCATCCCCTTTTAATGCTTGTTGAAACCATTCGTGTTGATCTGAAAAGTGATTTAAAACAAGGTCAGCTTTAATGTTAAATCCTTGTTCTTTTGCTTGTCTAATAAAGTTTTCAAATTGAGGCTTCCCGCCTAAGTCGAGTCTTACATTTTGAGGATTTTTAACATCAAACCCCGCATCTTCCATTGGTGAATCTGCAAATGGGAGCATATAAATTGTAGTCACCCCGAGTTTTTTTAAATAACCTAACATTTCAATTGTATCGTTAAATTTATTTGGTTTTTCTGGGGTTACTGTGCCAAACTGGTCAACATAGAACATATAGATAATCTGGTCTTTATACCAATCGCTTTCTCTTGATAAATCTTCTTCTTTTAACTTTTGAGAACGATTTTGTTTTGCTATTTTTGCGATTTCTGTGATTTTTGTGTAGATATTTTCAACGTTTTCTTTTCCATAAACCGTTTCAATTTCGTCTTTTAACTCTTTTTCAAGTTTTGAAGAAATTATAGTTTCTTCTAACTCAACGTAAACTCCACTAGATTCTTGCTTAGATCTATTTGGAAGAATTGCATTAAGTTTATTTTGGGCAAATACTGCTGGTGCTGATAAGTTTAACAAAAGAGAAATAAGAAGAAAGTTTACTATATGTTTTTTCATTGATATATCCCCTCAATATGTAATATTTTATCTTTGAGCTTCCAGTTCTTGTCTTAAATCTTCAACTGAAACTCTAACTATTGGTGAGTTTTCATCTTTTTTAAGTACACAATTTTTTATACCAGATTGAACAATAAATCTTTTGCATAAAATACAGATAAAATTGTGTCCCCAAATATAGATGGTCGCGTCTTTGCATCTATCTTGCCCAGCTTGAATAATAGCATTTTGTTCAGCGTGAATAGAACGGCAAGTTTCATATTGTGTTCCAGATGGAATATTGTTTTTTATTCTGAAACATTCCCCTCGTTCAGCACAAGATTCAACTTTAGATGGTGTGCCGTTATATCCTGTGGCTTTAATTTTTTTATCTTCGCCTACAATTACTGCTCCAACTTGAGCTCTAATGCAATTAGAACGAGTTGCACAAGTTTTTGCTAGGTCTAAAAAATATTCATCCCATGGTTTAATTTCCATAATTTACCTCTTAGTATTTATTATTTCTTAATCCAGTTTTGATTAGAGAAATTTCGTATTTATCAGCAAGCTTTGTAATTTTTTCTGAATTAATTCCATCATTAGCTTCGATTATCAAGCCAATTCTACCTTGAATTGCGGCATTAACAACTTCCTCATTTTCGATAGCTCCATCAACTGCTAAAACCGCTTCTTTTGTATTTTCGCAAGCTATATCCATTGCAGTTTCCACTGCTTCTGCTAAATTTGTTCTACCTTGTATGATTGCTTTTGTTGACAAGTCTTTTGCTATAATTGCGCATCTGCTTTGTGAATATTTTGCAATTTTCCACGCAAAAATAGCATCTTCCGCTTGTTGTTGCGTTGGTTTTGTTTTACCAGCAACTTTGAATGTTGATTTTGTTAATTTACTATCATTTTGACTTTGAGTTAAGTAGCCAAACGGAGTTACTTTAATATCTTTTGTGTTAAATCCTAATAACTCTTGTAATGGGCTTTTTACGTGAATAATATTGATTTCACTGTTGTTTAATAAATATTCAAGAGCGTCATTAGAATATTTTGTAGCAATAACGTTACGAATTTTCATTGCATTTAATTGTTTTGCAACCTCAATTGTCAATTCTTTAGAAAACCCTATTGTTGAACCGATTACTGCTAGAGGATCGCAATCAACTATTTTCTCAAATGCTGCTTCAATTGAACTTCCCAACGCTACTGAGCAAAGTTTGTTTTCTTTTGCTATTGCAGTTGCGTCAACATCAAAAAATTCAGCCAAAATTTCGATTGCTTTTGTTAAATTTAGATAATCTATGTATTCTAAAGTGTTATTATCGCTTAGCACTTCATACTCGATACCATTTTCTACTGGTGCGATTTGAGCTGATTGATTAGTGTTTTCTCCAAAAGGAAGTTCTTCAAAGTTAGTTATTTCAATATTTTCCATAATATCCCTCATTTCAATTTAATGCTAACACAAACCAATATGGCTATCAAGTTAATAAATCTTAAACTAATGCTCTCTGTTTTGTAACATTTTCTTGATAATTTAGCATGTCTTTTATATAATCATAATTGTTTAGGACAGTAACTAAAGAGGATGAAATGGCTATAAACGATTTGAATGATGGAGTTGGTAAAAAGATTGTTGAGGCATTAAAAATGCAATCAGCAGAACACGCTGATGGTGAGGTTTTTGTAAATGATGATGCTCCAGAAATTATTGAAGAACCTATGTATGAAGAAGTAGTAGCTCAAGAAGAAGCTCCTGTTTCATTTGATGAAATTTCTTATCAAGAAGAAGCTCCTGTAAATACTGAAATGCAAGCTAAAATTCAATCTCAATTACAGTTCCAAGCTGCAACACAACCTCAATCTTATGTTGATGTAGCTTTTCAACAAAGTATTGCGCAAACTCTTGGCGCAAGTGCTTTAGCAGTTCAAGATGATTTTGATTATCCATCAAATGTTGCTGTTTTAAAACAACTTATTGCTAAACTTCCAACTGGAGTTTCAAAGCAAACTGGTGCTTTGATTATTAAACAGACTATGGAAGCTCTTGGTATTTCAATGGGTAGTGTTTTACAAGAAGCAAAACAAGTTCAAGAGGCATTAACTGCGAATTCTGTTGAATGTCAAAATAATGTTGCAGAATATCGTAAACAAATTAGTATTCTTGAGGCAAAAGCTCAAAGTTATCAAAAACAAGCTGCAGCTATGAATGACATTATCAGCTTATTTGTTCAAGCTAGATAATTTTTATTAGCTTACTCTATAAGAGAATACATCTTTGATGTGAGCATCAATCATGCCTCTGCAAGATTCCATTTCAGCGTTGATTTCTTTAAGCTGAATTTCCAATGCTGCTTTTTGAGCATTTAATTTCTCTTCTAATGCTTTCAATTTATATTGTCGTTGTTGTAATTTTTTAGCAACTGCACTATCTGCTTCATAGTCAGTAGAAACTTGTAGCAAGTTATTTGCTGAGTTTTGGGCTGTGCTAACCGCTTGAGCGATCAATTGTAACTTCCACTCGCAGTTGGACTGCATAAGTTTCAGTTGTCTCATTCTGATGATACCGATTAGTAAACCCATATTTTTCCGCCTTTATCTTTTTTGGTCCAGATTTGAACCTTTTAAGAAATTATGTTGGCTGTTTTCGGCTATTAACTGTTCCATTTTGTTTAGTTGATGTCTGTGGTAATTGAGCCTATACTGTGCCATTCGTAATTTCTTCTTTACCGTTAAGAAATCTTTGATACCTTCAACAATGGATGCTATGGTCGATTGTAGAGGGTTCTTTCTGATAATATAGTTTTTTGTATATACCAGAAATTCCATGATTCTTTTTATGTATAGCTCTAGAGTTTCTCGAAACATAATGATCCTTACACTTTAGACCTACATATATTTAAAAACATTACATGCGTTTTTATTGATAATTTATGGGGTTACTATGTAACATTTCTTAATATTAGGTCTAATCTACATATTAATACATGTATTTATACGGAACAAATTTTGAAAACTTTAATAAAATAATATGGATAATGTAATTATTTTTTACATTATCCATATACAGTGAAATATTAATTAGTTTTCTACATATTTTGAATAGCTTTACTGTTACTATCGATACCTTCTTTAAGCATCTTTTTAGCAACATCCCCTTGGGTATCAAGCATTTTTACAACAGTTTCAATATTTCTAACTTTAGTTGAAAGGATTGTATCAGCGTTTGATGTAATATTACCAGTGATATTTTGGTAAGCTGCTAATGCTGCTGATGATGTACCTTGCATCAAGTTACCAAGAACTGTTGTGCCTGCTCCGTAAACACCAAGGTAAGGGGAAACAGCTGTTAAGATACCGCCAAAACCTGAAATACAACTAGCAAATGGCATAACAATGTTTGAGGCAATCTTTCCTAAGCCTGAACCTGTACCAATACCATATGCTGCTGCGCTTGTGATATCAGCTAGTCCACTTACACTTGATGCGTAACCTGTTGGAGTTCCTGCAAGAGTTGAACCCCATCCGTTTAAAATTGAAGCTGCTCCGCCTGTTGATAATCCATAGATTGAATTGATTGAAGCTGCTCCGCTAGGAAATCCTGAGTAATTGTAAAGTGAATCCACACCATAAGAACTTCCAACATTACCTTTTGAGTAATAAGAAGTACCTGC
Source organism: bacterium (assembly GCA_017626055.1). GTDB lineage: Bacteria > Cyanobacteriota > Vampirovibrionia > Gastranaerophilales > Gastranaerophilaceae > Zag111. The sequence continues at coordinate 18,728 of JAGAJM010000002.1, read as the reverse complement.
GATGTTCATTGTTTCTGAGCTTCCAAAGACAGTAGCAAATGATGATGGTGCAAGTAAGCTAGCTAGGTTATACAACAATCCACCTGCAGCCTCAAAGCCAGTACCTGTGCCGCTACCAGAAACTGTTAAATCTCTTAAGCGGTCATAAGTTTCCCACATTTGTGCTTTAGCTTTGCCGCTGGCATCGCCAAATCTATTTGCTATTACTAAGTCGCTGTCATTTTTATAAGACATTTTAACCTCTTTATCTTAATTATTATTCTAACTTGAGAATGTTTTGAATGTACTGTCGATGTTTTTAGAAATGATTTTGTGAACTGCATCCATTTCTGTTTGTAGTGCGTTTTGCTCTGTATCTAGAGCTTTTAATCTTAATTCTAAAGTCCTGTCTTCTGTTTGGATTTTTTCTGTTTTTGCGTTGATATCTTGAACTTTCTTTTCATATACTTGTTGTTGATAATTGTAATTGTTCATTGCATCGTTGTAGGCATTTTCATCAGTTACGCTTGTAGCTTTTAAAGAATAAACTACACTTGAACCTTCAAGTTGTAATGATGTAGCTCTACCATTTGCATCATATTCGATAATGCCATATTTTGATAATTCTTTATTTGCAGTTTGATAATCTGCATAATATGAGTGAAGAGCTAATGCTTTATCAGTAATACAAGCATCTAGTGAATCTCCAGCAGTTGCAGTTTTTGTTACAAAGTTTATGTGACTGCTATTATCAGCCCAGAAATAAATGTTATCTAAAGCTGTTAGATCACCATTTGTTCTGAAGTTTTGCCAATCTTTTGCAACCTGTGTATTTGGCCAATCCGCAGAAATTTGATCTAATTGAGCACAATATGTACCCCAGTCGCCAGTTGCACTTGTATCAGTTCTGTCAACTGTATTTAAACTTGCTAATTTTTTAGTACCAACCATATAATACCCATCAGAAGTTCCAGTTGCTGGTACGTATTGAACTTGAGGATTAGAGTTTGTGTTTCTAATACCTGTGTATTCTGAAATTTCACTAAAATAAGTTACATATGAGTTGTAATTCAAACCATCAATATCAGTGTATTCAGCTGGTTGAATTTCAGATATTGTTTGGGTAGAATCACCATTTTCAAATGTATATTGAGTTGTTGTAAATTCTGTTGTGCTAGGAGCAGTTGGAACTTCCATATTGTATAATTCGTTCCAAAGTTGCGAACTTTCATTAGCCAAGGCTGTTCTTGCTTGGTTAATTTGTTGTCCTTCATATTCAACGTTTGTCTTTCTCGCTGCTAGTGATATCCATCTTGCTTGAGATGCTGCCATGCCCATTTGTTCGCTCTCCTTCTGAATGTGTTATTTCTACCTTTTTTATGGTTTTAATTATATTTTTTACAAAGTCAATATAACCTATTAAAATTATACATGATTTGTTAAGTTTTATGTAGTCTTTTTGCTAAAAATCAACTATATAGTGTACTTATCTTGGGTGTTGAATTTTCTTTAGGTTAAAAACTTTACAGAAATTTTATTTTTCTGATAAAATATTAGGTATATTGAATATTGAGGAAAGGTTTTATGAAATTTTCATCATCGTTTAAGGTTGGATTATTAACATTAATAGCTTTGATTTTACTCGTTGGAACAGTATTAAAGGTCAAAGGTCGTGCTTTAACTAATGCAAAACGTATTGAAATTCAATTTAAAGATGTTAATGGGTTAAGACCAGGTGCTGGTGTTCAGATGATGGGCTTGAAAGTGGGGCAAGTTGAAGAAATTACACCAATTGTTAAAGGTGAAGATGGTTATGTAAATGTGAAATTTGTTATTACAGATCCGTCTGTTCAAATTCCACGAGCATCATTATTCTCTATCCAGCAGTCAGGTTTAATTGGTGAATTATTCCTTGAAATCACTCCTCCAAAAACAAATGTAATTTATATTCCAATGCAAGATAGACACTTACTTCATAAAAACGACCCTGTTCAAATGAAGTTGAGTGATAAATATTATGAAGTAGGTAAAATAAAAAGTGTTGAAGTTGTAGCAAAAGATTCAATTCCTTACAACTATAAAAATAATATTAAAACACCTTATGCGTATCGTGTAAGTTATTTCATTAATTTACCAGGGTTAGTTTTACCAGACTTTTTGAAAGGTGCTTCTGTTAAGGAAGGTAGTGCTTATCAATTAAGACTTGTTCCGCTTGATGAAATGCCTTTAGTTTATCCAAATCAAGATTCACCATATACAATTATTGAACCTTTAAGATTGTCAGATTTTATGGATTGGCAGTACAAAGCTGCTGAAACATTAACTGAAACTAACAGAAAAGTTAATGAAATTCTGACTGATGATACAATTAACGATTTAAAATTAACTATTGCCAATTTAGATGCTTTGACTGCAAAATCTACTGAAACTTTAGAAAAAGTTGATGCATTATTAGAATCATCTAAAGGCGATATTGAAATGTTATTATCTATGACAAAACGTGCTACTGATGATTTTTCAAAATTGTCAGCTAACGTAAATTCAATAATTGGAGATAAACAATTCAAGACAACTTTATTCTCAACAGCTGATTCTGTCGATAAGCTAGCTCAAAACTTGAACAAAGTTATGGATGCTGCTGATGCGGAAACTACTGGTAAGAATTTAAAAATTATTTCAGAAAACTTATCTCAAATCACTGCTAGTGTTAATGCCATGACTAAAGATGATAAGTTGAAAAATGAATTAGCCACTGCGGTTACAAATGTTAACTGTGCAATGGCTGAAGTTGCAACTGCTTTGGATACAGTTAATAGAGTTAACCCTGCAAATCCAAATCAAGCATCTGATTTACAACAAATAGTTAAAGATACTGTGGCAACAACTTCTAACTTGAGAAAATTCTCGGATAAGTTGAACAAACGTTTCTTACTATTTAGATTAATGTTCTAATATGCAAAATATAAAGACTAAAATTACACAAATTCATTATCAAAGGGATCCTCAAGGAATTTTATTTGAAATTTTAAAGTTCTGTTCGTATTTCTATGGCGTTGGAAGTCGTTTAAAAAATTTCTTTTACGATAAAAAAATAATCAAACCAAAGAAAGTGGATGCGTTTGTTATTTCCGTTGGTAATATGACAACTGGTGGAGTTGGTAAAACTCCTGTTGTATCTGAAATTGCTAAATATTTAATTTCTCAAGGTCGAAAAGTTGCAATTGTATCAAGAGGTTATGGTGGACATTTGAGTAATAGAGCAATTAATATGATTTCAGATGGAGCTATGATTTATTTTGATGCTGTTGATGCTGGAGATGAACCTTATTGGTTAGCTGAAAATACCCCAGGATGTTATGTTTTTACTTGTCGTAATCGTTATATGGCATCAAAACATGCCGTAGATAAATTTGGGGTTGAAGTTATTATCTTAGATGATGGATTTCAGCATAGGAAATTGCATAGAGATTTAGATGTTGTTTTGATGGATAGTGTTAAAGGTTTTGGTAATGAGTGTTTGTTGCCAGCTGGTCCATTGAGAGAAGGTCCAGAGGCTTTAGAACGTATTGATAAGTTTGTAGTTGTAAGCAAAAACACTAATCACGAAGTTGCACAAAAAGTTGCAAGAATTATGCAAAAAAGACTAAAACTTTCTACAAGTATTTGCTACACTGAACCAGATTACGTATATGATATTAAAACTGGCCAACGTTTAATGGAAGGGATTGCAGTTACTGCTATGTGCGCAATTGGTCAGCCTCAACAGTTTTATGATTTTTTAAAAGATTACCAAGTTGTCAATACTGTTACTTTTGATGATCATCATCAGTATTCAGCTGGAGATATTGTAGATATTTCAGGAAGTATTATTACAACAGAAAAAGATGCGGTTAAATTAGCTAGGTTTGATAGGGGTAACATTTACGCATTGAGATTAAAAACAGTAGTTGATGTTGAAGGGTTACTAAGCTAATGAAACGTGTTGGTAATGTCGTAAAGCTATTGGAAGACGCAAAGCAACCTCAAAGTGATTTTGTAAAACTTATGGATTCTTTTAAAGATCCTTATTTAGTTTTGATAGCTTGTATTCTTAGCTTGAGGACAAATGACAGAACAACTTACCCTGCAACTTTAAGGATGCTTGAACTCGCAAAAACTCCTCAAGAAATGATGGGGGTAAATGAAGATGATTTAGCAAAAGCAATTTATCCTGTTGGTTTTTACAAAAATAAAGCAGGACAAATTATTGAACTTTCAAAACTTATTGTCGAAAAATATGATGGTAAAGTTCCAAATTCAATTGAGGAGCTTTGTAAGTTTAGAGGGGTTGGTAGAAAGACTGCAAACCTTGTTATGACTTTGGGTTTTGGTGAGCCTGCAATTTGCGTGGATGTTCATGTTCATCGAATTTTTAATCGTTTAGGGTATATTAAAACAAAAAATCCTGAGGAAACAGAATTCGCTTTAAGAGAAAATTTGCCTATTGAATATTGGATCCCAATAAATACTTTGTTAGTAACCCATGGACAAAATGTTTGTAAGCCAATAAAACCAATGTGTTCAAATTGTCCAGTTTCTGATTATTGTGACAAATTAATATAGTTGCACATGTTTTGTTTGCTATGATATTCTTCTTTTGTAGAGGAGTATATTTATGGGATTTTTTAGCTTTTTATTATTGATTGTTCTTGTATGTTGGATTATTTCTTTACAAGGTAAAATTGATAGATTATCAGATACTTTAAAATATGTTTGTAAAAAGATTAATGACTATGAAAAAGTTGCATTTACAACGCCCCAAGTTGTGCCAGAAAAAGATGTAGTTGAGCAATCAACTAAATTTGAACAACAAATTCTAGAAGTTGAAAAAGAAGAAAAAGTTATTGTTCAACCCAAAATTTCAGAGCAGGATGTTGAGCAACCTAAAACTCAACCTGTGTTTATTGAAAGTACACCTAAGGAAGATTTTGATTTGCAAAAAGCTTTATTGGGTAATATCTTTAATAAAATTGGTGCATTGGCAATAATTATAGCTGTGATAATTTTGATTAAATTAGTTTCACCATTTATTGTTATTACTCCAGTTATGAAATTTGTTTTTGGGATTTTACTTGGTTCAGGTTTGTTGGTTGCAGGTTCAGTTATTCATAAAAAAGAAAATCTTAAAAATTATTCAGAAGTATTGTTAGGTACAGGTTTTGCCACTTACTTTATTACTACATATTGTGGTGCAACTGTATTGGATTTATATGGTTCAATTACGGCGTTAATCATCGGAGGAGTGTTGTTAGCTTCAACTTATATGGTTTCTGATAAGTTGAAAACGGCATCAATGATTATTGTTGGTTTAGTGGGCGGTTATTTAACTCCAGTTTTTGCTGAAGCAAGTATTGAAGAAATCTTTGGATTTATTATCTTCTTAAATACTTTGTCATTGGTGTTTACTCTAAAAAATCAAAAATATAAACTTTTAAATACTATAAATTTAGCTCTATCAATGTTGTGTATGACAAATATCTATGTATTTAAAGTCTTCTTATTTAAGAACGAGGAAGTAAGTTATGTTTACCCATTAGTTTTGTGGGGAGTGTATATTTTATATGATTTATTTAGGGATAAGGCAAGTCTTATTGATAATATTTCATCGTGGATAAATTATGCTTTATTAACTGTATTTTCGTTGTTGTTATTTAGTAATGCGCACGAAAAGTTAGGTATTGCATTTGTTGTTACTGCGTTAATTTATTTATTGTTAGCGGGAAGCTCCAGAGTTGCTCAAAATCTTCTTTATAAGACTTATGAATATTTTGTATTACTAAATGTATGGTTGTACATTGTATTTATTTTAAATGATGTACAAAGTGTAATAAGTTGGACTGTTGTTGCTTTAATTTTATCAGTCTTAGCTGCAACCTTTAAGTTGTATTATTTGGTGCCTGCCGTAGTTGGTTTCTATTCAACCGCATTTGTTGGAGCTTTAATTGCTCAATCTGGAAATGAGGTTTGTTTAATTGCAAAATATGCTCCAATTGTTAATCCTCGAACATTTGTATTTATGATTCCTGTTGTATGTATGATGTTCTCATCAATGTTTTTACGTGGATTTGCTATTCGTGCTGCAAATTGGGTAAAATTTATGGGATTATCTATGGGGTATATTTATGCCGTTGGTGAGGTGAATTCTTATCTGATGAGAATTTCTGAAGATGATGATTTTATTAATTTTAATAGATTGATGATATTTACAATTATTGGCTATATTTATTCTTTAAATGCTAAGAAAATTGCGAACTTAACTCAGTCTTTATTGTTTAATTTTGCATCTTATTCAATATTCTCGATAGCAACAATATTGTTATTATGTGGTTCTTATTGGTATCCAGATGCGTATCTTCCAATTGTTAATTTGAGATTTGCAGCTTATTTATTGGCAATTGTTGCTTGTGTAATGATCTCACGTTGGGATAAAGTTGATTTCTTTAAATATGTTGCGGTATTTTTAGGATTCTTGCTTTGCCATAGTGAAAGTGCTGGTATTCCAAAGCTGTATGGCGAAGGATGGCAATATTTGATTTCGTTATCTTGGGTATTATATTCAGGTATTGCAACAATTGTCGGTATTGTGAAAAATCGCAGATATTTGATTAATGCAGGTATTGGGATAATTATTTTGACAATTGCAAGAATATTTATCTATGATTTGGCTAAAGTTGATGCGTTGTATAAATTGGTGGCATTTTTAGCTTTGGGTATTATCTTAATGTTGGTATCTTATATTTATACAGTGAATAAAAATAAAAAATAGCACTTTATTTTATAAATATTTTGGGGTAAAATTTTCTTAGGAGAAATTTTATGAAGATTTTACCCTTATTTATTGAACCGATTCCCCATGTGAAAATAGCAAGGTGCTTAGAAGAAGCTGGTCCAGCTTCATTGGCTTTAGATAGATTGTATCCTGTTCAGCCAGCTTTAGAAAGTTATGCAAAAGCTAATAACGTTGAATTGTTGGTAAGTAAGTCTGTTCCGAATGATACACACAAATTACCTAAATATGTTCGTAATATTACAGATAATATGATTTCTTTAACTGTAAGGAATAGAGATGGTAGTAATCCAATGACTACAAATTTTGTCGTTCATCCTTATGCTGATACCTATTCTTTTGAAAAATCTGCTCAAGTTAAGTTTAAAAATTCTGATGGCGATGAGGCTGTTTTTAAGTCAACTCACGTATATCAAGATAATTTTATCAGAGCTTTTTTTAGAACCTTTGAAAATTTGACAAAACAAGTGAAATCTTTAGATTAAACTCTTGTCATAACAAGTGTTTTATGCTAGTATGTAGATATTAATTGACCTGTTTATTTTAGTGTACAGGCAGTTGTGGGTTAATACAATTGAATATATAGGATAGGAGTTTGAAATGAGTATTACTAATCCTCACAAAATCGATACTGCTAAGCTAGATTCGATTCTTGAGTCTTATGGTTCAAAAAAATCTAACTTAATTGCGATTTTGCAAAAGGTTCAGGAAGAATACAGATACTTACCTGAAGACGCGTTAATTTACATTGGTACAAAGATTGAAGGGCTTTCTCCAGCAACAGTTTTTGGTGTTGCAACTTTTTATGCTCAGTTCTCATTGGATCCAAAAGGTAAATATGAAATTAAAGTTTGTGATGGAACAGCTTGTCACGTTCGTGGTTCAATGCCAGTACTAAACGCTATTAAGTCATATTTAAAATTGAAAGATGGTCAAATGACAACAGATGATGGTTTATTCTCTTTGGAAACTGTAAGTTGTTTAGGTGCTTGTGGTCTTGCACCAGTTTGCGTAATTAACGAAAAAGTTTATCCGCAAATGACATCTGATGCTATAAAAGTTATTTTAGAAACTCTTTTGAATGGAGAAAGATAGTATGGTTAAAGAATTAAATATTGATATTAAACAAGAGCAAGAAAAAGCTCATGAAGAAATAAAAAAACAAGGGTTAAGAGTTCTTGTTTGCGCAGGTACAGGTTGCGTTGCGAATGGTTCTTTGAAAATTATCGAAAAATTCAAAGAATTAGGTGCAGATGTATCAACTCTTACTGATTACGATAAAATGACAATTGTTCCAACAGGTTGTCATGGTTTCTGTGAACAAGGTGTTTTGGTTATTATTCCAGATAAACACGTTACTTATGTAAAAGTAAAAGAATCTGATGTTGAAGAAATTTATGAAAGTCATGTAAAAAATAATCAACCTGTTGAAAGACTTTTATACACAGACCCAAAAACTCATCAACATGTTCACAAAAATGAAGAAATTAACTTCTATGCAAAACAAACTCGTACAGCTTTAGCAAACTGCGGTAAAATTAATGCTGAATCTTTAGATGAAGCAATTGCAGTTAGAGGTTATGAAGCGTTAGCTAATGTTATTAAAGAAGGAAATCCAGATGCCGTTATTGAAACAATCGAAAAATCTGGTTTACGTGGTAGAGGTGGCGGAGGCTTCCCAACTGGTCGCAAATGGAGATTTACTGCGGCAAATAAAGGTGGAAAATCTTACGTTGTATGTAACGGGGACGAAGGTGACCCAGGTGCATTTATGGATCGTTCAATTATGGAAGGCGACCCTCATAAATTGTTAGAAGGTATGGCTATTGCAGCATACGCAATTGGTGCAGATGAAGGTTATATTTACGTTCGTGCAGAATATCCTCTAGCTATCAAACGTTTAAGAAAAGCTATCGCAGATGCCGAAGCTCGTAACTTCTTAGGTAAAAATATTATGGGAAGTGATTTCTCATTTGAATTACATATCAAAGAAGGTGCTGGAGCTTTTGTTTGTGGTGAAGAAACAGCTCTTATTGCGTCTATTGAAGGTGAACGTGGTATGCCAAGACCAAAACCACCATTCCCAGCAAACAAAGGTTTATTTGGTCGTCCAACATTAATTAATAACGTTGAAACTTTAGCTAACGTTCCAGTAATTATGTTGAATGGCGCTGATTGGTTTGCTCAAATGGGTACTGAAACTTCTAAAGGTACAAAAACTTTTGCTTTAACTGGTGAAGTTAATAACACTGGTCTAATCGAAGTTCCAATGGGTACAACTTTAAGAGAAATCGTATTTGATATCGGTGGAGGTATCAGAAATGGTAAAAAATTCAAAGCCGTTCAAATTGGTGGTCCATCAGGTGGTTGTTTAACAGAAGAACATTTAGACTTACCTATGGATTATGACAACTTGATTAAAGCAGGAGCTATGGTTGGCTCTGGTGGTCTTGTTGTAATGGCTGAAGATACTTGTATCGTTGAAGTTGCAAGATTCTTTATGAACTTTACTCAAAACGAAAGTTGCGGTAAATGTGTACCTTGTCGTGAAGGTACAAAAAATATGCTAAAAATCTTAGAAAAGATTGTAGCTGGTAAAGGTGAAATGAGTGATTTAGATCTATTAGAAGATTTAGCTCAAGCAGTTAAAGATGGTTCACTTTGTGGTTTAGGTAAAACTGCTCCTAACCCAGTATTATCAACTCTAAAATACTTTAGAGATGAATATATTGCTCACATTAAAGACAAAAAATGTCCAGCAGGTGTTTGTACAGCGATGAAGAAAATCGTTATCGAAGAATCTCTTTGTAAAGGTTGTACAAAATGTGCTAGAACTTGTCCAGTTGGAGCAATTTCTGGTGAAGTTAAACAGCCACACAAAATTGATCAAGCTAAGTGTATCAAGTGTGAAGCTTGCTTAACTAACTGTCCGTTCAAAGCTATCGTATTAGAGTAATAATTATAAGGAATTAAAATTATGACAGATAAAAAAGTATTATTTATTGATGGCAAAGAGGTTGAATTTACAGATGAACCGAATTTGCTTGAAGTTATTAGAAAAGCAGGATTAAATGTTCCTACATTCTGTTATCGTCCAGACTTGACATCTTTTGGTGCTTGCAGAATGTGTGTTGTAGAAGTTGAAGGTAGAGGTATTCAATCATCTTGTACTATGCCTCCAGAAAATGGCTTAAAAATCCATTTGAATACTGCAAAAACCAGAAGAATTAGAAAAACTGTTCTTGAATTATTGTTGGCAAATCACGATAAAAAGTGTTTGACTTGTGATAGAAGTGGTAATTGTGAACTTCAACAATATGCTGAAGAATATGGTATTAAAGATATTAGATTCCCAGATAAAAAAGAAGAAGAATATTTACCAATTGATAATAGCAACCCATCAATCGTCAGAGATGCAAATAAATGTATTCTTTGTGGTGCTTGCGTTAGAGCTTGTACTGAATTCCAAGGTCATTCAGTTCTTGGTTTTGCAAATCGTGGTTCTAAAACTGTTGTTCAACCAATGGCTGGTAGAGCTTTAGCTGATGTTGATTGTGTGTTCTGTGGTCAATGTAAAGCAGTTTGTCCTACTGGTGCTTTAACTATTAGAAATGAAGTTAATGCTGTTTGGGATGAAATTAATAACCCTAATAAAAAGGTTGTTGTACAAGTTGCACCAGCAGTTCGTGTTGCTATCGGTGAAGAATTCAATATGCCAGCTGGTGAAAATGTAATTGGCAAAATTTATGCAGCAATGCGTCAAATTGGTTTTGATTTGGTATTTGATACTAACTTTGCTGCAGACTTAACAATTATGGAAGAAGCAACAGAATTCTTATCAAGAGTTAAAAAAGGTGAAAATCTACCTTTATTTACTTCTTGTTGTCAAGCTTGGGTAAGATATGTTGAAACTCAACATCCAGATATGGTAAATCATTTATCATCTTGTAAGTCACCACAGTCTATGTTATCAGCGGTAATTAAAGATATTCTTCCAAAAATAAAAGAAGGATATACAAAAGAAAATACTGTTGTTGTTTCAGTTATGCCTTGTACCGCTAAAAAAGCTGAAATTAAGCGTAATCAATTAACAACTGATGGTAATTTTGATACAGATTATGTATTAACAACACAAGAATTTGCACAAATGATTAAGTCAGCTGGTATTGATTTAAAAACTATCGAACCAGAAATGGCAGATAGCCCATTTGGTGAATACACTGGTGCTGCAACTATCTTTGGTGCTTCTGGTGGTGTAGCTGAAGCCGCAGCTAGAACAGCTTACTATATGGTAACTGGTGAAGATATTGCTAATAATGATATTGTAGAATTACGTGGCGTTGATCAATCAGCTTACAATAAGTCTGTTACTCTTGATATTAAAGGTACAAAAGTTACTATTAGAGTTGTATCAACATTGAGAGAAGCTGAAAAAGCTATTCAAGAAATTAAAAATGGTACTGCAAACTTCCAGTTGCTAGAAGTTATGGCTTGCCCTGGCGGATGTGTAAATGGTGGTGGTCAACCAATTAGTTGCAATTCTCCAGAAAAACGTAAGCTAAGAGCTGAAGGTCTTTATAATGAAGATTTAAAAGATGTTCAATTCAGAAGATCTCATGACAATAAAGATATTAAGAAATTGTATGAAGAATATCTGGGTGAACCTAATTCTCATAAGGCTCATGAACTTTTACACACATCTTATAGAGATGAATTTAAAGGTTCTTATAAAGACATTTAAGTCAATTAAAAAGACCTCTCATTTGAGAGGTCTTTTTTTTATTAAATAAATTTAATTATTTAACTGCTTTAATAACTTCGTTAGTTATATCTTTTCCGCCATATAGAACAATGCCTTTGCTTAATACAACATCGTAACCTTTAAGAATTGCTTGTTCTTCGATTTTTTTAGAAATAGATGCGTCAATTGCTTTTAATTTTGTTGCGTATTCTGCATCCATTTTAGTTTTCTTGTCTTGTAATTCTTTTGTGTATTTTTCTTCTGCAGCTTTTTTCTTGTCGGCATCAGTTATGCTTGCTACATCTTTTCTAGCTTTTTCGATAAATTTAACGATTTCTTCAGCTTTTGTTTGTTGTTCTTTTTTTAGTTTTTGAACTTCTGAAGATGCTGCAACTACTTGTGGAACGTCAACAATAGCCACGCCTAAGCCTTCTGCAGATGCAACTGTGCCTATTGATAAACACCCAACAGTGATAAGTGTTGATAATAAACCTAAACTTTTCTTCATAATGCTTCTCCTTTAACAATCTTAATATATCATAAAAGTCTTGAAATTAAAACCTACTCATCCGTTTGATTTATTTTTTTTGTTACATCTTTACATGATTTTCGCAATTCTATATAATGGTAAGGTAGGTATTATAGTAAAATGTGGTTGGTTTTGTAACTAAATCTTAATAAAAGGTTTTTATTTAACTACCATTGTTTAAAAATATACTTACAAGATATATTTAATTATATATAGCTAGATATACATTAAAATAATATAGAAGGTATTTACAAAATGAAGAAGATTAAGAAAAGTAATCGATTATTAGGAACTGTTTTAACTGTTTCTGCTATCTGTGCTTTAACAATCTCTGGTCAAGCTTATGCCGCAGGCGAAGGTATCGGTAACGCTGGTTCTTTTGATGCGGGTTTTGGTTTTACTCATGGCGGTATCCCAGTTATGAACGAGATTGGTGGATCTCAAGTTCACGATAGTGATATGATGCGCTACGATAAGAATAGAAGACGTGGCGAAAGCGATTATTATCAATATGAAAACAAAAGATATGGTACTGGCGGTTCTGCGGTTAAAAACTATGCGGCGCCAAATACATCTATCCCAGACTCAATGAAAGCTACTGTTGATGAAGTTGGTACAAAGGGTGTTTATGTTAACTCTATTGAAGTATCACCTTCTGAAATTTTAACTAAAGAAGAAATTAATAGTGTTATCGGTCAATATGTTGGTCGTAACGTATTTATTTCAGATATTCAAGCTGCGATTAAAGCGTTGAATGATTTATATGCAGAAAAAGGTTACGTAACTGCTCGTGCATATTTGCCAGAACAAACTGTTTCTAATGGCAATATTAAAATCGGGCTTGTTGAAGCTAAAATTGGTGAAGTTTCAGTTATAAATAACAAATACACAACTGATAAATATATCCTTGATCGTATGCCACAAAAATCTGGCGAATTGTTTGATATTGTTAGTTTAGAACAAGATGTTCTTGACTTTAATAGATACCACGAAGGCGTAAACTTAGCTGCAAACTTAAGAGCAGGTTCTACTCCAGGTACAACAGATATTGAATTGACTGCGCAAGAAACATTCCCATTCCACATTATTGGTATGATGGATAACGCTGGTCGTAGAAGTACAGGTCAATTAAGAGGTGGTCCTGCAATCGTTGCAGATAGTTTGTTCCATAGACGTGACCAAATGTCTTTAGGTACATACTTCTCTCGTGGTGCAGTGAGCCCATTCTTCGATTATAGTGTTCCTGTTAACAAAAAAGATGGTAGAGTAGGTTTTACTTATTCTTCAACTTTTGCCAAAGTTAAACATATGGATGATCCATTGGCTCATGCTTTGTTTAGTAACAGACTAAAAACTTATTCTTATTTATATAGCTTGTATTATGATCAACCAATCGTAAGAGAACGTGGTTTTGAATTCAGAACTCACGCAGCTTTGAACTACAAGCGTTCAAGAACTTGGTTAAATAACGATCCAACAGGCGGTATTTTAGATGATTACATCTCTAATACAGACCAAGTTACAAGCGTGGATTTAGGTTTTAATATTAGAAAAGATACAAGATATGGTATTTGGTATTTGAACCAAACTGCATCTATGGCATTCCCTATTTTTGATAGTGAATCTAATTACTTCAAATATTCAGGTGGATTCTTAAGATTGCACGACTTCTCTCATGGTGTAATCGGTCAGTTGAGAGGTAGTTACCAAGTAATCCCTAATAACAAACATATTCCTTATTTGGATCAATTCCAAACAGGTGGTTTGGCAACTGTTAGAGGTTATTCAGAAGGTGTAATGCTTGGTAAGAGTGGTTACTTCTTCAGTGGAGAATTGATGTTCCCTCTTGGACCTAGAACTTATACAACAAGTGAAGGTTTTACAAGAAGAAATGTTGGTCACTACTTGAAAGGTGCTATCTTTGCTGATACTGCGGGTGTATTCCCTTATGTTAGAGAAGATGCTTACGATGGAAGTTACTTCTTAGCTTCTGTTGGTGCGGGTGTAAGGGTTCAATTGCCAGGTGACTTAAGTGCTCGTTTATATTGGGGTTGGCCATTGATCAACAACGCTTATGAACGTCACAGACATATGGGTAGATTCCACTTCGAATTAACTCTAGAACCTGATTTTGATTCATTGTTAAGTAAACGTTCTACAAAACCAGCTCCTGCTCCAGCTCAACCACAAGCTCCAGCATTAGCTCCACTTAACAACGGACCTAACAATTATGATGATATCAGACACTATGACTACTTGTTAGATGGTTCTGCAACTGCATTATAATTAGTTTAATAAATTCAAAAAACGACTCGATGGATTTCGGGTCGTTTTTGTTTTACAATTTTTTTATGGAAATGAATAGGGATACTCAAGGAATATTTATAACTGCAACAGGAACTGATGTTGGTAAAACCTATGTTAGTGCATTGCTTGTGAAATTATTGAGAGAAAAGGGTGTGAATTGTGGGTATTACAAACCTGCCCTTAGTGGACTTTCGCCAGATTTAGTCAATGATGTTGATTATGTTGCAAAAATTTCTGGTGGTGATTTTACTCTTGATGATAATGTTTCTTATTCATTTAGGGAAGCAGTTTCTCCTCATTTAGCTTCTGGTAGGACTGGTGTAAAAATCTCTCTTGATAAAATCCTCAATGATTATGGAAAATTATCGAGTAAGTATGATTTTATTGTTGTAGAAGGCGCTGGAGGGATTACTTGTCCATTTAGTTTGTCGGATGAAACAATTCTTTTGCCAGAGGTTATTAAAACTCTTGGTTTAGATGTTATTATCGTTGCTGATGGTGGGTTAGGGACTATAAATTCAACATTACTAACTTGTGAGTATGCAAAGTCTAAAGGTTTAAATGTCAAAGGGATTATTTTGAATAATTTTGATTGTGATAATTTCATGCATCAAGATAATTTAGAACAAGTTGAATGTTTGACTGGCGTAAAAGTCATTGCGACTGTTAAAAATAATGCCACAAGTTTAGAATTAGAAGATTGTTTTTTGAGAGGTTTAATTTAAAAGATGACAAATTGGCAAGAAGAAGATTTGAAATATATTTGGCACCCTTGTTCTCAGATGAAGGACTATGAAACGTTACCGCCAATTGTTGTTGAAAGAGCTTCTGGTATAAATCTTTATGATATTGATGGTAATTGTTACAAAGATATTGTAAGTTCTTGGTGGTGTAATCTTTTAGGGCATTGTAACCCTAGAATTAATCAAGCTATTAAAAATCAATTAGACAAATTGGAACACGTTATTTTTGCCAATTTTACACATAAAACGGCTATTACTTTGTGCCAAAAATTAGTGGAAGTGTTGCCAAAAGGTTTGTGTAAGTTTAATTTTGCGGATAATGGTTCTGCTGCGGTTGAAATGGCTATGAAGATGAGTTTTCAGTATCACCAACAGGTTGGGAATACTCACAAGAGACGTTTTATGGCGTTAACTGACGCTTATCATGGTGAAACAATTGGGGCGTTGTCTGTTGGGGCTTGTGATTTGTACACTGAGATTTATAAGCCTATTTTGCTAGATGTTGAGCGAGTACCAGCACCAGATTGCTTTAGATGTCCTTATGGTAAATGCCGAGATAATTGTGATTGTGAATGTTTTGAGCAGGCTGAAAAAGTATTTGAAAAGTTTGGGAAAGACACTTGTGCAATGCTTGTTGAACCTTTATTGCAAGGTTCTGCGGGTATGAAAGTTTATCCTGCATTGTATTTAACAAAATTAAGAGCGCTTTGTGATAAGTATAATGTGCATTTGATTGCAGATGAAATAGCCACAGGTTACGGTCGAACAGGTAAAATGTTTGCATTTGACCATGCTGGAGTTAGTCCCGATATTATGTGTTTATCTAAAGGACTTACAGGTGGTTATATGCCAATGTCAATTTGTGTTACCACTCAGGAAATTTATGATGCATTTTATGATGATTATAATAAGGGTAAAGCATTTATGCATAGCCATACGTACGCAGGTAATCCTTTAGCGTGTTCTGCGGCTATTGAAGTTTTAAATATTTTAAAAGATGAAAATATTATTGAAAAAGCAAATGACAAGGCTAAATATTTTAATCGAATTATAAAAGAAAAGTTTGAAGATTTGCCATATGTTGGTGAAGTTCGTCATATCGGTTTGATAAATGCGATTGAAATAGTAAAAGATAAAACGACGAAAGAAGCATATCCATCCAAATTGAGATTAGGTTATCAAATTTATAAAAAAGCCTTGAAAAAAGGTGTTTTACTTCGCCCTTTGGGAGATGTTATTTATTTTAATCCCCCACTTATTATCGAGTATGAAGATATGGATTTTGTGACTGATGTTGCAAGAGCGTGTATGATTGATGTAATGAATAGTTTATAATTATCCTAAACACTTGAATTATTAATTAAAAAGTATTATAATATATCTAAGAGGATATATAATATTTAGTATTGTAACAACTAGCCCAAAAATCCTAAAGTCTCTCAACAAAATAACCGATAGAACTATCGGAAGGTTATATCCTTTTGAAGTGTAACTCAAAAATATGAGGATGTTCGGAGTATGTCTAAACTAACTAGAAAATACGGAAAAACTATGTCAGCGTTTGCCGTTGCTACATTAGCGGGTATTACATCGATGGGTATGGCACAAGCACAAAGTCCAGAAGTTATCATGGCACCAATTCCTCAGGTATCTAATGAGTATGGTACCGGTGATTCTTCTATTAACTTTGATGTAAAAGAATATATGGGTGTTGATGTCGTTATCGATGCTAATTCATCTAATTTATGGAAAGAAAATGTTATACCTGAATTAGAATATGCACTTTCTCAGGGTTGGCTTCCTCAAGAGTATTATGATATCAATATTTTAAGTGATACCAATAAACCTTCAATTAAATATAATTACACTTTAGATAATTTTACTGACAATAGTACATTTGTTCATTTTGAAACAGAAGAAATTACTGCAGATTATGTCAATGAAGTTCAAGATATTTTTGTCGGCTCTGGTATAGGTATTGATATGACTATCGGAGCTTGGGGAAATGCTGTTATTGGTAATTCTTCAAATATTGAAAATATTGATGCATTATTTTTAAATACGACTAACTTATCTTATGGTGGTTCTGGTGGTTTTATCGCACCTGTAAATATTATAAATTATGATAATGCTACAATTGGCACATTAAAAGCTGATTTCGTTGGTAATGGTGCCGCTTCAGTTTTAAATAGAGGTTCTATTGATAAATATACAGGTAATGTTCTTGCTAATTCTACTCAACATTTTGTTACGATTTTAAAAAATGGCTATGGGATGCCTTATGGTTTACAGAATTCTGCAGTACCACAATTTATGAATTTAGGTGAGATAAAAGAAGGTATTATTAATTCTAACTTTGTTAATAATGTAAGAGATACTGTTATTGGAGATGAGCAATATAGAGATATTGCAGATAAAGATGTTGTAGTTTTAGGTAACAGCTATAGTACTATAACTAATATATATGATTCTCCATATTTCTTTACTTCTACTCCTGCAATATATACTACTGGTGATTTGACTATTGGAGCAGAAGATAGCTTTATATCTCATTATGCAGGTAATAAGTCTAAAGTTTCTGTATATGATCGATATGATGAAAATGGCAATTGGCTTGATTATTCAGGTAAAAAAGAAGATTTAACTTTAGTTGAAGAAAGTAATGATGCAATCTTTATAATTCCTGATAATCCTGACGAGAAATTAGATCTTACATTGCAAGCAAAAACTGGTGGTAAGCTTGTTATGGAAGATAAAATTAATGGTGTTAACTATAACTTAAAAGTTACTGGTGATGAAACTGGTGCAGTTTATCTTAATGACAAAGTTAATTCCCTAGAATATGATAAAGATAATGATATTATTACAGCTCTTGACGGTGGCGTTGTTGACGTAAGTTTAGAAAAAACAAACTTAATCTTGGGTCGTGGCGCAGACGTTTTAGATGGTCATAATTTAACATTAAATTCAGGTGCATTATCAATGCTTAATGGCGAAGTTGGTCAAATGTCATTAAACCAATTAAACGTAGCAGGTGATACAAAATTCTATGGTGATGTAGATTTAGCAAATGCACAAATGGATAGAGTTACTGCTGGTGAATACTCAGGTGATGCAGATATTGTTGTAGCTGGTTTAAATTTATTGTCAGATGCAAAAACCGATACAACAGAAATTTTATTTGCAGATTACGAATTAAAAGATAACGTAAGAAGTGATGTTACAACAACAGAAAATAACTTGTATCAATCAACTGCATACTCCCCAATCTTTAAATATGATGTTAAGTATTCTGAAAAAGAAGATGGTGGATATTTTGAATTTTCAAAACATGTAGCACCTCAAGGCGGAGGTTCAGCTCCAGGTACTCCATCTGTTGAGTCCTTTAACCCAGCAGTACTGGGTTCATCTACATCTGCAACAGTAGGTGCAACTGCAACAATGAACCAAACAATGAACTATGCGTTCCAACACTCATCAGACCATATGAATATTCCATATCTAGAACGTGTATCAATGAGAGATAGAAACAAATACGCTCTATCTATCACAGGTGATGCAACAGATATGGGAAGATTTTCACCACTTTATCAACCAAGTGAT
>JAGAJM010000019.1 GCA_017626055.1 bacterium | reverse complement strand
GTTACCAGCAGTAACATAATTATCGTTTTCTGTGTTATCTCCGATAACAACGTTAGAGTTTTTGTTGTCAATGTTAACGTTTTGTCCAGCATTAACAAGACCTTTAACGTTCACACCGCCAGTACCAATGTTTGTGATATTAACATCATTTGTAGAATTTACTTTTCCTGTGCTATTTAGGTCGATACCACCATTGTTATTGATAAGATTAATATTATTGTTTGTACCAATAATAGTTCCGTTAATTTCGAAATTTTCACCATTATTAGTCATTGTTAATTCTGCTTCGTTTGTATCAACTAGGCCGTCAACTTTTAAGATACCTGCGTGGTTAGTGATTGTAGTTTCACCAGTTAAATCCACATTCGCATTGTTGTTAGTTACTTCGCCGTCAATGTTTAAACCACCTGCAGCGTAGTTAACAATATCTGCATTACCTTGACTGTTCACATTTCCAGTAATTGTTAAAGCATCCATTTGAGCGTTTCGAGCGTTGCCATTTTCAGTATTACCTGCAACACCATTTTGAATACTTAAATCTCCAGTGTTAGCTACTGTTCCAGAAATAATAATGCCTTCAGTACCAGTATTTGTGATAGTTGTAGTTCCAGTAGTGTTGACATTACCAGAAATGTTTACACCATTTTCTGGAGTTACTGTATAGGTATAAGTTTGACCATCTGCATTGAAGCTAACTTTACCTTCTCTGCCAAGGTTAAAGATTTGAGTTGTGCCATTGTTTAAAATGTCACCAGAAACGTCAATACCACCCCAGTTACTATTTAATTTTACAATACCATCAGCGTTTGCAATAGTACCAGAAACATTGATACCTTCGGCACCTGTATTGATTAGTTGAGTATTACCTGTACCGAAGTTTTTAAGATTACCTTCAATGTTGATACCTGTGTTTTCTGCAATTTGTCCTGATTTGATGTAAATATTACCATTGTCACTTGCAAATGAATTTGCTGAATTTAAGTTATCTGTATTTACAAGTTGGTTGAACAATGTTTCAGCTTGGTTATGAGATGTTAGGGCTGCCATTTTTGATTCGTTAACACCAGCAATAACTGAACCAGTGTTTCCAACAGTTACCATTCCGCCTCTAAGATCTACATCATTAGCTGCGATAACTTTACCATTGATAGTGATAACTTTTGCAGCATTGTTATTATCAACTTGTGTAATTGAATTTAAGTTTGCAGTTGGATTAGCTTTGTATTCTTCATATTTTGTATGAGTTGGGGTATAAACGCCTAATGAACCAACGTTAAGCACGCCAGAAGCCCCAACAATCATTCCGTTTGGTGAAATGAAGATAGCTTTTCCGTTATGGAAACTGCCATTTCTCATTGTGTTTACTAAACCATTGATGTTAACTTGGTTGTCAACAAGGTTTACGAATGTATTAATGTCTGTATCGCCGTATTTGTAAATTAAGTTAGCGATATCTCCTTGATCTAGTGTGAAATCTTTATATTTGCGGTAACCAATATCAGTACCATTGATTAAAGCGCTAGGGTCAATGTTATAAACTCCATTATTACCAGTTACACCAGTAATCTCTGAAGCAACAACAGACATCATCAAAGTTTGATGTGATAAGAACATTGCAGTAATAGCTGCCGCAACTATTCTTTTCGGTCTTTTGCTGATTCTCATATTAAATCCTTTCATAACGTTATAAAATTATCGATAATAGTTTAGAATGTTTACAATTCTAGCAAGAGCACACATAAAAATCAGTTTTTATTACAAATTTTTAAGGCATGACGCACATGTCTCGCATAATTATTTAACGTATGAAAACATTTAAAGTTGCCATTAATAGATGTTATGTTAAGTTTTATTACTCTGGTAGTTTTATTAACTTACGACAACCAAAGAAATATACCAAATAGAACACTATTAGTAGTGTTGCAATCTGAAATACTCCAGTTATTCCGTTCCCGTAAATTTTAAATCCATACCAAACACCTGCAGCTGGAAGTAATGCTACAAATATCCTAGCCAGCATGTTTGTTGGGCAGCGAAGATTTAGGTTTGGTATAACAATAATTATACTCAACAAACAGTACAAGAAGTTAGCTGCAAATGTAGCAATACCAACCCCAGTTAAGCCTAGTTTTGGTATCAAAGCAAAGTTTAGACCCACTCCAATTATGCCTGATATAAGTTTGATTATAAATTCGATATGTGTTTTGTTTGCAAGGTGGTATTGCAATGTTGTATAGTCTGTCATCGCTAAGAAAAATACCCCGTAAGCAAAGTAAGGTACAAGATGACTAGCTTCATACATTTGAGGGTTTTTGATAAAAATGTGAGCCATATCTAAGCTATATAAAGACATTACAGTAACAAGCGGCAATGCTACTAAAATATAGTATCCTAGGAACTTTGTAATGATAGGGCGAACATCAACTTTACCTTCATATAAGTTAATAATTCTTGGAATTGCAGCCACTGTAATCATTGCGAATAAAGGCATCAATATAGGTAAAGTTATACCATAGCCAGCTCCTACAAGTGCTGCTTTCTCGAAACCGCTGATACTATTCATAATAAACTTATTGCTTTGGGTTATAATCCAAGCACTAAGGGATGTTGCAGCAAGTGGGATACCATAACAAATTATTGGGAAAATGAATTTCCATTCGATTTTTCGAAATTTAAAAACCTTTAAAATTTCACTTTGATAGAGTAATAATATATCGATTAGTGATATTGATACACCCATACCTAAGAGAATAGATGCTGCTCCCATATTAAAGATTTTTGCAAAACACACTGCCATAAGTATTGTCGCAAATTGGTTTAATATAGTTGCAATAGTGTATGAAATTGATTTAAGTTGTGCTCTTAATAATTGTGATAGCAATGCTCTAATTGCAACTGGAATAATCAAGAATAACACAGCTAAGAAATACTTAAATGGTACGTGGAAAAAGCTATATAAACTATCTTTGAAGATAAATGCAATTGCAAACATTAAAAGCATATTGAATGTTAAAATGATTACAAGTGTTGAAAGATATTTAGGTAAATCATCAACAAGTTGGTGACGTCTAAAAAATCTTAAACCAGACAATCCAACCCAATCTGAGAATATAATACATAAAAATGAAAGCATTGCGATTGAGATTGTGTATAGTCCGTATTGTTGTTGTGAAAATAAACTGGTGTAAATTGGTACCGCAATCATATTTCCAAACATTCCACAAAGCTTTGATGGAGCATATTTGACCATATCTGTAAATATGCCTTTTATTTCTTTCTCTTCAAGTTCTTTGTTTTTAATATATTCCATTGTTTACCTTTCATTAATCTATAATTTCGCCAAATAAATCGTATTCATCGGCTTTTGTGATTTTTACATCTTCAATGTCACCAGGGACAACTTGTCTAGTTGATCTTGCGTAAACTACACCATCAATTTCTGGTGCATCGTATTCAGAACGCATAATTATTACACCTTCATCAGTGTAGCCTTCTACAATACATTTTAATGTTTTACCAACACGACTTTGGTTATTTTCCAATGAAATCTGTTGTTGTAATTCCATTAGTTTATTACGTCTTTCTTTTTTTACTTTTGCAGGAAGATGTCCTTTTAGCGGGTATGAATAAGTGTTTTTCTCTTTTGAATATTCAAATGCACCCATTCTATCAAATCTTACATCTTTTACAAAATTATATAAGTGCTCAAACTCTTCTTCACTTTCTCCAGGGTATCCAACAACAAGAGAAGTTCTAACCGATACTCCAGGAATTTTATTTCTTAATTTGTTTATAAGTTCTCTATAATCCATTACTGGTCTTCTCATTGACTCAAGTACTCTTGGATGAGAATGTTGTAGTGGTATATCAACATATTTTACAACTTTATCAAGTTTGGCAATTGCATCAATTAATTCATCTGTCATTTGGCTTGGGTATGCGTACATAATCCTTATCCAAGATAGGTTTTCAATTTTATTAAGTTCTTCTAATAGTTTTGGAAGAGCTTGTTTTCCGTATAAATCAATGCCATATGATGAAGTATCTTGTGCAATTAGAATAATTTCGGTTACCCCTTTTTTGACGAGGGATTTTGCTTCGTTTACGATGTTTTCGATAGGTCTGGATACGTATTTACCTCTAAGGTTTGGAATTACGCAGTATCCACATTTATAGTTACAACCTTCTCCAATTTTTATATATGAACTTGCACCCATTGTTATCTGTTGTCGTTCAACATCTTCAGGGTAAGTATATTTAGGTTTTTCGTCAATGTATGAGCTAAATTTTTCTTTCTCGATATCTTTGATTACTTTCACAAGATCGTTAAGATTTGCAGTACCAATCATTCCCGCTAATTCGGGGATAGCTTCTTTCAATTCTTGGTTATGCTTTTGAGATAAGCATCCTGTAACAACTACTTTTTTGCCTGCTTCAATCATTTCTAAAATACTTTGAACAGATTCTTTTTCTGCATCGTGAATAAAAGAGCAAGTGTTTACAATGACTATTTCGGCATCGTTATCATCCAATGTCACTTGATAACCTTCTTTTACCAGTATTCCAAGCATTAATTCTGCATCAACTAGGTTTTTGGCGCAACCATGATTTATTAGTGAAATCTTCATACATTCCCTTTCTTTTTCGATTTTATCATTAATTGTAAAATTTATTCTAATTATTACGATTTATGATAATTTTTGTTATAAAATACCCATATGAATAAGGTAGAATTACTAGCTCCAGCAAAAAATTTAGAAACTGCAATTGCTGCAATTAATAGTGGTGCAGATGCAATTTATATCGGTGCGACTAATTTTGGTGCGCGCAAAAATGCGCCAAATCCCTTGTCTGATATAGAAAAGCTTGTAAATTACGCACATCTTTTTAATGTAAAAATTCACGTTGTGATTAATACAATTCTTAATGATAAAGAATTAGATGAAGCTATTCGTTTAGTTCATAAATTATATGAAATAGGTGTAGATGCTATTATTGTGCAGGATATGGGATTGATACAATCTGCGATTGATGGTAAGCTTCCGCCTATTGAAATCCACGCAAGTACTCAGTGTAATAATCGAACACTGGATAAAGCTAAGTTTTTTGATAATGTTGGGGTTTCTCGTGTGATTTTGGCTCGAGAATTATCCATTGATTCAATAAAAGAAATTTGTGATAATGTGAAATGTGAAGTTGAAACTTTTGTACACGGCGCATTATGTGTTTCTTATAGTGGACAATGTTATTTTTCATATGCTAATGGTGGTCGCTCTGCTAATCGAGGAGAATGTGCTCAACCTTGTCGTAAGAAATACTCACTTATTGATGAAAGTGGAAAGGTTATATTAAAGGATAAATATTTACTCTCATTAAAAGATTTTAATGCCTCAGATTCTTTAAAAGCCCTAGTAAATGTTGGTGTAAAATCATTTAAAATTGAAGGTCGATTAAAGGATATCAATTATGTTAAGAATGTTGTTGCTTATTATAATAATGAACTAAACAAGTATGCGGATAGAACGTCTTCTGGTCGTGTTTATTTGGATTTTGAACCAAATCCAGATAAAACTTTTAACAGGGGGTACACGGATTATTTCTTAAACGAACGAGCTCAGTGTTTTAATTTCCTATCACCAAAATCACGTGGCGAAAAAATAGGAAAAGTTAAACGCATTTGCCATAATTATTTTGAAATTAATGCTGACTTATCCCCTCAAGATGGGCTTTGTTTCATTAGTGATGGTGAAATGACTGGTTTTCTTGTAAATAGAGTCGATGGTAATAAAGTTTACCCAAATAAAATGGATGGAATTAAATCTGGAACTTTGTTGTACAGAAATTTTGATGCAAAATTTGAAAAACAGCTAGAAACCACGAAAACAGTGAGAAAAATTGATGTAGTTATCTACGTTAAGGATGGTTTTATTTCTGCAAAAGACGAAGATTTTAATGAAGTCAAAGTCCAATTACCAGTAGGTGAAGCGCCAAAAAATTTAGAAAAAATGAAAGAAACTTTAATAAATCAGTTTTTTAAAACTGGTGAAACTATCTTCAAATGCTCTAAAATCAATATTTTTGATGATAAAATTCCATTTTTACCAGTGTCTCAAATTAACGATTTAAGACGAGAATTATTACAAATGTTAAGTAACGAAAGGTTACGTAATTATACTCGTAATTCTCAAAACCCTATTCGTTATGCGGATTATCCTGAGTCTAAAATTGATTATAGAGGTAATGTTTTTAATGACAGTGCAAAACAATTCTATTCAAATTGTAATTGTGAAGTTTTAGAGGGAGCTTTAGAAGCAAAAGAAACTATTCCATCTGGAATAGAGCTTATGCGAACTAAACATTGTTTAAAATTTGCTGCAGGATTATGTGGTCAACCTTGCAAAAAACTATACTTAGTTGATGTTAAGGGTAAAAAATATCCGCTTAAATTTGATTGTAAAAACTGTGAAATGGTAATTCAAAGTCCATAATTATTTAATTAATGCTTGAATTTCTTTAAAATTAGGATGTTTTGCTGTTTTTAACCATTCAAATAATGCGATTTCAACGCAAGTTATTTTTGCGCCATATTGTTTAAGTAGTTCCAATCCTGTTTTGTATTCTTTTTTGTTACGACTTGCACAAGCATCTTTTACAATATAAACTTCAAAACCTTGTGAAATTAAATCGTAAGCCGTTTGAAGTACGCAAATGTGTGTTTCAATTCCGCAAAGGGCAATCTGTTTTATACCATTTTGCTTAAGTTCTGCAATTTTATTTGCAAAATTTTCTTCAAGCAATGCAGAAAAAGATGTTTTTTCAAATTTAGATGAATTTTGTGCTAATGCGTTTTGCACTTCTAAAACAGTTCCACCTAAGCCTTGTGGGTATTGCTCTGTTACAATTGTTGGTATGTTTAATATATTAGCGGCTTTTGCTAATTTAGATGCATTATCTGCCACCTCTGTACCATATTTAGAAGCCATAACAAGTTTGTCTTGTATGTCAATAATAACTAGAGCGCTTTGTTCTATATTAAGCATCTTCGTTTCCTTTCGCATAAGCAGTTTTTTTGTATTCATCTTTTAGTTGTTTTAATAGTGATGTTAGTAGTTTGTTATTCATATCTTTTAATGGAATTTCCATTTTTGTATTTTCGGCACTATCTAAACCGCTATGTTGTATTTCTATTTTAAATTTTGCATATCCATTATATCTGATAGTAAGTTCACTATGTAAAACTGCATTTTTTAAACTAAAAACACTTTCAATGTCATTTGCATACTGACTAACTTGAGTATTTGTTAGTTTGTTTTCAAAATCCTTTTGGTGTCTATAAAATAATGGTGTAATAATTGTTTCCAATTTATTATTGAAGATTGTTTTAAATAGTTTAAAATCTTTTTTCTTAGTTGTTGAATCTTCATCTTCAAGCCAAGGATTTAGCATTTCAATATTTTCATCTAAACTAGCTATCATAATATCGTTTTGTATAGCTGATGTTAAGCTATCGTTAGCATTTTTGTCGAGAGTTTCAAATGTATTTAATCCAACTTTTGAAAGTCCTGCTCGAACTTTAAACTCGTTTCCCATTTTATCTTGAATTTTTGATATAACACCTTTAGCTCCATCCAAATCGATATTAGGAATTATTATGTAATACTTCCCAACTTTTCCTACTGCAGCGATGTCATCTTGTCTTATGGAGCTTTTTATGGCTGAAGCAAGACGATTTATTGATATTTTGGTCTTTGTGCTATCATCCAATGTTAAAACGACAAATATACCATTCTGGATTTTTAGACTATCTGCAAATTCAAGAAAAACTTCTTTTAAATGTTTGTATTGATATAAATTTGTTTTGCTATCAATTACTCCTTGTTGGTACAAAAATTTTTCATTTCTTGCTGAAATATCTTTTAGGGTTCTAATTTTGAAACAATTAATTGTTTTGATAAGTATATCGTACTCATCTGAATCAACTGTAAAATAATCAAATATTCCACTATCATAAGCTTTTAAAATCAAAGAAGGATTGACTTTATTAAGTAATAGTAGAATTTCTGTATCAGCTTTAGCTTCTTTAATGTTTGTAATGAGTTTCAATGTTGCTTCAGTTGAATCTGCTTCATGAAGAATAACAATACTATAAAGTGAATTAGTAAGAGCTTTTTTTATTGTTCTAGTATTGCATATTGTGATGCAATCAGTTTCTCTTAGCAAAACAAGTTTTTCTAAAATTTCTTTTGCTATATTTTCATAGTCTGTTACTAATAGTATGTTGTTATTATCTGCCATCTAAATCTTATACCTGCAAGTGTTTTTTGATACACCAGAAACTACCTACTGCACCAAATAATATACTCATGCTAAACATAACAATTAAAACTATATTTTGAGCATTAGATGGCGATGGTATCATAAAGAACTTATGAACATTTGCTAATCCATTTTGGACATAATTTAGAGGAATCATAGCTAGTAATGATCCTGTAAAGCCATAAAATGCACCTTGCATAATAAATGGGAATCTAATGTACCAGTTGCTTACACCCATTAATCTCATGATTTCAATTTCTTCTTTTCTTGATTGAATAACAAGCTGAATAGTATTGTTGATAATTGTAATTGTTAATAGTGCCATAATACCAATAACAACGATTGTAATTGTTTTAACAACATGGTTTACAAGTTCAATTTTTGATGCCAAATCTTTAGCGTAACTCATATCCTCAACGGCTGGAATTCTTCTTATATTATCAAATACTACTTGTAAATTTTCAGGTTTATCAACCTTAACATGAAGAGTATCAGGCAAAGGATTGTCTATATTAGGTAAACTCATTTCAGTTTTTAGTTTTGCCCAAGATTCTCCTTTTGGTATTACTGTAATTTTTTCAACGTGATTAAAGTTTTGTATTTCTTTTTTTACGTTTCTTGCTTCGACGCTATCTTTAAGATAAACAGAAATTTCCAGAGCACTTCCTAGTTCTTTAGAGAATGAGGAAATAGATATTGCTGATCTAAAACAAGCTCCGAATATGGTTAATATTGCAGCCATAGTAGTAATGATTACAATGTTAACCCACCCTGTTCTGATAATATCACCTAGAGTTTCTTGCCCTAATCTATATAATATTCTTAATTCACATAACCAATCTTTTGGAATGTGTCTTTTTACATTTGATCTAAGATTTCTATTCATAAGTACCTGCTTGTATGTCTCTTACAATTTCCCCTTTATCAAGAGTAATAACTCTTTTTCTAAAGTAATCAACCATTGCGTTATCGTGAGTTGATACAATTACAGTAATCCCTCTTTGGTTGATTTGGTCAAGGATTTGCATAATTTCCATTGAGTTCTTAGGGTCTAAATTACCAGTTGGTTCGTCTGCGATAAGTAGAGGAGGTCCATTAACAATAGCTCTGGCAATACCTACTCTTTGTTGTTCTCCCCCAGATAATTCTGTTGGTTTTGCTTTTCGTTTTTCGTATAATCCAACTATTTTCAAAGCTCCATTAACACGAGCGTTAATGTCTTTACTACTAATTCCCATAGTTCTGATAACATACGCAACGTTATCAAATACAGTTTGGTTTTGTAGTAATTTATAATCTTGGAACACAATTCCCATACATCTTCTTAAGTTAGGAATTTTTTCGTTTGAGATATTTGCAATATTTAAACCACCAATAGAAATTGTTCCGCTTGTAGCTTTTTCTTCACTATAAAGAAGTTTCATAAGTGTAGATTTCCCAGCTCCAGAAGCTCCAACCACAAATACAAATTCTCCAGAACGGATTTCTAGACTGACATTTTTCAGTGCATAGTGGTTGTTTTTATATCTTTTGGTAACGTTTTGGAATACTATCATTATATATTTCCTTGTTCATTCTTATACATAGTACGAATTCTTTTTGCTAGAGTTTTGGAATTTAGACCATAATATTCGATTAGCTGATCTGATTGACCGCTTTGACCGAATTCATCGTGAATACCTACTCTATAAACTTTAGTTGGATAACGGCTAGCAAGAGTTTCGCAAATTGCAGAGCCTAATCCACCAATAATTGAGTGGTTTTCAACTGTAACCGCAAATTTTGTCTTCTTAACACTATCTATTACAGTTTGGAAGTCTAAAGGTTTAATAACAGGAACATTGATAACTTCCACAGAAATACCTTCTTCTTTTAATTCTTCTGCTGCGAGTAGGACTTCAGCTAAAGTTTCACCATTTGTGAAAACTGAAACATCTGTACCTTCTTCAAGGACAACTGCTTTGTGAATATTGAAATGATAGTGTTCATCAAAAATGTCTGGAACATTACATCTAGATATTCTTATATACATAGGACCATCATGTAATGAAGCATATTTAATAGCTTCTTCACATTCTCTTGAGTCTGCTGGTACGATTACTGTCATGTGAGGGATATTTCTCATTAGTGAAATATCTTCAAGAGCTTGGTGAGTTGCGCCATCTTCGCCAACAGTTACGCCACCATGTGTTCCTACAATTTTTACATTAAAGTTCGGATAGCATACTGCATTTCTAATTTGGTCATAGGTTCTTCCTGTTGCAAACATTGCAAAACTAGCAACAAATGGTATTTTACCTTCAGAAGCAAGTCCTGCTGCAGTTGCTATCATATCTTGTTCTGCGATGCCGCAGTCAAAGAATCTATCTGGGAATTTGTTACCAAACATTTGTGTTTGAGTTGAGCATGCCAAATCTGCATCCATGACAACTACTCGATCATTAAGTTCGCCAATTTCAGTTAAAGTTTTCCCAAACGCTTTTCTGATTGAACTTGTTTTAGTTTTATCTATCTTCATCTATATCCTCAAAGTATATCTGGATTTTGACCATTTACTATATCTTAACAATTTCGATTTTAGCATAAAAATAAAATTCTTTCCAGTAAATTTACCCATTCAGGTTATATGGTTCCGAAATCCGCTTATAATCTAATTTTTGCTTTTTTATGTGAAGTTTTGTTAAAAAATAATTCAATTTTGGCAATATTTCACCTTTACAGTTATTTAAACGATAGAATGGTAAAAGACTCAAATTTTATGTAGGAAAGGAAAATTTTATGAATCAAATTCCATGTGTACCAATGATGAATCCGTATATGATACAACAACAGACAACATATATGCCTGTTCCACAGCAACCAAAATTAAACGCTGTAAACATTGAAATTAACAATCCGAGCGTAGGTACTCAAGGTATTGGTCAAGGTTGCCAAGCTCAATATGCTCAACCAACTTTACCTTTGTATAATTATCCACAAGCTCCGGTTTATACTTATCCGCAAGCGACTGCACAACAACCAATGTATTACCCACCATACATTTGTCAGCCAATGCCACAAGCGGTTCCACAAATTCCAGCAGCTCCTCAAGTAGCAACAATTCCAGCTGCACCTCAAGCTCCAGCAGTAGCTCCAGCAGCTCCTCAAGTAGCAGTAGCTCCAGCTACTCCAGTTGAAGTTCCAGCAGCTCCTCAAGTTGTAGTTGTTCCTGCTCCACAAGTGGTTCCTGCTCAAACAAATGTTAATGTTCCTCAAGCCCCAGTAGCAGTAGAGGTTAAACCAGAAGCTCCAGCTACTCCAGAACCTGTTGTAACTGCTGCACCTGCAGTAAAACCAGAAGTTGTTCCTTCTGAAACTATCACTCCTCAAGTTGACTTGAACTCATTTATCGCAAAATTAAACAACCCAGATTTTGATATTCAAGCAGCTGGTATGGAAGAAATTGCTAATATGGTAAAAGTTGCTCCAGATAAAGCTACTGAATTAGTTGATACAAAAGTATTTGATGCATTAACAAATATTATCAACTACGATTCAACAACTTTAGCAGGTCCAACTGCAGAACAAGTTGCAGCTAGAGAAAAAATTATGACTGGTAAAGAAGTAACTGAAGCAGAACAAGCTTTAGCTAACAACATCACACCAAAAGAACAAGCTGAAAGAAACAAAAGCTATGCTTTATTCACAGCAGCAATTATGCAAAAACTTTATGCTGATGAAGTAGCTCGTCTATCAAATCAAACAGTACCTCTAACAGAGTTGCCAGGTGCAATCACTGTAGTTGATAACCTAAAAGACAACCCTAACCCAATGGTAAGAGCGTCAGCTATCGAAGCATTAAGCTACATCCAAAGCCCTGCTTACAAGAAAGATTTGACAACTGTATTTACAATTGCTCAAAACGATCAAGACCCAGGCGTAGCTGAGACTGCTAAATTAGCTCTTGAAAGACTAAATCAAGTATAAGATTTGATTTATAAAAACAAAATTCCTTTCTTTAAATAAAATAAAGCCCCTGAAAAGGGGCTTTATCTTTTGCAAATATTTATTATACTTGAGCTTTTTCTTTATATGATTCTGGGATTGGTGCACAATTTTCATAATTTGCTAATTCTGAAATTTGTTTTGACCATTCATAAACGATAACATCGTCTTCTAATTCCCAAGAAATTGGTTTACCAATTTTAATATTAACATTACGTCTTGTGAATGGATAAAGTGAAGGGTACCCATCCCAGTCTGCAATAGCCACAGGAACAACATCAGCTTTTGCGGCTTTTGCTATAACAACAAAGCCTTTTTTTATACCATCAAGTTTACCATAAGGTCTAGTTCCTCCTTGAGGGAATATGCCTAAAGACCAAGTTGTACCGATAATATCTCGCACTGTTTTGAATGTTGCAATTTCGGGTTTGTTTCTGTCAACGGCAAATGCACCTAATCGTTTAATAATCCAATTTAATTTTTCAGTAGATTCAAATAATTCTTTTTTAGCCATAAATGCAACAGGGCATAATGCGGCCATTGCAACCATTGGTGGATCAAGTACTGATACGTGATTGCCTGCGTACATATATTTCCCTTGTTTTGCTACTCTCGGCGGAATGTTTTCTCTACCTTCGATTTTGAAATTGTAGAATATCATAAAAAATGGATATACTACTGTAAAAAGAAATGTCATAAAAAATAAAGTTCTAAACCAGTGATACTCTTTTGCGGTTCTTCTGTTAAAGTTTCTTACAGGTTTATTACTATTACTCATTCTTGTCTAAACCTCCGTCTACTAATTCTTCATGTTCTTCTTCAATATATTTAAAGCCAGTTAACTCTTCTATTTGTCTAATCCATTCAAGTCTAACTGCATCTAAGTCTTCACTATATGGAATAACTTTTCCTACTCTAATTATAATTTTACCAGAGAAGGGTAGCCATTTTTTTTCATTAGTACCAATTATGCCGATTGGTAAGATGTTGCATTTTGTCATTCTTGCTAGTCCAGCAAAGCCTTTACCTACATTTTTAATAGTCCCAGGTGCTTGTCTTGTTCCTTGAGGGAAAATTCCAAAGACCCAGTTACTTTTTTTGATTTGCTTAACTGTTTTTACTGTTGAGGGTGCTAGGTTTCCTCTGTCAACGGCAAATGCACCTAACCAGTCAATCCACCATCTAATAAGTGGAATATCAAACAATTCCTTTTTGGCCATAAACGCAATATTTCTTGGCATAAAAGTTTCCATCATTGGTGGATCAATTGTTGATAAGTGGTTAGGGCAGACTATATAATCATTATCTTTTGGGATGTTTTCTAACCCATGTACTTCCATTCTGTAAACAAGTTTTAGGACTGCAGTATAGCCAATTTTACAGACTATAAATTGAAACAAAGATCTCCATTTATTAAATTCGTGAGCTTCTCTGTAAGCGTAATTTTTCTTTTGTTTTGCCATAAATTTCTCCCCTTATTTTATTTATTATACATTAAAATTGATTAAGAGGCTACATATTAATAAGTTTTTAGTGTATTATTATTTTAATAGAAAAAGGAGAGAGGTATGGTTGAATTAAAAACATCTAGTGTTGCGCTAGAAAATGAGTTATTTAAAAGTGTTTATGAAAAAACTCCAGATTATATTAAAAATTTAGATTTGATGAATTTTGATAACGATGGTGAATTCTCTTTTATGTTAAAAAGAGAGCATTTAAAGCCATATGATGCGGTTGCTAATCCTGAAGGTTTGAACTTAGAAGAATGGTTTGCAAACTACGCAAAAGAAGCAAAGGTTTCAACTGCTGGTATTAGAGGACCTCAAAATATTTTGTTTCCGCAAGATACTAGATTTCCAATCAACCTTGTGGGGATTGTTTTAGCAACCTTAGCTAAAGCTCTTGTTGCAGTTGAAAAATATCCAAATAAAAGAATTGTTAAAGTTGCAGGTTGTGAAGTTCGATATAACTCTAAACTTTTCTTGGATGCTATTGCTCGTATTCAAGCTGCAAATGGTATCCAAACTTTAGTTCCAGTTGGTAGGGAAACTATTCCAATTTGGTTAGCATCATTCTTGGCTTTTAAGTTGGATTTATTAGGTGGTGAGTACATTACATCAAGCCACGGAATTTCTGTTAAAAACGCTACAAAGGACTTAAATTCTCAAGGCTCTCAATATTTGCCAGAAGAATCTATGGAATTTGTAAACAAAATTCAAGAAATTTTTGATGAAGTTAAACGTAATGGAGCTTATGAAATTAAAATTGCAGCAAAAGATAACCCATTAATTAACGAAACTGTTCTAAAATCTGTGGATGATGGAGTTGATTTATATGTTGATTATTTAAAATCAGGTGTTGCTAAGGATGTTAACCTTGATATGATTAAATCATTTGATTCTAAAATTATTATTGAAAATGTTGGTGGTTCAGCTTATCGAACTTTATCAAGGGTTTTGAAAAAACTTGGTATTTCAGAAAAATTTGTTTGGTTTAATACTGAAGAAGATCCTTTCTTTCACTCTATTGGTAAATATGATGTTACACCAAAAGGTGAAAAAGCATTTTACGATTATTCAGTAGATGCTACTGTTTTGGCTAAAAAACAAGATGGAACAAAGTTCTTCCCAGTAATAGATACTTTGGATTATGCAAATAAATTAAAAGGCTATCCAATAGGAACTGCTGTTCTTATTACCGACCCAGATCACGATAGATTAACAATTACTCAAACTGAATCTGTTGCACGAGTTGAAGAATTAAAAAGACTTGGTATTGATTATATTCTTTTAGATGATGAAAAAGTTCTGACTGTATTTACTGCAAACCAAGCGTTTTTATTGTTGATGGATTTTTGGTCTGCTCAGCTTGTAAAAGAAAATCTTTGGAATAATCATCCTAGATTTATGATTAAAACAACTGCATCTGCTCTATCTTGGGATGAATGGGCAAAAAGTAAAGATGTTCAAGTTGTGAACGTACCTGTTGGGTTTAAAGAAATTGCCAATATTATGAAAAAAGTTGAACTTCAACTTAAAAATAACCCAGATAAAGACGTTGTTGTCGATGATGTTTTTGGAAATTCTATCAATTTAGGCGTTAACCCACGTTTAGTATTTGGTGGGGAAGAGTCTGGTGGTATGATTATGGGTACAGAAGACTTGATTGAATCTCAAAATGGGCGTTTAGCGGTTGCAATGAGAGAAAAATCTGCAACAGAAGCTATTGTTGTTGCTTCTGCTCTTCTTGCGCAATTAAAATCTGATGGAATTTATCTATCAGAATACTTAGAAAAAGTATTTGATGAAAATGATATTAAAGGTCGATTTGATACCCGTGTAGATATTTCTTACTACAATGAATCTGAACCTGATATCAATAAATTAAAACAAGCAAAGATTGAGGGTGAAGCCCTAAGAACAAAAAATGATATGTTCTATTTGTCGTTAGCTATCGCAAAAAGAAAAGGTTTGATTTCGCTAGATGATATTAAACGCATATTAAATGACAAGTTTAGTGCCGATGGATTAAGTTTTGATAGTTTGAAATCTATCAAATTTGTAGGAGATGGTACATATTTAGAATTTGACGATAAATATATTGAAATTAGGCCATCAGGAACTGATGCTAAAACAAAGGCTTATGGTGGTGGTTTAGTTAAGGCAGAAATTGAAAAGTTTGCATCTGTATTAGGAAACTATTCTGGTGATAGGACTCAACTGCATTGCGAATTAGTGCCTGAAAATTCTTATAACAACTGTAAGGAAGATGCAATGGAATATTATTTGGCTTTTGTTGATAAAGATGCGAATAACGAGCCATTTATTGTTCCAGAATATAAATTTTAATAAAATTTTTGAAAAGGACTCTGAACTTGTTTCAGAGTCTTTTTATATTATAATTAATTTGCGAAATATATAATATGAGGTTGATATGTTAAGAGATTACTTTTTAAATAAAATTGAAACTGCAATTGAAGAAGCTATTAAAGTTGGTAAATTAGGGCAAATGACTGAATACACAAAGGGTACATTGCCTGTTGAAAAACCAAAAAATCCAGATTTTGGAGATTTGGCTATTAACGTTTCATCTTTGGCTCGTAATGCTAAAATTGCTCCGCCTATGATTGCAAATGCAATTGTTGAATTTATTGAAAAAGAAGATAGCGAATATTCAGTTATTGGTGGTTTTATCAATTTTAGAGCTGGCAATTCTCTACTTATTAACTTAATTAAAGAAATTTATGCGAAAAAATCTGAATTTGGTCGCCCAGATTCAATTGAAAAAGAAAATATTATCTTAGAGTATATTTCAGCTAATCCAACTGGTCCATTTCATATCGGACATGGTCGTTGGGCTGCTATGGGTAGCGCTTTAGCTAATCTTTTAAAATTCTATGGACACGATGTTTATCAAGAATTCTACATTAATGATGCTGGTTCTCAAATCCAAAAGCTTGGTAATTCTTTAATTATTCGTGTTAAACAAGAATTGGGCGAAAATGTTGATTTCCCAGAAGATGAAATTGAGAGAAAAAATTATTATCCAGGAGATTATTTAATTCCTGTTGCAAAACAATTTATTATCGACAAAAAGGCTGAATTAGAAGCTGTTGGTAATGATGTTGATAAGATTTCATTAGAGGTTTATTGTGATTACGCTAAAGAATATGAAGAAAAAGTTCAAAGAGATTTATTAGATAATTTTAGAGTTACATTTGATAAATTTTATTCTGAATTGTCTTTGCACAATTCTGGGAAAGTTGAAGAATGTGTTCAAAAACTTAGAGATAGCGGTAAAATCTATAATCAAGAAGGAGCAGAATGGTTTAAGTCTTCTGATTATGGTGATGATCAAGACAGAGTTATTAAAAAAGTTGATGGTTCAAATACCTATTTAACTGCAGATATTGCTTATCACGTTGATAAATTAGAGCGTGGATTTGATAGAATGATTAATATTTGGGGAGCCGATCACCATGGGTATGTTGCTCGTGTTAAAGCCTCAATTGAAGCGCTTGGTTATAACCCAGATAAGTTAGAAGTTCTTTTAGGGCAATTAGTTAACCTTGTTATCAATGGTAATGAAGTTCGTATGGGTAAACGTAAAAATATGGTTACTCTCGAAGACCTAATTGATGAAGTTGGTGTTGATGCTACTCGTTTCTGGATGTCTATGAGAAATATTGATACAACTTTAGATTTTGATATTGAGCTAGCAAAGACAAAATCAGATGAAAACCCTGTTTTCTATGTTCAATATGCGCACGCCAGAGCTTGTTCTATCATTAGAAATGCTATTACTGATAGAGTTGACACTGAATCTGGTAAAACTATTCCTGCAGTTCTTTCTGAGAGTGAATTTGATAAGTTAGTAGCAGAATTTGACGAAAATATTGCATCTATTTCTGTAAAAGATGCAAGAAAACTAATCTTAAAATTAGAAGAATTTAAACCTATGATTAAGTCTTCAGCTCAAGCTAGACAAGTTTATACAATTTGTCGTTATGTTCAGGAATTGGCTTCTGAATTCCACTCATTCTATAACTCTACAAGAGTTATTACTGATGATTTAGAAGTTACAAAATCAAGATTAGTTCTTGTTTGGGCATTTAAAACCGTTCTTGCAAATGCTTTGAATATATTGGCTGTATCAGCTCCAGAACGTATGTAAAGAGGTTTCTATGCTAAGACTGTTCCTTGGATTATTAGTATCAGTTTTAATTGTAAACTCAGCTAATGCGTTTATGATGGGGGCAGATGTTGCGGAAATGGTTACAGCTCCGTTTACTTTACATAAAACAGGAGATAATGATATACCCGTGCCTAAGTCTGTTCAAAAGGCTATGGATTTATTTTCATCAGATGATGAAGAAGTTGATTTATCTGGTTATATAAAGATTCTTCAGCAAAAAGTTAAGGATAATTTTAATCCGCCAGAAGTCGAGGGTTCTCCAACAACTGTTGTTTTCTTTAAACTTACTAGAACTGGTAGATTAGATTCTTTTAAGGTTATTAAATCGTCTGGAAATGAACTGTTTGATCATGCATCTGTAAGAGCTATACAGATGTCTGCTCCTTTTGATTATTTGCCAAGTGGATATGAAAAGGATTTGTTAAAAGTTCAATACACCTTTACTAAGCGTGGTATGAGTGTTAATTATTTCTAGATTTTACAATAATCTTCTTCGTTATCTGTTTTATTGTTAAAATTGTTGTCTATCCCATCAGAACAAGAACCTATTGAATCTGGACTTTCTGGTTTTGCGTTTTTATGTAAGTATTTGTTTGGGATAATTGTCCATAAATATAAGAAAAAGTTCCTGTGCAGTTTTGCAATATCTTTATCTTTTATTATGACAAGATTTTCATCATTTTTATTTGCGCCACTATTTGAAAAATTCATAGAACCAGAAACGAAGTATGTGTCATCAATAATCATAGTTTTTGCGTGTAGTTTACCAGCGTAATTTTCTGTTTTTAGCATAATACCAGATTTTCTAAGTTGGGAGTGTTTTGTATTTCTTGTTGTGACGCTATTAGCGTCAATGATTATTCGAACATCTACCCCTCTATTATGTGCGTTGAT
This sequence comes from bacterium, assembly GCA_017626055.1. Taxonomy (GTDB): domain Bacteria; phylum Cyanobacteriota; class Vampirovibrionia; order Gastranaerophilales; family Gastranaerophilaceae; genus Zag111. The sequence continues at coordinate 14,397 of JAGAJM010000019.1, read as the reverse complement.
AAGTTCTGTTGCTATTTCGTTATGTGTTATTAAAAATGTTGGAATATAGATATAGGTTTTTGCATTTTTTATTAGTTCTAATATTCTGTTTGTAGGTTTATCTTTCGGAGAAAAATAGATTTCTATGTCACTATTATCTAATAAGAATTTTCTGTTAGTTGTAAAGATATTCTTTTCTGTATGAAATTTACCATTGAGCATCTGTTCAAATTCTTTAGTGTATAAATTAGCAACTTCTTTAGATTTGATAATGATTATGCTATTAATATCAAATCCTGAAGTTCCTGTCGATGATAAATTCATAGAACCTGTATAAACTGTTTTATTGTCAAAGATTAGAAATTTGTTATGCATTAGCATATTGCTAAGTGTTTGAGAAGAGCTTCTATCAGAACGATATGATGATGCTAGTTTTTCAATTACTTCATTATCTGGGTAATAGTTTCTACTCGTATCGTATAAACTGTCATACACGTACCTTATTCTCACTCCTCTTGTTTTAGCTCTTTTTAGTGCAGATGTAATTTCTGGGACTTCTCTATATCCGTATAGAGCAATGTCAATTGTTGAATTGGAGTTATCGATTTCACTTAGAAGTCGGATGCATGCACTTGTGTTGCAGGTATTTGTTGGTTTCAATACTCTAGTGAAATCTGTTATGTATGTTGTAATTTCTCCATTTGAAATTTGCAATGAAGGTTGTATTATACTTGGAATTTCTATTATATCGTTATCTTTTATTAGTCTAGTTTTGGGTTTATCTGTGTGGCAGAATTTGCAAGGAATTGTATCTTCTGGAAGTTGCGATTTCGGTAATATTACTTTATCGTGTGCAATATTTCCATAAGGGCAGTCTAAAGTATGATATTTATTTGAGTGATGGTTTAGTATTACCAAATTTAACTTTCTTGCTAATTCTAGATTATGTTTGAATTTGTCGAGATTTTTTATATTGTCATTAACTATCCCGAAGCCACTATTTTCTAATGCCTTTTTGTAATCAATTCCGTTTAAACTAATTGAGGCGTATTTACACTCCTTAGAAACGTTTGTTCCAAGTTTGATTCTGACTTTTTGGTTCAAAAGTGTTTTCTGAGCATAATCTTGAGCTAAATATCCAAGACTGATAAATTCATTTTGGGTTAAATTGTATTTTTGCGTATATTTATTTATAAAATCTTCTGAATATTCAAGTGAAAATGCATCTATCCCATCTATACAATAAGTTTCGTTGGAATGAGTGTTTTTACTATTGGTATCTATAATTATTTTTGTTGGGCTAATTACTGAGCGTACAGTTCTTGTCTTGCTGCTAATGTTTAAGAATGTTAGAAAAGCAACAAGTAAGCTTAGTAAAAATAATGTAGTAAAATGTTTTTTCATCTATTTTATGTTTTTGTAGTTTGTAATATCAAATCCCAGTCTTGAAATTGAATCCTTTAAAGTTAGATTTTGTGTTAATCCAAATTCTCTTGTATGCCAATCTTTTGTTGAATTATTGTATTTTTTAGGGTGAATTACTGCTTCAACAATACAATCTTCATCCAAGACTTTTAAGCCTTGTTCAATTGTGTCTGAACTCATCATTCCATAATAATTCAAACCTAGCATGAAATCGTTTGTTTTAAGCTCATATTTATCAATTGTAAATCTATTATTTCTAGTAAAACTCTGTAATAACATTACTTTAAATAAATTTAGTGGGTAATTAGCTTTTAAATGTTTTTCCATTTTTGGAATGAAATATAAATCTTCAAAATGAGATTGCACAAATTTGATTTGGTATTCTTTTGCTAATTTACAAACAATTTTAAATATTTCTGGTATAGCGTGAATATCACCATATGATGCCAAATGATCGATATTTGTATGATCTTTTACCTTTTCTATTTGTGCTCTAAATTCAGCTTCTATTTGATCCAAAATTTCTTTTTTATTTCTATTGATAAAAAAGAATAATGGATGTTGGCAAAACTCATCATTACGATTTTTTATTGAATAGCAATTAGTAAGTGCTTTTCCAGTAAGAATGTTTAATTGAAGCCCTATCCCTAAGTTTGGACAATCTGGTAAAATGTCGTGAACAGCATTATCAAAAGCATTGCCATTGGCAGATAATGTTGCGCTCGTTAAAAATCCATTGATATAGCCTTCTAATATGGCTTGGTTATACTCTTGAGAAACCCCAAAGTTACTTGCGTTAAGTATAAAATATTTTTTTACCATATAAAGCTCCTTAAAAAATAAAAAACCGTGCCACTGTCTATCGAAATTTATAAATATACTGTCCTTTAATACTTTCTCCTACAAAAAATAAAACACCCGTAAGGTCAATCTTAATGCTGCTGAGTTTCCCCCCTGACATGGTTCGAAAGTTTACGCCATCTTAGCCCTTGTTATCAACGATTATATTAAATTTCAATGTACCCATAAAGCCCTCACAACAGGCTCTGCACCTCGCATTAGCTTCGAGTCGAGAGTTCGCAACACCCCGTGGAGCACGGCTTAATTTCATAATACACGCTGAAATTTCTAAGTCCACCCCTTTGGTATTAGACGTTTTGGCAATGTATTTATTTTTTGAAAATTTATTCTGTATTTTGAAAGGAGTTACTATGACAGAACGATTAGATTTGTATAAATGTAATGTGTGTGGAAACTTGATTGAAGTGGTTTTGTCCGGAGTAGGTGAACTTGTTTGTTGTGGTAAACCTATGGAATATCTTGAACCAAAAACTCAAGATTCCGAATTAGGAGAAAAGCACGTTCCAGTATTTGTTGCAACAGATAATCAAGGTTTAGAAGTTCGAGTTGGTTCATCTCTTCATCCAATGGTAGAAGAACATTATATCCAGTTTATCGAAACAATTTCGGATTCAAAAAATAAAATTACTCGACAGTATTTTTCACCGCAAGATTCTCCAATTATGGTTTTGAAAGAAAAATTTGGATTAGAAAAAGCTCTAGAGTTTTGTAATGTTCATGGATTGTGGAAAAATAACATAATTTAAGAAAGGAATGATGATGATAAGTGATAAAATCAGAGATATACTTAATGAACAAATTAACAAGGAATTTTATTCCGCTTATTTATATTTGTCAATGTCTGCTTATTTTTCTGAGATTGGCTTGTACGGCTTTTCTCACTGGGCTAAAGTTCAATCTAAAGAAGAAATTGAACATGGGATGATTTTGTTTGAATATATTTTAGGACGAAAATCACAAGTTCATTTTGCTCAAATTTCAACCCCAAAATTTGAAATGAATAGTCCTTTAGAGGTTTTTGAACAGATATACAATCATGAACGTTCTATTACCGAAGCTATTGATTGTGTTGCACACATGACAGAAGGGGAATGTGATTTGGCAACGCGAAATTTTATTGATTGGTATTTAGAAGAACAAATTGAAGAGGAAGATGTTGTTTCTCGTATTATTTCTAAGCTAAAGACTTTTGGTGGTGAAAAATCTGCACTATACTTGATTGATAGAGAATTAGCCACACGTGAATCTTCAACTTAAATCTACTAAATTTGTAGAATATTGCGGATTTGTAAACAATTTGTCTATTCATGTAAAATACCCTAATATATAATTATGGATTTAGGGAAGATTTTATACGTTGATGATGATAAATTGTTGACTTCGACTTTTTCTACGCTTATGAAAGTCGAGGGATTTAAGGATGTTATTGTTTATAACAATCCTTTAGAGGCAATTGAATATCTAAAACTTGAAGCTCCTGACTTAATTATTTCTGATTTTTTAATGCCAGAAATGAATGGTTTGGAGTTTCTTCGTGAAGCTAAAAAGTTGTACCCTGAAACAAGTATGATTTTGCTTACAGCTTATGCAGATAAAGAAAACGCTATCAAAACAATAAATGAAATTGGGGTTTATAAGTATATAGAAAAACCTTGGGATAATGATGATTTAATCATGAACATTAGAAATGGGATTGAAAGAAGTCATCTTTTAGCAAATTTGAGAGAAAAAATTGCTCAACTCGAGGAAGCAAAGGCTCAATTAACAAAATATTCTGAACATTTAGAAGATCTTGTTGCAGAACGAACCAAGGAATTAACTATTGCAAATATGAAATTGTCTGGAATTATTAATTATTGTGCTGATGGTATTATAATTATTGATTCACAAGGTAATATTGAGCAAGTAAACCCAGCTTGCGAAAATATGGTTGGTATGGCAGCTGAAGCTATTCAGAAAATGAAAATTCAAGAAATTGCATATTCTGACAATCCATTGAACAATAAAGCTTCAAAATCAAACGTTAAATCAACTATCTTAGGTTTATCTTGCGATAATTCTGAATTCTTAGTTAGAGATTTGTATATTAGAAACGTCTTGAGTGAAGAATATATTCCTGTTGAGATAAATTTTGCATCTTTAACCAATGAATATTCTGATGAAGAAAAATTTGTTGGGGTTATTCGTAATTTCAGCGTTCAAAAAGAAACAGAGCGCTTAAGAGATGACTTCATTGCAACCTTGACTCACGATTTAAGAACTCCACTTTTGGCAGCTATTCAAACACTTAAATTCTTCTTGGATGGATCTTTAGGTGATTTAGGTGAACAACAAAGAGTGTTGTTATCTACTATGTTGCAAAGTAATGAGGATTTATTAGGTTTAGTAAATGCTCTGCTTGAGGTTTATAGGTTTGAAAGTGGTAAGTTGTCTTTATGTAAGACTGTATTTAATATAAAAGACTTGGTTACTCAGTGTTATGATGAGTTAGAACCATTGTCTAAGAAAAAAGAAATTTCATTCAATCTTCACTGTGGGGTTGATGACGACTTGTTAATTGATGCTGATAGAGCTGAGATTAAACGTGTTATTACAAATTTATGCGGTAATGCACTAAATTATACGAACAAAGGTGGAACAATAGATATTCTTGTTAAGTCCCAATCTGGAGATTTGATATTCTCTGTTGTTGATAATGGAAATGGTATTCCAAAAGAGGATATTCCACATTTGTTTATGCGATTTTCTCAAGGTACAAGTAAAAAACGTTCAACTGGTACTGGTCTGGGCTTGTATTTGTCTAGACAAATTATTGAAGCTCATGGTGGTAAAATTTGGGTTGAAAGTAAAGTAAATAAAGGTAGTGAATTTTCGTTTCTGCTTACTGATGTCGTAGCAGAATCAAGAGTATAAAAGGTGGTTAAGATGTCTAAAAGTATTAAGGTTACGATAATTGAAGATCATGATATGACAAGAATGGGGTTGTCTTTCGCTCTATCTAATCATGATGGTATTGAAGTTTTAGGTACAGCTTCAGATGGTTTAGAAGGTGTCGAACAAGCCTTAGATTTAAAGCCTGACCTTGTAATTATGGACATTGGGTTACCTACTATTGATGGTATTGAAGCTACTCGTAAGATTAAAAATTCAATGCCAGAAATTAAAGTTCTTATGAATACATCAAGAGATAATGAAGATGATATTTTAGATTCATTTGCTGCTGGCGCTGATGGTTATATTACAAAAGGAGCAACTTCAGAACAAACAATTTCTGCTATTCAAGCAGTTAGTGAAGGAGTGGGTTGGTTAGACCCTGCTATTGCTCGTGTTGTACTTTCTAATATCCGTAAAAATAGCCAGCAGGAAGCAAAATCTGGCGGTATTAACTACCAAAAAGGTAAAAATTTGTATGGCTTGACCGAACGTGAAATGGAAGTTTTAGCGTTGCTTGTTGAAGGTTTGAAAAATCCACAAATTTCTAAAAAGTTAGTTATTACAATTGCAACAACAAAAACTCACGTTCACAATATTTTGCAAAAACTTTATGTAAAAACTCGTTCTAAAGCTGTTGCAACAGCGATGAAAGATGGTTTAGTTTAAGGTTGGTTAAAAATGCTTAGAAAGTTCTTTATTCTTATAATTGTCCTATTTGTAGGAGGTAATTTGCTTGAGACAGAGGCAAAGAATAAAGATTTACGTTCTCGTGAGTTAAAGCATCAGTATGAAGTTTTGAAGGATGATGCGAAAAAGGATATGAGAGGTAAGATTTATAACATTACGCCATCAGGTTATATGACTGTTGATCAGTATGAAACATTATCTGAATATAAAGATAAATCTAACTTGGAAATTGATATCCCGAAATTTCAGACCCCATCTGATTTTAAATATGTACCAAAACCATTATACAGAATTGTTAAATATAATGATCCTCCAGGATCTGCTGAGATTTCTTTGGGTAAACGTTTGTATTTGAAACGTCAAGTTAATGCTCAAGGTATCGTTTCTCCAGATTTTTCTATGATGGTTTATCCTGCGGTTTATTATTATACAAATAGTGCATCTGTTGCGTGTGATTTGTTTGTTATTCCGCTTGTTGATGGTGATACTAACTTAAATAAAATATTAAAAGCAAATACTGCAAAAAAACTTCCCGACCCGATTATGACAACCGATAAAACGATTGATAATTATGCAGCATTTAGAACCCTTACTCCAGTTGATTTTACTCCAGATGGTAGTAAGTTACTTGTGAAGCAAAAAATCGGTAGTAGAGAAGATGGAATTTGGCAAACTTCTATTTATGTTTATGATTTCAAGAACAATGTTGATTACGATTTGTTCGAAATTCGAGATGCTGTTGTATATTTCTGGGAAGAATATATGGCAATGAATCTTGATGAAAAACGTTGGGATATCTACCCTTTAGGGTTTGCTAAGAATGATCCAAACAAAGTTTTAGTGCAAGCTTTTGGGTACACTGGTAAAAAACCAGTATTTTTAGGTACTTGGAGCGTGGATATTTTAGGTAATCAATCTCGTTTGATTTCTTTTGACAAAAATTATATGCCAGAAGTTAGTATAAATGGTTATAAAATTGTTCAAGATGGAATTGAAGATTACGACGTTGTTGAAAAAGAAAAAGAACTACAAGTTAAGCGAGCTAAAAAAATGCGAAAAGAGTATAAAAAACAACGAAAACAAGTTATAAAACAAATTGAAGAAGACTATGAGCTTACAGTAAAAGGGCTTGAACGTGATTTTAAAGATGAATTTAGAGATTATAAGAAGTTACGTTCGTTATCTGGTAATGTTGAGAGTCCTGACTTACAAGCTAAATATAAGCAGTATTTGATTGATCAAACTAATAAAGATATAGAAAAGACTCAAAAATTGATTGATAAAAAGCAAAAACAAATTGAAAAAATTGATACTAAAATAGACAAATTAAATGAGCAGGCTGGTATTCATAAAGAAGTTCCAGCTGAGGTAGAAGCACACGATACTACTGAGAGTTAATTAGTTCAAGTTTTTGAGCTCTAGTTAGTTTGTGTTTAATTCGATATTCTTCTTTTAGAGCTTCAGATTTTGTGTTGAATTCTTTTTGCCATAAAATTTTTATGGGTTTATTGGCACGAGTATATTTTGCACCTTTACCTTCTAGGTGCGCTTGGTATCTTTTTTCAATATCGTCTGTATAACCACAATAAAGAGTGTTTCGTTCGGTTTGTAATATATATACAAAATGCTTTTCGCTCATATCTAAATTATATTACATTTTTTAATATCTGATATAAAATTCTGACCAAAATCGTATATTTGGTATAAACTAAACGTATGAATAAACGTTATGCAATTTGTTACAATTTAGAAATGGATAATTCATCTGAAGTTGTTGAAAATCTTAAAAAGATTTTAGATAAAGTTTCTGTAATGTATGATGTTTTAGATATTGATAATCTTGCTGCTGGCTTTGATTTTGTGTTTGTAATCGGTGGTGATGGAACAATTTTGAAAGCTGCAAGATTTTATTCAGAGTATGAAACTCCAATTTTTGGGATTAATTTGGGACGATTAGGTTTCCTTTCTCAATCATCACCAGATGCTTTACAAGAGTGTGTAAGTAGAATTTTAACAGAGGATTATAAGGTTGAAAAACGTACAATGCTTACCGCTAATAATTATATTGCGTTAAACGATTTTGTAATTAAGGGTGACTTTTCAGCTAGAACTTCGAGATTTGCATTAGAGATAAATGGCAAGTTTGTTTGTGAATATTTAGCTGATGGTATTATAATTTCAACTCCAACAGGTTCAACTGCTTATGGAATGGCTGCGGGTGGTCCAGTTTTAGCCCCTGATGTTGATGCGATTGCGATTGTTCCAATTTGTCCTCATACTTTTTCCGCAAGACCTATTGTTGTATCTGCTGATGATGAAATTAAAATTTTACCTTGCAAAAATAACGAATATAAGGTTTCTGCTGATGGTCAAATAGCTTTTTCTTGGGACTCTGAGTTAGTGATAAAAAGAGCGCCAGTAAAGGCAAATTTAGCTTTATTAAATGAAAATGATTTCTATTCTGTTTTAAGAAATAAATTACACTGGGGAATTTCTCCTGCAAAAATTTAATTACATACCAATTTATATTAAATTTTGTTCATAATTTATGTAAAATTATTGTACTTTTTTTCTATTTAAAATAGTATGTTAATATAAAATAGACTAATAGTTGTATTGTATGACTGAATAGTTGTTTTTAGGGAATAAAGTATTAAGTATATGAGGTAAATAACGTGGAAAATATCGTTTCAGATATCTTTGCAAGAAAAGATGAATCATCAAATGATCAAAACTCAAGATTAGGTGCTAACCCTACTAATATCAAGGTTGTTGGTGTTGGTGGTGGCGGCGGTAACGCTGTTAACCGAATGATTCAAAACGGCTTGTCTGGTGTTGAATTTTGGTTAATGAATACTGACCTCCAAGTTTTATACAATGGAAAAACTAACAACAGAATTCAATTAGGTTCATCTTCAACTCAAGGTTTGGGTGCTGGTGGGGATCCTTCAGTTGGTGAAAGAGCTGCTGAAGAAGCTTCTCAAGATATTACTCAAGCGTTAGAAGGTGCTGATATGGTATTTATTACCGCTGGTTTAGGTGGTGGTACTGGTACTGGTGCGGCTCCAGTTGTTGCAAAAATTGCTAAACAATTAGGAATTTTAACAATTGCAGTTGTTACAAAACCTTTCTCTTGGGAAGGTAAGAAAAGACAAAATCAAGCTAATGCTGGTTTAGAAAAATTGAAAGAGTCTGTTGATGCCGTAATCGTTGTTCCTAATGATAAACTATTACAGGTTGTTGATAGACAAGTTTCTTTGAATGAATCATTCATTATTGTTGATGAAGTTCTTTTAAGAGGTGTTCAAGGTATCACTGATATTATCACTGTTCCTGGTATTATCAACGTTGACTTTGCTGATGTTAAGACTGTTATGCAAGCATCAGGTTCAGCCCTTATGGGTATTGGTAGAGCTCAAGGTGAAGGCAGAGCCGTTAAAGCTGCTCAACAAGCTATCAATTCTCAATTACTTGAATCTTCAATCAATGGTGCTTCAGGTGTAATCGTTAACATTACAGGTGGTCCAGATATGGGTATTCACGAAGTTAGCGATGCTGCTTCAATTATTCACGATGCAGTTCTTGATGATGCAACAGTTATTATTGGTACAGCAGTTAATGAAAATATTCAAGGTGAGATCCAAATTACAGTTATTGCAACTGGTTTTGAGTTGAAAAACAATACTCCATCTGTTCCAATGTTCGGTTCTTCAGCTTTTGATTCAACTGAACCAAAACAAATGAACGCAACTGATTTCTTCTCTGGAGCATTCAATACTCAAACAAAATCAGTTTTAAGTAATAATTTCACTAATATTGAAATCCCTGATTTCTTAAAAAGATAATGGATGAAAATATTTTTAAAAAGAGGTAACATTTGTTACCTCTTTTTTTATTCACTTAAGATTGATATATTCATTATTTCTATATCATCATAGTCTAAATGATTGCTAGGCATCATATTCTGTCCAGTTTTAATAGTTATTTGGTTTGCGTCATTTGCTAATATCAAAGAATTAGGTATTTTTATTCTCTGTCCATCCCCGTTTACTCGTAATTCTCCTATTAGTTTTCCATTAAAATATATTTCAGCAGGGCTTGAATATGCGTATTGTATCCTGTTTTGCCCCATAGATTTTGCCAATTTAGTATCTAAACCTACAATTGAGCCAATAATTAAGTAATTTGTACTTCTTTTTGCATTATCAGTCATAATGAAGTCTTTTGAATAATATGGTCCGATTGATTTTAACCTAAAGTCAGCAGCATTTGCGGAGTTTTTTGAAAAGGTATCATCTCCAAGATGCAGGATTTGAGTATCAAGTGATATATCCATTGCTTCACTTTTTGCAATTTCGATTTTCATTGGGTTGTTTAGGCTCTCAGCATTATTTATCGTTAATGAGAAAGGTCTGTAACCTTCTTTTTCAACGTTTAATATTGTTGGTTGAGTAATTTGTACATGCTCAATTTCAAAGTTCCCATTTCCGTCTGTATATGTTCTAAAATTCTTTTGTGGAATTGTAATTTTTGCAAATTCAATTCCTTGTTTCGTTTTAGCATCAATAACTTGGTTACTTTCTTGTTGACCGACTTTTGTTACCCCACCAGTAAATGTTGTAGCATATCCCATTTCTGATAATAGACATAATATTGTTAATAATAAAATAAATTTTTTCATATATTGATTTATTATTTATATGAATAAATTTTTGAATTGTACGACTGTATAAAAAAGTTCTTGAAAAATATTATTTTTTTGATACCATGATTTTATGAAAATTAAATAAGCCGTTGTGATGGAATTGGTAGACGTGCTAGACTCAAAATCTTGTGAGGGCAACCTCGTGCCGGTTCGACCCCGGCCAACGGCACCATAAAAAGGATCTTTAATAGGTCCTTTTTATTTTTGATAATTTATTTAGCTATTTTGTCGGATATAATTTATTTTTTATATCGTATTCTTTTGGTATGAATAATAAGTTAATTATAATTTTATTTTCATTAGTGATGCTAGTAGCATACGTAGATTTAGTTGATAGTTTTAAATATTTTGAAACTCTTATGTCCCAAATGATAAAACTTGATTCTGAAATTAGGACAGAAATAGATACTAATAACTTTTCTAAAATTCAAAAATAAAGTCGTCAGTGCTTGTTGTGTTAGAGTTTCCTTCTTCTAACTCTCTAATCATTTGAGGTTTTATTAAATGTTCAAGTGCGTTAGGGACAAATGTTGGTTCTTCAGTTTGTTCAGCTTGTGAATTTTTTATGGTAAATGTTCTAACATCTTTTGGGAAAAATCTTAAATGAACATTTTGACTAATGTTTTTAGAAACGTTATTTCTATAATATTGTTTGATTTTTTCTAAGTGTGATGCTGCTTGAGCATGGTTTAATGCTAAAAAATAACCATTGCTATCAGAAACAGTTTTGTTGTATTTATTACTCCACATAACAACAGAATTAACATTATCGGTTAAAACTGCAGTAGTTGTTAAGTTAAAAGGGTACGTAATCTTAAATGCACTTGAAATTTCTAAGACTTCCCATAAATCTCTTCTTGTAGCAGAGCGGTCAGTAATTGCATAGCTTGAAATTATAATTGCTGATTTAACCCCAAACTCTTTTGATAATTCTGATAAAATCTGAAAATCTATTTTTTCGGTTTCTTCGAAATTTTTAAGCATATCTTGTGTTACCTGCTTTAAGGCAGGCTTTGTTTCAAGTTTTGTTCGAACTTCAGATAATGGAACAGTATTGATTGTGTTGTAAGTTTCCAAATCTTGAATTACGTAATTAGCTGCGATTTCTGAAGGTTCAGGAAAACAAAAATAGTTATCGCAAACGTTAAACATGTCTGTTGGTAATACTAATACGTCAAATTGTACCGCGTTTACTTTTGTTACTGAAAACAGTACGAGAATTAATGTAAAAATTATTTTTAAACCAAGTTTTTTCATACAAAAATTATAGCATAATTATATATAATATGTTATAATATACATATGGATAGAGACTTGGTTAAAATCTTAAGTTTTGGAGTTGACAGTTTTAATTTCGAGGAAGCGCTTGAATATGCATATGCAAATTCTGGTCAGATTGTGACAATTAATCCTGAAATGATTGAAACTGCTCGTAAAAATGCCGATTTTGCTAAATTGATAAATGATGCAGAGTTAGTTGTTCCAGACGGAATTGGTGTTGAGATTGGTTTAAAAATCCTAGGATACAAAGTTAGACGAATTCCAGGGATTGAGTTAGGCAAGGCTCTAATTATTAAGTTTTCTAAAGAAAACAAACCAATAGCAATGGTTGGTGCTAAATCAGAAGTTGTTGATTTGGCAGTGAAAAATCTTAAAAATGAGATTGAAAATCTCAATATAGTTTATGCTCATGATGGCTATTTTAGTGATGATGAGCAAATTCTATCAGAAATTGTATCTGCAAACCCATCTTTAGTCTTAGTTGCGTTAGGTTCACCAAAGCAAGAATTTTTTATTAATTCATTGAAAAAAAGGTTGCCAAATGCTACAATGATAGGGCTAGGTGGTAGTTTTGATGTATGGGCTGGAACTGTTGAAAGAGCTCCGAAAATATACCAAAAACTAGGTTTAGAGTGGTTGTATCGTACATTAAAAGAACCTCAAAGGTTTAAGAGGATATTTCCGACATTACCATTGTTTGTATTGAGAGTATGTAAAGAAAGGCTAACGGCAAAATAATGCTAACTGATAACGATATAAAAGAACTTGAAGAGCTTTGTTTAGAAAATAGACGTAATATATTGGATATGGTTTATGAAGCACAGTCTGGTCACATAGGTGGTTCTCTATCTGCATGTGAGGTACTTACTGTGTTATTCCATAAATGTATGAAACATGCAGTTAAGGGTAAATTGTCAGAGGAATATCCTCACAGAGATAGATTTGTTTTATCAAAAGGTCACGTTTCACCAATTTATTATTCAATATTGGCACAGTTAGGATTTTTTGAAAAATCCGAGTTAAAAACATTTAGAAAACTGGGGACAAGACTTCAGGGGCATCCTTCACTTTGGGCTCCTGGTGTTGAGGTTGCAACTGGATCTCTAGGTCAAGGTTTATCAATAGCTTGTGGTATTGCATTAGCTTTAAAATTAGATAAAAATCCTGCAAATGTTTTTGTGATGCTTGGTGATGGCGAACTTCAAGAAGGAAATGTTTGGGAAGCCTTTATGCAAGCCCCACATCGCCAATTAAATAATTTAGTTGCAATTATCGATAGAAATAGATTACAAATTGATGGTTCAACAGAAACAGTTAAATCCCTTGATGATTTAGCTGCAAAAATTAAGGCTTTTAATTGGAAAGTCCTTGAAATAAATGGTCACGATTTTAATGAAATTTATTCTGCTATTGAGGAGGCTAAGGCTTCTGATTGTCCTGTTGCAATTATTGCAAATACTATTAAGGGCAAGGGGGTAAGTTTTATGGAAAATAATGCTGGTTGGCACGGCAAAGCCCCTGGCAAAGATGATTATGAAAAAGCAATTAATGAACTAAGATAATAACTGGAGGTAAGATGAACTTTAAAAGTCGATTCAAAAAATATGGATTTTCCTTGATGGAAATTCTTATTGCAATTTTTATTGTTGCTATTTTGGCACTTGCAACAATGCCAGTAATCAATAAACAAATTAGTAAAACGGATGAATATTCGTATTTCCTTGCTTATAATACTGTTGAAAAAATGGCAGGTCAAATTGTTGCACTTGGTGACCCAGAAGATGACACTGCATATCTTTTGCCTGAATCATCTTTAATTGCTAATTCTAAAAAAAGTTCATTTCAAGATAAATTAGCTAAAATTGATGTCAAAAAGCCAGTTTCTGCTCTTTTCTCATCATTAGCATCTAAGTTCACAAATACTCAAGCATTTATCTTATCAAGGTTTATGCCAAGAACTGTTGCGGCTGGCGTAACTTATACTCCAGCTGTTAAAAATTGGGATTCTTGGTATAGCGATGGATACGATGAATTATGGATGGGTTATCAAGTCTGTAAAAATAATCGTACAGGAGTTTTTGTAAAAGATGTTCAAATTAGAGAAGAAGTTAACGAAACTACTGGGGAAGTAACTGAGGTTACAGATTATCTACACTTTGATAAGAGTGATTTTAATTGTTGCTATGGTTATACTGTGAGTGGTAAAAAACAAAACTCAATGACTACATGTAGTAATGATGAAGATAAAGATGTAGCATATACTATTAACGAGGTAGTTACTGATTTCTTTTCTGGTCAATATAGTATAATTTGTGATATTACAGCCACTAGAGCGCAAGCATTTGCTAATACTATAGCAAATCAAAATAAAACAGGTACAACTCCAGATGCCAAAGCTTTCTGTGAGGGAGTATTCAACGATGCTTGTCGTGGTTCTAGGACTGTAGATGGTGTCCAGCACACTGCAAGAGTGCAATTTGAGAGTGATGCCGGTGATGATGAAGATGACGAAGAGGAGGAAGAAG
>JAGAJM010000018.1 GCA_017626055.1 bacterium | reverse complement strand
TTTCTTTTCTTTTTTCTCAGGAGGTTTTTCTTTTTGTTTATCTTTATTAAACGCTCCAGCCATTAGGGTTGTAGTGTAAACAGGTGTTGTATGTGCATAATCAAAAATGATTACACCATTTGCTTTCATATTACGAGTTTGATAAATTTGTCGAATTAAGTCTTCAGGCGCTCCACCCATAAAGGTTACGAATAAACCAGCATAAAGTTCTGTCTCTGGGGCTTTCACTTGCATTACATCTCTCATCATTGAAGCAAGCATTTGAGAATCATTAGTTAAAAATAGCGGAGTAAATCCGTCTATATAACCTTTTGTTGACCAAGTTCTCCAGTCTTGTTGTTTTGTTGACAGTGCTGAAGCAAGGTCTGGGAAAATTACTGTACTTATGTAAACATGTTTATCTCTGCAAAGTTTTCCAACTTTTTTAACAAAATTTGTAATATGACCTCTTCTATATTCGTTCCAGTCCAACCACATTGGATCAGATGGTGTAAGTTCAACGGGGTCAACTCCATACAAGATTTGAAAATCATTTCTGGCATATTCAGTAAATCCCCAAGCGCCATTGTTACTTCTGGAACTTGTTGAGTTTGGGTACCTAATATAGTCTAGGTTAATTCCGTCAGGTTTATATTCGGTTATAATTTCATCTAGAAGTTCTAGCAGAAATGTTTGAACTTCTGGATTTGCTGGGTCTATAAAATATCCGTTGTGTTCAGATGTTGATCTTGATGGGGCTGGTGAGCTTGCATCTTTCTTTAGTTTATTTCCCCAGTCTGGTCTAACTGCTAGAATATTTGATAAGCTACTTTCTGGCGGTTTGTTACCAACGTAAAATGATTGAAACCAAATGTGTACTTGAATATCTCGTTTGTGTGCTTCTTTAATCCAAACTTCTAAAGGATCAAATCCTTCGAAGATTTCATTTTGCACAGTAAAACCATATTTGTTCATTACTTTACTTGGAAAAATTGTTTTTCCGTGGAAGTATGTTTCTAAATAAATGTTGTTAAATCCGCTATCTTCAATTTTTTCTAATGTTGCAATAATTTGTTCTTTTGTAGTCTCTGTTGGTCTTATCCAAGTTCCTTTTAACTCGTCTTTTAGATAAGGTACTGCAGTTTTTATTGCAAGATTTGCTGAGTCAATGGCTTCTTGTGTATATTGTTTTAAAATAGAACTGTTTTTGCTTTCGTTTTCAGCAATTTTAAGATAATTTTGTGCGGTTTGAATATGGCTGTTTGGTAATTGGTGATTGTATCCAGACAAATTGATTGTGTAATAGTCAATAATACTTTTTGCTTCGTTGATTTTTGATTTCGCTTCGTAAGTATAACTTTCTGTTGTTGTATAAGCAGTGATTGTACTGTTTAACTTATCAATATAAACTTTTGAGCCGACAGAAAGGTTTTGCGTAATCCAGTTTTTTGCAACCCCATGACCACTTATGACAACTCCATCCTTTGGAATTGTTGAGTTTGCACCACTTAAAGCTACTACTGTATTATTTTCAACAATCGCCTCTGTTCCAAATTCATTTGTTCCAGTGCTTGAACCAAAGTTATGTGTGTATATGATTAGTTGATTTGCACCTCTACCTCCAGGGAATTGGCTTGCGGTATGGTTTGGGTCAATGTGGTCAACTTTTCTACTATTTTGTTTGAATATTACTTCGTTCGGGGCGATTAAAAGAGGTGAAAAAGCTTCAATGTCTGGTTCGTCAAAGATTGAGATGGCGTCTTGTGGGTAAAATATTAGAGAGTCAATGTCGTTTGCTTTAGCGTAAGAAGGTGTTAAAAACAATGATAAAAATAAAATTGTTATTAAAGTTCTTTTCATTATTTTTTCCTTCTTATAATGTTATAATATCCCGTATTTTTATATTTTATAGATTCAATTTCTCTAATTTTATTTGCTAAGTCAAGGTTTTGTGGATTTGCTAAATATGCTTTCTTATAATACATGTTAGCCCTTAATAAATCCCCTAGCTTTTCGTACATAATCGCCATTTTTAAAACTACATCATTGTTCTCTTTATAACCATTATTAAATGCTATATTGTAGAAATGAATAGCTTTTGTGTATTCTTCTCTTGTGTAGAAAAATTCCCCAAAGTAATAGTTTGTTGTTGGATCTAATTTATTTATTCTTAGTGCCTTGAAAAAATATGCCTTAGCAAAGCTGTTTTGTTTTTCATAATCATAAACTCTGGCTAATTGAACTATTGGATAAATATTTTCTGGTTCAGCTTGGGTTAATATGAAATAATTACCGCTAGCTTTTTGCAAATACTCTTTTTTCTCATCTTCATTTTGAGTATTTAAGGCTTTATCAAAATAAAAATCTGCCAACTTAAGAGTTGACATCTTGTCTATTTTTGAATAGTCAATCAAAGCATCATTGTATTTTATAGTCCCAAATTCAATACTTTCACAACTACAAGTGCTTCCACATAATATGATGAAAGCACCTAGTAGTATGAATATCTTCTTATAAATCTGAATATGATGGAGATGTGTCAGTTGAGTGATGGTAGTATGAATAATCTTCTGCTGCAGGATCTGCGTAAACATACAATTTTCTCCAGAATCTAACAAATTTATTTTGTTTTTTGAATGCTTTTTCATCGTCAGTATAATATTCTTGACCAGTTGCTCTAGCTTTACCAACATTAACGATATCAGCAGTTTGTTTTGAATATCCACTTCTAATTAATCTTTCGCTGTCTGTTGTTTGATCAACTGAAATTGCAGCTTGAGCCATAGCTGGAATAGTTACTGCGATTGCAAGTAATAATAATTTTTTCATAATCACCTCTTATTTATAATATTACATTATAGTTTTTTTTTATAAGTGTTGCAATATTATTATAATTTGTTTACAAATAACTGTCCTCTATTATTTGAATGATTAATTTGTAATATTTAAGAGTTTTTTATAATTTCTTCCAATTTGTCTAATAGTTCGGATTCTGGGACTTTTGCTACGATTTCCCCTTTTTTGAATACATATCCTTCTCCGATTCCACCAGCGATTCCAAAATCAGCGTGACTGGCTTCTCCTGGACCATTAACTGCACAACCCATTGTTGCTATGGTTATATTAGCCTCTAGATTTTTAAATCTTTCTTCAACTTGTTTAGCAAGTCCAATCAAATCAATTTGAGTTCTGCCACAGGTTGGACAAGATACAAAATTTACACCTTTTTGTCGTAGTCCTAAACTTTTTAAAATTTCATATCCCGCATAAACTTCTTCAACTGGGTTTTCTGTTAATGAAACTCGAATAGTATCTCCAATACCTTGGGATAATAGAGTACCTAATCCAACAGATGATTTAACAAGCCCTGCTTTTAATGTACCCGCTTCTGTTACCCCTAAATGTAGTGGATAATCAACTTTTTGAGCCATAAGTTGATATGCTTCAATGGTTGTTAAAACGTCAGATGATTTCAATGAAACTTTTATTAAATCAAAATCTAAATTTTCTAGAATTTGGATATGTTTCATTGCGCTTTCAACCATTTTCTTGTGAAGTGGAATATCTTTTTCTTTTAATTCTTTTTCTAAAGAGCCTGCGTTTACTCCAATTCTAATTGGAATTTGTTGTTGTTTTGCAAGAGTGACTACCTTTTCTACGTTTTCTCTTTTTCCAATATTACCAGGGTTCAATCTTAATGCTGCAATACCATTGTTTATACATTGGATTGCAAGTCTATAATCAAAATGAATATCTGCAATTAAAGGTACTGGTGATATTTTTACTAAATCTTTGATAGCTTCCCCAGCTTCTTTATTTAAAACTGCGAGTCTAACAATTTCACAACCTGCATCTGCAAGTTCTTGAATTTGTCTTGATGTTGCATTTATGTCACGAGTATCAGTGTTACACATTGATTGAACACTGATTGGACTATTATTACCGATTTTTACATTCCCAATGTAAAGTTCTTTTGATTTTCTTCTTTTTATCATAAAATGATTGTATCACATCAAAAAATGAGAGGGAAGAGATTATGAGAATTGCAGTATTATCTGATATACACGCAAATGCACAAGCGTTAGAAGCTGTTATGAGTGATGTAGTAAATCAAGGTTGTGAGCATGTTTTTTGTCTTGGGGATATTGCTTTAGCTGGTCCTCAACCAAAAGAAGTTATTGATTATGTTATGGCTCAAAATACTTGGACAGTTATTCAAGGTAATACTGACAAAATGATTGCTCAGTATGGTCCAGAAGTTATGGAATTTTTGGAGGCTCAATATCCAGTTATGGCAAATGCATTAGCAGATGATGTTTCTGTTATTGATGATGCTCATCGTGCATTTTTGGCAGAACTTCCTCCTATTTTAAGTTTTGAAGTTGAGGGTTGTACTGTTTTATTAACTCATGGTTCCCCTAGGGCTAATAATGAAGATATTCTTCCTGGTATGCCATTAGAAATTGTAGAAGAAATTATTGCAGGTACAACTGAAAAACTTATTTTATGTGGTCATACTCACGTACCTTGTGGATACCAAACAAATACAAATCAAACTGTTGTAAACGTAGGTAGTGTTGGTCGTCCTATGACATCAGAACCAAAGGCTTGTTATGCGATTATTGATTTTGTTAATGGTTCATTTGAAGTTAGACATAGATTTGTAACTTATGATAACGTTTTAGCTGCTCAAATTATGTCACAACGAGGATTTGTAGGGGCAGACAGATTGGCTGACTTATTGTTGAATCCAGTTGAAAGACACGTATAGAGGTTTGTATGCTTACAGCAGAGTACGAAAGATTAAAATCTAGTTATCGAGAAGTTTTTCTTGATACTGCAAATGAAATTCGTGCGGTTGTAGAAAGTGTAAGACCAAGTGATTTTGAAGGTGATATCTTTAAGTCTTATGAAATTGGTTCGGTTGGTTTTAATTGGCAGCAGATAGTTTTGTCTGTATTAGATATTCGTTATTGTGGTTATAAAAAGTCTGGTTTGCGTCAAATTCAATCGTTTCGTGATGAATGTAATTGTGTAGGTTGTGGTGTTTGTTGTAATTTTGCAGTAAGTGAATTTTCTCCAGAAGAATTAAAGTTAAAAGCTGAAAATGGGGATAATTTTGCATCTCAATTTATTTCTGTTTTTGTGCCATATAAAGATATGAACGAAGTCGAAAAAATTTACCCTGAGTATGTTCAAATGCTTAAGGATAATGGAGAAAGTGGATATTATTTTTATCATTGTCAAAAAGTTACTGACGATAACAAATGCCCAGATTATGAAAATAGACCTCAAATTTGTCGAGATTTTCCCGATAATCCGATAGCTTTTCTGCCTAAAACTTGTGGGTTTAAAGATTGGAAATTGAAATCTGAATCTGTTTCGCTTAAACTTAATGCAGAAGCCGAAATAATTAATTTTTACAAAGAAAAAATAAAGGAATTATACTAAATGAAAATTCTTTCTGGACTTAGTTTAAAAGAAATAGAAGAAATAACAGACGCTCTAGGGGCGACAAAGTTTAGAGCTCGTCAAATTCATAATTGGATTTATCTTAAATCTGTAAAAGAAATTGATGAGATGACTGATTTGTCTATAAAATTTCGTGAGGAATTAAAGCAAGTTGCAACTGTTACGGATATCAAAATCAAAGTTAAACAAGTAAGTTCAGATGGGACTATAAAATATTTATTAGAATTTCCAGATGGAGAATGTGTTGAAACTGTTTTGATGCGTTTTGATAATCGTGCAAACTTAACGGCTTGTGTAAGTTCGCAAGTTGGTTGTGCGGTAAATTGTACGTTCTGTGCAACTGGTAAGCGAGGTTTTATTAGAAACTTGTCTTATCGAGAAATTATTGAACAAGTTTTGACAATTCAGCGTGATACGGGCTTAAAAGTTACAAATGTTGTATTTATGGGTCAAGGTGAACCATTGTTGAATTTGGATAATGTTTTAAAGGCTATGGAAATATTTAATGAAAATTTCCAAATTGGTGCAAGACGTTTGACGCTTTCAACTTCTGGTATTGTTCCTCAGATTAGAAAATTGGCAGATCTAGATATGCAGTCAACTTTGGCATTGTCTTTGCACGCTCCAAATTCTGAAATTAGACGTAAGTTGATGCCTATTGAAAATAAATATAATATGGATGAACTTCACAAGGCTTTAAAATATTATGTTGAAAAAACTGGCAGAAGAATTACTATCGAATATCTTCTAATTAAGGACTTAAATGATACTGTCGAATCGGCAAAACAACTTGCGGCTTATTTGAAAGATATCAAATGTAATATCAATATGATTCCATATAATCCAACAGAGAAAAATGATTATCAAAGACCTTCAAATAATGCGATTATGAAGTTCAAATA
This sequence comes from bacterium, assembly GCA_017626055.1. Taxonomy (GTDB): domain Bacteria; phylum Cyanobacteriota; class Vampirovibrionia; order Gastranaerophilales; family Gastranaerophilaceae; genus Zag111. The sequence continues at coordinate 45,513 of JAGAJM010000018.1, read as the reverse complement.
TCTAATGGAACACTCAGGTAAAAAGGTTACTATTCGTTTAGAGCGTGGAGCTGATATTGATGCGGCTTGTGGTCAATTGCGTGGTAAAGTAGAGGCTTAGGCTTTAATTTGCAATTGGTACTCTTATTTCAAAAGTTGTTTTTGCTTTTGTAGATTGTGTTAGAGTTAGTTTTGCGCCTGAGTTTTCTAAAAAGTTTTTGCATAATGCTAAACCAATTCCGCAGCCTGTTTTTTTAGTTGTATAACCTTGATTAAATATTTGTTCTTGTTTTTCTTTTGGAATAATTTTGCCATTATTTGAAAGTTTAATTATACCGATATGGTCTTTGATTTCGGCTAAAACTTCAATTTTTCCTCTCGTTTCGATTGACTCTATGCCGTTTTTTAATATATTTACGAGGCAAGCCAAAAATCTATTTTCGTCTATATAGATATTTGCACTGTTTTTAATAAATACTTCAAATTCAATTTCTTTATCTATAATATAGGCTTTTGATAGTTCGATACCTCTTGTTATTACTCTTTTAAAATCAATGATTTGTGGGGTTGTTTGGTTAAGTGATTTTAAATCTAGTAAGTTTGTTCCAATAATTTGGATTGATTTTTGTATGCAATCAAGAGCATTCTCAATTGATTTGTTATTTATTCCTTCTTTCTCAAGGTTTCTTTTAATTATTTGAGAATACATATCACAAATGGATAAATGGTTTCTGATTTCGTGAGAAACACATCTGATTTGTTGGTTTAAGTCTTCAATTGTAAGTTCTTGATTTGGCATTATTACTCCTAAAAATAAAGGGCTCTGCTAAAACTCAGCGGAACCCTTTTCTATACGTGTCAGAATTTTTTATACAGTTGTCATCGCTGCTGATTTTGTTGTTTTAAAACCATGGCTTAGAGCATATAATACAGCGTTTGTTCTGTCGTTTACTTGTAATTTTTGGAAAATGTTGTTTACGTGAGTTTTAACAGTAGTTTCAGAGATAATTAACTTTCCTGCAATACTCTTGTAGTTAATACCTTCGGTTAAAAGTTCAAGAACTTCATTTTCTCTTGATGTTAAGCTTGTAAGTAGATTTTCGCCTTCTGCTGCTTTTGTTTCTTCGATTGCAGTTGTTTGGAAATATTCGAAAAATCTTGTTGTTAATACTGATGGTAAATAAATTTTGCCAGCTGCAACTTCTTCAATTGCATTGATAAGTTTAACTGATGCCATAGTTTTTAAAACATAACCTCTAGCACCTAATTTCATTGCTCTGTAAATTAAATCTGAATCATCGTAACCGCTCAATGCGATAACTTTTGTTGATAAACCTAATTTAGCGATTGCTTCGATAGCTTGCAAACCATCTTTTTCTGGCATAATGATATCCATTAAAACGATATCTGGATGATATTTTTTAACTAAATTGATACCTAAGTTAGCACTTGTTGTAGTTCCAACTACATCGTAGCTGCTTTCGATGTTAATTAACTCTTTAATACCTCTTAAGTGGTTAGCATTATCATCGATTAACACTACTCTCAATTTTTTGTTAAAATCTCTCATCTTTATTTCCCCCACGGTTTGTTAATTTGCTCTCTACACTTTATATACTAATCCGTTTATATGGTTTTTAAATCCATGGAGTGATTGATTATTTTGTAGATTAGGATTGAAGGATTTATCTAAATCTAAAGGTTTAGAAAATCCCTCAATCATGCTCTAAATCATGCTCTGGCCGCATGGATGATTTTTTAGTGTCAAATATTTAATGAAATTTTCGCAAGGAAATAAAATCGTACTTAAAAACGATTGTTCATTAATTACCATACAATTTTTGGTTTATTATCCTAAAAGCATATTATCTATTAAGCGTACTCCCCCAACTTTGCACGCTATAAATACTCGAGTATTGTCGTTTGCTTCTGTTACTTCTTCTAAATCTTTATCATCCAAAAATTCTAGATATTCTAAATCGTGATGTTCGTTTAGGATAAATATTGCAGTTTCCTTTAGTGCTTGAACATCGGTTACACCCTTTTTGTAGCAAAGTTTTATGTTGTTTAGGATTTGATACAACGCAAGAGCGTGAACTTTATCCTCTGCTGATAGGTATTTGTTACGAGAGCTTAGAGCTAATCCTGATTCTTCTCTGATAATAGGGCAAGGTACAATTTCAATAGGAATGTTTAAATCCTCAACCATTTTTCTTATAATTGATAATTGTTGAGCATCTTTTTCACCAAAGTAAGCTCTATCAGCTTGTACGATATTGAATAATTTATTTACTACTGTACATACACCATCAAAATGTCCAACTCTGGATTTCCCGCAAAGTTTATGAACGTGGAAAAATGGTGGGATAACATATGTTAGAAAATCGTTTGTTCTCATTTCTCTTTCGCCATACATTTCAGCAGGTGTAGGCGCAAAAACAACGCTAACTCCTGCATCTTGACAAAGTTTAGTATCTGCTTCAAGTGTTCTTGGATATTTATCTAGGTCTTCCCCAGGACAGAATTGGATTGGGTTTACAAAAATCGAAACCACAACCTTATCGCATTGTGATACAGCTTTTTGAATAAGGCTTAAATGACCTTCGTGCAATGCTCCCATTGTTGGAACTAAACCAACTGTTAAGCCCTCTTTTTTCCATTGTTTTACTTGTTCTCTAACTTCTTTGATTGTATGTAATAGCATAATTATATCCCTTCTTTGATTTAATTATACTACAAAAAAGACAACCATAGTGGTTGTCTTTTTTAAATATAGATATCAAATTCATTTAAAGCATTACTTAGGTCTTCAGCTATTTGAGGTGTAATGACTTCCTTATCTAGTTGGTTAAGTTCACTTCGTGTTTTATCTGTTTCTTCTTGAACTTTATCTAAACGTGCGTGTGCATTTTTAAGGCTATCTCTATATATCATAGTAGGGACTGAGGGTCTTGAGATTTCTATCCCTAAGTTTTTCCCAACATAATCTGTATATGCCATCATAACGCAACGACCAGTTGAGCTCGCAAAAGCAGACTCTACTGGAATTCCATTTCTTAATAAGTGACAGTTGCTATTTGTTCTATCCATCATTTTAATAGAATAGTAATCGTTTAAGCCATCGTTTTCAATGTATCGAATTGCATTGATAAATTTGTTAGTTCTATCTTGTCCGTTAGATGTTTTAGAATCTTTTCTAGCTTCTTTAAGTGCTTCATTAAAATATTTGTCTTTTACGATTTTGGATGTGAAACTAATATTATCTATACGACTTAGCATATAATACCCCTTTTTGTTTTGATTAAATTAATGTCTGGTTAAAAGATTTCGTTTTCTGATGGGAATTCCCCAGTTTTTACATCTTGGTCATATTGTTTTGCACAATCTAGGATTAAACTTTTCATATCGCCATATTTTCTTGCAAATTTTGGTTTGAATTCAGAATATTTACCGAAAATATCATCGCAAACTAAAATTTGAGCATCGCAATATCTTCCAGCACCGCAAGAAATTGTAGGGATGTTTATGGCTTCAGTGACAAGTTTTCCACATTCTTCTGGTACCATTTCTAGGACAACAGAAAAAGCTCCAGCTTGTTCTAGTTGTTTAGCTTGTTCAATAATTTCTTGAACGGCATCTTCGGTTTTTCCTTGAATTAAATATCCACCAATAGTGTTCATTGATTGAGGGGTAAAACCTATATGTCCCATTACAGGTACACCCATTTGTGTACAACGTTTTATAAGTTCGAGTATATAATCGTTGCAACCCTCAAGTTTTACTGCATTTGCTCCAAGTTTAACCATATTCCCAATATTTGTTAGTGCGCTTGGAATATCAATTGTATAACTCATAAATGGCATATCAGTCACAACCATTGCTCTTGATGCACCTTTTGCGACTGCTTTAGTGAAAATTGCCATTTCTTCAACGCCGATAGAATTTGTGTTTTCGTAACCCAATGCAACCATTGCTAGGCTATCGCCAACTAGGATTAAATCCACTCCTGCTTCGTCAATATATTTGGCGGTTGAATAGTCATACGCAGTCAGTGCTGAAAATTTTTCACCTGATTCTTTTAATTTTGTCAAAGTTTTTACAGTAACTTTTTTTGCCATAGTGTAAATCCTTTAATTTTATTTGAAAAATCCTGATGATTTTTTTTGTTCTCTTTTAAACCAGTAGTAAACTGCTCGGGCAACTCTGTATGAACTATGTCTTACAAGCCCTTCTTTACTATCTTGGATAAGTTTTTTTGCAAAAATTCTAACACCAAGCTTTTTAACTTCTGATACATCTAGTTGAACAGGGTAAGATCCTGATTTTACATAGTTATCTGCAAGTTTTTCTGGCAAGTAATCATTAACTAAAACTGCATCAATAATTTTTTCAGAACCAGCGTGATCCATTAGCGCCTTAATGTGATCAGAAACTTTGTAGTTGTCTGTTTCACCAGGTTGAGTCATAATATTGCAAATATAGATCTTTTTAGCTTTTGATTTAACAATTTCTTGAGCGATATCTTTAATTAAAAGGTTTGGAATAACGCTTGTGTATAAACTTCCTGGGCCTAGAATGATTAATTCAGCATTTCTGATAGCTTGGATACATTCTGGGAGCGCTTCGCAATTTTTAGGGACTGTGAATAAGCGTTTAATTCTTCCACCAGCTTCTGGGATTGTAGATTCACCATGGATAATTCTACCATCTTCCATTTCTGCTGCAAGTTTCATATCATCTAATGTTGCAGGTAATACTCTTCCTCTAATAGATAAAACGTTAGAGGATTCTTTTACTGCAGTAACCATACTTCCTGTAATGTTACATAGAGCAGTTAAGAATAAGTTCCCGAAGCTATGACCTTCTAAACCTTCGCCATTATCAAATCTATATTTGAATAGTTTGTTTACTAAGTCCTCATCATCAGCTAATGCGGTAATACAGTGTCTGATATCTCCAGGTGGTAAAATTCCCATTGATTCTCTTAGTCTGCCAGAACTTCCACCATCATCCCCAACAGATACGATAGCAGTTAGGTTATTTGTGATGTTTTTAGCACCACTTAAAAGCATAGACAAACCAGTTCCTCCACCAATAGCAACAGTACGTGGACCTCTGTTAAGTTTTCTTCTTCTGTATAAAGTTTCTAATAAAACATCATTATTTCTTGTTTCATCAAGCCCCATCATAGAAAGGTTTGTTTTTTGCCAACCTTTAAAAAATATTGCGGCACCAAACATAACAATACCAAATGCAAGCCATTCTGTTGAAATTTTTGTAGCAATTTTACTAATAAATTGCATAATATTATAGATTGGTTGTAAGTCAACTAAGATTAAAATTCCAATAGTCATCATGACAGTTCCTGCAAAAATCATTGCGAACCATCTTTTTACTTGTAGCCCTGGAATTAACCAGCCAGCTTGTTTAGGTATTTTTATTTTCTTTATCATACATATCCTTTTTGAAACTTAATTAGTTCACCCAGCCAGATTTTAGGGCATTTCTGTAATTGAATGGCAAAGGTTCTGTAATTTCACGAGCTTGAACGATTAAATCCTTAGCATTAGATAGTTTATTTGAGAAGTGGATTGAATCAGCTCTAACAATTGTTTTGCCACCAACGTTGTTGGTAACTTGAGAGTTTTGTAATAAATCTCTAAGTCTTTGTATAGAAACGTTGGTATTTTCTAGATCTCTTGCTGAAAAATCTATATTTCCATTTTCGTCATAAATTTTTTCTAAATGAACTTCGTGAGCAACTTGGATAGACTCTTCTTCTCCAACTTGAGCTAAGTTTTCTCCAGTGGCGCCATAGTAAACAAGCCATTGAGAACATTTTTTTATAGCTTTTGCGATTGTTCTAGATACTTCAATATCTTCAGCCGCTTGACGATACATAGCACCATGTGGTCTAACGTGTTCGATTTCCATATTGTAAGCTTTAGCAAATGTCATAATTGCACCAACTTGGTACATAACAAGTGCTTCAAGTTCTTCATTATCAAGAACCATTGGTCTATAACCAAATCCTTGTATGTCATCAAAACCGATGTGAGCCCCTACTACAATATTTTTTTCTTTAGCAGTAAGTAATGCTTCTTTGATAGTTAGAGGATCGCCGGCATGAAAACCACAAGCGATATTTACTGAACTAACGTAATCAAGAAGTCTTGATTCTGAACTGTTTTTATAAATACCGAAACTTTGTGCTAAATCGCAGTTGAAGTCTATATTTTTAATTGATTTTCTTTCTAAAACATTTTGCATAATTATTATCTCACAATACTAATATATCCAAAATAATTATACACAATAAAGATAATAAAGCTATTTATTAATAACTTTTTAATAAAAAAATCAAGATTTGATAAGTATTCGTCTTTTGCTTTCGCTCGTGCCTCTGCAAAATGCGCAAAAAAAAACCCTTTCTTTTGGAAAAGGTTTTGGAATCTTTTTCAATTCCTCGTGTGTAGAAGGTTAGTGTGTAGTAGGTAGTGTATAATTTATGTCTCGTGTTTATTTTCTAGTTTATGTATTGCTTAACGCTTACATATTAATAAAGTATTTTTGCAGTATATAATTGCTATATCAGTGTTATGTTGTTACAAATCTTAATATATCATTAGAAAGCCTTATTATCTGGGGTTTTTAAAGTGTAAAAAATACTATTTACCCCCTTGATTAGAAATTTTGTTGGTGCTAGTATCGGCATGTTATAGTAGTAAGGAAATTTTACACAATAAGAAGGAGTAAAAACTTATGGTAAAAGTAGCAATTAACTGATTCGGTAGAATCGGACGTAACACATTGAGAGCCGCTATCAGAGAAGGTATCTACAATGAAATCGATTATGTTGCAATCAATGACCCAGGTTTAACACCTGCTAATGCTGCACACGTTTTCAAATATGACTCAGTTATGGGTAAATTTGATGGTACAGTAGAAGTTGTTGAAGATGGTCTTGTAATCAACGGTAAAAAAATTAAATTCTATGCTGAAAAAGATCCAGCAGCTCTTCCTTGGAGAGAATTAGGTGTTGAAGTTGTTGTTGAATCAACAGGTTTCTACACAGATGCTGAAAAAGCAAAAGCTCACATTGCAGCTGGTGCTAAAAAAGTTATCATTTCAGCTCCTGCTAAAAACGAAGACAAAACTATCGTTTTAGGCGTTAACGAAAACGAATATGATCCAGCAAATCACCACGTGATTTCTATGGCATCTTGTACAACTAACTGCTTAGCTCCAGTAGCTAAAGTTTTAGATGAAAAATTCGGTATCGTAAAAGGTTTAATGACAACAGTTCACTCATACACTGGTGACCAAAGAATCTTGGATGCTGGTCACAAAGATCCACGTAGAGCTAGAGCTGGTGCTCTTAACATCGTTCCTACAACAACTGGTGCTGCAAAAGCTGTTGCTTTAGTATTACCTCAATTGAAAGGTAAATTAAATGGCTTCGCTATGAGAGTTCCTACTCCAGACGTTTCTGTTGTTGACGTTGTTGTTGAAACTGAAAAACCTGTAACAGCTGAAGCTGTAAACGCAGCTCTTAAAGAAGCTGCTGATGGACACGTATTATGCTACTCTGAAGAACCATTAGTATCTTCAGACTTCATCGGTTCATCTCAATCTTCAACTGTTGACGCTGCATTGACAATGACAATGGGCGAAAATATGGTTAAAGTTGTTTCTTGGTATGATAACGAAATGGGTTACTCTACAAGATTAGCTGAAACTACAAAAATGGTTGCTTCTAAATTATAATTTATAATTTAAGAAAAGACTTAAAAGACCACTCGAAAGGGTGGTCTTTTTTATAGGCGAACAACAGAGGTAAAACTTTAGATATTGTTTTTGTATTACCCCTATTTAACTACTTTATTTAACCCGTGAGGTTTATCAACGTTACGTTTTAATCTCAATGCGATTTCTAGGGCTAACATTTGTATCATTACTGCGATACAGAATGTTTTGATTAAAGGCTTGTCGCAATCAATATTCAAGTTATATGTTGATTTAACGTGGTTTGTTCTGTTTCCGATAACCAAAATTGGTGGATTATAGCTTTCTTTAATTTTGCCAAGGTTTTTGATTGCAGAATATGTCATATTATCGTTTAAAACATACATCAAGACTGCGTTTTTGTTGTTTAGCATTGCAACGTGTCCGTGCATAAATTCACCCAAAATTGATGAATTTGTGTATAAGTATGATGTTTCTTTGATTTTTAAAGACGCTTCTTTTGCAAGTGCATAAGACTGTCCGTCTGCAGTGATAATAATATGTTTATATTTTGATAAAAACTTTGCAAGTTGTTTCACTCTTGGTTTAAGTGTGTAAGTTTGCTCAATCAACCCTGGAATTGTTTTTAATTCGATAATATGTTCATAAACATCGATATCTTTATCTTGAGCAAATTTTAGTGCAAGTAATGTTGAACAAAGAAGTTGTGAAGTGAAAGATTTTGTTGCTGCAATACTTTCTTCTTCGCCTGCAAGACAAGCAACTTGATAGTCTGAAGCATTCCAGATTGTTGAGTTTTCTTTGTTTGTGATACAAAGTGTATTCACCCCAAATTCTTTAGCTTTTTCTAAGGCACTATTTGTGTCGGTGGTTTCACCAGATTGAGTAATAAAGATGTACAAAAGTCCATCGTGGTGTGCGATAGTTTCTTCTAATAAAAATTCACTGGAATAAACAGCACGTGCTTCAATTTTAGAAATTGAACCAAACATTTCTGCTGCGTATCTTGCACAATGGTAAGATGAGCCACTGGCAACAATAATAATTCTATTTATATCTGATGGTGTTTCAATATTAACAGAGCCATCTTTTTCAATATAAGCATCAAGAATTTTTTGAGTAATTTCTGCTTGCTCAAATATTTCTTTTTCCATACAAGATTGTTTTTTTACCCAGAATTTCCAGTTCATACCCTCTCCTAGAGATTAAAAACCATAGTCCTCCCTTATGTGGGGAGGACATGATTTTAAAATTATCCAATAATTGATTTAATTAATTCGTTAACAGTTTTAGGGTTAGCTCTACCTTTAGTTTCTTTCATTACCTGACCAACGAAGAATCCTAATAGGTTAGTTCTACCGCCTTTGTATGCTTCAACTTCAGCAGGGTGAGCATCGATAACTTTTTGTACAAGTTCTTTGATTGCACCTTCATCTGAAATTTGGCTTAAACCTTTTCTTTCAACAATAGCTGAAGCTTTTTCACCATTTGTAATCATATCTTCAATAAGAATTTGTTTACCAATGTTATTTGAAATAGTACCTTTTTCAATTAAACCTATAAGTTCAGCTAAGTTTTCTGGAGTTAACTTAGTTTCAGTGATTTCAACTTTAGTTTCTTTTAAGTAAGCTGCGATTTCACCCATAATGAAGTTAACTGCAGTTTTAGGATTTGCACCAAGTTCAATAACTTTATCAAAGAATAATGCAAGTCCCATTTGTTCCACGATTACGCTAGCATCGTATTCGCTTAAACCTAAACTTTGGTATCTTTCACGTTTTTGTGAAGGAAGTTCAGGCATAGTTGATTTAATTCTGTCAACCCATTCTCTAGAAATTTCTAGAGGCATTAGGTCTGGTTCTGGGAAGTATCTGTAATCGTGAGCATCTTCTTTGCCTCTCATTGAACGTGTTTCACGTGAGTTGTCATCCCATAACCTTGTTTCTTGAACTACTTGTCCGCCTTCTTCAACAATATCAATTTGTCTGTCGATTTCGTATTCGATTGCTCTTTGAAGTGCAGAGAATGAGTTTACGTTTTTGATTTCAGCACGAGTACCGAATTCTTTAGAACCTTTTGGCATAATTGAAATGTTAGCATCACATCTCATTGAGCCTTCTTCTAAGTTACCATCACAAACGCCGATGTATCTAACAATGTTTCTAAGTTCTTCCATGTAGTTTCTAGCTTCTTCAGAGCTTCTCATATCTGGTTCAGATACGATTTCTAATAATGGTGTGCCAGCTCTGTTTAAGTCAACAAGAGAATAACTAGATCCAGCTAAACCATCAGCACCAGCGTGAACAAGTTTGCCAGCATCTTCTTCTAAGTGTGCACGAGTAATACCAATTCTTTTACCTTTAATATCTAAGTATCCGTTTACACAAATTGGCTCATCATATTGAGAAATTTGATAACCTTTTGGAAGGTCTGGGTAGAAATATTGTTTTCTATCAAATTTACAACGTGATGGGATTTCGCAGTTTAGTGCTAAACCTGTTAAAATACCCATATTAACAACTTCTTTATTAAGAACTGGTAGAACCCCTGGCATACCTAATGTAATAGGGCTTGTTAGTGTATTTGGTTCTTGACCGAATTCGTTTTTATCAGGTGCGAAAATTTTTGATTTAGTTTTCAATTGAGCGTGAACTTCTAAACCAATAACCACCTCGTATTTGTCTCTTAATTCTTGATCCATTTTTATATATCTCCTTATTTGTCTTTATTTTATCATGAACATTTTGTCATTGAGTAATCTTTATTATATCCCTTACCCTCTTGCGTAGATGTCGTGTTTTGAAATAACTCTTTCAGGTTCTTTGTATGTCTTGATATAATCGATTGCTTCTTGTGGTGTTTTTGCTACAAAATACAATTCTTTTGATATTTTATTTGCAAATTTTTCTTCAACAATTACATCAAAGAATTCCAAAAGTTTGTCATAAAATCTATTTGTATTTAGTATTACAATAGGCTTTTTATTATAGCCAAGTTGTTTTTGAACAATCATTTCTGCAAGTTCTTCTAACGTTCCAAACCCTCCAGCTAAAGCTATAACGGCATCAGAAATTTCGTCCATTTTTTGTTTTCTATCTCTCATACCAATTGCTAAATGGAATTCATCGCAGTTATCTGTTCTGCAACCCATATCAACTAAGCGTTGAGGCATAACACCATAAACTTTACCACCATTTAATTTAACTTGTTCGGCGCAAGCCCACATCATACCTAGAGTACTTCCGCCATATACAATATTAAATCCGTTTTCTCCAATTAATTTCCCTAATTCTCTTGAGTCTTCATAAAATGCTTCTTCTAAATAATTGCTAGATGAAGCAAATACACATATATTTTTTATCATTCGTTAAATTCTCCGCCTATTCTGTAATAGTAAGAACAAGAAACACCAGTCCCTATTTCAGAACAATCTTTTTTTAATTCATCTATATCCCAACCCGCTCCAATTGGTGTGGTTTTGCCATCAGCAAAAATGTTTACGCCAAAGATATCTTTTCCCCAAACGTTTGGACCTTTTAATCCGTTCATATCAAATGCCATAATAAATGCAGGGTGAAAAATATCATCGTCTTTTATATCTCTAATACCCATAATTTTACCATTTTTTGCGAGGTAAAACTTTTCGATATAAAAATCGTCATCTTTTTGAACTTTATCACCATTCATATAATGAGGGGTGTAACGTTTTTTTATTGCATCATCTTCAGAGATTCTCAAATATGGTTTTACAAGATTTTTCATTAATTCTTCACGAGCGTGGTTTGTTTTTGCTCGTTTGAAACTTTTGACAATATCTGCATCTGCTTGTGCGCTCATTGCTGAGAAAATATATTCAACCTTGTGGTAAGTGTCATTCCATTGAGAAATGTATGATGCTTCTTTTGATGCTATAAATTTTGTTGGAATTAACATCAATGCTGTTGCAAAGATTACAATTATTGTTAATGAATATTCTATTCTCCAAAAACGTTTTTTCATAATATCCCCATTTATATAAGTGAAGATATGGCGTAAATTACGCCATATCTATACGTTTTTTTTCTTCAGTAAGTTTTTCATAAACCCATTCAGGAATGAAGTTTTTACCTAAGATAATTTGTCCGTTCATAATGTTTGGTGTGTGGAAGTCAGATCCACCAGTAACAATTAGACCTAATTCTTCAGCCATTGATGAGAAATACTCAACACAAGCTGGAGAGTGTTTTCTATGATATGCTTCAATTCCTCTTAAACCATAATTCATAAGTTCTTTAATTAATGGTTCTGCGATATCTAAGTCGTGAGGGTGAGCGATTACTGGAATACCACCTGCATCATAAATAATCTCAACTGCATCAAATGGTGAAACAGTTTTTCTTTGTACATATACAGGCGAATCATCGTGGATGTACTTTGCATAAGCATCCATAATATTGTTTGTGCCACCAGCGTTTGTGATAGCTTTTGCAATGTGAGGACGACCAATACTTCCACCTTCTGCGACAAGTTTTTTGATATCTTCAAATTTGATTTTTATACCTTCTTTTTTAGAAAGTAGAGTTATGATTTCTTTTGTTTGTTTGATACGTGCTTGTTGTTGATTTTTAATCAAATCTAAGAAGTCTTTGTTTTTAGTGTCCATAAAATAACCTAAAATGTGAACTTCATTATTTTTGTACAAAGTATTAACTTCTATACCTCGAATAACTTCGATTTTGTCCTCAAGCCCGTTGTCTTTGATGTGTTTTTGAGCAACGTCATAAGCTAAGATGTTGTCGTGGTCCGTTATTGCAATTGCTTCAAGTCCAACGTCAAGAGCTGTGTCCACAATCTTCTCTGGCGAGAAAACGCCGTCCGAGAAGTAGGTGTGAATGTGCAAATCAGTCTTCTTTTTCACTTCCTTTTTCCTCTTCTATATTATCATTACTACAATAAATTCTTTTAATAGCCAGAGCACGACCAGAAACAGTATCAATATCCACTTCGACTGCGTTAATTTGTCTGGTTTTGCCTGGTGCAACTTCGTAGCGTTCTGGAATACTTGTTAAAAATCTTGAAAGTGATGAGTTATATTCCATTCCTATAACTCCATCAGATGCCCCACAAAAACCAGCATCTGTAATGTATGCCATTCCATCTACGATATTCTCATCAGCAGTTTGTACGTGAGTGTGTGTGCCGAAAAATGCACTTACTCCTAGTTCTGAACAATACTTGCCGAAACAAATCTTTTCTGCGGTTGCTTCTGCGTGGAAATCGACAATTACAATAGGAGTAATTTCTTTTAATTTTTTGATTTCTTCTGCAACCATTTCCCACTGGAAATCTACTAGGTTAATAAATACTTTTCCTAAAATGTTTATAACCCCAATTTTCAAATCTCCAATTGTAAAGATGCGACTGCCAACACCTTTTGTTCCTTTAGGGTAATTGATTGGTCTAATTAAGCAGTCTGATGTATCGATGTAGCTATATATATCTCTTTTATCCCAAATATGGTTTCCACAAGTCATGCAGTGAACACCATATTCTTGAAAATCATTATAATTTTTTTCTGTTAATCCAAAACCATGCGATGCATTTTCTACATTTGCTATAACAAAATCATATTTTTTAGAGGTATCGTCAGCCAAAAAATCACGAACAGCAAGTCTTCCTGGCTTGCCTACAATATCTCCAAAAAATATAATTTTTATTATGTCTTTTCCCATCTTTTCTCTCTAGTTAATATGTTAGGCACGAAGTCGAAATTTTCAACTTCGTGCCGTCATAACTATTTTGCAATTTCTGTTGTTCTGAATTCTCTAACAACCGTTACTCTGATTTGACCAGGATAATCAAGTTCGTTTTCGATACGTTTTGCAACATCTCTTGCTAACTTGCCTGATGCTAAATCATCGAATAGTTCAGCTTGAACAATGATACGAACCTCACGACCAGCTTGAACTGCGAATGATTGCTTGATACCTTCGTAGCTATTAACAATTTCTTCAATTTTTTGAAGACGTTTGATATAGATTTCCAAAGTATCACGTCTGGCTCCTGGACGACCTGCTGAAATTGCGTCTGCAACTTTTACAAGTACAGCTTCGATTGTATTTGCAACAACATCGTCGTGGTGAGCTTCGATTGCGTGAATAACTTCAGGTCTTTCTCCAAATCTTGATGCGATTTCAACACCAAGTTGAATGTGAGTACCTTCTTGAGTTTGGTCAACGGCTTTACCGATATCGTGTAGTAAACCTGCACGTTTTGCGATTTTTTCGTTAGCGCCAAGTTCAGCAGCTAGCATGCCTGCAATATGACCTACTTCTAGTGAGTGTTTTAAAACATTTTGACCATAACTTGTTCTGTAATATAAACGTCCTAATGTTTTGATAAGCTCTTTATTTAAGCCCATAACACCCATTTCTAATGCGGCGTTTTCACCTTCTGTCCAAATCTTTTTATCGATTTCTTCTCTGGCTTTTTCAACCATTTCTTCGATTCTTACAGGGTGAATACGACCATCTACGATAAGTTTTTCTAACGCTAATTTTGCAATTTCACGTCTTACTGGGTCGAAACTTGATAATACAACTGCTTCTGGAGTGTCGTCAATGATTAAGTCAACGCCAGTTAGAGTTTCTAATGCACGGATATTACGACCTTCACGACCAATGATTCTACCTTTCATCTCATCGTTTGGTAAACCTACAACTGAAACTGTTGTTTCTACAACTTGTTCAATCATACATCTTTGCATTGTTGTTGATAAGATTTCTTTTGATTTTTCTAAAGAAATTTCTTTTATTTTTGCTTCGTTTTCACGAACTAATTGCATTTGTTCTTGTGCTAAGTCATTTTTTAATTGTTCTAAAAGAGTTCTTTTAGCATCTTCACAAGACATTCCAGAAATTCTTTCTAATTCTTCTGTTTGTTTTTGAACAAGTTCAGCTAAATAATCTTCTTTTTCTAAAAGTTCATCCATTTTTCTTTGAGTTTGGATTTCTTTTTCGGTATATTCTTGAATTTTATCCTCAAGCATATCCTCTCTTTTAGCTAATTTTTGTTCTTGTCTTGCAAGTTCTTGTCTGCGTTCTCTTTCTTCCTCATTAAGAGCATCTCTGTCATCTTGAAGTTCCTCTACGGCTTTAATTTTTGCCTCTTTGTAAAGGATTTTCTCTCTTTCTTCTAGCGCTTTTTTGTCTTTTTCGACAGATTCGATAGCGCTTTTAACTTTGTTTTGCTGAATAATTAGTATGGCAACTAAGACTATTACCGCAATAGTCGCCAACACTAAAAACAAGGTTGTTCCCATAAAGCAATACCTTATCCTTTTCTATTTTTTTATAATACACACAATGTCGGGTACATATATCCTACCCGAGCTTTTATTTAGTTTTTGTTAAATAAAAATCATTGCATATATATTAAAAAATATTTCCTACTACATCTGGTTATATGATAACATATAAAACATTTTTTGTATAGTGGTTTTTCTCAAATATTTATACTATTTTTGTTGGATTTTTAATTAGCCTCAAAAATAATGGTGGACTTTATTTGTCCACCATTAGAAATTTTAAAATTTTTCTATTATTTCCTTAACCCTGGGTCTAGGTATGAACCAGTTACGGCTTTGTTAAACAGATATTGTGTTTTTGGTAAAACGCCAGCAAGTAAAAAGCTTGAGATACCTACGTTAGCTAAGATATTAAATCCTTTTACGAATTTAGCTTTTTTAGCAAATTTTGTAATATCTGCTGATGAGCTTGCTGATTTGATAAAGTTTTTAAATTCATCCATAAATTTGCCCATATCATCAATATCAACATATTTTCTTGGATCTCTATAACCAGATTCTAAATATGTAACTTTTTTCATGTCTGCGGCAAATTTTGAGAATAAGCTATCTGGTTTTGCATCTAAGAATTCTATAATATCTTGTGCTGATTTTGATTTTGGCATTTCAAATGTGTTTTCTTTAATTGCATCAATGAATTTTTTATTATCTAGAATAAGTGGGTCAAGATTAACATTTACTTTGAATAATCCGTTTGCAAGTTTGTCTAAACCTCTTGCGATATAAACTGGAGTTACAAAGTTAAGAATCATAGAGCCAATCATTCTGTATGCATTTACATATGCTTCTTCTTTGTTTCTAGAGGTTGAAACTCGACCAATTGTTAGACCTCCATCAGAAATTGCCATCTTATCGATTGTTCTTAAATTTGCAATTGCTGATGTAATATTTCCACCAGTAAATGATACTTCTTTTTTGTCTTGTAAGCTAAAGTTTTTAAAGGTATCATTTTTTAATGCAGTAAATGATGTTGCGGCAATTGTAGGGTTTTGTAGGTTTGCAGCATTGGCTGCTTTTTTCTCTCTTAATTTTCTAGTTAAGGCAAAATTTAGTGGAGGTAAAATAAATCCCATAATTACTGTTGGGATAATTGTAGCTGCACAGAACTTACCTGTTAGTAATTTTTCATATCCACCTTTGTTGTTTTTAACTTTTACTAAATCTGCAACTGCGTCTTGTACGTCTTTAGCTTGGATGTTTTTGAATTTTTCGATATTATATTCGATACCTTGAACTACAATATCTTTAACTTCTGTTGCCGCTTTTTTAGCGTTGCGTTTTGCAACAGTTTCACTTTCTTTAAATAGTTTTAAATTAACAATCGGATTCCAGCCTTTTTTAATCATAAACTTGTCGTATAAAGCTTCTGTTGCAGGAATACCACCTAACCAGATTGCTGATGTTGCATATTCGTCGATAAATTTTTCACGTGTAGCTTCGTTAGCAATTTCTTTAGATTCTTTCATGTTTTCGCGTCTTGCGATAAGAATCTTAGAAGGTGCTTCTATACACAAGTCCCTTACTAAAAGTGGGTAAATTGTACTGTTATTTCCGATTGCTGATATTATGCTTGTTACTGTCATGATTTTCTTTTAACCTCAATTCTTTACTAAAAAAACAACTTCATCGCTCTGTTTAATATCCTGAAGAAGTTGTTTTTGTTAAGAATTGAACTTTTTTATAATCTCTTTTTACGAACGCATCACCAATTCTACAACCTCTTCAGGTCGATATGATGGGTATGATGATGTTTTTGTAAAAAGATATTTGTCATTTGTGAATTTCCTTTGTTTTCTTATTATATAAGATTATTTTAAAAAGTAAAGTCTTTATTACTTTTGTCATAAAACTTGTAAATAAAAATGTTGCTATTATTGAAAAGTTTTGTAAAGTAAATCTTTTTTCTCTTTGTCTTGAGTGCAAAAAAGTAGGGTCTTTTCTTTGGAAGTTTCGCCTTTTAGAATTTTTATTGAAGTTTTTGGTATTTTAAAATTCTTTGACAGGTATTCAATAAGTGCTTTATTGGCTTTGCCATCAATTGGTTGAGCTGTGATTTTTACTTTGGAAAATTCACCCTCATTTATAATCTCATTTTTCTTTGAGTTGGGAGAAATTTTGATATTAACAATTAGTCCGTCGTTTGTTTCTTTAATCATAGTTTTAATATACCATAAATCTCATCTTGATAGATGAAATTTGTCGGGTTTTCTTGAAAAACATTAATATAATTTATAAAATTATTGTACTATGTCAGATTTAGAAACGTTTAAAAGTATAAAAGAAGTATTAATATCCCAAAAACATTCTCCAGAAGATATTGCGCAAGTTGAGAAGGCTTATAAGTTTGCCAAAAAATTACACGATGGGCAATTTCGGGTGTCTGGGGAACCTTATATTATTCACCCTTGCGAAGTGGCTAAAATTCTTGTGGGGTTGGAGGTTGATACTAATACTTTAATTGCAGCGTTTTTACATGATGTTTTAGAAGATACTGACATAACTCCATCCAAAGTTAAAGAAATGTTTGGGGAAGATGTTTTGGCTCTTGTTCAAGGGGTTACAAAACTTGGGAAATTGAAGTTTAAATCAAAAGAAGAACGCCAAGCTGAAAACTTTAGACGTTTGTTTATTGCAATGGCAAATGATATTCGTATTATTTTCTTAAAATTAGCGGATAGGCTTCATAATATGAGAACACTGAACTTTATGGAAGAAGCTAAGCAAAAGAAAATTGCGCAAGAAACGTTGGATATTTTTGCACCACTAGCTAATCGTTTAGGGATTTATAAAATTAAAGCCGAATTAGAAGACTTGTCTTTACGTTATCTTGAAAAAGATAAGTATTATGAAATAGCTCAATTGGTTGCTCAAACTAAAGCAGACAGAGAAGAAACAGTTAATCTTTTGATAGATAAAATTCAAAAAGATGTTCAAAAAAGCGGAATAAATGCTCAAATTACAGGCAGAGCTAAGCATTATTACAGTATTTATGCAAAAATGAAGCGTCAAAATATCGAGTTTAGTGATTTATATGATATTACGGCGGTTCGTGTAATCGTTGATACAGTAAGAGAATGTTATGAGGTTTTAGGTTTAATTCACTCTCAATTCAAACCTATTCCAGGTCGTTTTAAAGATTATATTGCAATGCCAAAAGGCAATATGTACCAATCTTTGCACACATCTGTAATTGGTCCTCGTTCAAAACCTTTGGAAGTTCAAATTAGAACTTGGCAAATGCACCAAGTTGCAGAATATGGGGTTGCTGCTCACTGGCGATACAAAGAAAAAGGTTCTCAAAAGGCGGATAATGCATCTGATATGAAATTTTCTTGGATGCATAAAATGGTTGAATATGAAAAAGATACCAAAAATGCTGAGGATTACGTAAAGAGTGTTAAACTCGACTTATTCTCAGATCAAGTTTTTGCGTTTACTCCTGGTGGGGATGTTTTAGATTTACCTAAAGATGCAACACCTGTTGATTTTTCATATCGTATTCACTCAGATGTTGGACATAAAACAGTCGGAGCAAAAGTTAATGGTCGTATTGTGCCTCTAAGTACAAAATTAAATAATGGTGATATTGTTGAGATTTTGACTTCAAAAACCCCAGCACCACGTTTAGATTGGTTGACTTTTGTGGTTACAAAACAGGCTTCTCAAAAAATTAAGCAGTGGTTCAAGAAAAATAATCGTGAAGAGCACGTTAAAATTGGTAAAACTAATCTTGAACATGATCTTACAAAAGCAGTGTTCGATGAATATGTAAAATCTGGCGAATTTGATAAAGTTGCTAAGTCGATGAATTATCAATCTGCAGAAGATTTGTTTGCAGCGTTAGGTTATGGCGAAACTACTTTACAAAAAGTTGTTAATAAATTGAAAAAACCTGTTGAGAAGAAACCAGAAGATAGTTTCCATACTTCTCGCAGGAAAAGTTCTAAAAAAGATATTGAAGGTCTTGAGGATTTAATGTATTCGCTTGCAATGTGTTGTTCTCCAATTCCAGGGGAGCCAATTGTGGGTGTTGTAACTCGTTCTAAAGGTGTTTCTGTACATAGAGCGGATTGTAAAACCTTAGAAACTATTCCTCACGAGCGTTTGATGAATATTAGGTGGGCTGGTATTAATACAACTAAAACTTATCAAACCACTATTCGTATTGAAACTGCTGAAAAGTTGGGTCTTTTGAAAGATATTATTTCTGCGGTTTCAGATAATAATACAAATATTGTCAACGCAACTATTAAAACTAAAAACCATGTTGGTATTGTAGAGATGGGATTAGAGTTGGATAATATTGATACTTTGAGAAAAGTTATCGCTTGTATTCAGTCTTTACCTGATGTTTATAGTGTAAAAAGAATTCAAACATCTTCAACAATGGTTAAAAAATCTGGAGCTCAAAAATCCCAAAAAGGTTTTAAGCAAAAACGAAATGATAAAAAGGAGAACTAAATTATGGCAATTCCAGTAGAAAGTTTTTGGAAAATTTATTATTATATTGCATTGTTTGCAACAATTGTATTTGTTCTTAAGTTAGTTTTGTTTGCAACTGTTGGTGGCGATTCTGAGGTTGCTGCAGATTTTAATAGTGAAATAGATACAGATTGTTCGTTTAATTTTATATCTATTCAATCAGTTATAGCCTTTTTTATGGGTTTTGGTTGGATGGGTTATTCTGCATTGAAACAATTTGATTTATCTCAACTTGTTAGTTTTGGTGCTGCTTTTGGTGTTGGTCTTGTATTTATGTTTTTAACTGCATATTTAATGTTTTTAGTTAAAAAATTAGAGAAAAAAGTTAAAAAAGATAAATCAACTGCTATTGATCAAATTGGTAAGGCTTACACAAGTTTTGCACCAAGATCAATGGGTCAAATTGAAATAGAAATAAATGGTCAATTATCAGTAGTTAATGCTATGAATGATACAGACGAACAAATAAATTCGTTTGATGTTATCAAGGTTACAAAAGTAGTTGACGACATGTTATACGTAGTGAAAAACAATTAATCAGGTTTACATATAAGAAGGAGAGAAAAATGTTCGGATTAATGACAGCGTTAGGGTTGATATTGATTTCGTTATTTGTATTTATTGCAAATCAATACAAAAGATGCCCTTCAAACAAAATTATTGTAGTTTATGGTAAAACTGGCGGTGAAAAAACTGCTAAATGTGTACATGGTGGTGGTACATTTATCATTCCATTGATTCAAGATTATGGAGTTTTGTCACTTGAACCAATGACAACTGATATCGACTTACGTGGTGCACTTTCTAAAGGTAATATCCGTGTTGCCGTTCCATCAACATTTACTTTTGGTATCTCAACAGATCCAAAAATTATGATTAATGCAGCAGAACGTCTTTTAGGTTTATCAAAACCAGATGTTATTACTCAGGCAAGTGATATTATTTTAGGTCAATTACGTCTTGCAATTGCAACATTGACAATTGAAGAAATTAACCAAGATCGTGAAAAATTCTTAGAACAAATTAACGCAAACGTTAATACTGAGTTAAATAAAATTGGTCTTGAAATTATCAACGTAAACATCAAGGATATTACAGATGAATCTGGTTATATTGACGCTATTGGTAAAAAAGCAGCAGCTGAAGCTATAAACAAAGCTAAAGTTGAAGTAGCTCAACAAGAAAAACTTGGTGCAGTTGGTGAGGCATCAGCAAATAAAGAAAAAGAAGTTCAAGTTGCTGAACAAGAAGCTCAAACTTTAATCGGTAGAACAAATGCTGAAAGAGAACAACGTATTAAAACTGCTGAACTTGAAGCTCAAGCAGTTGAAGGTGAAAACATTTCAAAAGCAAATATTGCTGAATATAATGCTACATTAGCGGTAAAACAAGCTGATGCATTTAGAGAAGGTGAAGTTGCTAAAGCTAACGCTCAACGTGACGTATTACTTGCTCAAAAAGATCAAGAAGAAGCTAAATTGAAAAAAGAAGAACTTGCTAGACAAGAAGTTGAAAAACTTAAAATTCAAGTTCAAGCTGACGCTGAAGCAGAAAGAGCTAGAAGAATTGCTCTTGGGGAAGCAGATGCGATTAAAGCTAAATACTTTGCAGAAGCAGAAGGTATCAAAGCTGTGTTAGAAGCAAAAGCAAAAGGTTATGAAGATCTTGTTAAAATTTCTAATAACAGACCAGAAATTGCAACTAGCTTCTTGATGATTGAAAAACTTGAAACTCTTGTTGAAAAACAAGTTGAAGCTATTAAAAATATTAAATTTGATAAGATTACAGTTTGGGATGGCGGAACAGGTACAAATACAGGTTCTACAACTGCAAACTTTATGAAAGATCTTATCAAAGCTCTTCCTGCAATGCACGATTTAGCTGGTCAAGCTGGTATCGAATTACCTCAAATTTTAGGTAAGGTTGATAGTGGTATTGAAGAAGCTAAAGTGGTTACTCCAAAAGCAGAAAAAGCTGAATAGTCTTAGCTAGACAAACATGTGAGAGCAACGTCTAATTTAGGCGTTGCTTTCTTGTTTATATGTGTGTGATGTGGTATAATTTTCTTATGAATTTTTGGACAAGAGAACATTTATCTAGAGCTTTAACAGACGTAGAGTTTCATAATATGCCAGAAGATTTTTCGGCAAATGGTTTGCGTGTTCATTATTCTGATTTTACTCTTGGAAATATCGCTTTAATGAAAAAACAAGGGGAAGAAGTTGGGATTGATGAAGCTTATTTTAAATATTTTCAAGATAAGGTTTCGGCAATTATGACAACTGATGAAAAGTACTTTTCTAAGTATAAATTACCGATAATCAAAGTTAAAAATACTCGAGATGCAGTTATTATGATGGCATTTTATATAAGACGTTTGTTTGAAGGTAAGGTTGTTGATATTACAGGATCTTGTGGGAAATCAACAGTTACAAAGATGTGTTATGATGTTCTAGAGCAATATGGTGCAAGTGCAAATACAAATCGTTCAAATATAAATTTTAGTATTGCTTGGAATATGACATCTTATAATCCAGAAGCTAAATATTGGGTTAACGAAACCTCTTTAGGTGGTGGGATGGAATTAAATTCATATCTTACAAAACCTGATGTTTCTGTTATTACAAATATTGCACCAGTACATTTAGCTCCGAAACAAACTCTTGATATGGTAGCAGTCACTAAAGCTAAAATTTTTACTGCGATGCGCCCAAATTCTTATGCGGTGTTATACAAAGAAACTGATTATTATGAGGTTCTTGAACAGGCGGCAAAGGAAAAACAATTAAATATTATCACAGTTGGGGAAGCTGATGATTGTGATATTCAAATAATTATTGGTGAAACTAATTATATAAAAGTTTTTGGTTGTGAATATAAGTTTAGCGAAGTTCCAACTGCTAAGCATATTTTGATTGATTGTGCGTTAACTTTTGGCGTTTTATATTCTCTTGGTTTGCCGATTGATCCTGCATTAGAGATTTTGCGAAATTGGTCGCCGATTATTGGTCGTGGTCAAGTTTTGATAGGTGAATTTTATGAAGGCTGCAATATAACAATGGTTGACGAATCCTTTAATGCAAATCCATTATCAATGACAAGTTGCCTTGAGGGTTTTGGCATGACATATCAAGACAAAAATAAAGTTTTAATTATCGGTGATATGGCTGAAGGTGGGGTTAATACTGTTGCTCAGCATTTACAACTCGTTGATGTTTTAAGGAAAGTTAAACCAAATATTGTTTTGTGTTGCGGAGAGCAGATTAAAGTTGTTTGGGATGAATTAAAACGAGAGTTTTGCGGTTCTTATTATAAGTCTGTAAATGACTTAATTCCAGAATTAAATACGTGGATTAAAGACGGGGACTGTGTTTTTGTCAAAGCCTCTCATTCAATTGAGTTGTTTAAGATTACCTCTAACTTTAGAAATTCTATAAATAAATCTCAAAATTAGTCTAGTAAATTAAACTATTTTCAAACAAAAGGTTTTGTTGTATAATACAAATAAGATTTTTAAAAGGAGAGAAAAATGGGATATAAAATATTATCAAAAAAAGAAATTTGCCCTAATCAATATGAAATTACTATTGATGCACCATATGTTGTAAGAAATGCTCAAGCTGGGCAGTTTATTATATTTAGAGTAGAAGAAGAGGGTGAAAGAGTTCCTCTAACTATCGCTGATGTTGATAAAGTTAAAGGTGAGTTAACACTTGTATTTATGGCAGTTGGTTATTCAACTAAAAAACTAGCTCAACTTGAAGTTGGTGATGAATTAGTTGACATAGTTGGACCTTTAGGCAAACCTACTCATATTAAAAATTATGGTACAGCAGTTTGTGTTGCTGGTGGTTATGGTGCTGCGCCATGCTACTTGATTTCAAAAGCATTAAAAGACGCTGGCAACAAAGTTTATATGATTGCTGGTGCTAGAACAAAAGAATTGTTGTTCTGGGAAGATAAAATGAAAGATGCTTGTACAGAATTGTTCTTGACAACAGATGATGGTTCTTATGGTATCAAAGGTTATGGTACAACTGTTTTACAAGATCTTATGGATAAAGAAAAAATCGATTATGTAATTGCCGTTGGTCCAATGCCAATGATGAGAGCAGTTGCAGAATTAACAAGAGATAAAGGTATTTACACAGAAGCAAGTATGAACCCTATTATGGTTGATGGTACTGGTATGTGTGGTGCTTGTCGTGTTACTGTTGGTGGAGAAACAAAATTTGCTTGTGTAGATGGTCCAGATTTTGACGCTCACAAGATTGATTTTGATGAAGTTATCAACAGAACAAGAATTTATAAAGATCAAGAGCGCAAACGTAGCGAAAATTGTAACTTGCTTAAACAAGCAGAAACTGTATAAATAAGGAGAGTTGTGAACTATGGGAAAAAATGATATTCCAGTATGTCCTCTAATCAGTATCAATTCAGGTATTGATATGGTATGTAGCCAAAGTAAATGTGCTTGGTATGTTCCAAGTGTACAAAAATGTTCAATGTATTTGTTGGCATACAATGCTTTATTAGAAGCAAACCAAAAACAAAGAGCTAAACAACAATAATAAAAACTATGAAAATTGCATTATGTATAAAGCAAGTTCCTGATACGACTGATATCAGATGGACTGAACAAAATACAATTCAGCGTGAAGGTGTTGAAAGTGTTATCAATCCTTATGATGTTTATGCGTTGGAACTTGCTCTTAAATTAAAATCTCAAATAGAAAACACTCAAATTACTGTATTTACAATGGGTCCAAATCAAGCAGAGTCTATGCTTCGCAAGACTTTAGCTTTGGGTTGTGATAATGCAGTGTTAATTTCTGATAGAAAGTTTGCAGGGGCTGATACTTACGCTACTGGTTTAACTATATCAAGAGCAATCAGAACTGCACTACCTGATTTTGATTTAATTATTTGTGGACAGTTTGCAGTTGATGGTGATACTGCTCAAACTGGTCCAAATATCGCTAATTTTTTAGAAATTCCACAAGTTACATATGTTGATGAATTTGTGAAATATGAAGATGGAAAAATTGTTTTAAATCGAGTTATGGAAGATGGTATAGAGACTGTATCACTTGAGCTTCCTGGTTTGATTTGTGTTATGACCCAAAATTTTGAACCATCTAGAGTTAAAATTGGTGGAGTTATAGCAGCATCTAAAAAAGAGATTAAAGTTTTATCGATGGAAGATATTGGTTTAGCCCCAGAGCAAGTTGGTTTAAAAGGTTCTCCAACTTATGTTTCTAAGGCTTTTAGAAATCTTTCAACACATAATGCTGAAAAATTTGAATTATCAGTTGATGATTCTGTAAATTTGTTAAAAGACAGACTTACATCTTTAGGAGTTTTGAAAAATGACTAATGGTGAAAATTCAGGAATTTTAATTTATGCTCAAATCACTCGTGAAAATTATATTCACACTGTGTTTTTTGAGCTTGTTGATAAGGCAAAAGAACTTGCCGAAAAACTTGGCGGTGTTGATGTAAATGCGGTTATATTTACAACCCCAAATTTGATTGATAATTACAAAGAAGCATTTAGAAATCGTGGTGTGAACAAAGTTTTTTATTTTGAAGATGAAGAATTTAAAACTTATTCAACTGATTTTTATGCTAAATCTATTGTTGATTTAGTTGGTGTGATTAAGCCTGAAATTTTGCTTATCGGTGCAACAAACCAAGGAAGAGATTTAGCTCCTCGAGTAGCATCTGCTTTGCATGCTGGTTTGACTGCAGATTGTACGGGTTTAGATATTAATGAAAAAGGTTTGTTAGCTGCGACTCGTCCGACATTTGGTGGTCAGTTGATGGCAACAATTTTATCTAAGGCAAATCCTCAAATGGCAACAGTTAGACCAAATGTATTTAAAGTTACAAGAGATGATTCTTATGTTGATACAGAATTTGTTTCTTGCCCTGTAAATATTTCTTATTTAAAGAAAAAAGTTGAATTGTTAGAGTTCAAAAAAACTGTTGAAAGTGTAATAAATGAACTAGATTCGGCTGAAATTATTGTTGCGGGCGGTAGAGGATTGAAAAATAAAGAAGGTTTTGAACTGTTGCAAAAGTTTGCAGGTAAAATCGGTGGAACTGTTGCAGCCTCTCGTGTTGCAGTTGAAATGGGTTTAGCTCCTGTATCAATACAAGTTGGTCAAACTGGTAAAACTGTAAGTCCTAAAGTTTATATTGCTTGTGGTATTTCAGGTGCAATTCAACACACTATTGGTATAACTGATTCCAAGCATATTATTGCAATAAATAATGATCCAGAAGCTCCGATTTTTGAAATTGCTGATACTGGTATTGTTGGTGATTTCTTTGAAATTGTTCCTAAATATTTAGAGTTATAATAAATTTTTCTCGTATGTTCATGATATTATAGAATTATAATAGGACATTAATGAGGGATTTGTTATGACAAATAGAGTTGTAGTTGGTGCTCAATGGGGCGATGAAGGTAAAGCAAAACTTACTGATTTATTAGCAGAAAATGCTGATTTAATTATTAGATATCAAGGCGGATGTAACGCAGGCCACACTGTTGTTGCTCATGGTAAAACTTTCAAATTCCACCTAATTCCATCTGGTATTTTGTATAAAGGTAAAACTTGTTTAATTGGTAATGGTACAGTTATTTTACCAGAATCTTTCCAAGCAGAAATCGATGGTTTAAAAGCTGAAAATATCGATTTATCAGGATTAAAAGTTAGTCCACTTGCGTCAATTACAATGCCTTGGCATACAGAAGTTGATGGTTATTCTGAATCAACTGCAACAAAAGGTAAAATCGGTACAACTAAAAAAGGTATAGGACCTACTTATACAGACAAAATGCAACGTATTGGTTTGAAAATTATGGATTTATATTCGTCAGAAGCGTTGTCTGAAAAATTAGATGTAATTTTACCTATCAAAAACAAGCAATTAAAAGAATTATACAACTTGAAAACATACACAAAAGAAGAAGTTTTGGCTCTTTGTGAAAAATATGCTGAAATCTTTAGACCATTTGTATGCTTCGATTGGCAAGAAATGCTTAGAGATGCAAAAAGAGCTGGTAAAACAATTCTTTTTGAAGGTGCTCAAGGTGTAATGCTAGACGTAGATTTTGGTACGTATCCATTTGTTACAAGTTCAAACCCTGTTGGTGGTGGTGCTGGTACTGGTTCAGGTTATGGTCCAACTACAATTGACGAAGTTATAGGCGTTGCTAAGGCTTATGTAACAAGAGTTGGTGAAGGTCCATTTGTATCAGAATTAACAGATGAAATTGGTGAATCTATCCAAAAAATTGGTCATGAGTTTGGGGTAACAACAGGTCGTCCAAGACGTTGTGGTTGGTTTGATGCTGTTACTATGAAATATGCTTGTTTAGTAGGTGGTTTAACATCTGTTGCTCTTACTAAAATCGATGTATTTGATACATTCGAAGAAATCAAAATCTGTACAGCATACAAAGATACTCGTGATGGTAAAATTTATACATCTTACCCAGAAGATGTTTATATTCACAAATACCTTGAACCTGTTTATGAAACTCATAAAGGTTGGGGACAAGATATTACAGGAATTAGGAAGTACGAAGATCTTCCAGAAAATTGCCGTAAATACCTAGAAAGACTAGAAGAAATTCTTGAAACTCCAATTTCGATTGTTTCTGTTGGTCCAGATAGAGAACAGACAATTTTTAGAGGGTAAATAATACTTTACAAAAGGGCAAATTTTCTCACTCCTGTGTTTTTATAATTACAGGTAGCTTATTATGAAATTAACACCAAATTATATATCAACAAATAAAATAGGGTATATTCAGAATAATCAGAGTTTTACTTCAAACCCTGAAAGACCTATTAATACGGAGCCTCAAGTTACATCTTTATCAAATGTAACTCAGGATTATGCAGTTAGAACTCCGATTGCATATAGTCATGTTGAAGATATAAAATTAACAGATAAATTGACTGCCAAATGTTATAAATTGGCTAATGGACAAAAAGTCGTAATCGTTCCAAAAGATGGTCCAACATTTGTTAAATCGTACGTGAATACAGGCTCTTTTAATGAACCAGACCATTTGCGTGGCATAAGTCATTATATAGAACATAATTTATTCAATGGCTCTGAAGATTTAGGTGATAAAGTTTTCTTTGATGAAGTGAATAAAATGGGTGCAAATACAAACGCATCAACTTCTTTTTCTGTAACTGATTATTATATTCAGTCTAATTTGTTAGAAGATACAGACTTAGAAACAAAAATTCAACTTCATGCTGGGATGTTACAATCTCCAAAATTCTTATTAGAAAAATTAGAAAAAGAAAAGAATATTGTAAATTCTGAAATTAATATGTGTGTTTCAGAAGATGCAAATGTTGGTTTTTCACAAACAGTGAAGAATTTATATAATGTCAAATCAACGTCTTTGGATTTAGTTGCAGGTACTACTGATAATATTTCTGCACTTACTCGAGATGATGTTGTGAATTATTTTAGAAGTAATTATTACCCAGCGAATATGGTAACAGTTATTACTGGTGAAGTTGAGCCAGAGGCAACTATGAATTTGATTTCTAAGTATTTTACGGCTTCAAATAACCCAGTAAATCAACGCCATTTTGAAAAAATGACACCAATTGAAAAACCTGTTCGTCAGGATATTATTTCGCAAAAAACTCAAGCTGATAATGCAACAATTATGTTAGGTTTTGCAGGACCTCAAAATAATAATGTGAAAGATAGAATTCATATGCAAGCCTTGTTATATTTGTTTGGAGGATTGGACAGCTCTAGAGTTTCAAAACTTGAAAAAGAATATGGTACAGGTGTCAGCGTTTGTCCAGAAAGATTAAGTTCTCGTCCTGAGGATAGAAATATGATTTTGGTTGAAACTGCAGTTCCAGATTCAAAAGTTGAGCCAATATTAAAAGATATTTACTCAGTTATTCATAATTTGGCGCAAAATCCACCAACAGAAGATGAAATGACTGCTCTTAAAAATAGATTGAAGAAAAACCATAATGAAGTTTTTGAATCAAATGGAGCTATAAATAATTACATTGCAACTCAAATTTTAAATAATTCGGTTTCGCACGTAAAAGAGTTTAACAAAATTGTTGAAGAAATGACTGCTCAAGATATTTCTAATCTTGCGAAAAAATATTTGGATTTGAATAAGGTTGCATTAACTGTTGTTCATCCAAAT
Source organism: bacterium (assembly GCA_017626055.1). Classification (GTDB taxonomy): domain Bacteria; phylum Cyanobacteriota; class Vampirovibrionia; order Gastranaerophilales; family Gastranaerophilaceae; genus Zag111. The sequence goes on along the minus strand of JAGAJM010000018.1, from coordinate 16,744 downwards.
TCTGCTTCAAAAGAATCAATTGAAAGTAATCATAAATTAGTATCTTCTGTGTCTTTTACAGGTGCTAATAAAAAGACTCCAGTTGATGTTAAAAATGTTTCTCATTACAAAATGAATAATAATATTGAAGTTATATTCAATGATGTGCCGACAGATAATGTAATTTTTAGATATACTCTTCAGACAAGAGAATGGACTCCGCGAAAGGCTGCTGTTGCAGATATTTTGAGTAGTATGATGTCTTTTGCTGGTACAAAAAATAAAACGTATGAGCAATTATTGAAAAATTCAGATATGTTAGCTCTAGATGATTCTGTTCATTTTGGTCAGTATGGCTTTATTGCTGGTGCTAGATTCTCTATTGAAAATGCTGAAAAATCTTTATCTCATTTAAACGAAAGAATTACTGAACCTAATTTTTCTCAAGAGGAATTTAATGCTGCTATCGAACGTTTAAAAGATTCTTATAATAGCGTTGAAGTTTCTCCAGTCACTAAATTTAATAAAGTAATGTTGGCGAATAATCCTGCAAAATTCTCAGCTAAAGATAAATTAGAAAGTTTGGATAATATTACGTTAGATGATGTGAAAGCGTTATATAATGATACGTTTAAAAACGGGCAAGGACATGTTGTTGTTACTGGTCCAATTTCTTCACACCCAGAATTAAAAGATATTGTATTTAACCAATTGGCTCCTTATTCTCAAGTGAAGCCTTTAGATATTCAACCAGAAAAATTATATCAACCAGTTGAAAAAACATTGGTTTTAACTGATGTTAATAAAAAGAACCAAGCTAATATAATCCAAGGTTATAAGTTTAAAGAAAGTGAAAATATAAAAGACAAGGCTGCAATTGAACTTCTTGATGAAATCCTAGGTGGCTCACCTTCTTCCAGATTGTTTATGGATTTGCGAGAAACAAGACATTTAGCATATTCTGTTCATTCTGAAAGATTTTCAGTTGGAGATATGGGCTTTTTCACTTTAAACATCGGTACTACAACTGAAAACCAAGAAACTGGTGAAAAAACTTTTGATAATGTAAAAAAATCAATTGATGGCTTTAATGAAAATATTCAAAGAATTATGAATGAAAAAGTTTCGCCAGAAGAATTAGAAACGGCTAAAAAAGCGATAAAAAATAATATCTTAAATTATGTATCGTCAACAGGTGGTAAAACTTCAAATATTTTCAATTCTAGATACTCTCCATATGGTTTGGATTATATGAATAAATTCTATGAAGTTTTAGATACAATTACTGCTGAAGATATTCAAGCTGCTGCAAAATATGTCTTTAGTGGCAAACCTGTTTATTCTCTAACTGCAACTCAAGCAACACTTGATGCAAATAAAGAATACTTGGCATCTTTAGGTGAATTAGCTTAGATTGTTGCAATTTGGCTGACAATCTTATCAACGCCATCGTAAACGGCTTGTCTTGCTGATGCTATTTGTACTGAATGTAATTTGTTAGAGTTGTTTACAAGTTCCAAAATTTTTTCTAATAATGTTGTTGGATTTGTATCATCATTTTCTAAATATAACCCAGCACCTTGTTCAACCATAAATCTAGCATTTATTCTTTGATGATCAGCTGCTGCGTATGGATATGGTACAAATATCGGAGCAATATGGCTTGCGCAAAGTTCAGAAATACTTAGAGAGCCAGCTCTCGAAACGGCAATATCACAAGCTTTTAATACTGTTACCATATCTTCAAAATAAGGCTTAATGATTAAATTTTTATCTTGTTCGAATTCTGGATAATATTGTTTTAAACTTTCAATAACTTCAGTATAATTTCGTTTTCCAGTTTGGAAAATTATTTGCAAATGGTAAGTTTGAGTTAATATTTTTAAAATTGGGATTGTTGCATCATTGATTGTTTTTGCGCCTTGAGAACCGCCCATAATGCACAGGGTTAGTTTATCTTCTAGACCTAATTTTGTTCGAGCTTTTTCTTTTGTAAGTGTTTTAAATTCACTTCTAATAGGATTTCCATTTGCAAAACAGTTTTTGTTATTTAATTTTGTTCTAGCAACGTCAAATGCAATTGAGATACTTTTGGCAAATGGTGAAAATTTTCTAGTTACAAGTCCTGGATTTGCGTCGCAATCGTGCATTACAAATGGAACTCTCATTGTCATTCCAGCAAATAATACAGGAGCCGAAACATATCCGCCAGTACCGAAAATTACATCTGGCTTATATTTGAAAATATATTTACAACACTCAAACCAAGCATGTAGCATCTTAAATCCCCAGAGGATAAGTGCAAAACTTATTTTTCTTGGCATCCCAGAGGAAATTACTGGTAAAAATTCGAAATTTTTATCTTTAACGATTGAAGCCTCAAGGTTGTTTGGGTTACCGACATAATAAATTTTTTCAGTTGAAGCTAAGTTTAATAGCTCATCTGCAACTGCAACTGCTGGATAAATATGTCCACCAGTACCACCACCTGTAATAAAATAAGTTTTTTTATTATTCATTTTCAGTCCTTAATTTTTTAATTCTTTGCTTAGATATATTTAATAATATTCCAACCATTGCAAGAGATACAATAATTGAAGTTCCACCATAACTAATGAATGGTAGAGTGACACCAGTTACAGGGAAGAATGAACTTGCAACTGCCATATTTGCAAAAGCTTGAAATCCAAATACGAAAGTTATACCAATTGCCAAAAGTTTTCCGTACATATCAGGGCAACGTTTTGCAATTCTCATTCCTCGATGAACTAGAGCTACAAACAATACCAGAATAAATAAGCATCCCAAAAATCCAAATTCCTCGGCAATAATTGCATATATAAAGTCAGTGTGACATTCTGGAAGGTATGCAAGTTTTTGAATAGAGCTGCCATATCCTGTCCCAAAAATTCTGCCGCTTGCAAATGCGATAAGTGATTGGATGATATTGTATCCTTTTCCAAGAGCGTCACTTGTTGGGTCTAACCAAGCAGTGATTCTATCTCTTTGGTAGCCGTGTAGTAAACTTGATAATTTGGTTAATACCCCAACTCCAAGTAATCCACTACCAGCTATAATAGGCATCCAAGGTCCCCTAGCTGCAATATATACCGCAAGAGTTGTTGCTGATAATATTACCGCCATACTTAAGTTTGGTTGTTTTAAAATAAGCCCAATAATGAGAATCATTGGGATTATTACCCAAAGGTTTTTTAATAATGTATTGAGATCAATTTTATCTTTGAATAATGATGCTAAAAGCATACAAAATAGCGGTTTAGCAAGTTCAGATGGTTGAAGTTGAAATACAACTAAGTTAATCCACCTTTTAGCACCATTAATAGTTACCCCCAGAGGTGTGAATTGCAAAATTAAAAGCAATCCAATTACTATCCATAAAAAAGTTTTATTATGTTTTTCAAGTTTTTTATAATCGTAATTCATTAAAAAACACATCGCACCAACACCAATACCAGCGAAGATTATTTGTTTTACAAGAAATGAAACAAGACTAACACCTTCTCTTAGACATTTTGGTGCGGTAGCTGAAAATATTGCAAGAAAGCCTATTACAACTAGGAATGTTACGATAATAATTAATGAATTATCTGGTGGCGACAAAATAACGTCAGAAGTATCACGTTTACGTTTTCTGCGCTCTTTTCTCTCTCTCTCTTGTCGTTTTGGGGACCTATACTCGCGATAAGACATAATCTCTGAATACTTCCCCTCTGTTTTCATAACTTGTAAACATATCGAAACTTGCGCAAGCTGGTGACAATAACACAACATCTGGGTTTAATTCTATTCCTTTGTCTATTGCGCTTTGCATAGTTTCTTCTTTAATTATGTTAGCAAAACCATTTGCCTTTAAGTTCTGTTCAAATCTATCAGTTGCTTCACCAATAAGAATAACAGTTTTAATATGTTTTTTTACTGATTCACAAAACTCTGTCAAATCGGTATTTTTATCTCTTCCACCAGCGATTAAAACAACGTCAGTGTCATTAAATGAGTCAATTGCAACAATTGCAGCTTCTGGGTTTGTTGCTTTTGAATCGTTGTAGAAGGTTATTCCACCTTTTTGAGTGATTTTTTCTAATCTGTGAGCTGGAGCTTTAAATTCCATTATGGCTTGTTTTATTATGTTGTTTTCAACTCCAGTTAGTTTTGCACAAATTATAGCGCACATAATGTTTTGGTAATTGTGTTCTCCGATAAGAGGACAATCTGCCAATTTGATTATACTTTCGCTATTGCCATCTTTTTTATAAACAATCTCATTATTTTCTATGTAACAACAGTTATTGCCGATATTTCCTGCAAAGTAGAAAATTTCACCATCAGCTTGTTGAGAAAATTCCATCAATTTTTCATCTTTAGCATTAAGAACACTATATTTAGGAGCTTGAGGTTCTTTGAAAACTTTTGCTTTAGCTTTGAAGTAATTTTCTAAACCTTGGTGCCAATCAATATGATCTGGGGTGAAATTTGTCCATACTGAGATAAAAGGTTTTAATGATGGGCTCATTTCTAACTGGTATGAGCTTGCTTCACACACGAAGTAATCTAGGTTTTCATCTGCGATATTACAAGGAGGTTGGCCAATATTACCACAGGCTTTAGCTTTTAGAGTTTTTGCTAAAATATGTTCTGTAAGAGCAGTTGTTGTGGTTTTTCCATTAGTACCTGTAATAATTATGAATGGAATATCACATTCTCTATATGCAAGTTCAAGTTCAGAGATTACAGGTATATTATGTTTTCTAATTCTTTGGATAATTTCGCTATGTGGAGGAATACCTGGGCTTGTGATAACAACTTCAGCATTAACGATAAACTCGTCAGAATGTCCGCCGTATTCAACTTGAATACCCAAACTTTCTAACTCGGCAACTTTGCCTTTGTTTTCTTCTTCGACATATTTGCCTTCAGATAAGTAAACAATAGCACCATGTTTTTTCGCAAATTTTGCAGCGGCAATTCCACTTTTTGATAATCCTAAAACAAGAACCTTTTTCCCTAAAATTCCCATTATAATAACCCTCTATTAAATAACGCATATAAACCTACTGCAAATGCAGATAGGATTAATGAAACTAATGAAAACACTAATACAACTTTCTTTTCATTCCAGCCTAACAGTTCGAAATGGTGGTGGATTGGAGCCATTTTAAATACTCTTTTACCTGTTGTTTTGAAACTTGTAACTTGAATTATTACTGATAATGTTTCCATAACAAACACGCCACCAATAAAAATTAGTAGAAATTCGAATTTACCTAAAACGGCAAGAGTGCCTAAAAGTCCACCAATTGCAAGAGATCCAGTGTCGCCCATAAAGACTTCGGCTTTTGGTTTGTTGAATTTTAAAAATCCTAATAACCCGCCAGCAACTGCTGCTGAAATTATTGCAAGTTCAGTTTGACCTAGAGCAAGTGAAATTATTGCGCAAGCGATAAATGCTGGAACACCACAACCAGCGGCAAGTCCGTCAAGTCCATCAGTCAAGTTATAGGCGTTAGAAGCGCCTGTAATAATGAATACTGCAAAGAATGGGTAAATCCACTTTAAGTCTAAGTTGATTTCTCCAATGGTAAAGATACAAGCGTCTGGATTTGTGATGACTAAAAATAATGTTGGTAATAAGGCAATTGCAATTTGTCTGAATAATTTACCTCGTGGGGTTAAACCATCATTACCTTTTCCTTTTATTTTTATGTAGTCATCTTGAAAACCTGCAAATGTATAAAAAATTAGTGTCATTATTGTAATTAAAGCAATTGTTGTCATTTTTTGGGCTAGTAATAATGTTGTTACTGCGGCTAAAACAACTGCTGCGATAATGAATACTCCACCAGTTGTCGGTGTACCTTGTTTTTTAGCGTGATTTTCAGGTGCAACATCTTTAATATATTGCCCAATCATTCTTTTTCTTAGCATATCAATATAAGGTACGCCAAAAAGCATACATAAAATCATTCCAAGTAAGAATGCTATTGTAACCATTATCATAATTTATATATCCCTCTTTTTTATCTCTTCTAAAATCTGTTCAAACTGCATCGAACGTGATGCTTTTAAAAATATTGTATATCTGTTATCTAAATTTTCAAGAATGTAACAAGCTACTTGTTCATTTGTGTCAAAGCTAGTTACATCAAAGTTTTTGCTTGTTAATATATCTCCAATTTCTTTTGCTAAGTTCCCGACAGTTAGATATTTAACATTACTATTTAATTTTGACAGGTATTCTCCAACTTCTCTATGGTACTGAACTTCGTTTTCCCCAAGTTCTCCCATATTCCCGAGAATAACGAGTGGATTTTTATAACTATCCAGAAATGCTTTTACAGATGCTTTCATAGAATCAGGGTTAGCGTTATAGCTATCATTTATGAATTTTAAACCTTTGATGTCTTCAACTTCCCAACGTTTTTCAATTGGTTTGTACGAAGCTAGTCCTTTTCTAATTTCATTAGGTGTCATTCCTAATTTTAATCCTAATTCTATTGCTGATAATGAATTTTCGATATTGTAATCCCCATCAACGTTCAATTCATAAATCTCATTTTTATACTCAAATTTCGAATAAGATGGTGCTTTTTCGATAATCTTAACATTGTTTAATGTGTAATAGATTTTTTCACCATTAAATTGGACATGTTTTTTTATAATATCTTGTTCTAGAGCAATAAATGTTCCATTTTGTTTCAAACCTTTTGCGATTTCACATTTTGCAATTGCAATATTATCTAGGCTACCAAGTCTGCCCACATGTGCAGTCCCAGAATTTGTAATTACTGCGTAATTTGGATCAAGATGAGTTGAGATTAGTTCAATTTCACCTAACCCTCTCATACCCATTTCGACAATTAATGCTTGAGTATTCGTTGGCATAGATAAAACAGTTTGACAAAATCCAATTTCGTTATTGTGGTTAGAAAAAGTTTTGTGTGTGTTGAATTTCTCTTTCAAAACAGAATAAACAATTTCTTTAGTTGTTGTTTTCCCTGAACTACCTGTAATGCCAACTGTTATTGGATTTAATTTATGTCTGTAATATTGTGCCAATTTTAAGTATGCATCAAGCGTATTTTTAACTTTTAGTACAAGTTTTGAGTTGTCACAAATATTATTTTTAGTAGTGAAGTATGCTTCAGAACCTGCTTCAATAGCTTTGTTAATAAAGTTTTCGCCATCAAAAGAAGCACCTTTCAAAGGCAAATAAATATCACCACTAGAAATTGATCTTGTATCTGTTGAAATTGCAAAAGTTAATTCAGGCGAAACCTCGTCTTTTAGTACAATTGCTCCCGTAATTTTTATTAACTCATCCCTACTAAACATCATATTTCTATCATACTCCAAACAATAGCCTTGAACAACAAAGTTAATAAATATTAAAACTACTTGACATAGGGTTTTGAGTGGGTGATAATACTTTTACGTGATTACTCGGGTCAATCGTTTTTTAAAACCCCATTGGAGGGTACGAAACCCCAAACGAAAGGAAAAAGATATGTACGCAATAGTCGAAACTGGCGGAAAACAATATCAAGTAGAAGAAGGTCGTTACGTTGATATTGAATTACTAGATGGCGAAAAAGATTCAAAAGTAGTTTTTGATAATATCGTTATGATAGTAAATGGTAAAAAATCTAAAGTTGGTCAACCATATGTAGCTGGTGCTTCAGTTGAAGGCAAAATCATGTTACATGACAGAGCTAAGAAAATTATCGTTTACAAACAAAGACCTAAAAAAGGTTACAGAAAAAAACAAGGCCACAGACAAGGCTTTACAAGAGTTATGATTTCAAAAATCAGAACTTCTGCTAAAAAATCAGCTTCAGAAGAAACAGCAGCTGAATAAGTCTAAAATCGTTAAGGTACACAAGTAAAAAGGAGAAAATGAAAAATGGCACATAAGAAAGGGATGGGATCTACCCGTAACGGCCGTGACTCCGAAGCTAAGCGTTTAGGCGTTAAAAAATTCGGTGGCGAAGTTGTTAAAGCTGGTAATATCCTAGTAAGACAAAGAGGAACAAAAATTCACCCAGGTAACAATGTAGGTATTGGTTCAGATGATACATTATTTGCATTAGTTGATGGTGTAGTTAAATTCGAACCTCACAGACGTGACAGAAAACAAGTTAGTGTTTACGCTCAGTAGTCTGTAAATTATAGAATTAAAAAAGAGTCAGTGTTTTCACTGGCTCTTTTTGTTGTTATTTTCTTCCTTTTCTTTAAACTTCGCATAATTCGTTATCAACAAATGGTTGATCTGGAATATAATATTTAGGGTCAATTGTTAATTGTGCAATATTTTTTTCGTATGCAGGTGTTTCAAATCCGAATTTATTTAGTAGTGCATCTAAACCTGGAATATTTCTTTCAACTGAAACACCATTTGTTGAAGCGAAACCATCACCCCAAGCACTGTTAACACTTGTTGTAGTTGTTTCAATATTATTTAATTTGATTTTTACATCATTGTTAATACCATTTGGTCCGTTTACGCCGTGTACCATAATCTGCTCTCCATATTACTCTCTATAATTTAATAAAGTATTTTGGAAAGTCATTATTTCAGACGTTAAATCTTTTGTTACATTTCTTAATTTAATCTAAAAGTTCGTATAATGTACTGGATTCTTGGATGCTAACATTTCCAGTTGGGACTTTCAGAATTTTAGCTTTAACAGTTCTGTTTGCATATTCAATTGTAATAACATCGTTTTCTTTGACTTGTTTCGCAGCTTTAGCGGGATTTCCGTTTATGAGTACTCTGCCCATATCAGAAACTTCGTTTGCAACTGTTCTGCGTTTAATTAGTCTTGACACTTTTAAAAATTTATCTAATCTCATAGTCTTTATTTTAGCACATATTTGGATTTTATGTTATAATTCCAGTAAGGGAGATTAGTTTTTTATGAAAAAGTTTTTATTATCACTTTTTGTGTTGATTATGTTCACTTGTATTGGTGCTTTTGCGCAAAGTTCAAAAAATATTAAGTTTGTACAAGTGTCTGATGCTCATTTGTCAGCAAATTCAGAATATTCTCAAAAGGTTTTAAAAAGTGCTATTGCAGATATCAACACATTGCAAGATGTTTCATTTGTAGTTTTTACAGGTGATAATATTAATAATCCAAGTGAAGCTAATTTGAAATTGTTTTTAAAAATTGTAAAAAAACTAAAAGTTCCATATTATATTGCAATTGGTGATCATGATGTTTACAAAGCGAATGGATTATCAAAAGTTCGTTATTACGATATGATTCACGAACACAATTGGTTTATGTTCAAACACCAGCCAAATTATAAATTTAAGAAAAAGGGTTTTGTATTCCTTGTGGTAGATGGTGCTAAGGAAATTATCCCAGGTTCAGTTGGGTACTATCGTGAAGGTACGTTAGATTGGGTTGAAAGTGAATTAACCAAAAATGAAAAAAAAGATGTAATTATTTTACAACATTTCCCAATTGAATATCCTGAAAATACTGAGGCTAGTACAAAAACTCATAAAACATATAAAGTTGAACAATACAAAGAGTTAATTGATAAACATAATAATCTTTTAGCCGTTTTATCAGGTCATTTTCACACAAATTCTGAAAATATGACAAATGGTGTTTATCATATTTCGACACCATCTTTAATAGCTTTGCCTCAGTCATACAAAGTTATAGATATTGTTACAACAAAAGAATTTTCACCTATTATCTATACTCAATTAAGAGAATTTGAAGTTAAGGAGTAGCAGGCTTTTTAAATAAATTCTTTATAAACTTGGGCAAATCTTTTCTAAAGATTACGCCAAGTGCGATTGTTCCTGCTGCAAGTATGATTTTTAAAACTGCTGGAAATTTTTTTCTATCAGGAGCTTTTGTATGTTTTTGCGTTTCGTAGATATCCATTTGTAGCGCATTGTAGCGCTTTTGAGCCTCGTAATCGGAGTACAAGTACCTTTTTGGTAAAAATCCTGGCGCATCAATTGTTTTCACAACAGGGGTATCTCCGTTGTGCATGTGTTTGTTTGCAGGATTATCTACTTGTACTACCATATATTAATTAAAACCATTTATGGCTAAAAATTGCTATCTGTTTGTAAATAAATATTACCTTTCGATTTTCTAGCTTGATTTTTAAATGTGTTTCATATATAGTGATAACATAGCCGCAGACAATTAGCAGACGAAAGTCTTTAAAAACACTAGCTAATCGAGGTTACACAGGGTGCCAACAAGGGGCCAAGTCAGATGAGGCGAATGACTTAAAGGGTCAATTGCTGATAAAGACAAAATAGGCAACTTGTTAAACTCAATAAATTTGAAAAGATTTGTGTGTAAGATTTTGCGGTAAAAACTAGAAAAGCAAAATCTTTTTTAGTTTTTAGGACAGGTCGATAACAAATAGATTGTGAATAACAATCACAGTAAACAAAGGAGCAAAAATGGCAACAAAAGCATTTAAATCAGAAAAAATAGATGCTATTAAATCAAAACTAGAAAAAGCTCAGGTTGCAATCATTACTGAATACCAAGGTTTGAGCGTAGAAGAAATTACAAAACTTAGACGTGAAATCCAAAAAGGTGGCGGCGACTACATGGTTACTAAAAATACTTTAGTAAAAATCGCTATTAAAGGTACTGAATATGAAGCATTAGCTGAAAAAATGACTGGACCTATCGCTTTAGCATTCGGTTTTGAAGATCCTGTTAGCCCTGCAAAAGCAGTTGCAAAATTTATCAAAGATACTAAAAAAGGTACTATGGTTGGTGCTGTATTAGATGGTAAATTGTTAACTGAAGCTGAAGCAAAAGCTTTGGCAGATCTTCCATCAAAAGAAGAGCTATTTGCAAAAATGCTTGGATCTATCAACTCACCAGCATCTGGTATTGTTGGTTGCGTAAACGGCGTTATGTCAGCGCTTACAAGAGCTATGGCAGCAGTTCGCGATCAAAAAGCTGCGTAGTTTCGCAGTTGTCCCTTAGACTTGTTAGTCTAAATTATGTATAAGTACTCAATAAAAATTAAAATAAAGGAGAAAATCATGAGTGTAGAATCAATTTTAGAATCAATTGAAAAATTAACATTATTAGAAGCAGCAGAATTAGTAAAAGCTATGGAAGAAAAATTTGGCGTATCAGCAGCAGCTCCAGTAGCAGTTGCAGCAGCTCCAGCTGCAGCAGCAGCTCCAGCTGAAGATGCAGATGCTGAAGTTTCTGTTATCTTAGCTTCTGTTCCAGCTGATAAGAAAATTGCTGTATTAAAAGAAGTTAGAACTTTAACAGGTTTAGGCTTAAAAGAAGCTAAAGATCTTGTTGAAGCAGCTCCTAAAGCAGTTAAAGAAAACATCAAAAAAGACGAAGCTGAAGCTATCAAGAAAACTCTTGAAGCAGCTGGTGCTGTTATCGAAATCAAATAGTTTGATTAAGATATCAAGATTTTTTCAAAGAGGTGATCACATTGTGGTCGCCTCTTTTTAGTTGTTTGATTAATCTGTTTTAATATGTTATATTATTCCTATCAATGAATTAAGGAGCTTTATTTATGATAGATATGAAGTTTTTAATAGCAGCGATAATAATAATGTTAGTTTTTATCGCCAGAGATTTCTTGAAAAAACGTTTTAATTTTGATATGGATAATGTCGATAGTACAAAATTAAAGATGATGTTTGCCTCTAAAAAAGGATCTATTGCTAAATCGACAGGTGCGAAGTCTTTAGTGTTGATTAATGCTGGCGAAAATAAAGCAACTGTTATGGCTACTTTAAGACAAATCACTGGTATTGATTATGCTGCAGCAAAGAAACTTGTAGATTCTGCTCCGTCCGTTCTAATGACAAATATCTCAGAGCAAGAAGCTGAATTAAATAAAAAAGCTCTAGAGTTTGTAGGAGCAAAGTTAGAAATTAAATAAAAAATAGAATATAAAAAAGACCGACTATTATTAGTCGGTCTTTTTCTATTTAAAATTGGATTATAGAGTAAGTACAAATCCGCCTTTATCAGCGTTTTTAAGTGCTTCTCCATCGATTTTTGCTCTTAGATTTTTGATGTATTTATACACATAATCTCGTGGCAAATCTAAAAGAGTTGCCAAATCTTTAGCATAAACGATTTTGTTTTTATTAGCTGCAAAGTAATCAAATACTTTTTGTTCTCTATCAGTAAGAGCTTTTTTGAAAACAACTCTTACTTCATCTCTTAGAACATCTCCAGTTTGCACTTCATTTATAATTTCTTTAGCAGCTGCAACAGTTTTTTCAGCTTTTTTAGAAGGTGTTTTAGCTTTAGGTGCTTTTTTAACAACTTCTTTTTTAGCTGCTGGCTCAGAAACTTTAGTTTCTTTTGCTGGTTTTTCATTATCCATTTTAAGGTTTTGTGCTGAGAATGGTGATACGTACAATTCTTTTTCTTTTTCGTACGCTCTGTCAGCGATTGAACTTAATCTTTCAACTTTAGAAGATGACCAGTTAGATTCTTCAGAAATTACTGGTTTTCCGTGAAGAACGATATCGATAAGATCGTTAGTTTCTTTTTTTTCTTCTACTTTTTTCCCTAATCTAGCAGCAAATTCCTCTAACGTAATCTTTTCTAATGAGCTTCTCCATTGTTTAATCTCTTCTTTGCTCAAGTATTCAGACATTCATTATCTCCTTACTAAAACTATTCTTAAATATATCCTATGTCTTTAATTTAGCATAAAAACATGCTCCATGACTCAAAATGTTTCACAACGTAAAACTTTTTTCAAATAATTTACATTTCGTCATATGAGATTGATTTTACACGTTTTCAAGTAATCTAGTGCTAATTTTGCCAAATTTAGCTGACAAATTGTCGATAAAATGGATTAAATACAATTCTGGTTCCAAATCCTTCTGATCTAAATCAATAATTGCGCCCCAATCAGCTCTACCATGGTGTGCTGCAATCATTTTTGCAACAGATTTAAAACCTGCGCTCATACAAGTTGTAAAACCATATTGAGAATGCGAAATCCAGTCTTCTCTGAAGTTTGGTGCATAATCAATAAGTCCTGTTTCTGTATCGATTGTGTATTCAAAAATTTTACCGAAGTCGTGTAATAAGCAAGCAGCATAGATTTCATCTTCATTTGTTTTGTATGTAAATTTAGCCAAGTTTAATTCTGCAAATTCTGCACATTCTACTGTATGAACTAAAAGTCCTCCAATATAGTTGTGGTGCATAAGTTTTGCTGCTGGCATAATTTTAAATTCTTTTTCGTGTTTTGAGAATTGTTCAGCGACAAAATTTCTTAGTTTCTCATCTTGAATTTTGTTAATGTAGCTTTGTAATTTTGTCCAGTATTGTTCGATTAGAGATTCATCAAGTCCTAATTTAGCTTCTTTTACAAGCTCAAGTGCTGAAACTAAGCAGTTGTTAAATTTTTCATTAAAGCTAGCTGAAACTATTCTTACAAGGTTGCCAGTTCTAAATATTTTACTATCAAAGCGATTTAAGGTTTCTTCCCACAAAATGCAGTTTAAAATAGTATCATCTTCAGTGTTTTTTAGCTGAAGTTTTCCCATTTTTGTACCAGCTTTTGTGTCACCAATTGAAAATATAACAACTTCATATAAATCTTCTGTGTTGAACATAATTTTATCCTTTTTAATTCTTGTCTTTGTTTATAATTTTGTCTTTGCCCCAGACGAATGATGAGCGAATTTCTTCCCCTGTTTTTTCGATTGGGTGGTTTGCATTTTCTTGTCTAAGTTTGTTGAAATTTGTGCAACCTGAGGCCATTTCTGATGTAAATTCTTCTGCAAAAGCTCCAGATTGAATATCTTTTAAGATTTTGCGCATAGCGTTTTTAGCTTCTTCGCCAATAACTTTTGGACCACGAGTCATATCGCCGTATTCAGCTGTATTTGAAATTGAATAACGCATATCAGCTAAACCGCCTTGGTTAACAAGGTCGATGATTAATTTCATCTCGTGCAAAACTTCAAAATAAGCCATATGTGGTGAGTATCCAGCTTCTGTTAAAACCTCAAAACCAGCCTTCATTAAAGCTGAAACTCCACCGCAAATTACGGCTTGTTCTCCAAACAAGTCAGTTTCGGTTTCCTCTTTGAACGTAGTTTCGATAATTCCAGCACGACCAGCGCCAATTGCTGAGGCGTATGACAATGAAATTTCTTTTGAATTTCCTGTTGCGTCTTGATAAATTGCAATTAATGATGGTACACCTTTACCTTCTTGGTATTGACTTCTAACAGTGTGTCCAGGACCTTTTGGAGCTACCATAATTACGTTAACATCTGCTGGAGGAACTATTTTTTTGTAGTGGATATTAAATCCGTGAGAAAACATTAAATACTGTCCAGCTCGCATATTAGGTTTAATTTGATCTTCGTAAACTTTAGCCTGGATTTCATCTGGAATAAGAACTTGAACAATATCTGCCCATTTTACGGCATCTTCAATAGACATTGTTTTTAATCCATAATCTCTTGCTTTAATATCAGATTTCCCACCTTGTCTTAAACCTAAAACAACGTTGCAACCTGAGTCTTTAAGGTTCATTGACTGTCCGTAACCTTGAGAGCCAAAACCAATAACGGCTATTTTCTTAGATTTGATTAAATCTTGATTAATATCTTTATCAAGATAGATTTTAAGATCTACCATATCCACCTCATTTCCCTTCTGTGTCCATAGTTTAGCACGAACAGTGGTAAAAGTATAGTTTTTCTAACGTTTTATCAAGATTTTATATTGTGAGAAGAAATTATCCCTTGGTCTTCTCCGAGTAAAAATACATTCCAATTTTTAGATTCTTGTTTGATTGGTTTATAAAAGTCTTTAACAAGAATTTGTTTGGTTTGTATTGGATTATAACCTTTTGATTTTAAATAGTTTTCAAGTTTTTCAGAATCTTTTATGTATCTTTTTTGTTTTATTAGTGGGTAAAAAGCACGTTTTTTGCGTGCAATTTCACAAAGCATAATATTAATAATCTTCTCGTAGTCAAAGTCATAACCACTGTTGAGCGTCATATCTAATATGTAATTAAGGTTATCGCTAGTTGTAATTGAAAAATATCCCAATATTTTTTTACATTCTTCAATTATAAATCTAGTTTTGTAAAAATCATTAAATCCAGAGAAAAAGCTATCTTGAAACTCTTTTGCGTGTCTAGTTAGCGATGGTTTAAACATGTTTATCACTTCAGAATTATACAATTCTGCAATTTTAAAACTGTCTGAGTTTTGTGCATAACGCCAGTTTTGGTCGGGTTTTTGTGGGGTTGGTCTTTCGATTTTCCATAATGTTTCAGATGCGCATTGTCTAAAACCACAACCATTTATAAATAAATTGGATAATTCGTCGTGACATTCATCAATTGTTACCATAAATGAGGTGGCACCTAATCCGCCAAATTTTTGGATTACATATTCAACAAGTTGTTTACCTACTTCGTATAGATTTTCTTTGAAAATTAATCGAGTAATGTTGATTTTGTATGGATTCCCTGGAGTTCTTATTGTTGTAATAAGTCCTAGAATTTCTTCATCATCTACAAGAATAAATGATTCAGATTTGAATTTCATAGAAAGTGGTAATATTGCATTTAATATTCCAACAGGCTCTTCCATAATAGACTTTGCTAGTTTATCATTTTCATCTGAGCAAAGGTAAGAAACCATTCGTTTTAATTTTCGGTAGTCAAAATATGTCAATCTTCTTATTTGCATAATTATATTATAGGCTTTTTACATTCTCGTTGCAAGTTTTTGTAGGTTAAATATTTTGCCATTATGAAATTCCATTATTAACATGACCTTGTTGTTCAATCTTGCGATTACTACGCTCATTTTATTCGCTCGTAATGACAACGAAACTGTCATTGCGAGCGTCAGCGTCGCAATCTCATTATACTCATGGTAATATAACTATATGAACGAAAAACAATATTACGTTTACATAATAACAAACAAATACAATACAACTATATACGTTGGTGTAACCAATAATCTTGCAAGGCGAATATACGAACATAAAAATAAATTAGTAGAAGGTTTTAGTTCTAAATATAATCTCAATAAACTAATATACTTTGAATGTACAGAAAATGTAGAATCTGCAATTATTAGAGAAAAACAAATAAAAAACTATTCAAGAGCAAAAAAAGAATTACTAATAGAGAAAATGAATCCAAATAGAGAAGATTTATACGAGAGCATTTTATAATTCTATTATTAGTTGTATTCCCCTCATCTCTATTTTTAACAAAAACAGAGAAGGCTTTTGACCTTCTCTGTTCTAAAGTATTGAAACTTTAAACTATTAACTCTCTTTGATGAGATTGCGATGCTACGCTCGCAATAACATTACTATTTAGAAGAAGTTAATACATATTTAGCAGCGTCAGATGCTGGTTCAACAGTTGCATCGTGGAATACGATTGGGAAAATATCTGTCATGTGGTTAGCATCGTTTTTAACTGTACAAGGTGTTTGAACTTTTTGAGTAGCTGTGTTTGTAGCACCAGTACCGCAAGAAACTTCTTTGTTAGGAAGTGTTACACCATTAACGTCGATGAAACCAGTACAATCTTTCAATACACCAGCTGAAATTACTGTATCAGTTAATTGAGTACCGATAGGTAATTCACAAGCTTTAGCTGCTTTGTTAAATGCAACGATAGAACCATCAGCTAATGTATAAGCAAGGTAATTACTAGGAGATACATTTGTACCTGCTAATCCACCAGTATAACCTTT
>JAGAJM010000017.1 GCA_017626055.1 bacterium | reverse complement strand
TACAATTTTCCATACAACAGTAAAAGACGGTTCGGTATATGGCGAACTTGAAGAATGTTTATTAAATAGAGGTCAAATATATGGAATTGATAGAACTGAAGATGGAGCCGCAATAGAAATATGGTTAATGATAGATGAAGAACCTTTCTGCTATTATTTCTTCCCATATGGAACTGCTATTGTAGAATATTAAAAGGAGGTAGTTACTTCATGAAGAAGATAGTTACAATTTTACAACCATTTGATTTAAAACAAACAGCTTATGTTTATGAAGATGGAAATAAAATTCAAGTAGCTGAATTTGAAACTGCAGAAGTTGCTGATGGAATCTGTAAGCTAGCTCAATCATTAGAAGTAAAAGAAATTAATCTTGGAGGAGCTAAACAATACTCAAAAGGTATTGGTAAAAAAATACAAGAAGCCGCAAGCGCGCAATATTCAATTACTGATTTAGAAATCAAATATTTATAGGATAAAGGAGATAAAAGGATTATGTCAAAATATTTAGTAAGTGTAACAGAAGTATATAGAGTAGATAGCGAAAATGAAGTAGAAGATATTATCGAAGCCGCAAAAGATGTATCTACTGCAAAACCACCTAAGTACAATGCTGAATATAAAGAAAGAAAACAAAAGGGTGAAGTTGTAGATGCATGGTGGAAAGTAACTGTTACAAATTATTTCAATGATGAGAAAGAACCAATGAGTTCTATGTCTGTATCATATGATAAGGGGAGTGCATTTTAATGGAAAATGAAACAATTACAATGACAGGATGCACCAGTGGATACTTACAAGTTTATAATGCAATGTCTGTATGTATAAAAAGACTAACAGAAACTGCACAAATTCCAACTCAAGGAAGCTTAGAAGCAGCAGGATATGACTTATATGCAGACTTAGGAGACGAAAAAGAAATAACTATCGCTCCTGGTGCTACAAAGTTTATAGGAACTGGATTAGCTTTTGCTTTACCTAGAGGAACATTTCTAGGAATATATCCAAGAAGTGGTTTAGCTTGTAAAAAAGGTTTAAGACCTGCAAACTGTGTTGGTGTAGTTGATAGTGATTATCGTGGAGAGGTTAAAGTAGCAATACACAATGACTCAGAAGACTATCAAACAATAGCTAACGGAGAAAGAATAGCTCAAGGAATTTTACAAACTTATCTATGTATGAGCTTTATTGAACAAGAAGAATTACCAGAAACTGACCGTGGAATTGGCGGCTTCGGAAGTACGGGTTCTAAATAAATATAATATTTTGGAAGGAGAATCGAAATGACAGTAATGTTAATTGGAATGGCAATAGTATTGGCAGTACTATTCCTAGCAGTAAGCTATGTAAAATGCCCACCAGATATGGTGTATTTAATATCAGGTATTAAGAAAGAAGCTAGAGTTATTACAGGAACAGCAACATTTAGAATTCCATTTTTAGAAAGAATAGATAAAATACCTTTAAAACTTATACAAATTGATGTAAAAACAAGTAATGTTCCAACAAATGATTTTATTAATGTAGATGTAGACGCAGTAGCAAATGTTAGAATATCTACAAAACCAGAACTAATAAGAATTGCAGCAAAACACTTCTTAAACCAAGATACTAATGATATAGCATTAAATGTTCAACAAATACTTGAAGGTAATATGAGAGAGATTATAGGACAAATGCAATTAGTTGATTTAGTAAATAATAAACAATTATTCTCTCAAAAGATACAAGAAAATGCAATGGATGATATTGAAAAATTAGGACTTGAAATAGTAAACTTGAATGTTCAAAACTGTACTGATGATAATGATGCTATTGTAAATCTTGGTGTTGATAATTTAGTTAAAATTCAAAAAGACGCTAAAATAGCAAAAGCAAAAGCTGAAAAAGAAATTAAAATAGCTGAAGCGCAAGCTGATGAAGAAGGAGCTAAAGCGAGAGCAGAAGCTGATGCAAAAATCGCTGAACAAAATAAAGAATTAGCATTAAAGAAAGCACAATATAAAATTGAACAAGACAATAAAAAAGCTGAAGCAGATGCCGCATATGGTATTCAACAAGCTCAACAAATGAAAACTGTAAACGAAACACAAGTAGCTGCGGAAGTTGCTAAAGCAGAAAAAATGACTGAATTAAAAGAAAGAGAAGTTGCATTAAAAGAAAAAGAACTTGATGCTCTTGTAAGAAAACAAGCTGATGCTGAAAAATATGCGGCAGAGGTTAGAGCACAAGCTGATAAAGTGGTAAGACAACAAGACGCCGAAGCTGAATTAATCGAGGCTGAAAATGCGGCCAAAGCTAGAGTTGCTGAAGCTAAAGCTAAAAAAGAAGCTGATGAATTAGAGGCTGAAGGTATTAGAGCTAAACTTGAAGCAGAAGCTGCTGGTAAGAAAGCTATATTAGAAGCTGAAGCTGCTGGTATTCGCGCTAAAGCACTTGCTGAAGCAGAGGGTATTGAGAAAAAAGCATTAGCTCAAGCTAAGATGGAACAAGCATCTATCGTAGAAATGATTTGTCAAGCATTACCACAAATCGCTAAAGAAGTATCAACTCCATTAAACAATATTGATAGTATT
>JAGAJM010000016.1 GCA_017626055.1 bacterium | reverse complement strand
ATTTTGCTTAAATTTTGCCATTAATTCATCAGGACTATACCAGCCTTGTAAAGCAATTGGATTATTTGTTTCTTTTCTTAAATCTTGAAACCAAATGCCAGATTCAGTTTCAATTTGCTTTAAATATGGTCGTCCGTTTGTGGCAAAAATAAAAGGAACTTGATATTTTCCCCATTTACCAAGTAAATATTTTTCATCTTCATCTTTTATATTTCTTGCATATTCATTACATTGATTGTCTATAATTGAATAAACACTTTTTTCGTAAGCCTTTGCCTCAATAATTCCAATTAATTTTTCATCAATAAATAAGGCATAATCAGCACGATGATCTTTTGATGTTGGAGAATTTACAGGCCATTCAGCAATCGCAATTTTTTTTCCTTTTTGCGGACGAGTTCCTTTTGAATATCTTAAAGTATGTGTATCAACTTCCCATCCTACACGACGGAGTTGTTCGTCAATAAGTTTTCGGGTTTCATCTTCTGAAAGTTTTGTATTTGAAATAGCGATAGCAGAAATGTTTTGTCTTTCTTGTTTTGTTAATGCTGCTTGAGGTGTTGTTCGACGGTTTTCTTCATGTTCTTTTGTTAATTGTTCAATTAAAGCTTGTTGTTCTGCTAATAATTTGTTGTGTTCAGAAAGAGTTGCTTCATATTTTGCGATTTCTTCATTTTGTTCCTCGATTTTTCGTTCTTGATTTAATACAAGTTTTGTATAATCAGGAACAACTTTAGTTTTTTCAGGATCTACAAACTGATTGGGTTTGAATGAACCATCTCCATAAACTTGCATAAACCAAACAGCAGTACGAAATGTAAATTTTAATACTAATAACGCGTCTGAAGAAGAACCTAAATTTTCATGAGAAGAATCATTTCTTTTTAATCTAACTTGATTTATCCATTGATTAACATCATATGGAAGAACTCCATTTTCTTTTAGTAATTTAATTCTGTTGTAATGTGTATTTTCTTTTTTATCTTCTGGCTCTGGAATATTTTCAACTCTAAGAATTTCGCGAACCATTAATTCCAAAAACAATCCAGATTTATTTTTACTTGAGGCTGGATCTGTATAAACGTAATTTTCTGCAAATTCCATTATTTTGGCAAAATCTGGCCAATAAGTATTCAAAAAGTCAAAATTGCTCATAAAATATTCTTCCGATAATACAAAACTACGGAAACATTATACCACACTTACATAAATTTTACTATTTACAAAAAAAGATTTTCACGAACTTGAGAAGTGAAAATTGTGGAATATCTTCATCACACATTCAAAGAAGATATTATGCACGAGGGGTGAAAAAAACTTGCAATAAGCACTCTGTTCAAGAGTGCAATATTGCACAGTTTTTTGAGGGGCGACCGCAAAGCCCCTTAAGACGGTTTCCAAAGGTGTCAAACCTTTGCCCGAACGAAGTGAGCGGTCAAACGAAGTACAGAGCCCCAAACGAAACTGATAAAAGTGTTGCACTTTTGTCGTTTTCAGTGTGGGGTACACTGACATTGCGAAGCAATGAATCAGAGTAGTCGAGTTCTCTACTTATCTTTATTATTAAAAGTGCAATGTTGCATTATTAAGAATTTTCTTAGTTTATCCTATATTCATTTTTTCAGATAAATTGTTTTCTCATTTTAAAATTATGGGGGCTGTTTCTGCTATTTCTGGCACACGAAGGGCTTTTGATACGACCACAAAAGGTCTTGAAGAACTTAATTCTGTTTACAAAGATAAAGGGGCAGCAGGTTTTTCTCAGAGGGAAATTGAAAACAAGGCTTTGGGTGCAGCATTTAAGACTATCGGTTCTGCGGGATTGCAATCTATGGGCGATTCTCTTTACAAAGCTTTTACTGGTCAAGAAAAGAAACGAGATATATCTCGTGGAGATACAGGTACACTTAAACTTGGACAAAAACATATAAATGCAGAAGGGCATCAAGATACTGCTAATTTTGGTGATATGCAAAGACAATCAAGTGCAAAAGGTGAATCTATTGGAAATGATACTGTTACAAAGTTAAAAGAACAATATGACAAACATCTACCACCTGATGACCAAGATGCGTTTACTCCTAAAAAGAAATAGCACCTACCCCTAGGTGCTATTTTTATGGGCCCACCTGGACTTGAACCAGGGACCTACGGGTTATGAGTCCGCAGCTCTAACCAACTGAGCTATAGGCCCTTAATGGATTTAGAATATCACAAAATAACGCTGAAAGTCAAGGGATATTGTATCGGTATAATTACAATAGAAGTGTAAAATCTTCTAAAGAATTTAGTATCTTCCAACAAAGTTTTTTCATGGTTTCATCTGGTTTTACTTGATCAGGAACCATCACAACTTTTAAACCTGCCGAAGTTGCACTTTTAATTCCATTAAGGCTATCTTCAACTGCAATACAATTTTCTGGTAATAAATTTAGTTTTTCAACAGCTTTTAAGTAAATCTCAGGGCTAGGTTTAGTATTTTGCACATCATCGCCACAAACTGTTACATCAAAAAAATCCCAGATTCCTGTTGCTTTCATTTGTCGTTCCACAGATTGTCTTCTTGTACTTGAAGCAAGGGCTATTTTGTATTTAGGTTTTAGATATTCTAAAATTTCTTTTGCAAAGTATAAAAGATTAAGACCTTCAGTATCTTCGATTATATGAAATAATTCAGAAGCTCTGTTCCACAGTTTTTCTGTATCAACCTTATTTCCATAAGTTTTTGAAATAAATTCCAAAAAACTGGATTTTCCCATACCACGAGCATCGTCAATTATCGGTTTTCTATTTTCAATATTTTGTTCAATAGCAGCTTGTTCAAAACATCTATCACAAACACTTTCACTATCAAGCAGTACTCCATCCATATCAAAAATTACAGCTTTGATTTGCTCTGTTTCTTCTGTTTTCATATTTATAATATAAAAAAATTTGATTTATAATTCAATCCTATTTGAAAACAAAAAAAATCAAAATTAATTCATAAAAAAAAGACTGACTTCTATAGAAATCAGTCTTTGATTAATTTTTACGCAAATTAAATATTTACTAGCCTTTTACAGCACCAGCCAATACACCACGAATAATATGTTTTTGACAAATCATATAGAATATAATTACTGGTAACATTGCTAAAACAAGCATTGCCATCATTGCACCCCAGTCTACTGCACCATATCCTCCACGCAAATACTGAATTGCAATTGGAATTGTCTTGTATTCAGTTCCGATTGTAAGATATGGAAGCAAGTAGTCGTTCCAAACCCACATGATTTCAAGAATACCAATTGTAATTGCTTGACTTTTCAACATTGGAAAGATTACATGCCAGAAAATTTGTGGTGGAGTTGCACCGTCAATCATCGCAGCTTCTTCCATTGCCAAAGGAATTGATTTGATAAATCCAGCAAACATAAATGTAGACATACCACAACCAAATCCAATGTAAATTACGATAATTCCAATTGGGTTATCCAAGTGTAAAATGTTTGCCATCTTACTAACTGTAAACATAACCATCTGGAATGGAACAATCATTGAAAATACCAAACAATAGTAAATTATGCTATTCAACTTGTTTTTTACACGAGTAATATACCATGCAAGCATACTGGATACAATCAAAATACCTGCAACGGAAGCTACCGTTATCCATAAAGAATAACCAAATGCACTAAAAAAATTGATTTTCTTCACACCAGTAAAATAGTTATCTAAGCCAACATAAGAAGCAGCATTTCCTTCAAAAACTGGCATTGAAAAAGGAGCATTTGAGATAAACAAACTACCTTTAAAGGAGTTTATAAAAACCATTATAATAGGGAAAAGTACAACAAAGGAAATAAGAATCAAAAAAACTGTAATAAATACTCTAGGTGTTGTTTTCATTAATGTTCAATCTCCTTGCTTCGTGTAAGTCTTAATTGTAGTAATGCTATAACTGCAACCATAATTGTAAACATAACAGCTTTTGCTTGTCCTACACCTTCAAATCCAATACGACCATAGAAAGTGTTATAAATGTTTAAAGCAAGCATTTCTGTTTGTTTTGCAGGAGCTCCAGCTGTTAAAGCCAAGTTTTGGTCAAAGAGTTTAAAACCATTTGTTAAAGTCATGAACAAACAAATTGTAATTGATGGCATAACTGCTGGAATTTTAATCTGAAATAAAGTTCTAAAATATCCAGCTCCATCAATTTCAGCAGCTTCTAGCATATCTGTAGGAATATTTTGAATTGCAGCAATATAAATTACCATCATATAACCTACATTCTGCCAGTTCATCAAAATAACCAAACCCCAAAATCCATATTTTGGATCAGAAACAATTGTTTGACCGTAATTTAACAAAACACCATTAATGATAACCTGCCAAATCCAACCAAGAACAATACCACCGATTAAGTTAGGCATAAAGAAAATTGTTCTAAAGATATTAGTTCCTTTAAGACCTTTTGTTAATAAAAGAGCCAAAGAAAATGACAATACGTTAATTGAAATAACTGTAACAACTGTAAACTTTACAGTAAACCATAACGCATGTGTATAATTTTTGTCGATTGTAAAAGCACTAATGTAATTCTTTATTCCAACCCATTCTACATCTGCTAGGTTTCTAAACTCACAAAAGGATAGAAAAACACCCATAAACATAGGAATCAAAAATGCTAATAAAAAGCAAATGACACCAGGCAATGCGAACAAAGCAAAGTATTTTTTTAATGTCTTTTCCATATAGCTCCTCAAATTAATTATATCTTTCAAAAGAAAGATCTTAAAATTTTTTAGCACTAACTAATAAATACCACACTATTACAGTATAATTCATTCTTTACACAATTTTACTTGTTATTCAGAACAAAAAAATATTTTTTAGGTAGAACCACAAACGATTTTTAAGGATGTAAAAATTATACATTCTAAAAAACCTTAGAACTTTTTCAAAAGTTCAAAAACAAACACTATTTTTAGAAAATACATTTCTAAAAATAATTTTTGTTCTTTTATAAATTGGGGTAATAAAAACTAATATTTTTTCTTACCCTAAAAAAACCCGTCTTTTTAGACGGGTTTTTTTATCGCAAATAATTACTTATCTGCAAGTAAATTATTTTGTTAATGCTTTTTCAGCTGCCCAAGCGTCAACAGCAACTTTTTCTACATCTGCCCAGTCAGTTTTTCCTTCGAAGTATTGGAGCATTGCATCACCAAATTGGTTTTTCCATTCTTCAGATGGGATTGCATTGAATACCCACATTACTGAAGTAACACCAGGTTTGTTCATCCATTTTGAAACTTCTTTTGAAAGAGGATCAGCTGGAAGATCTGCGTCTGAGAATGTGTTGAAAGGTGTGATAAAGTTAAGTTTTGTTGAAACTAATTTTTTTCCTGTTTCTGATGAGAACAACCATGTCAAGAATACATCTGCACCTTTTTGTGCATCTTTTGAAGCATTTTTGTTAATACAGAGATAGTTTTCTGTTCCAACACAAAGACCCATTCCTTCTTCTCCATCGATACCTGTGTAGATTGGAAGGAATTTGATATCTTCTGCTGCAACTGTGTTTCCAGCAACACCTAAGATTTGTCCTGCTGCCCAGTTACCATTTTGAACCATTGCACATTGACCAAGAGCAAATTCTGCCATTGATTCATCAACTGTTTTTGCACCCAAAAGTGTTTTAGCTGTTAAAGAGTTGTTTGTGTAAAGATCCATGATGTTTTTCATGTTTCCACCATATTTGAAAGCAATAGTATCTTTTGTAAGACCTGTTGCAAGTGGGTTTGCATCTGGAGCATCGTCTAAGAATTCTTTGTAAAGAGGAACGTTAACTGTATGTGTTTGCCATCTCCATTGGTTACCTGCTGGCATTGATGTTGAAGCAAATACACCTTTGATTCCAAGAGCATCTTTTTTAGCTTGCATATCTTCTACAACTGCTTTTAATGTATCATAGTTTTTGATATCATCCATTGATTTTGCTTTTGCACCATCAAGAGCAAAATATTTGTTCATGATAGTGTTGTTATAGATAATTCCGTATCCTTCTACAGCGTAAGGAATAGCAGCAGCTTTTCCATCAAGTGTTAAAGCCATTGATTTGTCACCAAGAATTTTGTAGAAATCTGTTGATGATAAATCAGCAACAGCATTTTTTTGGTTATTTAATCCAACAGGACCATTAACTTGGAAAATAACAGGTGGGTTTGATTTTGCAACTTCACTGTTAAATGTTTGTTCGTATGTTCCTGATGCAGCTGTTACAACTTTTAATTTGTATCCAGGATTTTCTGCTTCGAATGCTGGAACTACTTCGTTATCATAGATTTCAGCAACTTCTGGTTTGAAGTTTAAGAAATAAACTTCTGTTGCGCCGTCTTTAGCACAACCAACAAATAATGTTCCCATTGCTAACATGAGAACAAGTAAAATGCCCAATGATCTTTTCATAGACTATTTTCTCCTTATTGTTACTTCTAGTAACACGTTATTTATAGTTATTATGGTAAACCTGTTTTTTCTAGTTGTCAAGAAAATTTTTTTTTATAATTTTTCTAAAATTTAGTATGAAATTTTTTATTTTTACTTGCATAAGTTTTTACAATTTAATATAATTCTGGTTAGTTAAAACTAACTAAATAAAATAATACGGAGGTAGATATGACTTTAAAAGATGTTTTACTTGGACAAGAATATACAATTCAACAAGTTAATACTGATGATGAAGAACTCAACTCTTTTTTATTTTCTTTAGGATGTTACACTGGCGAAAAAATAACCGTTGTTTCACGATTAAAAAATAGTTGTGTTGTTTCTATTAAAGATGGAAGATATAGTATTGATAATCAATTAGCTCAAGCTATTGTGGTGTAATTTTTTTATTAAAAAAGTTAGTCAAGACTAACGCATTAAAATCGGAACGTATCCGTATGGATTCAATATACAATTTAAAAGAGGTATTTTACTATGAGAGTTGCATTAACTGGTAATCCCAATTCGGGAAAAACCACAATGTTCAATGCCCTAACTGGTCGAAATGAAAAAGTTGGAAACTGGGCTGGTGTTACAGTAGACAAAAAAGAACATCAAATTAAAAAAATTTATTCAGCTAAGGCAGATTTAATTGCTGTTGACCTTCCTGGAGCATATTCAATGTCGCCTTTTACAAGCGAAGAATCAATTACAAGTTCTTATGTTAAACAAGAAAATCCTGATGTTATCATCAATATTGTGGATGCTACAAATTTAAGTCGTAGCCTTTTCTTTACAACACAACTTTTGGAACTTGGAATTCCTGTTGTAGTTGCTCTAAATAAAAGTGATATTAACGAAAAGAAAGAAACTTCTATTGATATAAATAAATTATCAGAAAAATTAGGTTGCCCCGTAATAAATACTGTTTCAAAAACAGGAAAAGGATTAAAAGAAGTTATTTCTTCAGTAATTTCTTTAGCTGGAAAAAACCAAGACGCTCCTTATTCTCAAGGTGATATTGATTTAACAGATAAAGCCGTTGTAGAAGCCGCCGACAGAAAGAGATTCGAGTTTGTAAATAAAATTGTTTCAGAAGTTGAAACACGCAAAATTTTAACTAAAGATAAAAACATCGGAGATAAAATAGATGCAATTATCACAAACAAGTGGCTTGGAATTCCAATTTTTGCGGTTGTAATGTTCCTTGTTTTCCAAATTTCACAAGTTTGGGTTGGAACACCAATTGCAGATTTGCTTGTTGGTTGGCTAGAAACTTTCCAAGGTTGGGTTGCAACATTCTTTGAAGACGCAAATCCTCTTTTGTCTGCCTTGCTAGTTGATGGCGTAATTGGTGGTGTTGTTGCAGTTGTTGGATTCCTTCCACTTGTTATGGTAATGTATTTCTTAATTGCCCTTCTTGAAGATTGTGGATACATGAGCCGTGTTGCAGTTGTTTTGGATCCAATTTTCAAAAAAGTTGGTCTTTCTGGGAAATCTGTTATTCCTTTTGTAATTACAATTGGTTGTGCAGTTCCTGGAATTATGGCTAGCCGTACAATTAAAAACGAAAGAGAACGCCGTGCTACAGCAATGCTTGCTCCGTTTATGCCTTGTGGTGCAAAAATCCCTGT
>JAGAJM010000015.1 GCA_017626055.1 bacterium | reverse complement strand
TTTTTTGTAAGTACCTGCAACTGGGTGTTGGAAACGAGTTGGGTTAGTTGAGTTACCTGTAATAGAAACATCAACACCTTCTTTAATCATGATTGCAACACCTTCAGAAACATCGTCTGCACCATAACATCTAACTTTTGCTCTTTCACCATCTGAGAATGGAGTTTCCTTAACAATTTTCAATTCGCCAGTTTTGAAATCATAATCAGTTTCAACAGCAGTGAAACCATTGATTCTAGCAATGATGTAAGCAGCATCTTTACCTAAACCATTTAAGATAACTCTTAGAGGTTCTTTTCTAACTTTGTTAGCATTTCTAGCAATACCGATAGCACCTTCAGCAGCAGCGAATGATTCGTGACCAGCTAAGAAACAGAAACATTTTGTTTCTTCTCTTAGAAGCATTGCACCTAAGTTACCATGACCGATACCAACTTGTCTTCTGTCACCAACTGAACCAGGGATAGCAAATGCTTGTAAACCTAAACCAATAGCTTCAGCTGCATCAGCTGCATTTGTAATACCTTTTTTAATAGCGATAGCTACACCTAAAGTGTATGCCCAAGAAGCGTTATCAAACGCAATTGGCTGGATACCTTTAACAATAGCATCTACGTCAATACCTTTTGATAAACATAGTTCACGAGCTTCTTCCAAGCTTTTTAGACCATATTCAGGTAAAACTTTAGCTAGAGTAGCCTCGCGTCTATCTTGTCCTTCAAATTTTACTGTCATAATTTTATTTCCTTTATTCTTTAGTACTCTTTTATTTCTTCTTTCTGAAGATAATTAAATCCTATTCTTCACGAGGATCGATGTATTTAACAGCATCTGCAAATCTGCCGTAAGTACCGATATTCTTTTCGTAAGCTTCTTTAGGATCAACACCTTTTTTGATAGCATCCATAACTTTGCCAAGGTTAACAAATTGATAACCAATAACTTCGTTATTTTTGTCTAAACCAAGTTTAAGGATATAACCTTCAGTAAGTGAAAGATATCTAACACCTTTTTGTTTAGTTGAGTGAATTGTACCTGTCATAGAGCATAGACCTTTACCTAAATCTTCAAGACCTGCACCTACTGGAAGACCATTTTCAGAGAACGCAGATTGAGTTCTACCATAAACGATTTGTAAGAACAATTCTCTCATTGCAACGTTAATTGCGTCACAAACTAAGTCAGTATTAAGAGCTTCAAGGATTGTTTTACCTGGAAGAATTTCACCAGCCATAGCAGCTGAGTGAGTCATACCAGAACAACCGATAGTTTCTACTAATGCTTCTTGGATAACGCCTTCTTTAACGTTAAGTGTTAATTTACAAGTACCTTGTTGAGGTGCACAGCAACCACAACCATGAGTAAGACCTGAAATGTCTTTAATCTCTTTACATCTTGTCCATTCTCCTTCTTGAGGAATTGGAGCAGGTACCCCTTTTACGCCACGAGCTACGCAGCATTTTTCTAGAATTTCATGTGAAACTTGTATATTAGTCATATTCTACTCCCTTCACCTTATATACAAGTAAATTTTAACCCGCTCAAAATATTCAGTCAAGGCAATTGAACTTTTTGCAAAATAATGTTAAAATAGATATATACTATTTATGAGGATTGGTTATGATTAAGATTAAAAAATCTGCATTCACTCTATCTGAAGCACTTATAACTTTAAGTATTGTCGGGGTCCTTGGCGTAATCGTTTTACCTGGCTTAATTAAAGATTCAATCAATAAAGCAAATGTTGCATTGTTACAAAGTACAGTATCACAATTAAATGATGCGGTCTTAACTGAATTAACAAAAACAAATGTTACTAACATTGAAGATACTGCGGTGTACAAAACTCCAGATAAATTTTTGCAAAGAACATTTGACGTTGCAGAAGTTTGTAAAACAGCAACACCTAATGCATGTTATGCAAACACTTCAAAAGACTATAAAACTGCAAACGGAGACACCACAAGTTTGGCATATTCATCAAAAGCAGTTCTATTAACCAATGGTGTTGTAATTGATATTTTAACTACAAATACAACGTCAACTGCACCAGGTCATATGCCTGTTAGTATAGACTTAAATGGACCAAAAGGACCAAATATCTTGGGTGTAGATAGACACTTACCATGTCTTGCAAAAACGTCGGATCCTACAACAGGTCGTCAGGTTGGAACTGTTGGTGGATGTATCAGAACTTCTGCTGGCACAACTGCAACATCAAATAATACATTACTTAGCAGATGTAAAAGTGGTAACACTGAAGTTTGTTATTACCTATTGGAACAATCTGGATTTGATCCAAACTACTTAAATAAAACATACTAAGGAGATTTATAAATGCTAAATAGAAAAGCATTCACACTATCAGAATTATTGGTTGCACTGGCTATTGTTGG
Source organism: bacterium (assembly GCA_017626055.1). GTDB lineage: Bacteria > Cyanobacteriota > Vampirovibrionia > Gastranaerophilales > Gastranaerophilaceae > Zag111. The sequence goes on along the minus strand of JAGAJM010000015.1, from coordinate 79,654 downwards.
CGCAATTGCAGCTATGGCAATTCCTGCAGTTGTCGAAGATATGAACAGAAAACTACTTGCTAACCAGTTAAAAAACATATCACTAACAGTACAAACACTTGCTGCAGATCAATTAGTTGCAAACAAAGTTCAAAGTTTAGAATATACAGATTTCAAAAATCCAACATCCTTATTAACTAATTCAAACTTTGCTATTGCTGATATGTGTGCAACTAGAGCAAATTGTGTAGCTTCAAAATATTCAAGAATTAGTGGCGAAGCATATTCTTTCCCTTATTACACAATGAGAAAGTTAAAAAATGGTGTAACAATTGCATATGCACTTGCGGCAACTGGAAACCTATCAGGATCTACCGACCAAGGGTATGGTATATTTTATGTTGACTTAAACGGGGTTGACTATCCAAATATACTTGGTCGAGATGTATTTGCTTTCCGTATTTCAAAAAAGGGCAGAATTTTTGATGGTACGACCAACAATGCCCAATCGGATACGAACCTAAAAAATTGGTGCATAAATGCAGCTGGGGGATACACTACAACGTGTTATACTCTTGTTGAGCGTAATAACTGGAAAATTACATATTAAAAAAGCGGGTTACACCCGCTTTTTTAATGACAAAATTTAATCTAAAAAATCCCACAAGATAGATAATGATCACCACAATCGGGAATAATTGTAACTATCTTTTTAGCTTTATTATCTTCTCTTTTTGAAAGTTCAATAGCAGCCCAAACATTTGCAGCACCAGAAACACCAGCTAGAATCCCCTCAGATTTAGGTAACATCTTTGCCATTTCGATCGCATCGTCATTTTTTACTGGAATAATTTCATCAACTAAAGTTTTATTATAATTTTCAGGAACAAAGTTAGCACCAATACCTTGGATTTTATGAGAAGCTGAAGATTTCCCAGCCAAAACTTGCGAATCGAATGGTTCTACGGCAACAATTTTTATATCAGGATTTTTTGATTTTAAATTTTTTGCAATACCACACAAAGTACCACCAGTACCAACCCCAGCAACGACTACATCTACTTGTCCATCAGTATCATGCCAGATTTCCTCAGAAGTCGTAAGCTCATGAGCTTTTGGATTAGATGGATTTGAAAATTGGGATGGAATAAATGAGTTTGGATTTTGCTTAGCTAACTCATTTGCTTTATTAACCGCACCAATCATCCCGTCTTTTGCAGGGGTTAACACAAGTTCCGCTCCATAAGCACTTAATAACATTCTACGCTCAAGGCTCATGGATTCTGGCATTGTCAGAATAATCTTATAACCACGAATTGCACAAACCATTGCTAACCCAATCCCTGTATTACCACTTGTTGGCTCAATAATTAAAGTGTCCTTATTTATACGACCATCAGCCTCTGCATCAATAATCATTTGCAAAGCCGCTCTATCTTTAACAGAATTTGCTGGATTGAAATACTCTAACTTTAACAAAACGTCAGCGCCACCATTATTAAGTTTGTTCAGCCTAACCATAGGGGTTTTACCAACTAATTCAGTTAAATCGTTTGCAATATTCATAATTAAGCTCCTAATATCTAAATATAAGTTGAGTATAAGACAAAGATTTAAATTTGTCATGATATTAAATCCCACTTGAAGAAACTCAAAAAAAATGTTATAATTAGAGAAGAGTAAAAGCGAGGAAGATATATATTTTATGCGTAAATTATTTGCATTTACATTGTCAGAAGTTATGTTAACAATGACAATTGTTGGTGTCGTAGCAGCGATGACAATCCCAACATTACACTATCAAAGAGTAAAAAAAGAATACACCGCTAAATTAAAAAACTTTTATAGCAGAATGGAAAATTCTATTCTTGATATGGAAATGGATAAAGGTTCATTCCGAGATATGAAATTGCCAACTAACGGCAATGGTTATAAATGGTATATGGATAATATTGACCCATATATGGGACACCAATACGTTGATGATACGAAAAAGATAGTCTATTATAAAGATGGTTCTAGCTTATTAACATTCTACTCTGGCGGATGTCTAGATGTAGATTATGACGTTAATGGTGACAAAGCACCTAACAGAGAAGGTTATGACCGCCAAAGATACTTATACTGTTTCACAAATGATAGTAGGATCTCTTGGTTTGGGAATAAAGATATTTTCTTTGGGACATATGGTTCTGGTCAAACCGCAGCAACGACCTCAAGAGAATCAATGATAACCAAATGTAAAACTTCTCCATCTTGGTGTACAAAACTTTTACAAAACGATCAATGGGAATTTAAAGGGGATTATCCTTTCAAATTCTAAAAAATATTCAAAAGGACATTCAGAAACGAATGTCCTTTTTTAATTCCGAAAAATTTATACTGCCAGAGATGTTGATATTTTATAATTTATCATTAGATAAAATATATGGCGTTTAATAGTACAAAAAATTACTATGAAATTTTAGAAGTTAGTGTTAATGCAACCACTGCTGAAATTAAGACTGCATACAGAAAATTAGCTCGTAAATTTCACCCAGATATTAACAAATCCCCAGAAGCAATCGAAAAATTTAAAGAAATTTCAACAGCTTATGAAACTCTTTCAAACCCAGTTGAAAGAGAAAAATATAATATTCTAAAAGGGATTTTTGAACCAACTCAAACTAAAACCTCATCAGAGCAAGCTCAAGCGGAATATCAAAATGCTACAAAAAATACAAACTCAACCCACCCTCAAGATAAAAAAGATACAAAAAAACAAAAACCTAAAAAAAGAGGGTTTGATTTAATCAAATTTTTCAAATATTTGAATGTAAAATTCAAAAAACAAAAACGAGAAAAAGAAAACAAAAAACCACAAAAGGGACAAAACATTACAACAGACGTAACAATTTCACCAGAAGAAGTTATCATCGGAAGCAAACGCATTATTAACGTACTCACTACTCAAACCTGCCCAAAATGTCATGGACATAAATTTATTAATGGTGGGAAATGCAGTGAATGTAATGGCAGTGGCGAAATTTCTAAACGTAAAAAAATCACAGTCACAATCCCAAAAGGAATAAAAGATGGGGCAAAATTACGTCTAAAAGGAGAAGGTGGCATCGGCAAAAATGGTGGTGCTTGTGGTGATTTATTCATCAACGTAAAAGTGGAAACCCCTACAAAAGTTCATTTTGATAAACAAAACATTTACTACGATGTTCCAATAACCCCATACGAAGCAGCCCTAGGTGAAGAAATAAAGATCCCAACTTTTGATGGCACAATTAAACTAAAACTTCCTAAAAACACTTGTTCTGGACAAAAATTCCGTATTTCAGGACAAGGAATTAAGAAAAATGGCAAAATTGGAGATTTAATTATTACTGTAAGTATTGAATTTTCTCAAGATTTATCGGATGATGAAATTAGGCTATATGAAAAGCTAAAAAATTTATCAAAAGATGATGTGAGAAAGAACTTAGTAAATGAAAACTAAAATCAATGAAATATTTAGCTCTATTCAAGGTGAAGGTCCTGTTGTTGGTTACAAACAACTATTCATCAGATTTTGTGGTTGTAATTTAAATTGTAACTACTGCGATACTGAATTTTTAGAAGGGAAAGAATACTCCCCTCAAGAGTTATTTGACAAAATTACAACAGAATATGACCTTAAATCCTTTCATTCAATTTCATTGACTGGAGGAGAACCTCTTTTATCAGTCGATTTCTTGAAAGAATTTTTACCTCTTATAAAGGGACAGACAAAAATTTATCTTGAAACAAACGCTATGTTGTGTGAAAATTTACTAAAAATAAAAAATAATATCGATATAATTTCCGCAGACATAAAACTGGAAACCGCAACAGGTTTAAATACATTTGATAAACACGAAAAATTTTTACGAAACTGTACAGAGATAGAAACTTTTGCAAAGATTGTTTTTGACGAAAATATCACAAAAGAAGAAGTTTCCAGATGTTGTGAAATCGGCAAAAATACTGGAATAGAACTTGTTTTACAACCAAAAATGATAGACAATAAAATGTCTATCACTTCTGAATTTTGTAATTATATTTTAGATGAATTTACGAAATTATATCCTAAGTGTAGGCTTATTCCTCAAGTTCACAAGTTCCTTGATGTAAGATAATTAAACCCCAAGAACAGATTTATTTTCTTTTGCCTTTTTCTTTTCGTATTCCGCAAATGGGTTTGCAGAATTAGGATTTTGTTCTTGTTTTTTTAATTCCTTTTGAACTTCTTCTTTTAAATCTTTCAATTCTGAAGCCTCTTCAGTTTCTGGATTTTCAGAAGATTTTGCACTAGATGAAGTTGTATTATCAGATTCGGCAGAAACATCTTCATTATTTTCTGATGCATCAACTTCTTGTTCTTTGCTATCCGTAGTATCCGCAAATGGATTTGCGTCACTTACTGTTTCTGCTGGTGCAACTTCGGTATCTACTGCATTAATAGCATCAATTGTTGAGGTTTCTTCACCAGATACATCCTCAGTTTCAGAGTTTTGTTCTTTTAAAACTTGTTCCATTTCTTCTTCAAGAGCTGATTCTTGAGCTTTATTTTTATGTGCATCTGGAAGATTTGCAACTATATCCTTAGCTTTTTGCTCATATTTTTCTTTCTTTTCTTCGTCATCGACTTTCATATAAGCCTCAGCATAGGCACCAGTTTTAATAATACCTGAAGAAATCTTTTTCCAATCTTGTTTTAATTGCTTATCAGCTTGTTTAACTTCATCAATTACTTTTAAGATTTCTGATGCATCCATATCACCTTTCATTTGAGTTAAGGTTACTTTTTGAATTAAAAATATACTTTGAGAGATTGCACCTTTAATTTTTTGTTTCAAAGTATCACTCAAATGCATCAATGGTGAACAATCCTGAATCATATTTAATGCAGCAATATGTTTATCAGTTAGTGCTAATTCTTTGTTGTTCTGTAATTGTTCTGCAAGTTGCCCCAATTTTTTCTGAGCTTTAGCTTTCTTTTGAGCTTCTTTTACTTCTTCTGGTGAGAGTTTTTTGCCACCCTTAACTTGCTGCTGTTCATTCATAGCGTTCAATTGAGCTATCGCATCATAAGTACTAACTTGAGTTTTTTGTTGAGAATTATTTGAATTAAAATAATTTACCCAAGGATTTTCGTTTTGACTTTGAGATTGAATAGCTGGATTTGAACTGTATTGATATGGATTTACAACAGAACCATTTAACTTTTGAATTTCCCAATAATATGTCATAATATCCCCTTACATATTAATAAAAAAAATTTAGCATCTTGAATTGACTCAAAATGCTAAATTATTAACGAAAATTAATATAAAGTTTATATACTATTATTTTGAAACACTTTTCTGAGGACGATGAGCATTGCTACGCGCAGCTCTTGCTCTTTCTGTATCCGCAGTAGCACCTGCTTGATCGCCTAATTTAGCTCTTACCATTGAACGTAAAACATAACACATATCGTTATTTGGGTTCAAGTGAATACATCTTGTTGAATCTACATAAGCTGCTTGAGGACTATCCATATCTAGTTTTAAAGCAGCACTATAATAGAAGGTTTCATCATTTTTTGGGTCTAGCTCAGCCGATTTATCAAAATCTGCCAAAGCTGCTCTCTTATTTTCCATATCTTCGTAAATTTGAGCTCTTAAAGAATACAACTCAGCAGACTCAGGAGCTTGTTCGATTAAAACATTAACTTGAGTCAAAGCTTCATTATAATTTTTATCAACGTATAACAATTTTACTACTTCATAATAAGCATCATTACGCTCACCTTGAACTTGAGCATATACTGCAGAAAGCCCTGATAGCAAAACTCCACTCAATAATAACACTAACATTTTTCTCATAGTTAATCCCCTTTATTCTTATCATTATTTTCTTCAATTTCTTTTTGTTCAGCTTCTTTTTCCTCTTCATCAAGAAGTTTATTCGCAACTTCTAAATCTTCATTTGCAGTCTTAAATTCACCTTTTGCAATTCTTACACAAGCACGCATTGAATAGGCTGAACTGTTTTTAGGATCTAATTTTATGGCATGTTCAAAATCTGCTAAAGCACCATCATTATCTCCTAATTCTGATTTTAAAATTCCTCGCATTACATACACATTACTATCATTAGGATTTAAACTTATTGCCATATCCATATCTTTCAAGGCTTGTTCACCTTCTCCCAAATGGATATTTATTGTTGCTCTCCAATAAAACAATTCTGGATCAAATGGATATTTTTCCAAAGCCGAATTACATTTATCTAATGCCAAAATATATTTTTGAGAATTAGATAACGTACCGATTTCAGAAACTACTTGTAGTTTTTCTCTGTCAAATGCATTTGCACAGTTTGCACTAAGCATTAAACAAAACAAAAGCCCACATAATCCTAACAACTTTTTCATGTGTATTACTCCATACCCACAATAAACACAACGTAATTATAACACATCATTTAAAACTTTACCATAGGTAAATTGCAAATAGGCTAAATTTATAGTAGTATATAGGATATAGGAAGATTAGAAAGGTTAAGTTATGGCAATAAGAAAAATCGTACATTACGGCGAACCATCACTAAGAGAGCCGTCAAAAGAAGTTCATAAAGTTTCAAAAAAAATCACTGAATTAGTTAGAGATTTAATGGATACAATGTATGCACAAAATGGTGTAGGTTTAGCCGCACCTCAAATCGGCGAGAATGTGCGTGTTTTTGTTATTGATGTTTCAACAGGGAATGAACCACTTAATCCAATGGTTTTTATCAACCCTAAAATCATTAAAAAAAGTGGCGCAGTAAAAAGTAACGAAGGTTGTTTAAGTTTTCCAGAAGCATACACTGATGTAAAACGATATAAAAACGTTATGGTAAAAGCTCTAAACGAACATGGTAAACCATTTGTACTTGAAGCAAAAGATGGCTCATTATTAGCTAGAGCTATCCAACACGAAAACGACCACTTAGACGGAGTTTTATTCATTGACCACTGTATCAATAGATTTGAAACAGAGGAAGTTTTGAAAAAACATAACTTACCAAATTTAGACCCAGATTTATTAGTTGATGAAAAAGAATTGGAAGAAGAAATAGCAAAAAATGATTAAAATTGTATTTTTTGGAACCCCAGATATTGGGCTTAAATCACTAGAATATTTACATAAATCAGATAAAATTGATGTACTTGCGGTTGTAACCCAACCTGACAAACCTGCTGGTCGTGGACATAAACTTCAAGCCTCACCGATAAAAAAATACGCTCTTGAAAATGGATTACCTGTATTCCAACCAAAATCAATAAGAAAAGAATTTGATATCCAAAAAGAATTAAAAAAACTTGAACCTGATTTTTTTGTAACTTTTGCGTTTGGACAAATCCTATCTCAAGAGGTTTTGGATATTCCAAAATACGAAACCATCAACCTCCACGCATCACTTTTGCCACGTTATAGAGGTGCAAATCCAATTCAACGTGCAATAATAAATGGTGACAAAGAAACTGGAATTTGCACAATGATTACAGAATTAGGGCTCGACTGCGGTGATATTTGCCAGAAATTAGTTATCCCAATTTCAGATACAATGAACTGCGAAGAACTTTGGAATGAAATTGCTGAAAAATCACCAGAAATGATTGAGCAAACTCTTATCGGCTTAAAAAACGGCACACTTATACCTGAAAAACAGTGTGAAGATGGAGTTTGTATGGCAAATAAACTTACAAAAGAGGAATGTGAAATTGATTGGTGCAAATCAAATATTCAAATTCACAACTTAGTAAGAGGCGTTTGTAGATGCCCTAGCGCATTTTTCTATTACAATGACAAACTTATAAAAGTTATAGAAACAATACCAACTAATGAAGACATTCCAACTGGCAAAATTCGTTTCAATTCAAAAGATGGTATAGATGTTGGTTGTGGTATCGGCGCTATAAGACTTCTCAAAGTTAAACCAGAAGGTAAAGGTGAAATGTCAGCCAGAGATTGGTTCAACGGCGTAAAAAAGTAAAGGGGTAAAAAGGTTACACATATATGACAACAAAAGGAATTAGAGGAGCAATTACTGTTGACAGTAACACTGAAGAAGCCTTAAGAGAGGCAACTTTAGAGCTTCTTTGTGAAATATTTGAACAAAATAACATCAAAGGAACTGAAAACATCTCACACATCATTTTCACAACTACAAAGGATTTAAACGCCACATTTCCTGCAAAATTTCCAAGAGTAGAGTTTGGCTGGGATGATGTAGCAATGATGTGCTACCACGAATTAGATGTTCCTAATTCACTTCCAATGTGTTTGAGAATTTTAGTTGTTTATAATTGCGACAAAGATTTTAAACCAAAATTTGTTTACCTAAAAGGTGCAAAAAACCTAAGAAAATAATAATGAAGAGGCGGGCACTTCGTACCCGCCTCTATTATTCAATATGAAAAGATGACAGTTATTTACTTAGCTTGGCATTGCAGCTCTACCATTTAGTACGTCGTTTACTGGAACTTTTGTACCATCTGAGCCATTGATGTAAGCAACGCCGTCTTCAACTGAAACTTTTAATTCAGCACCGCCCTTAGTTTGGAAGTAGAAGTCTTCGCCTTTTTCCAATCTGTCAGCGTGGAATGTAATTTCACCTTGACGATTATTACCAGTTACATCATTTGTAATAAGTGGTTTTCTATTAGCTGTTTCATGACCTACGATATCTTGGAAGTCATAACATTTATCATAAATCATGTCATCACGATAGAAGTAGTAGTCTTTACCGCCGATTGTAAACTTAGCATCAGTCATAAATCCTGATTCTGGATCATCTGGAGTAATAGTAACTTTACCAGCACCACCAACTAAGAATGAGTTGTTTGCGTGGTTAGTACCTTGAACTTTACCAGCTAAATGTTTTTGTCCTAAAGCCATTAAAGCGTTGTCTAAATTTCTGATAGGATCAGCAACTCCAAACATTGTTTTGAACCAACCAGTTGACAATTCAGCGTCTGGATTTGTAGCTAATTTATCAACAATTTCTTTAACTGCTTTATACTCAGGAGTATCAACAGCTGCTTCAGGAACTCTCGCTAACAAGCCATCAATAGCAGGTTTTAAGTCATTATAAGTTTTTATACCTGTTGTATCACCTTCGTCAACAAGTTTTTCTAACAAGCCTTGAGAACCAGTGATGTAGCCATTATCAGTACCAACTTGTAAATAAGTTTCCCAAGATTGGTTTCTATCTGCCAATTTACCGATTAAAGTATCAGCTTCAGCTTTATCTTTGATTTCCATTTTATTTTGGTCATCATTCAAACCTGCTTCTTTAGCCTTATCAGCAGCAACTTTTGTATTTTCATTTAAGAATTTTTTAACTTTAGCATCATCGATTTCAATTTGTTTGAATGTAACATTACCATTTTCATCAATTGATGCTTGGAATTTACGGATACCAGCTCTGTCTGAATAGATACCTTTTTCAGCATCTTTCAATACCCAATGTTGGTAACGTTTTTGTTGAACACCATCAGCTGATTTTTGACCATACGCACCAGGTAATTCAATAGCTATTTCTTTAGGTAAGCCATTTTCAGCAAAACCTTTCTTTTTAAGAACAACTACGCCAGTATCTCTAACATCTTGTAGCCATAATTTTTGCTTTGAACCTGTTGAATCAACGGTAACAGACTTTACCTTTTCAAACGTAGATTTTGTATTAGCAGCCGCTTCAGCTTCTGCTTCTGCTCTTTCTTGAGCTTCTTGAGCTTCTCTTGCAGCTTTTTCTTCAGGTGTTTCTACAACTTCAGGGTTTTCAACTGCCTCTTCTGCTGCTTTAGCCGCAGCAATATCAGCTTTTAGGTCATCAACAGTTGCTTTCGAAACTTCAACCAAACCACCATCACCATTCAAACGATAGTATTGGTTATCTGCGCCTTCTTCTCTATTGTATTTTACATACATACCAGTTTCTTCATCTAAAAGTAAAGAACCTTTATAATCTGGGTTAGAGTCATCTGCATTAGGATCTAATGTATCATAGTCTTTACTTGCATCAAACAAGTCAATACGAGCTTGTGTTACATTACCATTAATATCCTCTGGGAAATGTAATCTTACGTTCTGAACAGTTGTATTACCTGATGCAGGATCTGGTGTGATTGTTTTTACTGGATAATCTTTAGCCATAATATTATCGCCAATTTGTTTATCAATTTCATTTTGATCAACACCAAATTCTTTTAGTTGTTCTTTTAAAATTGGGTCCATACCACCAAATTTTACAACGTCTTTCATTAAAAAGTCTTTTGCAATTTGTTCACGTGCAGCTTTAATTTCTTTTTTAGTTGCACCTTCAGCATGTAACATAGCTTCCAAGAAATCCTGACCGCCTTCAACGGCTAGCCATTCTTTTACTTGAGCTTCGTCCATACCAAATTCTTTTTTCAGCATACGATACTCATCTGCTGTAATCTTTTTGTCTTGTTTGAACTCCACATTGTCTTTCAATTTCTTTCTTTCAGACATGTCCACATTGTTTTTGTCAATCTTGCTTGTGCCACCAGCAGCGAACGCAGACACGTTTTGAATCGGTTCTGTCATCGAATCATCTCCTTTAGTATTTATACTCTCAAGCACACATTGCTTATATGAATATATAAAAACATCTCGAATTGCTAAATTTCCTTCATGCAGAAATCTTTATATCAATATATAAAAAGTATATACTCTCTATATATTGATATTATTGCATTTTGACCATTAGAAATTTGTATTTACAATCCGTTACATTTTGGAATAATTGTAACATTTTTAGCAAAATTGGTCAATAAAAACAAATTATAATTTTACAAGTTCAGAAATTGATGGGTCTAAAAGACGACGACCAACATTTTCAAATGAAATTGAACAAAGCGTCTTGTTGCCGTATTTAATAATCTTTTCGACTACACCACGACCATATCTTGGGTGGGTAACACTATCACCTTGCGAAAATTCACCTGCGGTTTCACCACCACCTAAATCTGGATCAGCAGGATATACAGGAACAACCGGAGCTTCTTCCTGAACAAAAGGTTCTTCTATGTAAGATTCTTCTAAAGGCTCAACAATAGTATCATCAAAAGATTCTACTGGTGGCATTTGTGTATCTTCGATAAAATCTAAATCCTCTTCATCTAGAGTGTCAGACACAATTGGTTCTTCGTTAAAGTTTTCATCAGCAAAATCATCTTCAGAAATATCAGTCAATTCTGGTAAATCATTTTCTGGTTCAAGTTCTTCCACAGACAAATCTGATTCTTCAAAAACTTCTTCAACCTCAGTAACTGCAGCCAAAATATTTGCAACTGGTTTAACAATTTCTGGTTTTTCTTCAGCTTGAATAGCTTCTTCAACTTCTTCAATTGTTTCGTCGATTATTTTTGCAGTAATAGGAAGTGCAGGCAATTTCACAGGAGCTTGAACTGGCTCTTCTTCTACTAATTCAATTTGAGGTTGAGCAATCTCTGGAATTGCAGACACAACAGCTTCTTCTGGTACTTTTTCCTCTGTTTCTTCTGGAACTTGTTCTTCTTCAATTGATTCTTCGTCTCTTAATTCAGGTTGAATATTTTTTACAGGAATTTGTGTTCCAAATTCATCAACCCTAACAAGTTCAATATTAGGATCATATGCTGGTACAAATTGATATCTGTCACCTAGCACATCATCTCTAGTTAAATCAAGTTCTAAATCGGTCATATCAACAATAAAAGGAATACCTTGAGTTAATTTACCAAAAGCAATACATTCATCATTGTTTAATTTAGCTAAAAATGTATTATACGCTGCAAAATCATGATTTACAGATTGAGGAGCAAATAATAACATATTTTGCGCATGTTGTTTTAGCTCTTCTGCATATTTATAAGAACTGCTTACCAAAACTGTTGTAAAAATGTGATTGTTGTTAACAAACTGTTTTAGCAATTTTTTATCAGAATTAGCATCAGTAAGTGGTACAAATAAATAAATATATTTTTCAAAAGTTTCCAATGTTGAATGAATAAATCCAAGAACTTCATTTTGCAATGATTCATGAATATTTTTCAAATCAATAATTGAACAATTTTTCTCATTTAATTTTTCTTTCAAAGCAAAAACTTCTTCTTTAGTGTTTGCAAAAACATTTGCATCTCTATATTTTAGAAGTTTATTTTTCAAAAGAGCCAACTCTGGCATTTGCATTTCTTTGTATTGACTTGCTACAACATCTACAAAATTATCAATTGGTAAAAATTCAAAATCTAAAGTTTGAATATATTGTTGAACCGCATAAAAAATATCTTGAACAACGGCTTTTGTAGGTGCATCAACTTCAGATAATTCGTATTCAAAAATGTAATCAATCATCTTTGAATTTAATGGAAGTTTAAAGTCTCTACCAAAAACGATTTTGTTATAGTCTTCAAAAAGGTTACAAGTATCAATAACAACACTTTTTTCTTTCATTTGGAATAATTGTCTAATACAGTTAGAAATAAATGTTGTTTTGTGAGAATCTTTTTCTGCAAAAACAGTGAAATTACGCTCAAAAATAGATACATCCAAAGATAACATGTCTTGCTGTTGTGAAAGGTTACCGATTTTAATCGGAGTTTCAATAGGCAAAAGATTTAACAATTCACTTGCAGGCAAAAATGATACTTCAGAATTTATACTTGGAATAGATCCGTCATAGTTATCTACAACACCTTCAGATGTGAATGTAAATAATAACTTAGCAATAGCAAAGTTATTCACTGTATCAGACTTTAAATTTACGAACTGGGCAACATATGATTTTTCAGGTGTAACCAATACTATGAATCTTCCAAGAATAGGTGTTTCAGTCTCGGAATAGGATAACTTCACTAAATTATTCTTAATTTCAAGTAATTTCATCTTTTGCCCTCTCTGTTTTTAAAAAAATTGTATCATAAACATCAAGAAAACATGCTTATTTATTAAATTTAGTAACACTAAGCTCTCGTTGTAAGCTATTATATATTTCAATAGTTAGTGGGCAAATTTTCAAATCTCTATCTACAAGCGACTTTATAGTTTGTTTATAACATTGTAACATCGCTTTATTTAAACCATTTTCCTCTTTCAAAAATTCTCTTATCGGATCAGCGTACCAAGTTTCTCTTGTACGATTTTCAACTTTATCAGCTAAGAAAATTATTTTTTCGAAAGTTGTCATATTAGGATTGCCCAATGTATGCCAACGGATTGCTGATAAAATTTCACCATCTTCCACGCCAAACTCAGTTTTTGCAACATATGCACTCACTGGAGCGTGTAAAGTCTTATAATTTTCTATTTCAGCTTCTTCAATAGCTAAATTTGCTTCAATTATTTCTAATAATTTCTCAGTTGTAAAACATTTTGCACAATCATGTAAAAGACCTGCGACATAAGCCTTTTCTGAATTTTCGCCATACTGTTCAGCCAACAATTTTGCACTATCAGCTGTACCTAGAGAATGCTCATAACGTTCTTCACTTAAGTTTTCTTTTAACCAATCAGTCAATTCCTCGGTACTAATTTTTATATAACTCATTTTTTAAGATGTATTCCTTTACTTCCTGTGCTACATAACAAGCAATATCTCCACCTTCTGAAAGTGTTTGACGTATTTCTGTTGAAGATATATCTTGATAAGACAATTGCTGAAATTCGAAATCAAAACCCTTGTCTTTTAAATAATCATAACGTGAAATTTCAAAATTGTCCTCCCTAATAAAGACGATAAATTTCACAAGCTCTTTTAATTTATCTATTTCATACCACGTTTCAATTTTTTCAAACGCATCAGTTCCAATAATAAAATATATTTTCTCATCAATTTCATATAAATTATATAGTTCTTTAATAGTTAAATAAGTATATGATTTACCATCTCGTTTGAATTCAATATCTGAAACCTCAAATTTAGAATTATTTTCAACCGCCAACTTTACCATTTCTAAACGATGATAAGAAAAATCTAAATCTGCAGATTTGTGTGGAGGATTGAACGCTGGAATAAACAACAACTTATCAAAATCAAAACGAGAAACCACATCTTCAGCAACTCTTAAATGCGCTTTATGAATAGGATTGAAAGTACCTTGAAAAACACATAATTTCATAGATCTCACCTAATTAAGACAAATATCTTTTCTGTATTTTATTCCATCAAAATTTATATCGGACAAATCTTCATATAATCTGTTTTTAGCTCGAGATAGCGTTGAAGCAAAGTGAGTTAATACAAAATTTTCACCTTGCACTGTCTTATTTTTATTGTATTGAACAAAATCAATATTGTCATTTCCATTTAGGAATTCAACTCCTTCAATAGTTTTTCCCCTTTGACGAGCATACACTACTGCACTAATGGAATGTAAATCATTTAACTTAATCTGGTCATATTCATCGGCAAATAAACCTTGAATACATGCCATAAAAACATCTATTAAATTTTCATCAACAGAATTTAAAACTGCAGCAGAGTCAAAATCTTGCATAAATGCCTTAAATTCATTAACAAAAAACTTGTCTTCACCTGTCAAAGTGCAATCAACACCAAGAATACCTACATATGGTTCACCTTTTTTATCTAGAGAAACCAAAGTATTTCTAACAACATTTTCCACTCTGGAAACGATTACTTGTGAAATTTTGTAATCTGGAGAATAGCAACCAACACCCTCTGTTAATAAGCCACCATCACCATCTTCCATAAATTTGTAATTTCCAACAGTAGCAAATGGAACTGCACTATAACCATCAGTCATAAAATAAACAGTGAAATTATGTCCATAAGTAAATTCTTCAATTAAAACACCAGTTTCACCACGAGAAAATAAATTATCTAAAAATTGTTCAGCTAAAGAAATTGTAGGACATACCAATCTATCCCCTTGGCTACTTTTTTCACTAGATTTTATAGTAACAGGGAATGTTGCCGTTTTTAACCAATCTTGAGCAATATTTTGTTTATCAAATGTTCCAAACTTAGAAGTTTGAGCATGAATTTTATACAAAAATTTCTTTCCAAAAGCCTTATTTAAAGCTATATTGCACGCACCTTTTGTCGGACCAAAAATATTTTGATCATTATCCATAAAAAACGATACAATATCAGAACTCAAAGCCTCAGTCGTAACTGGAACAGTTAAATAAATATCATTTTCTAAAGCGAATTTTAAAAGTCCTGTTAAATCGTCTTCACGTATATCAACATTTGTATAAATTTCAGAATCAAAACCATTTCCAGGAGCAACATAAACCTTGCCAATTTCATCTAACCTTGCTAATTTCTTTGCAAAAGATGATGCAACAGCACCTTTACCAATAACCAAAATATTTTTCTTATTATTTTCCATAAAATGATTATACTACATAAAATAGAGGATTTTTATTAAGTTATTTTAAAATTTTACCAAATGCTATGTTATAATTATGACATCTAGGAATATATCATTAAAAAAATACCAAGTAGAAAGGTATAAAGTAGATGGCTACAAATTTAGTTTCGTTATTAACAAATGCTTTCAAAGCATCACCAAGAGTAAATGTAACCAACCCTGTTGTTACACAAACTTCAAACAATCCTTATAGCAACAATCCGTTTGTAAACTACAACGGCAACAGATATAACCAATTTTATGCACAAAACAAACCCGTAAAAGGTGGTTATTTTGCAGGTTACTACAACGGAAAACAAAATATCGTTGGCAGAAGATTATTCGTTGAAGTATAATATAGAGTTTTATTTTATTTAAAGGAAGAGCGGCGCAAGATAAAATCTTGCGCCGCTACTTTTATATAATTCTTATAATTAGTATCTGAATCCGTCAGCTTTCATTCTGTCAATTACTTCTTGCAATTTTTCATCACTGCAAACGTATGAAATTCTAAAGAAGCCTTCACCATATTTACCAAAAGCATCCCCAGGAACAACTACGATACCTGATTTTTCAAGCATATCTTCACAGAATTTGAATGCTGAATCATACTTTCTTGGAATAGGTAGCCATAGATAGAATGTTGTGTGAGGAACTTTTGTCTCATCAATATCCCATCCTAATTCTTTCAGACCTTTTACCATAATAGATTGTTTGCGTTTAAATCCTGCATTTGATTCAGCGATATAATCATCACCTTCTGGGGAATTTAAGATATACGCACAAGCCTTTTGAAGAGCTTTAAAAATACCATTATCAATTGTTGTCTTACCCTTACAGAAACGTCCAATAGCAGCAGCATTTCCACAAATCCAACCTAATCTCCAACCAGTTATGGCATATGGTTTTGACAAACTAAACATTTCAACAGCCACATCTTTTGCACCCTCAATTTCTAAAACTGAGAATGGTTTTTCATCTTCTGTAAAATATAAATCACAATACGCTGCATCTGAAATCAATAAAATATTATGTTTTTTGCAGAACCCAACAACTGTTTTTACGTATTCTTTTGAAGCAGAAACTCCAAGTGGATTATTTGGATAGTTAATAATTACGGCTTTAACTTTTTTAGGGTCTAAACCTTCAGCAATTAAACTTTCCATAACTTTATCCATATCTGGTTGATAATTATTTTCAGCAGTTAGTGGAATTGGGTAAGCCTTACCACCAGAACATTGAATCATTTGAGAATATGAAGCATATCCTGGATCTGGAACCATGATAATTTCTTTTTCTAATTCATCACGACTTGGGTTGATTAAAAATCTTATTAAATTAGCTAAACCATCTTTTGAACCTAAAAGTGATGCAATTTCTTTATTCGCATCTAATTCAACACCAAAACGATTTTTCATACGCTCAGCAATAGCCTGTCTAAAGTATGGTTCACCCTTTGTTACTGAATATGTATGGATATTATCTTCAGTTAAAAATTCTTTCAATTTCTCAATCAACATTGCTGGAGGGTTTGCAGTTGGTGCCCCCATTGATAAAGAAATTGGCGCACGATTTTTCTTAATTAAAGATTCTGACAATTGTGCAGTTTTTTCTTTAAGTTTAACCATAATATATGTATCTAAAGACATCACTTCTTCATTAAATAAATGTTCCATATCCTACTTCCTTTTGCTATTTATTATGCTTGCATTTGCATTGGGCCTTCTAGTGAGGCTGTTACGAATTGTTTTGTGTAAGGGGTTTCCTGTTTTAATAATTCAGCTGGTGTACCTTCAAAAACAATTTTTCCATCGTACAACATTATAACACGATCCGCCGTTCTTGTGATAGTTGACATCTGGTGTGTTACAACAATTGAAGCTGCGTTGATTTCATGTTTAAGACTTACAATGTAGTCCTCAATTAGCGTTGAGGACATTGGGTCTAATCCTGCAGTTGGTTCATCATATAAAATTGTGTTAGGTTTTGTTACAATTGCACGAGCAAAACTTACACGTTTTTGCATACCACCAGACAATTCTGATGGGAATTTGCTTTCTATACCTTTCAAACCAACTAACTCTAACTTCTCAGAAACTATTTTTCTAATTTCATTTTCTGAGTATTTATTTCTTAAATCTTTTCTTTCTTTCAGCGCAAAAGCAATATTATCTGCAACATCAAGCGAATCAAACAATGCTGAATATTGGAAAACCATAGCAATATCACCTTCTGATGTGATAACTTCACCATTGTCAAAAGGAATCAAACCACAGATAAGTTTTAAAACTGTACTTTTACCTGAGCCTGAAAACCCAACAATCGCAAGAACTTCACCATCATCAACTTTGAATGAAATGTCGTTGATAACAGTTTTATCGTCAAATGATTTTACTAGATTTTTTACTTCAATACTCATAACTTATACCTTTATTTTAAAAGAAAAATAAAATTGCGAACACCATGTCTAAAACAACAACTGAAATAAACGACCAAACAACAGCCTTTGTTGTTGCTAAACCTACACCTTTTGCTCCACCTGATGCGTGATATCCACAAGTACAACTTATCAATGCAATTGCCGCACCAAATACTACAGATTTAAGTAAACATACACCTAAATCTTTCATAAATAAGCCTAGCCCAGCAGAGTCAAAATAAGCTCTATAAGACAATCCTGCAAACATATCTGAAGTTACTGCACCTAAAATTACACCCACAACAGATGCCAAAATTACAACAAATGGCATCATAATTGCACCTGATAAAACTCTTGGGACAAACAAGTATCTAACAGGGTCAACATCTAAAACTTTTATCGCATCAACTTGTTCTGTAACTCTCATTGTTGCAAGTTCAGAGGCTAAAGATGAACCTATCATAGATGTAATCGCAAAACCTGACATAATTGAACCAACTTCACGAACAATAAGAATTGTCATTAACATACCAACAAAGTTTCCGCCTCCTTGTTTAACCATCTCGTTAGCAACTTGAGAGGCAACAATGATAGATGTCATGCCAACAATAGAAAGTGTAATCGGCAAAGAACTTACACCAAATCTATCACATTGGATAATCAATTCTTTTCTATCAATTTCACCTTTTAATACACATTTTAAAGTGTGAAAACCAAGTTGAGCAATTTGACCTAATGTTTCCAAAAAGCCCGCTAACACAACCAATAAATGTGAAAAAATCTTATATGTCGCTGATTGTTTCAGATATTTTTGCAAAACTATCATAACCAGATTATACAAGAAATAAAAAACAGTGTAAACAATTAGGCGACAACGCTCACCCAAAACCTTAAATATATTTACCCCTGCCCCGTGTGGCTGAGGACTGTCTTGTATTTTGTTGCTAAAATTAATCAAATAGCCCTGCGGAGCACGTTGATTTTTTAAATCTTATCGGCAATTAGTAGCATAATGCCCCGTCCGGCCGAGGACAAAAAAAACGGACAGCAAGCTGCCCGCTCATTTCATTTCTGAAACAAAAAAGGATTCACATTAACCTAAACATATAATCTAATCTAGTATTCAATACCTTGACGAGCCATAACACCCATATCAAAGTAGTGTTTAACTGGCTTCATTTCAGTTACAAGGTGTGCCATTGCAACTAGTTCAGGGTGAGCATAACGTCCTGTTAATACAATCTCAAGATTGTCAGGTTTATGCAATAATGTATCTTTAATATCACTAACTTTAATCATATTCATAGAAGTACAAATATTGATTTCGTCCATGATAATTAGTTGGTATTTGCCAGAATTGATAGCTTCTTTAGCAAATTCCCAGCCTCTCTTTGCTTCTTTATAATCGTCTAAACATACATTGTGTGAATAGCAAACTCTATCCATACCAAATTGTACTACTTCTAAGTTTTCAGAGAATTTTGATGAGGATGCGATTTCACCATAAGTAGTTGCACCATCACCTTTAGTGAATTGGATAATCAAAACTTTCCAGTCATGTCCTAAAGCTCTCATTGCTAGACCTAGTGCTGCTGTTGTTTTACCTTTGCCATCTCCTGTGTAGATTTGTATATAACCATGATCTAACACTTCACTAACCTCCAAAATATACTTAAGCCACCTACTATAATGATAACGTATTTTTCAAACGAGCATAATCGTTCAAAAGATTGATTATTATAATAGGGGGAAAAACTATCTCAAAATCTATTCCCGATTTGTATTATCCATAATAGAATAAATTATCTTTTTTGACTAATGTTTTTTTGTTAGCATGCCAAAGTTTTTACAATTATTTTTGTAGCAAAAATCGAAACTATTATCTTTATTCGATTTCCCCATTTTTTTTGTTTTAGAAAAAAATTTACAATAAAATTGTTAATTAAAATTAAAAAACACTTGCGTAACTCTGTAAAAGTCTTGGCAAGTGCTTTTTGGCGATTTTAATTATTTGTGAAGTTTATTAAGATAAACGACGAATTATCTCATGCGCTTCTTCACAATCTTCAAATTGTTCAACTAATTTTTCAGCATAAGAAATTGCCTCGTCATTTTGTCCTAATTTTTCACAACATTTTGCAACACTTAGTAAAACATTTACGTTTAGTGGCAATTTTTCATACATATTTAAGAAAATCGTTTTTGCTTGTTCGTAATTACCTAGCTCTAGGTAGCATAAACCTAGTAAATTCTGTACATCAGGGAGTTTTTCAAGTTCATATGCTTTGATTAAATACATCTTAGCATCTTCAAAATCTCCAGCCAAATGATGAATTCGTCCTGCTACATATAGTAAAAATGCTGAAGTATCACATTTTTCAAGAACTTTTAAAACTTGTTCTTTTGCAACATCAATTTGTTTTAGGTGAGTTTTGTTTAACGCAGAAAACGCCAAAGCATTGATATTTTCTGGATCCAAAGCCAATGCTTTTTCATAAAATTCATCAGCTTTTGCAAACTCAGATGTTGAATGTAGATAATTAGCATATTCAACAACAATTGAACAATTATTTGGATCTAATTGATAAGCCTTTTCAAACTCATCTTTTGCATAGTCAAACAAGCGTTTATTTAGATAAATTACGCCCAAATCTTTATGAACTGGTGCAAATTCTGGATTTAGACCACAAACTTTTTTCAAAATCTGTTCTGCTCTATCTGTATCATTTGTTTTTGTACACAACATAGCTAACTCATAATAAGTTTGATATGCAACAGTACCTTGTTTAATAATCCTTTCATAAATTTCTTTAGCATTTGCAAGTTGACCAGTTGCAATATAAATACTTGCAAGTTTTTTCAAAAAATTTGCAGCTTTTGGATTAACCATAATAAGTTGTTTCAATAATGAAATTGCAATTTCGTACTCACCAACAACTTGGTAACAGCATGCCAAATTAAATTTGTAAGTGGCTTTTTGCGGGTAAGCTGACGCTAAGAATTTATAGTGCTCAATAGCTTCTCTAAACATCCCAGCCTTAACTTCTGAAACTGCCCAAGCAACAAGATAACTATCCTCTTCTGGATCGTATTGATGAGCTTTAGCAAAATATTCACAAGCCTCTTTATGTTTTTCTTGGATTTGCAAAATTGATGCAATATTAAAATATGTCAAGGCATCTGTTTCATCAATTTTTAAAGCTTTTTCATAAGTTTGAAAAGCCATATCTAAATTTCCAATAGTCAAATATGACGTACCTAAATTATTATAAAGTTGAAGGTTTTCTGGATTTAATTCAATTGCTTTTTCAATATAAGTTACACTTTCTTCAAATCTTTTAGATGCCATACAAGCAGTCCCTAAAACATAATAAAGAGAATAATCGTCTTCAACTAAATCTAACGCCTTTTTAGCAGTCTCAATTGCTTCATCAAATTTTTCAGCCTTGATATAAACAATTGCCAAACTTCTAAATGCATCAATATATTCTGGACGTAATTCCAATACATGCAAATACGCATGTTTTGCAGAAATTAAATCCCCTAAATTATCGTAACAACAACCCAAATAGTACCAAATTAAAGCATCCTCAGGGCGATGTTTAACAATATTTTCTAAAATGCATCTTGCACTTTCATAGTTTTCTAAATTTACATCACATAAAGCCATAAGTTTATGTGCATCGATATCTGATTCATCAGCCTTTAATGCATCATCTATCGCTTCTCTAGCCAAGGCAAACTCGCCTGTATCAATTAAATCATATATTTTATCAAATTCTTTATCATTCATAATACACCTATTATAGCACAACTACTTTATTCGTGCTCTCATGCCAAATTTAACCAACTTATTAACCAAATCTTGAGGTAATAGTGACAAGATTTGAGCGAATTTTGCATCTTTACCAACAGTATAAGAAGATTTAGGATTTTTCTTTTGAGCAACTTTATAAATAAATTTTGCAACTTTTTCCACCGCTAAACCTCTATCAGTATTTTTCAATGCATTAGCTTTCATAAATTCCATCTCTTTTTCGTAACCAGAACAATTTGTCAAAGTTTTTTCATTTTTATCGACAGATTTTTGCCATAAAGGTGTTGAAATTACTCCTGGTTTAATCGAAATAATCTGAATATTCTTATGATTTTCTAACGCAAAAGCATTAAACAAAATATCCAAAGCTCTTTTTGAAGCCCCATATGGACCAATAAATGGGAAATGTCCAAAACTAGACATTGAACTAATATTTATAACCTTTGAATTTTCTAACAAAGGAATAAGACCTTGAGTAAAATCAAAATGAGAAAAAGTATTAACCTCGAATTGCTCTCTCAAACTATCTCCATCAATCAATTCCATAGGTCCAGCTACAACACAACCCGCAACATTTATCAGAATATCAATTTTATTGGTTTTCGATTTTAAAAACTCTACTGCATCAACGATAGAATTTCTGTCAGTCATATCCATATAAAAATACTCAACATTACTTATACTTTCAATAAGTTTTTCATTTCGATATGATGCAAAAACTTTATATTCATTAGCAAAAATTTTTACTAACTCTTTCCCTATTCCAGAAGTTGCTCCAGTTATAACTACTGTTTTTGTCATTTCAATCTCCTTCAAAGATAAAGGCAATAAGCCCTAAAACACTTATTGCCTTTATAATTCTTGTTTTGGCGAGAACTACATACCCATGTATGATGCGAATAGTGGTAAGTAAAGTGCTGCTGCCAATACCAATACGATAGAACCAATTACAATTAACATGATAGGTTCAATCATCTTGGTCATAACATCGATAATTGTATCTAACTGTTTGTCGATATAATTTGTTGCTTGACCTAACATATCACCCAAACGACCAGATTGTTCACCAGTTGCAATCATGAACAGAATCATCTTAGGCATTGTACGAGTTGAACGAAGAGCTGCTGATAAGTGTTGACCTTGTTGAACTCTTAATGTAGCTTCTTCAACCCTTGTTTCTAACGTATGGTTAGTTAATGTCAAGTTAGACAAATATAAACATTCCAAAATCGGAACCCCTGCATCATAAGCAACCTGCATAACCGCAATAAAGTTAGCAAAGTTTGAGTACATAATCAAATCTTGTAATACAGGAATTTTTAAAACGATTTCGTCAATTTTCCATTTACTTGGCTTCCAACGGAATAAGAAGTTGATAAATGAACCCACTGCCGCAAAACCGATTGGAATTGCATACCAGTTTTTCTTCATCCATAAACCCATATTCATCAAAATACGTGTGATTGCTGGCAATTGCATACCCATAGAATCGAACATCTCTTTAAATACAGGGAATACGAATACCAACATGACAATTACAATAAACACCGCCAAAAGAACAACGAAACACGGATACATCAATGTACCAATAACTTTACTTCTAATAGCAGCTTGTTTATTTAACAGTTCTAACAAACGATCCAGTGTTTTTTCCAATTCACCGGCATCTTCACCGGCTCTAACTAGACCAATATAAACTTGACCGAATTGATCTGGATATTTTGCAACAGTACCAGCAAAAGTACCCCCGTTCATAATTTGACGACGTAATTCAGTCGCACATTGTCTAATTTTTAATTTAGCAGCATCGTTTTCAATGAACAATAATGATTCAATAATAGGGATACCAGCAGCTGCCAAAATTTGCAATGTTGAAGTGAAATCGATTTGTTCAGCCAAACCAAGAGTCGGCATCTTACCTGTTGGCCCTTTGTTTTCTTTCTTTTTACCAACAGCTTGTTCTTCAACAATATTTGTAGGAGTGAAACCTAATTCACGAACTGCAGCACGGGCTTCACGCAGGTCATCTGCTTCAACCTTACCCTTAACTACCTCGTTAGTACCATCCTTAATCGCTGTATAATTATAAATTGTCATTCAATATCACCTATTCGCCTGCCATACCCAATACTCTGACAAATTCTTCAATTGTAGTTAAACCATTCAAGATATGACCATGACAACAATTGTGTAATGTTCTCATACCATCTTTTACTGCACATTCTTCAATTTCCAAATCGTGAGCGCCTTGAGCAATAAGTTTTTTAATTTCTTTTGAAATCAACATGATCTCATATACACCTAGACGGCCTTTATAACCTTGGAAACCACATTTGTTACATCCTTTTGCTCTATAAATAGGAGTTTTCATCAAATGTTCGATTTCTGCAGGATCACGAGTAACCATCATGGCTTCTTCTTTAGTTGGATAATATTCTTCCTTACAATCATCACAAATTCTTCTTACAAGACGTTGTGCAATTACACCTGATAAAGTTGAAGATACCAAGTAATCTTTCGCACCCATTTCAATCATACGAGTAACAGTTGCAGCAGCTGAGTTGGTGTGGACAGTACTTAATACTAAGTGACCTGTTAATGCAGCTGAAATCGCAATTTCTAGAGTTTCGTAGTCACGAATCTCACCGACAAGAATGATGTCAGGGTCTTGACGTAAGATTGCACGCATACATGATGCAAATGTAATACCCGCTTTAGCGTTGATTTGTGATTGGTTAATACCTTCCAACTTAATTTCTATCGGGTCCTCAATTGTAGTAATGTTTACTGTTTCATCGTTCAAACTCTTAAGAACAGAATATAGAGTTGTAGTTTTACCAGAACCAGTAGGACCTGATGTTAGAATGATACCATTTGGACAAGATACCATTTGTTTAACTTTTTGAATTTCTGCTTCGGTCGCACCAACAAGTTTAATCTCTTTATCGTTAGATGCAAGAGATACCGCAGGTGCCAAGATACGAATACAGACTTTTTCCTTACCAGATACAGGAAGTGTGTTGATACGGAAGTCGTATGAACAATCTTTGTATGAAATAGAGAACGTACCATCTTGAGGACGTCTATTTTCAGCAATGTTCATTCTCGCCATAACCTTGAAACGAGCAATAACTGATGTTTCAACTTTTGCTGGAACATCAAGAACTTTTTGTAACATACCATCTTTTCTGTATCTTACAATATAACCAGATAATCTAGGCTCGATGTGAATATCGGAAACCTTATTATCAATACCATTTGTAATAATTTGGTTAACAAACTTCGCAACAGAACCTGTTGAATCTTGCAATTCTGCCGCAACCATGTCTTGTAATGATGTTTCACCATCATCATCCACTGTTTCAGCTTTGATTTGTTCGATAATTGCATCAGTTTGTTGTTTTTGAGCTGAGAAGAAGTTGTTTAACGCTTCTTGGAACTCATAGTGAGTCATCAGCAATTGTTTAGGGTTTTGACCAGTAAGATAGATGATTTCTTTCATTACATCCATCTTGATAGGTTTAACAACCCCTAAAGTAAGAGTTTTTCCATCTGAAGAAATAGGGATAACAGAGTTAGCCTTAATAAAATCTTCTGGAAGAATATTTACGAATTTCTTTTGGTCAACCAATTGATCTGTTGTAACCAAATCATAACCTGTTTGGTCATGCAAAACAGATTTTAATTGTTCAAGAGAAACCAAACCCATTTCAAACAAAGTTGAACCAATTGGAGCATTCTTACGTTTAGCCGCAGCCAATGCTTTCATTAAATCCACTTCAGATAAAATGCCTTGAGCAATAAGCATTTCACCTAATTTAGCTCCACTGCCAGCTGCTTGAGGTTGACTTGCTTGTCCTTGCGCTCCAGCATCAGGTGCAGAACCCCCTGTTGGAATTTCAGCAATTGACTCAGCTGGAATAAAGCATGATAACAACTCTTTTAAGTCATCCTCACCAACAAGCATGAACTTGATTGATTGTTGGAATGTTTTTTTCAAAACATTAGTGATTTCATCTTTATTTGAATTTTTAGAAACAGCAACGAAAAGAAAATTATCTTTTACACTAATTGGAACAAAATGGTATTGTCCCATTAGATTTTTGTCGATACTTTCAAGTATACTTTGATCTATGCTATTTTTTAGTCTTAATATTAGTGCGTTCATTTATTTTTGTACTTATTCTTTTCTATTTGCTGTATTTACTATATTGGATTGTTTATATCTTATTCCTATAACATATTGTCATCTACAATTGCATCTTCAGTGTCAATAATGATTTGAGGAGTAAGCATGATAACCATTTCTGTTTTCTCTTTAGCAGTACTTGTACTTCTGAAGAACATACCAATAACTGGAATATCACCTAAGAATGGGATTTTAGATACAGTTTTTGTTTCAGTTTCTTGAATCATACCACCGATAACTAAAGTTTCGCCATCTTTAATACGAACACCTTTAAGATCAAGGTCTCTTCTTTGTAGTAATGTAACTGCCAATTCTTGGTCACCAGTTTCACCAGTTGTATAAATTTGTGAAGCAATAGTTTTATATTCTGGTTTAATATCTAAAGTTACATAACCATCTGGACTGATGAATGGTGAAATTGTAATTTTGATACCATTATCATCACTGATTTCATATTCTTTTTGAACTTGAGCTGAACCAGAAGATGAACCAGAATCCAAGTATTGAGATGTTACTTTAGAAACATAGTCTGAAGTTAAGTCAATTACAGATTGCTGACCACTTGTTAGAAGAACTCTTGGATTAGCTAATACTCTACCTTTTTTGTTTTCAACTAAGTAGTTAACTGCATAAACTAATTGAGCACTGCCACCCCATCTACCAACTGTACCAGCAGTTTCGTATGCACCTTTTTCTGGGTCCCAAGAATCAGTATCAACTAACATATAACCTTTTCCTGAAAAGAATACAGGATACATTGGATCAGTTTTAAAGCCTTGACCACCACCAGCGTTGAATGAGAAATTCTTACTGTAATATGACCAAGTATTATCTAATGTTTTACTTCCAGATTCAGACAATGAAATAATTTGAACTTCAAGATATGCTTGAGGAGTTTTCTTATCATTCATTGCAATATAATCTCTAATCATTTCTAATTGAGAATCAGAACCACCAATTACTTGAATAGTACCCAATGTTGGGAAATAAGTAACTGATAAATTCATTAAAGGTAAACTATCAAGTTTAAATGTTTCTTCACCATTTGTAGATTCTTCTGTCATTTGTTGGCTAGAAAGTACACAAGCAACTTTACCACCACCAACTGCAATACCAGCAGCTCCACCGCCACTAGAATCACCAGAATCACTACTATCATCAGATGCAAAACCTGTTGGCACACCAGCTGCCATACCAGAAGCACCTTCAGTGCTTACAACTGACATTGATGGGAACAATGACGAACAGATTGCAGCTGACATTTCAGCAGGAGTTGTGTGATTAACTTTGAAAGTTGTAATTGTTGGTTTTTTATCAAACTGTTCAACAATTCTTCTAACAAGAGCAACGTCATTTTCTGTACCAGTAACAATCAATTCATTTGTTGCAGGGTTTGTTGCAACAATGAAACCTTTTGACATACCTGGGTTAACTGCACCAGCACCTTTAGCTGAGAATACACTCTTATTCAAGAATGAAGAAATTGCAAGAGCATTTACATATTTAACAGGAATAACTGTTATATTGTTATTTCTTTCTGCAACAGACAATGCTGTATCAGCGCTAGAAACAACCAATGTATTAGCTTGAATATCGTAGAATAGTTTATGAGTTTTAACAACAAGACTTAGAGCCTCACCTAGAGGAATATCAACCAAATCCATGGTTACTGTGCCTTCTACTTCAGGAGAGAAGATAATATTCATACCAGCTTGATCCGCAAACATTCTCAAAACTTGTTTAACATCTGCATCTCTTAAACTCAAATTAACAACTGAATCTGCGTTCGGGATTTGTACATTTGAACGTAAACTTACTGAAGATGCTACTTCAGAAGATCTGATTGCTGGTTTAACACCATCAACGTAACCATAAAACTCATTCATTGCAAATGTTGCAGACATAGAATTTGTTATAGCGAAAGCTGATAACATAACACTTGCAACAATTTTTTCTCTAATCTTATTTCTCATAATTGCTCCTGCTTATTACTCTTATTAATTAACCTTTTCTACCACCGAATCTATTTCTCAAGTTATACACATCATTTTGAGTTGAATCAAACTCATCTCTTGAGAACAATTCACCAATACTTGCTGAATATATATTTGTACCTAAACCAACAGTAATCCAAGATGGATTAATTTGAAGGACTTTATATTCTTGACCAATAATTTGATCGCCTTGGCGTACCAAATAATCTTTTTCATCAACATTTATAATCGCAGATGGGCTTGTTTTGTTGTACATAATACCCACCACTTTAGTTCTTGTAATTTTTGCAGCATCTGAATTTGCATCAGCCAATGCAGTTGGAGGAGTTGGTAAATTGAAACTATAAGGACTGATATCATCTGGTTCTCTAACTACAACATCTCTCAACTTTTCAATTTCAGCGATTTTTGAGTTATGACGTTCTGCTTCAGCGTACGCAGAGCGCTTAGCTTCATCAAATGCTCTAATTTCATCAGATGGTAAAAATGGATCAGAACGACCAACTGAAGTAACATCATAAGCAACCATGCTTGCTGCTTGATTTTCTTCTACATCTACTTCAACACTTTCAGTCTCCGCCTTCTTGTCTTCAACCGCAACTTCTGGAGCTGCAGCTGGAGTTTCAGGAACTGCTGGAGCAACAGCTTCAGGAACCGCAGCATCATTTCCTCCGCCAATTCCAAAGTTCTGCAACACACCGCAACCGCCTGCAACAATACCAACAGAGAATACCACTGCCAACAAAGCCAAAACTTTCTTGCCACGTTTACTGAACGTATTATCTACCCAATTTTCATTCCTATAGTAATTAATGTTCACTTTCTCTCCACCCATCTTATAGTCTTTAACAACTACATTATATTAAAGCTCTTCATTTTGTATATCAGTTATTTAATGTATTTATAAAAATAACTACACTATCATATATATAATATATTAATACTGGATTTAAGTCAAAAAAGTGTAAATGTAACATAAATTTAGTCACAAATAGCTTAAAACCCTTACAATGTAAGGGTTTTAATATGTTAATATTTTGTAACAGCATCAAAAAAGGTTAAAAAGTTCAATCTTTAGATTTACTCTATTTTAATGACGAATACTTAATCTTTCTAATCTTCTTACAAATCTCACAATAAATGGTTCCGTATCAGCAGTGATAGAATCCACCAAAATTGTCTTACAACCTAGAATTTTACCGCATAAAATATCAGTTAATGGTCTGTCACCAACAATCACACAGTCTTTTGCATTTACATTATGTTTCTTTAGAAATTCTCTAACTGGACCAGTTTTTGGTTTACAAGCCC
Source organism: bacterium (assembly GCA_017626055.1). GTDB lineage: Bacteria > Cyanobacteriota > Vampirovibrionia > Gastranaerophilales > Gastranaerophilaceae > Zag111. Next base: position 50,524 of record JAGAJM010000015.1, on the reverse strand, counting down.
CAAACAAAAGAGGAAAATGTGAAATTTTCTTAACCTTTTCGATATATTCTGGATTATTATTATTTGATACAACAGCCATGAAAAAGTTTTCCTGAACAACTTTAAGCCATTGATACATTTCGTCAGTATATTTAGCAGACTTAGACGCCATAATTGTACTATCCAAATCAAAAAGCATAGCTTTTACACCTTGACTCTTCAATTCATCTAAATCAATATCATAAATACTTTTAATATTTACATCTGGTTTAAGAAACATGCTCTTTTACTCCTATTGTTCTTGCTAAAGCCACTTCATAATCCACAGGAGAACGCTCAAATTTTAGATACACATCTGCGTTTGTATTTGCCAAATCTTGAGATTCGCCTTTTTCATCAATGATTTCTACAATTTTTGTAACAAACTGTTCACTTGGAGTGATAATTTCAACTTCATCATTTAATAAAACTTTATTTTTAACTTTTACAAAATAAACATCATCATCACTTGATGAAGTGAACACTACATCAGAGTATTTCTTTTTATCATGGAATTCAAACAAGAAATCTGCACCAGCCAAACCTTTGGAAATATCATAGCTATAACTATCTGGTTTATTTTCCCCTAACGCAAATCCTGTTGTATAACCACGATTACCAACTTTTTTAAGCTCCAAGAAATATTTTTCCATATCAGCCTGAGGATTTTGCATAATATCATCTATCGCAGCTCTATAAGCCTTCGCAACAGCTGAAACATAGTACAAACTCTTAGTTCTGCCTTCAACCTTAAATGAATCCACCCCAACATCAATCATGTCTTTTAAATGTTTTACAAGGCATAAATCTTTTGGGCTTAAGATATGTGAACCTCTATCATCTTGGTTAATTTCATAATATTGACCAGGACGAGTTTCTTCAACTAATTTATAACTCCAACGACAAGGTTGAGAACAATTTCCAGAATTAGCTTTTCTTTCTCCATTTGTAAAGTAATCACTTAACAAACATCTTCCTGAGAATGAAACACATTGAGAACCATGAACAAAACACTCAATTTCCATGTCAGGAACCTGTTGTTTAATTTCTGCAATCTCTGGAATTGAAAGTTCCCTTGCTAATACAACACGAGTTGCACCCATATCTTGCCAGAACTTAACACATTCATAATTTAATATATTAGTTTGCGTACTAACATGGATTTCTGTATCTGGCATATATTTTTTCAAAAGGCGTAAAATCCCGAAATCACTAACCAAAACCGCATCAGGATTAGCATCTTTTAAAATTTCCATACATGCTTCTAAGTGTTTAATATCTGAATTAAACGCAAAGATATTCAATGTTAAATATGCTTTTGCACCCAAACTATGTGCCAAATCAATAGCACTTTTTAAATTTTCAAGGGTAATAATCTCCCCTTTTCTCATAGCTCTTAAGCTAAAATCAACCACACCTAAATATACTGCATCTGCACCATACTTAACTGCATATTTTAATTTTTCCAAATTGCCCGCAGGCATAAGTAATTCAACGTTTCGCATAAATCAATCATACTCTAAACCGAATTAATAATCAACCAAACAGGTGATGTTGTTTTCTGGTAAATGTGGAAAATAGAATATATAAGAAACGAGTTTTATTGGAGAGAAATATAATGCAAGCTATTAACAATGCAAGAAGCACAATTAAAGAAATCTGGTCATACCAACATCCAGTTATGCACACTTGGTTTTTATTTAGTGCTGCATCATTAGGTTGCATGTTTACTCTTTTATTCTTCTTATTCTAAGAAGATTTATATATTTTTAGACTTGATAAATATACAAAGATTTACCCACGATAAAGAAACAAGGACTGCTTTATAGTTCTTGTTTTTTGTATGTTTTATCAGCAAAAATTTTCAATTTAACAATCATAATTGCACATAAAATCACCGCAGCAGAGCATAACCCAATCCAAAAACCTGAAATATTCATATTGAATTTAAAGGCTAATGTATAACCCAAAGGAAGTGAAACTAACCAATATGCAACAAAATTTGCCAATAAAACAATGTCTGTTTGCTTAACCCCTTTACAAATTCCAGCCAATGAAATTTGTAGCCCATCGAATATTTGAAATAATGAAAGTACATACATAACAGGAATACATACTTTTATCAGTTCTACATCAGGTGTGAACAAACTTACAATTTGTTTTGGTATAGATGAAAAGACTATCGCACTACATGTCATAAATCCAACTGATAATAAAGTACCAACTAATGAATATTTTTTCAGATCAACGACATTACCAGCACCATTTGCAAAACCAGTTTTAACTGCGATGGCATTTGAAATAGCAAAAGGGATCATAAATGATACTGTTGTCAAAGTACAAACTAAATTTTGAGCTGCAGCATACAGTCCAGATACTCTACCCATGATTATTGCTATGCTATTGAACGCTATAAATTCAACCATAACCGCTAACGAAATCGGCAAGCCTATACTCAACAGAGCCTTATAATAGCCCTTTTCATGGTAATTTCTCAACTGCATATTTTTATAGCAGTATATTAAAAGAGCAAAACCCATCACATAACGGACAACAAAACTTGCTAACGCCAATCCCAATGTACCCATTGACGGAATAAATCCCAAACCAAAAACAAATACTATATTTAGTAATATATTCAAAAATACACAAATAATAGTTACTAAATTAGGAAATAAAACAATTTCAAAAGCCTGCAAGAACTCTTTCAAACAAGCATGTAAATACGCCCCAAAAGTCGAAAAAGCAGTAACCCACATATAATTTTGAATATCTGGTACTAATTTCGCTTCAAAGCCTAAATGCGGAATAACTGGAATAAACGCTATAATTAATAATGTCGTCAATACTGCCAACACCATCGCAAATCTAATTGAAGGGTAGAAATATTTTTTTACCGCTCTTTTTTCACCTCTGTAATTTGATAATAAAGGCGAAATACTTGCAATTAAACCAATACCAAAAGTTAACAGACAGTTCATAATTGCACAAGCTATACTAATTGCAGCAAAAGTATCTGTTGAATGACGACCAGCAATAACAACATCACCAAGCCCAATCAAGACAAAGCCCAAATTACCCATAATAATTGGACCTGATATATTTAACAGCTCTTTTACGTAATATTTAATCCCATGATTACACATAAAACCATGATAACATAAAGATTATTCAAAGTAAGAACGTTGAGCTTCATTAGCTTTTATTATTCCAAGAACATAGCCAGTTACTAGACCAATACCAGCGCCCCAAGCTAAATTTGTCCATCTAATTTTTCTAAATGCTTTCATTGAAATATCATCACGTTCAACAACATTCTTTTTGCACGCCTCAAAAGTATCTGCAAAACCTTGCTTCATAGCCTTGATAGTATCTGCATCTGTTATAGACTCTTTCAAAGAAATTACTTTAGCATCAATATCTGCCAAAGTTTCAGTAACTCCTAAACGTGACAAAAACAACTTTTGTTCAGGTTTTAATCTATTATTTTTAGTTAATTCCAATGCAGATTCGTTAAGCCCATCAATATTATCCAAAGCTTCATTTCGTACAACATTAAACGCATCTGATACATATCTACCTTTTGTTACTGGAAGATGGTAAGCCAACATTCCCAAAGTACCAAGTCCCAATCCAGAAGCAACCGCCTTTGAACGTTCTCTCGGTGTTATATTTGCCACGCTAATTGACATAGTAATATACTCCTATTTATCCATTTGTAGCACAAAAACCTGTAAATTTTATTTTTTGCGGGATAAATATAATATAATAATAACTAATTTACAAATTTTCATAATTATACTGACTAGAAAATTTATCCACCTTGAGAGAATTATAAAAATATGTTATAATTAATTAAAAATATGAGGATTAATATGATGAAAAAGAGATTAGCCTTCACTTTGGGGGAAATATTAATTGCATTAGGTGTTATTGGCGTTGTTGCCTCATTAGTGTTACCACTATTAGTAAATGGTCAAAAAGCTGGAGAAGCAAGAGCTCGTTTTGATACCGCATATTCATTATTATCAAAAACAGTAGCAGAACTAGATGCTGAAAACATTTCGGTAGAACCTGCAAGTTACTCAGCGGCAGGTACATTTTATCCAATTATTAAAGAGCACTTAAAAGTTGCTATCGACTGTGGTAAATACTCTGCAACTAACGATAGCGTATGCTTTTCTACAACAAATACAAATGCTAAAAGTACATTCCGACGTATGTCTGGTACAGAGATGACTCAACTTGAAAAATCAATGTGGGACGATGGTGGTGTTGTACTGAATAATGGTATGCTGGTTGCAGTAGAAAACCCTGCAAGTTACCCATATGGTTTACTAATAATGGTTGATACAAATGGTAAAAACAAAAACCCTAACAAACTAGGATATGACCTTTTTGCGTTTGAGTTAACTAAAGGTGGAGTATTATTACCACTTGGCGCACCTGGAACAGGAAAAAGATCTAGCGCTCTTGCAAAATGGGGGGCTGGAAATCCTGATGCATATTGTGACAAGAAAAAGAACCACGAATTCAATGGTATGACTTGTGCGTATTTTGCCGCAACCGATGCCGATTACTTCAAAAAACTATATAATGGACACTAGAAAGAAATTTCATATTAAAAAAGGCGATTTCAAAATGAAATCGCCTTTTTTAATGCTTTTTGTATATTCCTAAAACTATTTAGAGATAGTTTCAAAAATTACATCAAACGCTTCTGGATCTCTAACTGCTAAATCAGCAAGCATTTTTCTGTTTACAACAATGTTTGCTTTTTTACAAGCATTTACAAATCTTGAGTAGCTCATACCACGAGATCTTACAGCTGCGTTAATTCTAACAATCCATAATCTTCTCATATTACGTTTTGTAGTACGTCTATCTCTGTAAGCGTATTTTAAAGCTTTCATAACAGCGATATTAGCAACTTTGAAGATTCTGCTTCTAGCACCAATAAAGCCTTTAGCAAGTTTTAATATTTTCTTGTGTCTTTTAACACCTGCATTACCACGTTTAATTCTCATTTTCTATGCTCCTATCTTGAATACTTCTTGTATGGTAACTCTTTAGATACCAATGCTACATGTGACTCAGAAACGCCAACCATCTTGAAAATTCTACGTTTTCTAGATCCTGACTTGTGTTGGAGCAAGTGGCCAATACCTGCTTGTCTTTTCATAATTTTACCAGATGCTGTTACTTTGTAACGTTTTGCAGCTGATTTGTGAGTTTTTAATTTTGGCATTTTCTTCTCCTTTTTTGGTTAAGTAATATCAAAAAATTATAGGCATACCAAAGCCTATAACTTTCGGCTTGATTTCATCATATTATGAAAAACTTTCAATTGCAAGTGGGGGAGTGTAAATATATTAAGTTTTGTTCTATAACTTAATAGAAAAACGATAAACTAATTCTTCTATCATATAAAAAGAGCCACAGATAATAGTTAAAACACTATCATTAAAATCAATTTCAACATCATCTGTCAATTCTTTTGATTGAATAGGACAAACTTTTTGCAACTGTTCAACATTACAAGAATTCTGGTGTTTGTAGTGATAAAAATAGACCTCATCTCCACGTTCAAAAAGCGAATTCACCATTTGTTCATAATCTTTGTTATTCAAACACCCGAAAATAAAACGACGTTTTGTGTTCGGGTAATACATATCAAGACTTTGTTTTAGTGCATTTACCCCATTTGGATTGTGAGCACCATCAATAATCAAATTTTTATCTTCCACATATTGAAAACGGCAAATATGTTTAACCTGTCTTAAAGCCTCTTGAATTGTTTCGTTTTTAATCTCAGGAAAACAATTTTCAATAGCCGCCAAAGCTAATGATAAATTCTCTTGTTGGTGAACACCTTTTAAAGCTAAGTTTTCAGTACTAACCATAGGTAAAATCAACTGTAATGGAGCTCCAACTTCATCTGCCACATCATAATAAACTTCTTTACCTTCAAAAACGATGCATGGACAATCCTTTTTAATAATCCCAGCTTTTTCGTAAGCAATTTTATCCAAAGTATCCCCAAGACGCTCTGTATGGTCTAAATCAATATGAGTTATGACAGAACAAAGATTTTTTTTGATGACATTTGTTGCATCAAACCTACCACCTAAACCAGTTTCTAATACAACAACTTCAACATCATTATCCGAAAAATACTTAAACATTACGGCAGTCAATATTTCAAACTCGGTTAAATCAATATTATTTTTATCTGCCAAATTAGAAATTTCAAAAACATACTTTGTAAAATCTTCATCTGAGATTTTCACTCCGTTAATCTGAATACGCTCAGTATATTTAAAAATATGAGGAGATGTATAAAGTCCAACTTTTTTACCAGCGTAAGCTAAAACAGTAGAGATTATTGCACAGACAGAACCTTTACCATTTGTCCCTGCGACATGAATACAATCCAACTTGTCTTGAGGATTACCAAGCAAATCAAGAATTTTCACCATTCGCTCTAAACCAAGTGAGATATGAAATTTCCCAACCGATGTTAATAAATTTACAGTATCTTGATATGTCTTTGTCATAAACACCTACAAAAAAGGCTCTCAATTGAGAGCCTTTTCTCTACTCTTGAATACCTTTGCGTTTGTAGAACTCTTCAATAAAACCTGTATTGAAGTTACCACTCATAAACACTTCGTCTTCAACGATTTCTTGGTGGAATGGAATAGTTGTTTCAACACCTGTAACAACATATTCTTTCAACGCACGATACATTCTGCGACGAGCTTCGTTTCTATCACGACCCCAACAAATCAATTTACCAATCATTGAATCGTAGTGAGGTGGGATTTCATAGTCTTGGTAAACGTGAGAATCAACACGAACACCAAAGCCTCCTGGAGCCAAATAGCCAGAAATTTTACCTGGATTTGGCATAAAGTTTTTCGCAGGATTTTCAGCATTAATACGACACTCGATAGCATGACCTTTTAATTTAATATCATCTTGAGTGTAGCTTAAAGCCTCACCAGAAGCCACCATAATTTGTTCACGAACCAAATCAACATTAGCTACCATTTCAGTAACACAATGTTCAACTTGAATACGTGTATTCATTTCCATAAAGTACCATCTACCATCATGGTCAAGTAAGAATTCACAAGTACCAGCACCTTCATAGTTAATAGCTTTAGCAGCTCTAACTGCAGCAGCACCCATTTGCTGTCTTGTTTCTTCATTAATAGCTGGAGATGGAGCTTCCTCTAACAATTTTTGGTGACGTCTTTGGATAGAACAATCTCTTTCACCTAAGTGAACAACATTACCGAAACTATCGCCAATAATTTGAACTTCAATATGACGAGGATTTTCTAGGAATTTTTCAGCATAAACATCTGGATTACCAAAGAAGTTTTTAGCTTCAGCTTGGCACAATTCCATATTAATTTTAACGTCTTCGTCATTTCGGCAAACTCTCATACCTTTACCGCCACCGCCTGCAGTAGCTTTCAAGATAATTGGGTAACCTACACGATTACCAAATTCTTGAACTTCTTCAACAGTCTTAACGATTCCAGTACCTGGAGTAACTGGAACATCATTTTCAATCATTGTGCGACGAGCAGTAGCTTTATCGCCCATTTTTCTCATAGCTTCAGATGATGGACCGATAAATTTAATACCTTGTTTTTCGCAAATTTCTGCAAAATCGGCTCTTTCTGACATAAAACCATAACCAGGGTGAATAGCATCAGCACCTGACACCATTGCAGCTGACATAATTGCAGGAATACTTAAGTAGCTATCTGCACTTTTAGCTGGACCAATACAATATGCTTCTGTTGCAAGTCTTACGTGCAAAGAATTAGCATCAGCTTGAGAATAAATTGCTACTGTTGGAATTCCTAATTCTCTACAAGCTCTGATAATTCTTACGGCAATTTCGCCTCTATTTGCAATTAATACTTTTCTAAACATTTTCAAAATATCCCTTATCAAAAAAGAAGTGAACAGAATACTCCGTTCACTTCAAATTTATATCTATTCTACATACATTAGAACTTGACCGAATTCAACAGGTTGGCCGTCTTCAACGCAAATCTCAACAACCTTACCTGAAACTTCTGATTCGATTTCGTTCATCATTTTCATAGCTTCAACGATACATACAACATCACCAGAAGAAACTGTTGAACCAACTAAAACGAATGGTTCAGAATCTGGAGATGGAGCTTTGTAGAAAGTTCCAACCATAGGTGATGTAATTGGTGTACCTTTTTTAGCAGGAGCAACGTCAGCTGCTGGAGCTGAAGATACAGGAGCTGCTACAACTGGAGCTGCAGCTTGAACAGGTGCTGCTACAACTTGAGGAGCTGAAGATACAACTACTTCTTTTCTCAATGTAATAGCTTGTTCGCCATCTTCTAATGAGATTTCTGTTAAACCTGTTTCTGCTAAAACTTTTGCTAATTTTTCAATATAATCTGTTTCGAATTTCATAATTTTTTCCTTTATAAACATTTATGAGATTCTTCGGCTCTTTGTCTTTCTGAGCGTTAGCGAAGAATCTCATAAAAATAGCCACCTCAGAATGACGAATTCTAGGATAGAATTAGCATCTATCTAAGTATTCGTTAGTTCTAGTATCAACTCTGATCATATCACCATTTGATACGAAGAAAGGAACTTGAACAACTGCACCAGTTTCTAATGTAGCTGGTTTTGTACCACCTTGAGCAGTGTTTCCTTTTTCAGCTGGAGGAGTATCAACAACTTCTAATTCTACGTGAGCAGGAATATCAACACCGATAATTTTACCTTCATGCATAAGAATCATGATGTTCATATTTTCTTTTAAGTATTTGATACCGCTACCAATTTGAGCTTCTGCAACGTGTAATTGGTCATAGCTTTCGTTATCCATCATAACGTATTCTGCACCTTCTTTGTATAAGTATTGCATTTCACGTCTGTCTAAAGTAGCTTTTGCAACTTTTTCACCAGCTCTGAATGTTTTTTCTACAACTTGACCTGTGATAACGTTTTTAAGTTTAGATCTTACAAACGCTGCACCTTTACCAGGTTTTACGTGTAAAAATTCTACAACTGACCATAAACCATTGTCTAACTCAACTGTTAAACCTGTTTTAAAATCGTTTACTGAAATCATATTTTTCCCCTTTTTTAAAGTAATCTTCTTCTTTTGTGAACTCATACTAACACAAAAATTCATTTTTGGCAAAAATTAGGATTACGTTGTTTACAATTAGGCTCAAAATATTATATTTGTGGTAACATAAAAGTATGATAGAAAGATACTCAAGAAAAGATATGGCAAAAATTTGGGAGTTAAATTCCAAATTTGATTATTACCTACAAGTAGAACTTGCAGTGTGTGATGCTTACGCACAATTAGGCACTATTCCAACTGAAGCTGCAAAAGAAATTCGCGAAAAAGCAACTTTTTCTGTTGCAAGAATTGATGAAATTGAACGAGAAGTTAGACACGATGTTATTGCCTTTTTAACTTGTGTAAACGAAAGCTTGGGTGATTTAGGACGTTATGTTCACGTTGGCTTAACAAGCTCAGATGTAATTGATACAGCTTTTGCTCTGCAAATCCAAGACAGCGGAAAACTTATTCTTGAAGATTTAGAAAAAACTATTGCAACACTTAAAAATCTTGCAAATGAACACAGAACAACAATTTGTATTGGTCGTTCTCACGGAATCCACGCTGAAATTATGACATTTGGAGCAAAACTTTGCTCTTGGATTGATATTTTAGAACGTCAAAAAGATAATTTTACGCACGCACTAGAACAGATTAGAGTTGGACAAATCTCTGGACCTGTTGGAACTTACAGTAACATTTCAACTGAGGTTGAAAAAATTACTTGTCAAAATTTAGGACTAAAACCTGCTAGAATTTCGACTCAAGTAATCGCAAGAGATTATCACGCATACTTTATGCAATCACTATCTCTAATTGCAAGCGTAATCGAACAATTTGCAACAGAAATCAGACACTTGCAAAGAACAGAAGTTATTGAACTTGAAGAAGGTTTTGGCAAAGGTCAAAAAGGTTCTTCTGCTATGCCTCACAAGAAAAACCCTGTATTGAGCGAAAACTTATGCGGTTTAGCTCGTGTGGTTAGAGCAAACTCAATCGTTGCACTAGAAAACATTCCACTTTGGCACGAAAGAGATATTTCTCATTCTTCAGCTGAACGCATAATCTTCCCAGATAGCTTAACCTTGGTTGATTTTATGCTAAACAGATTTAATGGTTTGATGGAAAATATCGTTGTTCACAAAGATAATATGCTTAAAAATACCGATAAATTTGGTGGAATAGTATTTTCTCAAAAAGTTTTATTATCACTTGTTGCAAAAGGTTTAACAAGAGAAGATGCTTATGTAATTGTTCAAAGAAATGCTCTTGATGCGTTCCAAAACCACGGCGATTTCAAAGCTAATTTATTAAAGGATAATGAAGTTTTAAATCTTTTAACTTCTGATGAAATCGAACAAATTTTTGATAAACAAGCATTTTTAAATAATATTGATGAAATTTATTCAAGGATATTATAATATCTTTTATATGTCATTCTGACGAAAGTCAGAATCTCAAAATGGACTTAATTAGACTGTTTGTGAGATCCTGAATCAGCTAACGCATACAGGTTTACACGCTTCGTACATACTCAGCGGTTCACTTTGTAAAGTTCAGGATGACAATTAAATTTACCCCTAATCTGCGATATACTCTGCCAAAATAACGTTACTAACAAGAATTCCTTGTTCTGTTAGAGCATACCCTTGTGGCGTTTTCACAATTAAATTTAGACCTTCATATTTTTTTAGAATTTCATTATATTTTTCTTCAAAATCAATATTATATTTTGCATTGATTTGGGCAACATTTACCCCCTGCATTTTGCGAAATCCTAAAAATATTTCTTCTTCTAATTGTTCTTGAGAATTCACAAGATGAGAGTCTTTGTGAGTTAATGGATCATTTAGATATTCTTCAATTGTTTCAACATTTCCATATCGAACACCATTTACATACCCATGTGCACCAACCCCAAAACCATAATATTCATCATTATTCCAGTAAGTTAAATTGTGGCGGGAATTGAACCCTTTTTTAGAGAAATTACTCACTTCATAATGTTCAAACTTCAAATCTTTCATTGTTTGAATTGCACCTAGATACATATCGGCTTGTTCATCATCATCTGGCAGGTTATCAGGCACATTGTCATAAAAATAACAACCCTCTTCAATTTTCAATCCATATAATGAAATATGCTGAACACCCAATCCAACTGCCATTTTTAAATCTTTTAAAAAGCTCTCAATAGTCTGATTTGGCAAACCATAAATAAAATCCAAACTAATATTATCAAACCCAACATCTTGCGCTACTTTCACTGCATCAATAACTTGACCTGCGTTATGACGACGATTTATTTGCTTTAAAAGAACATCATCAAATGTCTGACATCCCAAACTTATACGATTTATCCCTAAGTCGTATAACGCTCTTAAGTAGCCATAATTTACTCCCTCAGGGTTTAATTCTGTTGTGATTTCGGTATTAGAATTGGTTTTTAATTTTCTCAAAACCTGTGCAAAATCTGTATATTCTAAAACCGACGGAGTTCCACCACCAAAATAAAGAGTATTTAAAACTTCACCTTGGTAATTAAACTCGATTTCTTTCAAAAGTGCTTTAATATAATCTTTTTTCAAATCTAATTTGTTAAAAGACACAAAAGAACAATAATGACATTTTGACTTGCAAAATGGGATATGAATATACGCACTTTTTACCATAGGAAGATTATACAATAAAATTAGCAAAAATATGTAGGTCAAGCAATGCCTAACACAACATTATAAATATTTTTGTGATAACATCTAGGTATGGATATCACATCAAAAAGTAACGTTACACTAGAATTCGATAAGGTAAAAGAAGAACTTTCTAAATTTGCCAAGTTTGAGCAAAGTAAAACTCTTTGTTTGCGTGCTTTGCCGTATGATAGTGCTGAAAAAATTCAACAACAAATCAGACTTACATACGAAGCAAAAAGAATTCTAGACCACGCAAAAGATACTCCAACAGAGTTCATCGCAGACGTTTCAAAAATTAGAAACAATTCTGCTGTGTCATACCTGATGGAAGAAGAATTGGTGGATATCGCAAAAACTATGAAATCTTCTCGTCTTTTAAAACGCTTTATCCTAGACAATTCTGATGAAGATTATCTACTAAAAAATCTAGCTGAACGTCTTGTTACTGATAAAGAACTTGAAGATAAAATCTTTGAAACCTTTGATGAAAGCCTAAAAATTCGCCAAAACGCAACACCAGAATTGAAAGGTTTATACGCATCTTTACGAGATACAGAGCAAAATATTCGTGATCAGATTTCATCATTATTAAACAATTCTAGTTTCACAAAATATTTGCAAGATAATATTTACACTCAACGTGATGACAGAATTGTTTTCCAAGTAATGGCATCAAACAAAACAAAAGTCCCAGGGATTATTCACGATGTATCAGCATCAGCTAAGACTTTTTACATCGAACCTGCTCAACTTGTACCATTAAACAACAAAATTAGAGAAGTTAAATCAAAAATTCACGCAGAATGTATAAGAATTTTGGTTGGTTTAACCAACCTTATAAAAGAACATATGCAAGAACTTGTTGAATGTGAAAGAGTAATGGCAGAAATCGATTTCCATTTTGCAAAAGCTAGATATGCCGTAAAAATTCACGCAACAGAACCAGAATTAACAGATGATAAAACTATCTATTTTGAAAATATGAAACACCCTCTTTTGATGCTTGTTACAGAAGATGTTGTTTCAAACAACTTTGAAATCGGAAAAGATTACAAATCCGTAATCATTACAGGTTCAAACACTGGTGGAAAAACAGTAACCCTAAAAACTATCGGTTTGTTTATACTTATGGCAAAAGCTGGGATGTTTTTACCTTGTACTCACGCAAAAGTTTATCCATTTAAGAACGTATTTGCGGATATTGGGGATTCTCAAAGTATTTTGCAAAGCTTGTCAACATTCTCATCCCATATGACAAACATAATCGAAATCCTAAAACAAAGTAGCGAAGAAAGTTTTGTTTTATTAGATGAAATTTGTGCAGGAACCGACCCTGTTGAAGGTGCAGTTTTAGCTCAAGGGATTTTAGAAAAACTAGCTCAAAAACAAGTTACAAGTGTTATCACAACTCACTATGGGGAATTAAAAGCGTTAGAATATACAAACAATTTCTTCAAAAACGCATCGGTTGAATTTAACACAGAAACCCTAAAACCAACCTACAAACTTTTAATCGGTATCCCTGGTTTGAGTAATGCAATTTCTATTGCATCAAACTTAGGACTTGATAAAGACATTGTAGAAAAAGTTAAAACAACCCTTGTAACCCAAAAAGACCCAACAGTAGCAGTTGTTGAAAAATTACAAGAAACTCACCAAGAATTATCTAAAAACCTTGAACAAGCACAAGAAATCAAAGAAGAATCTTTAGAAATCAAAAAAGAATACGAAGAAAACTTAAACCAAGTTAAAAAAGATAAAAAGAAAACGATTAAAAATATCAAAAATAAATTTGATATGGAAATGCTTGAAGCTCGTGGCGAAATTAAACAAATTTTAGATGAACTTCGCAAAGAAAAATCCGAAAAAATTGCACGCCGTGCATACGCTCGCCTTGCAAAACTTGAGGATGACTTTAGAGATGAACTTGATAAAGTTACAGATAAAAACAAATACTTAGAAATCGATTGGGATAAGGTAAAAGTCGGTGATACTGTTATGATTAAAGAACTTCACCAAAAAGTTACAATCCTTTCACTTCCTGATAAAAATAAACGTCTGTTTGTTGATATGGGTGCTATGAAAATGAAAGTTAAAAAGGATGAGCTTGCAGTTCTTGATGAAAATTATAAAGAACCTAACAAAGTTAAAATCCCAGGAACTTCATTTAATAAATTTGAACTTAAACGCTATGAAATGTCACAAACTTTGGACCTTAGAGGTTACAGAGTAGAAGAGGCGTTAGACGAAGTTGAGGCATACTTAGATAAAGCAAGTTTAGCAAACCTTACACCAGTTTATATCATCCATGGACATGGAACAGGTGCATTAAAACAATCCGTTAGAGATTTCTTATCAACCTCACCTTACGTTGCAAAATTCAGACCAGGGGAAGACACCGAAGGCGGAGATGGTGTTAGTGTAGTTGATATCAATTAAAAATATGCTATTATACATAATATAAATAAGAATAGGAGTGAGCTATGAACATAAGTGAATTAAGAGAGAGTAATGAACTTGTGAACCTTTTCTGTACATTAGCAGAAATTCCATCACCTTCATTACAAGAAGAAAAAGTTATTGAATGGATTTGTAATTACTGTAAAGAAAATAATTTGCAATGTGAAACAGACGATTACAAAAACGTGTATATCAAAATCCCAGCAACAGATCCAACAAAAGAATCTGTATTATTATCTGCGCATATGGATGTAATTGGAGATGATTCACCAATTATCGCAGAATTAGACGGCGATTTAATCAAAGCAAACAACAGAACTTTAGGAGCTGACGATAAAGCTGGCGTTACGAACGCTCTATTTTTTGCAAAAGAATTAAACAAAAGAACAGACCTTGCTCACGGCGGATTAGAAATTCTATTCACTCGTGATGAAGAAAGCGGAATGACAGGTATTAAGCACGCAGACTTTAATAGAATCAATTCAAAATACGTTTTAGTTCTAGATAGCGATTCTCTAGGGCAATGTTTAGTTGCAGGTGCAAGTTATGTAATGGTAGATTTAAAAGTTAACGCTCCAAAAGGCGGACACTCAGGTAATGATATCGGGGATAAAACAAGAGAAAATGCGGCAAAACTTATCGCAGATATTATCTCTGATATGCCACAAGGTGTATTCTTTAGTGAAAACGGACAAGTTATGACATCTTGCAACTTGGGTGGAATTTGTGCTGGTAACGTTGAGGTAACAAACGTTATTAATACAGATGCTCATGCAACTTATTCAATCAGAAGTTCAAGAAAAGACAAAGAAAATGAACTTATCCAAACAATGCAAGAAGTAGTTGATGAATTCAACAAACATTATGATGGTATAGCAACTGCAACAATCACATTTACTGAAAAAATGCCAATGTTTGAAAAAAATGAAGATGAATACTTACCAATCCTTTTCGAAGCTGTGGCTAGAAAAGTTGGGTTAGAACCAGAAATTTCAACATTCCATGCGGGCGCAGAAACTCATATTTACGCAAATAAAACAAATGCAAATGGAGAAAAATTCTCACCATATTTACTAGGGCTTGCGACAGTTTGCAATATGCACTCTGCAAGAGAATATGTTGACTATAAATCAATGATTAAAGGTCAAGAACTGCTACAAGCACTATTTGAAGCATACAATAAATAATTAAATCCCGATATAAAAAAGACCTTGTTTTACAAGGTCTTTTTTATTGTTCTGGTTCTTCTAAAATCTTTTGATATTTATCAAGTTTTTCTAAAATATAATTCACATGAGGCTCATTTGCAGGCTGAATAGGAATTCCCAGCTCTTTTGAATTTTTAACTGCGTTCATATCTGCTTTAGCTTGAACTGCAATCTTTAAAATTTCTGGCATGTTTAGCGCTGTTGGATTCTCACTTGATAAGTTTTTATAATAACTATCTTGATAGTCTTTATTTAATCGTAATTTCCAGTTGGTATTATTTTCAGTTCCCCCTACATTGTAAGTTTTAGAAATACCAAAGAAATCATCAAAAGAAATCTGAATCTTCTTACAAGTTAGAAATAATTCCGCAAACTTTGCCTTAACTCGTTCTCTTGGATTTACATCAATTGTTTGACAATATTTATCTCTAAACTCAGCTCTTGTAGGATTAGAGTTCAAGAATCCCGCAAGGTAGAAAACATTCCAAGCATGATGAGATTTCACCCAATCCTTTTTAATCATTTCTGTTGCAGGTGGGGAATCATGAGAACCTACTAATCCCCAATCATCAGGATCTTGAGATTCTTCTGCCCTCATATACTCTAATTGAGTAATTCCTGGAAGTTTATTCCTATCTCTATATATTCTATTAAATGTCGGAGTATCCGTACACAAATCTTCCCAAACTGGATAATTTTTATCGATACCATGTTCTTCTAACGTTGGGATAATAATTTCATTCAATACACGTTTATAATTACCTTTTGGATCGACACTAGCAATATAAGAAATATTTCCGCCTCTGAATTTGTTAGTATCAACAGCCCCATCAATTAAAAGAACAGAATTTTTGTCATAAATGTATGGATCAACCAAACCTAAAGCATGGTCAATTCGAACATTATCAAAATCTTCTAGAGCAGATTCCATTTTACGTTTCAAAAGTTTTCCTGCAATCCCCAATGAGCCATCTTCATTAAACAATTTATTAGGGTCTAAAACTGGAATATCCCAAACTTGTGGACCATTATTCTTCCCGCCATAAGGACAACCCATCCTATAATCTTTTAAAAATGCATCTTGATTTGCCCATTCATCAGCTTTAGAAAACCCGACTAACAAGTCACTTATATATTTAAACCCAATAGATTTTCTAAACTGAGTATTTTCCTTAATCTGTTTGTCTAATAAAAACTGCCCAAAAATGTAAGTATCAAAATCATCTTTAGAACGATGGATAACTTTCTTATATCGAGCTAATGCTTCTGGATCTTTTTTATCAATTCTTGCCATCAAATTAGCATCTAACTCATCCCAAGTTTCAAACTCGTTTGTGCCATAAGTTTTAGATAAAACATCAAACAAGGCTTCTTTATAAACTACTGAACCTTTTTTCTCTTTAAATTCATTAAATTCTCGATGTAACTCTAGTGCTCCATCTTTTGCAAAACTAGCTTTATCTAGAAAATTTTTGTACGCTTTTTTTATACAATATTCATAATTCGCAAAAGCATCAGGAAATTTTGAATAAGTATAATTTTCACCGTTATCAGATGATTTTTCAAATACATCATCAATATCATCTTTCGATAAAATCTTTGCATATTTATCTGTTGTTAATTCTTCTAAGTCCAAGAATAAATAGTTTCTTGTAGAAACTGTTGATTTATATGGCGAAATAGATTGAGCATCACGAAGAACACCAACTGGACCCAGCTGATTTGAATTAAATCCATGTAACATCTCAAATGGCAATAATTGAGCCGCAACTTTTCCATAAGGGGATCCAACACCAATATCTTTTTCTGATTCAGGATAGCATGTTCCATGCAAAATCATTGCAACTTCTTGCGTTCCAAGATAATCAAACGCAGGTTGAAGTGCATTTTGTCTATAATCCCTTTCCTCATCTGGCCTTAACCTTCTCTGAAAGTTTGGATTATATTGATATGAAGATGTAATCTTTGCTACCTGCATCCCAATCCCCAATAAATTCTTACTTTTATTATCATATTATAAAATCCGAAAATAATAAATTTTGACCCTTGATTTTATTTCAAATGTAAAGATTTTTCGTAGAAACTTCCCATATATCCAGATTTAGTATAGAATAAGGGGTGAGTTGGAATCTAGTAGTAAGATAAAGTATGATACATATATAGGGGTAGAGGTGTTTTTATGAAATATGAAAACGTTTTTAAGTTATTAGAAGAAATTACCATTAAAAACAACGAAACAGTTGCTTTGGGTATGAAATCAAAATGGGGCTGGAATGAATTCACTTATAAAGGTCTTGGACTTTTATCAAGAAGACTTGCAAGCTACATTATGAATGATTTGGATATTCCAAAAGGTGAAAAACTTGCAATTCTTTCAGAATCAAAACCAGAATATGGTGCTTGCGTATTTGGTTCAGTATTAGCAGGTTTAACAACAGTTCCACTAGATAATAAATTAACTATCTATGAACTTGAATCAATTTTATCAAACTGTGAACCAGTTGTTCTTATGTGTTCACTAGCAAATATCGAAAGAGCAAAAGAATTACAAGCAAAAGTTCCATCTATTAAACATGTTATTTTGATGGATACTAAAACAGAAGATGAAAATATCGTGAGTGTATACACAATTCCAGAAGTTTACAACGCAAAATGGAGAAGAAGACCATTAAGCGCAAGCGCATTTATTATTTACACTTCAGGTACAACAGGAAATCCAAAAGGGGTTGAAATCACTTTCAAAAATATGCTTGCTCAAATGCATGACTTAAGACTTGCTTTGAAACAAATTCTTCCTCCAAACGAAAAAATGAGAGTGTTATCAATTCTTCCAATGAACCACTTGTTTGAATTAACAGTAGGTTTCTTCACATTCTTGAACCACGGATTTTCAATTTATTACACTCAAAGTTTAAAACCAAAAGATATCCTAGATGTAATGTCTGAAAAGAAAATTAAATTCATGGTTACAGTTCCTGCTTTCTTGAAATTACTAAAATCTTCAATCGAGGCAGAAATCAATAAAAAACCACCAATCGTTCAAAAGTTATTCAAAGCTAACTTAGCGATTGCAAGAACATTACCAATGGAAATGAGAAGAAAATTATTCAAACCAATTCACGACAAATTTGGTGGTGAATTCTGGGGTTGTATCGCAGGTGGAGCACCACTTGACCCTCAAGTTGGTGAATTCTTCCAAAGCATCGGTATTCTTTGTTTACAAGGTTATGGCTTATCAGAAGCATCTCCTGTTGTTGCAGTAAACAGAGGTAAACATATCGATATGAAATCTATCGGTTATGCTTTAGAATCATTTGAAGCCGTAACTGATGAAACAACTGGCGAATTATTACTTCGTGGGCCATCAGTAATGAAAGGTTACTACAAGCAAGAAGATTTAACTGCAGAAGTTATTGATGCTGATGGTTGGTTGCACACAGGCGACATTGCCAAAATCGACCCTAAAACTAAAAACATTTACATCACTGGTAGAATCAAAAACATGATTGTTCTATCTGGTGGTAAGAAAGTGTTCCCTGAAGAAGTTGAAGCAGTTTTAGAACAAAGCTCTAACTTTGCAGAAGTTTGTGTAATGGGTATGAAACGTGAATTCGGTGAAAAAGATGGTTGCGAAGAAATTGCAGCAATTATCGTACCTACACCAGATTACGCTGCTAACTTCAGTGATCCACAAAACTTGGAAGACGCAGTTACTAATGAAGTTAAATTCTTATCAAGCAGATTGGCTCACTACAAACGCCCAATTAAAATTATTGTTCATACTGAATTGTTGCCTAGAACAACAACTAGAAAACTTAAACGTATGGAAATTAAGAAAATGCTTAGCGAAATGACTAAAGTATAAAACAATAATCAAAGGGCGGGTTGCAAAATGCAACCCGCCCTTTTTATATACCCCTAATCGTCTATACCAAACTTTCCCAAATTTTAGTCAATGCTTGAATTTCATGCAATGCGGGAACATTATTGATAAGAGCATCAATAGCATCAGCATTTACTCTTGTTAATTGATAAGAAAAGGATGCAGTCTCATCACCACCAGCTTTGTGAGAAAGTTCATGTAAACAAGTTTCTAATATTTCAGCGAAATTGCCATTATCAAGATATTCTTTATCAATCCAGAAACCTTTAGTTACGCCTGCATCGACAATAGCTTCAGCTCTAGTATCACTATAAAGTTTTGAATCTTTAGCACCTTTAGCATCAAAGATAAATATTTTTGTATCTAATTCTTCAGCTGAAAAATGTTTACCTTCCATATTTCTACCTAAAATTCTAATAGCTTCTTTTAGGATTTTTAATTTCTTTTCTTGAATTTCTGTTGGTTTTACAACATCGTGAGCTCTAGCATCACCCATCAATTCTCTTATTGTTGGCATACCAAGTTTTCCAAATTCATCTTTACAAATCATATAACCTTTAGATTCCAAATCTGCGACAACATCAGGCGATGCTGGTGAGTATGCCACACATTTTTCAGGGAATTTAATATGTATATCTTTATGCAAAAGAGCGAAATAATCAATAAAACTAGTCAAGAAAGCATCAAAACCTTTATTTTTATCATCTTTGTAAACTTTTCCCCAGTATTTTTCTAGTGATTGTATCAATTTCAAAGCTTCACCTTCACTGATACCTATGTAATTTTCACCATGAGTAGCTACCCAACCACCAAGCTTACCTAATTCATCAAGACTCAAAGAAATCCTATCTCTAGAAACATCTAAAGTTCGAGCATCTGGTTTTTCTTTAATAAATAATACTGAATTGTCAAAATCTGAATAATTACCATCATATTCAAAACGTTGACCAGCAATATATATTCCACCCTTATCATTTGGACCTAAGTCTGTTTTTATACCTACAAAACGGTTTTCAAAACCTGGGGTTTTAAAATGTTCATTACCAGAATGATAGAATCTATTGATTGAATCTCTAAGTTTTACCAATAAATCACGATCAGTAGTTTCAAATTCTAAGAAGTTTCCATCCAGTTTTTCAACTTTGTCAATTGAATAAGATAGAATTTGTTTATCTGTCAAATCAGTATCCGCAAGTTCATAAGTCAATTTCCAATTATCAGAACCCACTCTTACACTGTCAGCACCTCCTGATTTTAACAGTTTAAGAACAGCCATTTTTAAACCTTCACCATAGTTACCTGCAGAACGTGCATCATTACGTTTTGTAGATTCACCCATAAACAAGGCTTTATCAACTGTATAAGTACTATCACCTGAAATTCTTACTCTAAATTTACCATTTCCAACTGGAACAAATTCAAATCTTACGCCATCTAGAGTTTGGCCGTGACCATCAAAGAAATTCTGAAGAATATCTCTTGCAACTTTATCATTATCCCAATTTAATGCGTCTGCATAACCAATAGAAATTGTTGTTGGTTGCTTGTAAACAGGAACAAAATCTTTTGATGTCATTTTAGAAACTCTCATTTCACCTCTTGGCAAAACAAAACGGAACTCTCCACTTTCAGAAATTAATGGAATTTGTAATGGTTGCATATTAGCTCGTATATTTGTACCTGCGGCAGGTAACTCAACTGCATCTTCAAATCGCCTTATCCCTTTACCAGTAATTGGTGGTGACATTGGGTCATAAGACAATGGATTTTCTTCAATAAGGGCTCTCATTCGAGCAAAAATTTGTTCTCTGATTTCTCGTGGAGATAAATCACTTTCAACCAATTCTGTAAATTTTTCACGCAACTCAGATGTTACTCTTCTCAAAGCTGATTCTGAACCAGAAGAAGTTTCATATATAGCTTTTAACTCTTCTAATTCAGCTTTTACTCTTGTTAATTCTTCTGAAGCTGCAAGATATCTTTCCGAAGTTCGTGATATTTCATCCATCATCCATCTACTTCTAGATAAAGAACGACCACGACCAATCACAAGCCCAGTCAAACCCGCTAATGCAATACTTGCGTACAAAACACCTTTCTTTTGCTTATCAGATAATTCACTATATTTTTTTATTTTGAACTTTTTCTGATTACCTTTTTCTAGTTCTTCAACTACAGTATCAGTAGATTTTGTAACTTCTGGAGTTGAAGTAAAATTTGTGTAAACTGGGGAGTAACTATAACATTTAATTGGAGAAATCATTAGAACCTCTAAATTTGTCGTACGCAATAATTTTAAATATCCTAAAAAATAAAGTTGCCTTTTTTATGGTAATATTTAAGTAATATGAAGAAGATTTTAATTGCACTAAGTTTTATACTATTTGTACAAACATCAGCCATTGCAATCGAAGATGTAAAAAAAGTGTTTTTGCAAGAAGCAATTGATGCTGCAATTGAAAATAATATAGACTTGGAAGCTGCCAAGTTAAATATTCAAATTGCTAAAAATAATATCAAATCGGCAAATAGACTACAAAACCCACAATTAGATTATTTCCAGTTTTTTGGTGCTGCTGGATGGAGTGAACCTCGTCAAGTTGGGATTAATCAGACATTTGAGATTGCCAAAAGAGGAGCTCGAAAAAATTTAGCAAAATCCAATTTGAAATTAACAGAGAAAAATGTTGATTATACAAAGTTTGATTTAAAAATGGATGTAAGAGAAGCATACGTAAATCTTGTTGCTGCAAAATCAGTACAAGAAACATTGTTTCAACAACAAAAGCTACAAGAAGAACTTCTTGGAATTGTTAAATATAGAGTAAAAACAGGGAAAGTCCCAGAAATAGATTTAATACAAGCTGAAATTGCGCTTAATCAGATGATTACGCAAGTAAACACAGCTAAAACAAATGTAAAAACAGCTCTGGCTCATTTCAATAAAGTTATAAATAACCCTAAAAAAATTGTTTACGACAGTAAAGATAATATCTTTGCGGAAGAAAACAACTTTATAGAAATGCTTACACCTGCTCCAACTTTAAATTTTCCAAACATTTCTGAAATTATGGAAAAAGCATTAGAAAATCGATATGACTTACAAATCGCAAAACAGGAGATTGAAGTAGCAGAAAGAAATTTAAAAGTTATTGCAAGACAAAAAGTTCCAGATTTAGCAATCCTTGGAGGATTTGCTTTCCAAGGAGCTCAACACACACTGGATAATAGATTTAATGGTGGAGCATATGTTGGAGCTAGCCTTGTTAATATTCCATTACTTTACAATTATGGACCAGAAATTAAAAATGCGGCATTAAAACTTCAACAGGCAGAATTAAATTACAATTCAATAAGAAATAAAGCTGAAAAAGATGTCGAAGCGGCTTACGAAAAATTCTTAACCGCGGCTGAGAACTTGAATGATTATGAATCAAAAATTCTAACAAGCTCAGATGAATTAATTGATATTTCAATAAAAGCATATGAAACAGGCAAATCGGATTTAACCGCACTAATCGTTATGAAACAATCCTACAAATCTATTCTTGTTGGACACACTTACGCTCTTGCTGAATATTATAACAGTTGGACAAATTTCTTACGAGAAGTGAATGACGAAAACTTCAAATTACAAATAACAAAATTATAAAAAGAGGGCAAATGCCCTCTTAAATTTTAGAATTCAAATTCTTTATCTGTCATAAATTTATAATCTTCGACAGAAATCATATTAGGCGCAATTCCATCTTCTTGCATACTTTCTTCAAGAAGTTTCGGTTGAATTCTAACTAACTTTTCATCAGCAATAGTTAAATCTCTACCTTTTTGAACTGCAATAACTTCAATCGTTGTTTCAGTTGGCGCTCCATCTTTTGAATTTGCATTTTGGATTTTGTAACCAACCCAATCTTCAGGAAGTTCATCTACTGTTGTGTAACCTTTATCTGAAGTAATACGTTTGCCAACTTCATTTTCCAAAATATTTTGAACGTATTCTTTTTGAGATTCAAAATGAGATGGAATAACAACTTTATCACCAATGATTTCTTCTGCATCTCGACCATCATATTTTGTAAATAATTTTGCAGCTTGATGCAAATGCCCAATTTCCATTGCTAAAAATTCTTCCCAAACAGGTTTCATCATATCGCAATCTTCATCCTTATAGCAAGTATAATAGTTGCAAACTTCTGTAAATTCGTGAAGAAGAAGTTTTTCATACAGAGATTCTGTTGGGTCAATCAAAGATTCGTACATATTAACGTGTTCTTCTTCAACATCTTTAATCTCGGCATAAGTACCACGAATTGTCGGATTACCATATGCCATACCATGTTCTGCGTAATAATTATGGGTTTGTTGTTCTGCAGAAACAAGAGTTAAAATATTTACTTTTGTTTGCGGTTCAGCAGTTTCTTTATCATAAGGTTTACGAAGCCTCATAATATTACAATTGTGGTGAAATTGGGTCGGTCGCCCAATAACAATATCCGTCATATTTTGAACAATATCATTAGGATTTACACCATGTTCTAAATAAGCCCACTGACTATATCTATACAAATGATCAAAATCTTCTAATAAACCAAAATTATACGTTTCTTTGACATAATCATCTGGTTCGTTTTGTGCAAGCCAAGCCGTTAAATCAACCGCAACTTGTTCATAACCTAACGTCGTTTCTAAAATAGTTTGATCTTCTGGCTTCATCCAATTTATAGTAGTTTGTTGAGAGTCTTCAAACTTCTTCGTCATCGCCAAAAAAGCTAGAGTATCTTCAGCTCCACAAAGCCTTGAAAAAGCGTGCTTGAAATTCCATGCTTCAACTTCAATACCATTCATCAATATTTGACGAGTTCTGCTATAACAATCAACATCATATTTATTAAATCTACGCTTAGAAATATCTTCCCAAGTTCTCAACTGTTTTTCTAGTGGAATTCCTTTTTCTTTTAATGGATTAAATGACATAAAAGCTCCTTTCTTTATCCAATTTATGGATAAACCAAAAAGATATTCTTTTAATCAGGCAACAAAACTAGACAAATCAGCTATATTAAATAACATTTGTTTTGATAAGATAAAATGTAACGATTTAGAAAAAAAATAACAAAATTATTTATGCTTGTAGTTTACTATTATTGGACGTAGGGGAAAAATACATTAACCATTATGAAAGTAACACCGATAAGATTTAACCAAAGAATGGCTAATTCACTAGAGAGATTCTCTTCCCAAGGAGGGGAAAAAATTGCCAACTACATAAATGCAGCTGGTAAATTTGCAATTGCACCATTAATGATTATGTATAATCCTTTTTCTAAAGAATCAAAAGAAAATAAAGAATGGGCAGCTATTAAACAACCTATCGAAGCACTTGTAACTATTGCTGCACAACTTGCTGCACTTGGACTTTTGTATAAAAGAATTGATAAATTAGCTGCCAAAGGTAAAATAAATTTCAAATTAGTTGATGATGCTAAAAAAGGTGGAGAAATACCAAAACCTATTCTTGATGCAGTTAGTGGAAATAGAACCAAAGCTATTGATGAGCTTTATAAAAATTGTCTTGATATTTTTAAAGATAGAGTTGGTACAGTATTAACCATCGCACTTTACGTTCCAGTATTGGCACTTTCTAATAGAATTTTCCCTAAAGTAGCAGACTTTTTAATTAAGGATAACGACGATGAGCAAAATTAACGCAATCACACAGTCGAATTTCTTTAATAAACACCTCAGTAAGGTGATAAATGACGATGCTTTCGCAGCAAAAACCATCGTTGTTTGTTCTGTTGCCAAAGATGTTTTTGCCTACACTGTCCGCTACAAAACAACAATGGATAACGAAAAAATCCCAGAAAAAAGACGACCATTCGTTGCAGCAATGGACTTAGCTTCGGGTGTTGTTACAGCTATTGCTCAAATTGTTGTTGGTTTTGCTATCGCAAGTCCTAAACTTCAAGGTAAACTTTGGAATACGATATTTAAAGATGCACAATTCAAAAATATTGGTTTAGCTAAAAAAGGATTTGCAACAATTCTAGCACTTGTTGGTTCTGGTGTAATCACAGAAAGAGTTTTAGTACCACTTATTGCAACTCCTATGGCTGAAAAAATGAAAAATAAATACTTCACAAAAGACGAAAAAACAGGTAAAACTCATTATCCATTCTACGAATATCTACACTGGAGCTCAAAAAATTTAGAATATTTTGAAACAAAAGCAAAAACTAAAGAAGCTGACTTAGTAGCTCCTGACACTTTTGATTTTTATATTCGCCCACAAAGACCTAACGAGTTATTTGCAGACACGCATTTCTTTGTTCCACGCATGAAGGAAATAAATAGATAGAACAAAATATGTTGCCCACATTAGAATTGTGGCAAAACAATTCGAGCCGTTTAAATATGCTTGTATCCACATAACCATTGATAATCCGTTTACAACAAACCAAATATACCATTGTTCAATACAACGTTTTACTGTCAAAATTAATCCAATAATTGAAAATACGGATGTAATCGCATCAATTATAGGGTTTTGATCGTTTAATTTCCATAGTACATAAGCTAAAATTACAGAACCCAAAACTGCAATCAGAGAATAAATAATTCTTTCTTTTTTAGAAAGTTTTGTCTTTTCGATCTCTTGAGTGTCTGATTTTAAATGTTTTTTCCACTTGAAAATCCCCGCAACCTGCATTGGAAAATAATACAAAGCGTACAGAGCTAAGTTTCCATAAAGTGCATTTTTAAACGAAATAAACGAATAACAAAAAGTTCCAGCTAAACCAAAAAGATAACAAGATATTTTGCCCTTCCCTGCTAAAATAGTATAACTTATTCCACACACAGCAGAAACTAGCGCAACTTTATTATCTTTCATATAAATAGAAATTAAGATAATCAACAGAATTTCTAGTGGGAAAATTATTCGTTCAATCTTTCCCCATCCAGATAATTCTTTTTTAGTAAACTCCATAATATTCATTAAATTTATTTTAACCTAAAATTTATTATATTGAAATATTTTAAGATTTTGCAAAAACATTTTATTTTTTTCTTTGTGTGATGTTTACTAATAATAGGTAAACCTAAAATGAATATTCAGAAAATTACCCAAAATAATATAACAACAAAGATTCTTAAAAATAAACACGTACTTAAAGGACTTGAAAAGATTTCTGAGCACGGAACAACTTTTGCTGCAGGAACATCTCTTTTCATGTCCTTAACAGTCCGACCATTAGCAATTTTTGCAACCCCTGATACTGAAAAAGAAAACAAACAATATGCCGCAGCAAACTCAATTTGTTCAGGCCTAATCAAATTTGGAATGGTTGAGGCGATTGCACTTCCAATAGAACTAGCAGTAAAAAACATTGATAAAAATCCAGAAAAATTTTTAAAATCACAAAGCATTAAAAACCTTGCAAATGGTAAAGAATTAGCAAATTCTAGAAGTTACAAACTTCTAACCCAAATCCTTAAACTAAGTTCTGGATTTTTAACCGCAATTCCAAAATCAATGCTAACTATCGCACTTATCCCGCTTATTATGGACAAAATATTCAATGTTGGGGTAAACAAAGGAACAAGAATAAACAATGAAAAAAATAGTCAAAAACCTCAAAATAAAGATGTAAATTTCACAGGTAGAGTAACTGAAACAATATCAAAAGGAATCGGTAAACTTCTTGATAGCGAAAAAATCCAAAAATTTGCAAACAAATTTCAAACAAATGATAAAGATATTGCAAAACACATTACTGCTGGCACCGATTTGTTATTAACAGGTTCTTTTGCGTATCAAACAAGTAAAAGTGATAAGATAAAAGAAAACCGCAAAAAGGCACTTATTTATAATAATTTTATAGCTACTGCAATCACTCTTGGAGGGGGCTACACAGTAGATAGAATTATCAAAAATAAAACAGAAAAATTTGTTGATAAATTTAAAACACTAAACGCTGGAGACCCAAAACTATATAAATACATAGAAGGTATTCACATCCTAAGACCAGCACTAATTTTTGCAGCAATTTATTACGGAATTTTACCGATGTTTTCAACCTACACGGCAGAAAAAGTTGATAAGTTTATCGAAAAAAGATATGGAAAATAAAAAAGAGGCTCATCAGAGCCTCTTTTTTTAAACTTCTAAATTTGCGATTAAAACAAATACAAATATAAATTTCAGAGTTAAAATTAAACCAAGAGTAGCAAGTATAAACCATAATTTTACCCAGCCTCGTTGAGCTTCATTAAACTCATCTACACTGTTCCAATCTTTAGATTCCCAAGCCCACTTGTTACCAGCAAAGCCAAACCAAATTGAAATCGCTAAAGGTCCTAAAACAGGAATAATACAAGCTACAAAATATAATAGCGTAATATATTGTTTGTGCATAATCCCCCAAATCCAGTTAAGTAAAAATGCACCCCAGTTAAATCTTTTTAATTCTTGAGGAAATTCATCTTTTGAAACTTTTCTACGTCCTGCCATAACTCTCTCCTTCACTTAAACTTATCTAAATAATATAATTTTTGCCAAACAATGTCAAACTGAAAATCCCCACCTTAAAGTGTGAGGATTTTCATAATAGATATGAACTAAAAATTTATAATTTAAAGAGTAACTTATTTATATTTGCGTCCATTTCAAACATTTGGAATATCGCAACTTCGTTTTCTTTTTTCTTTTTCAAGTTCTCTTCAGCTGTTAGCGTATTTTTTGAAGAACTTTCATTTGTTGTCTCTTTTACCGCTTGGGTATTCTCAATTTGTGCAATTAAAGCCTGAGCTTGAGCTTCAGAAGAAACAGTATTTGGATTAATACCTAAAGATATTAATTTACGAATTGTTTCTTCTTTCAATTTCGGTCCTGAATACAGACAGAAATAGAAACTGGCTGGTACACTATTTAGAGACATAATTTGCTGGTAGCCTTTCTTTAATTTCTTTTTAATGATTTGTATTAAAGAGTCAACAATATTTTGTTCGGATAAAAACTTAGTTTTCTTTAATATTTTGAGGATTATTTTTACATTCTGTTATGTTTTTTGTAAAATAGTCATGCGGTACTTTTAAAAAAGGAGAGACTAATGAAAAAATCAATCAAAGACCTTGGTGATATTCAAGGAAAAAGAGCGTTAATCAGAGTTGACGTAAACGTACCTCTTGACGCTGACAAAAACGTTACAGATGACACAAGAATTCAAGCTATTTTACCTACTGTAAAATACTTAAAAGATAAAGGTGCTAAAATCATCTTAATGGCTCACTTAGGCAGACCAAAAGGTGAATGGAATTTAGAATTCTCACTAGCTCCTGTTGCTAAATACTTATCAAAAGTTTTAGGCGAAGAAGTTTTATTCGTATCATCTCCTGTTGGTGAAGGTGCTGATAAAGAATTAGCTGAACTTAAAGATGGTCAAGTTGCATTATTAGAAAACATCAGATTCTACAAAGCTGAAGAAGCTAAAGATGATGATATGACATTTGCTGAAGAACTTGCTAAATTAGGTGATTTCTACGTAAACGATGCATTTGGTGCTGCTCACAGAAACCACACTTCAACAGCTAAAGTTGCTAAACTTGTTAAACCAGCAGTTTCTGGTTTGTTAATGGAAAAAGAATTGAGATGTCTATCTCAAGCTTTAGACAACCCAACTAGACCATTCACAGCAGTTGTTGGTGGTGCTAAAGTTTCATCTAAAATCGGTGTTTTAGAAAACTTAATCGACAAAGTTGATAACCTAATCATCGGTGGTGGTATGGCTTACACATTCGTTAAAGCTAACGGCGGTAAAATTGGTAACTCTATTTGTGAAGATGATCAAATGGAAGTTGCAAAAGCTATCGAAGCAAAAGCTGCAGCTAAAGGCGTTAAATTAGTTATGGCTACTGACGTTTTAGCAGCTGATGATTTCTCAGGTAATGGAACAAATAAATTCGTTGCTATTAACGAAATTCCTGAAGGTTTTGAAGGCGTTGATGCTGGTATGGATTCAAGAGTTGCATTTGCAGAAGTTCTTAAATCTTCAAAAACTATCTTGATGAACGGACCAGTTGGTGCTTTCGAAAATCCTAAATTTGCTGAAGGTACAAAAGCAGTTTTAGAAGCTATCGTAGAAGCTACAAAAAATGGTGCAGTTTCTGTTATCGGTGGTGGCGACTCAGTTTCAGCAGCTAAAAAATTCTGCAAAGCTGAAGACTTCACTCACGTTTCAACAGGTGGCGGTGCTTCTCTAGAATTCATCGAAGGTAAAGTATTACCAGGCGTTGCAGCTTTAGATGAAGCATAGTAAAAAAAAATTACTAAATAACAAAAAGGACTTGTGAATTCTCACAGGTCCTTTTTATTTATACGTTACTTAAAGTATGACTTTACCAAATAGTTCTGATAAAATTGTCACTAGAAAGAGAGTAATATGAACGATAATAAGTCAAAAACCAAACATGCAAACGAATTGTATTTACAGAAAAAATATCCAGAAGCAATTCAGATTTATAATGAGTTAATAAATACAACCGACGATACGCAAAAATACGAAAAATGCGAATTGTATAGATTACTTGGAAACGCTTATTATGCTTTGCAGGATTTTGACAATGCTATTATCGCATACGAAAACACGCTAAATTACTCTACAACAAACGACAGTATATATAATATGCTTGGATATTTATGTTTTTATAAAGATATTGACAAAGCAATACACTATTATCTAAAAGGAATGGAAATTAAACCTAACCTGAAAAATTTTGTTATGCTAACTCAAATAATGATTAAAAACAAAAATTACTCACAAAAAGATTTGAAAGAAATTTTTGAAAAATACGTGGACTATTTTAGACCTGAAATTATGGGCGAAAATAAAGCTTTCACCTATGACAGACCTTATAACCACGAAAAATTAAAAATAGGTTATTTGTCATCAGATGTTCATTGTCATACAATGATGTCATTTTGTTTGCCAATCTTCGAAAACCACAATCAAGAAAATTTTGATATTTACATTTATGCTTGTGGGCAAAAAAGGGACTACGTTACAGATAGAATTATAGCAACTGGTATAAAATATAACGACTGTAAAGATTTGACAGAATACGAATTAGCTACAAAAATCCACGATGATGAAATCGACATTTTAATTGATTTAAGTGGTTATACACATAAACAAATTTGGAGTCTATTGTTTAAACCAGCACCTTTAATTGGACAATATCTAGGCTTTTTAGGCACCTATGGGATGAAAGAAGTTGATTTTGTTATTGCTGATGAATTCACAATTCCAGAAACAATTGCACAATATTACACAGAAAAGCCATTATATATAAGTTGTGGGATGAACAGATTTACTTTCAACACAAAACATCAAAAACTACCAGAGATTAAACCTCTTCCATGTTTGACTAATAATTACATAACTTTCGGAAGTTTTAATTGTATGTCAAAGCTGAACCCTTACTCAGTAAATCTTTGGGCAAAAGTTTTACACGCAGTACCAACCTCAAAATTATTAATATATAGAACTTCTTTACAAGAACGAGATATTATTAGACTTAAAAAACAATTTGAAAACAATAATATCGATGAGTCTAGACTAATTTTTGAAAATAAAGCTATGCCACTTAACCATTTCCAAAGTTATTTAATGTCGGATATTATACTGGACCCTTGCCCATTTGGGGGATTATCATTAACAATCGAAGAAGCATTTATGGGCGTACCGACATTAACTTTAGTTGGTGAAACTATCTCAGCCAAAGGATCTGGTAGAGTAAACAAAGCTATCGGTCTGGATGAATTTGTAACCTACACAGAAGATGAATACGTTCAAAAAGCAGTTGAATTAGCTTCTAATATAGACAAACTTCAATATTACAGAACAAATCTTCGTGAAATAATGTATAATTCAGGACTTTGCTCAGATTACACAACTTATGTGAATGAACTAGAAAATTCTTATTTAAGAATTTGGCAAGAATACAAAGATGCAAACAATTAAATTTTATGGTTTAATTGGGTTATGAATTACATCTTTTATTTTTTGATAGTGTTTTCAATAGTAATTGGGGCAATTAATGGCAGATTACAAGAAGTAATCAATGCCGTTATGTCTGGTGCTGAATTATCAGTTAAAGTAGCATTTTCACTTATCGGAATTATGGCCTTTTGGCTTGGAATAATGAAAATCGCAGAAAAATCAGGACTTGTTCAACTTATTGCAAAGGCTATAAAACCTATCACAAAAAAACTATTTAATGAATTGCCTGAAGATTCTCCAGCAATCGGTGATATCGCAATGAACTTTACTGCAAATGCATTTGGACTTGCCAATGCTGCAACTCCATTTGGTATCCGTGCAATGGAAAATATGCAGGAGGAAAATGATAAAAAAGACACAGCAAGTAATTCAATGTGTTTATTTTTGGCAATGAACACAGCAGGTTTTCAACTGATACCAGCAACAGTTATTGCTATTTTAGTTGGAATTGGTTATAAAAACCCGACAGAAATAATAGCTCCAACACTTTTAGTTACATCAATTACTTTTGTTTCAGCAATTGCAATGGCAAAATTTGCTCAATATATTACAAAGAAAAAGGGGGTTAAGGATGACTAACCTTCTCAACCTAATTTCACTTTGGGCATTACCTGTTATAATCATCGGCATCTTGACTTTCGGTTTAATAAAAAAAGTCCCTGTTTATGAGGTATTCACAGACGGAGCAAAAGACGGATTTCAAGTTGCAGTAAAAATTATCCCATATTTAGTTGCAATTATTGTTGGAATCTCAATGCTTAGAGCAAGTGGTGCAATAGAATTAGTAGCAAATTTATTAGCTCCAATTCTAAACACATTCAACGTTCCTGCTGATACTCTACCATTAATGCTTGTACGATCTCTATCAGGTTCTGGAGCTTTAGGAATTTTTTCAGATATCGCAAATAATTTAGGACCCGATTCATACGCAACAAAATTGGCTGCCGTTATGCTTGGCAGCAGCGAAACTACTTTCTACGTTCTTGCCGTATATTTCGGAGCTATTGGAATTACAAAAATCCGTTATGCTCTTATTGTCGGTTTATTAGCTGATTTAATTGGAATTATCGCAACAATTTCGGTTTGTAATTGGTTGTTTGCATAGCATCTTGCCAACTTTGAGTATATTCTGAGATTTCATTTTGGACAATCTCACGAACTACAATTGCATAATTAATATTAATACAATCTATTTTTTCAATCTGTTCAACAAGATATGATTTACCACCGCAATTGTGACAAAATTCATCTTCTGGAACAACTTCGTCATTCCTAATTGTTGCTCGTTCTTTTACTCCACAACACGCACAACGAGTGATATACCATTTGTTCTCAATTAATTCTCCACAATCTGGGCAATAACCAATTTCAACATCAATTGGAACTTTATTGTGCTGACATTTCTTATTTAAACTAAAAAAATCACTCCATTGCATACTCTTGTTATAATTACATTTCAGCAATAGTCAAACTTAATTGTAAACAAATGTAACAGAATATATTAACCTTGAAATTAGAATAAATGAAAATACTTTATATATTCAAGAGAGATAAAAATAAGAAGAGGACTAAAGTTATGGCTATTTCAAATTTTCAAGAGAAGTTGTTGTTCTTTACACAACAAAAAAGCAGACTAAGTTTGCAATTATCAGATTTACAAATGAAACAGTTATCTGCAACTAAAGATGTTGCAAAAAAACAACAAGAATTTAACTCACAGTTGAGTGCATTATATTACGATGAAGAGTATGGCTATGGTACAGATGCTTACGCTGAAATTCTTCTACAATTACAAAGTGAACACGAGTTTGAACTTTCACAAATCAACGCTTGGGAATCTCAACTTGATATGGAAAAAGAAAGTTTAGAAACTCAAATCAACGAAATTCAAACATATGAAAATACTTGGCAAAAATTACTTGCCGCAGCAATCAAAGCCGATTTCGTATATGGCGGAATCAGCGGTGGAAAATAAAAATAGCTCTAACTTCTTATATAAAAAAGACCCGATGCAATCGCATCGGGTCTTTAATTATGTTGATATCAAATCTTATCAAACTATGCTTTAGCAGCGCCTGATTTAGAAATGATTTCATCTTCGATGTTCTTAGGAACTTGTTCGTAGCATTGGAATTCCATAGAGAATGTACCACGACCTTGAGTGTTAGATCTCAAGTCAGTTGCATAACCGAACATGTTAGCCAATGGAACAAGAGCTCTAACGATAACGTTACCTGTATTACCTAGAGGTTCTTGACCTTCAACTCTACCACGTCTTCTTGAGATATCACCGATGATAGTACCTGTGAATTCATCTGGAATTTCAACTTCAACTTTCATCATAGGTTCAAGGATACAAGGTTGAGCTTTTCTTGTACCTTCTTTAATTGCCATAGAACCAGCAATTTTGAACGCCATTTCAGAAGAGTCAACTTCGTGGTATGAACCATCGTAAAGTTCAACTTTAACGTCGATCATTGGGTAACCAGCTAAGATACCGCCTTCAAGAGCTTCTTCCATACCTTTTCTTGCAGGTTCAATGTATTCTTTAGGAATAGCACCACCAACGATTTTGTTTTCGAATACGAAACCAGCATTTTCTTCAGCAGGAGAAATTCTGATTTTAACGTGACCATATTGACCTTTACCACCTGATTGACGAGCAAATTTAGAATCTTGATCAGCAGTGCCACGGATAGTTTCTCTGTATGCAACTTGTGGTTTACCGATGTTAGCTTCTACTTTGAATTCTCTCATCATACGGTCAACGATGATGTCTAAGTGAAGTTCACCCATACCAGAAATGATTGTTTGACCAGTTTCTTCATCAGATTTAACTCTGAATGATGGATCTTCTTCAGCAAGTTTTTGAAGAGCGATACCCATTTTATCTTGGTCAGCTTTTGTTTTTGGTTCAATAGCAACAGAAATAACTGGTTCTGGGAAAGTCATTTTTTCAAGAATGATAGGTGCTTTTTCATCACACAATGTATCACCTGTTGTAGTGTCTTTCAAACCAACTGCTGCACAAATGTCACCAGCGTAAATTTCATTTTCTTCAAGACGTTGGTCAGCATACATACGAACCAATCTTGAGATACGTTCTTTTTTGCCGTTAGTAGCGTTAAGAACATAAGAACCTGAAGTGATTACGCCTGAGTAAACTCTTAAGAAAGTTAAACGACCTACGAATGGGTCAGTCATAACTTTGAATGCTAAAGCTGAGAATGGTTCTGAATCTGAAGAGTGTCTAGCAACTCTAGTTCCATCTTCTAATTCACCTTCAATAGCTTTTACATCTACTGGAGATGGCATATAATCAACAACGTTGTTCAACAATAATTGAACACCTTTGTTCTTGAATGCTGTACCGCAGCATACTGGAACGATTTTGTTATCACAAACTGCTTTTCTTAATGCAGCTTTTAATTCATCAATTGTAATTGAATCTGGATCTTCGAAGAATTTTTCCATTAAAGTATCATCTTCTGATGCGATAGCTTCAACCATTGCATCATGATATTCTTTAGCTTTATCAGCCAAATCAGCTGGGATTTCTTCTTCTCTGATATCTGTACCTAAGTCGTTAGTGTAGATTTCAGCTTTCATAGTCATCAAGTCAACAAGACCTGTGAATTGATCTTCTGCACCAATAGGTAATTGGATAGGAACTGCGTTAGCACCTAATCTGTTTTTGATTTGGCCAACTACACGATAGAAGTCAGCACCTGTTCTGTCCATTTTGTTTACGAATACCATACGAGGAACTTCGTATCTATTAGCTTGTCTCCAAACTGTTTCTGATTGAGATTGAACACCACCTACTGCACAGAATACAGCAACAACACCATCTAATACACGAAGTGAACGTTCAACTTCGATTGTGAAGTCAACGTGACCAGGTGTGTCAATGATGTTGATTTGGTGATTTTTCCAAGATGCAGTTACAGCTGCAGATTGAATAGTAATACCACGTTCTCTTTCTTGTTCCATAAAGTCAGTAACTGCAGCACCTTCGTGAGTCTCACCGATTTTGTGAGTTTTACCAGTGTAGAACAAAATACGTTCAGTTGTAGTTGTTTTACCTGCGTCGATGTGGGCTGCGATACCAATGTTTCTAATTTTTTCCAATGGAGTTTTTCTAGCCATTTTTCTTTTTCCTTTTTATCTTATATGTACATCGCTATTTTATATTTAGCCTCATGAAAAATTATCCCATAAACATGATATTTTTCAAACAAAACCCCATTATTTTTGCAATATTTTTAAACATAAAAAAAGACCTTGAAAATTATCAAGGTCTTTTTAATATTTTGTTCTATGATTTAATTTTTTACACCATATTTTTCAAATAAATCATTTGCTTTTGCTGTACGACTTGCAACATCTCGCGCTTTTTCAGCATCTACACTTTTTGAAAATGTAGTCCACTCATCAAGAATTTTTGCTGCTTCAACAGCATTTTCAATATCATAGCCACTAGCATTTAATCTGGCATATGCATCTTTTGCCGCTTGCGCATTAGCCATTTTCATCACAGTTTCGCATTTCTCGCCAACTTTATGACCGCCAACACCATCTGTTCCTGCCCAAGTTGATTGAATTGTTAAAAATTCATCTCTAGGAAATTCTTTACCACGAACTGTACCAATATAAGCATTTGCACAGTAATTACCATCCACAGTATATGTAAGATTACCTTTTGGACTTACTCCAACTTCCACATCCCAATATTTTGTGCCAGCAAGTTCTTTACCAGCTCTTTCAATTTTTTCTAATACTGTTGTTGATTCTTTGCTTAAAACATCTAAAGCTTCAGGTTTAATTCTTAAAGCCATACCGAAATTTTGTACTGATGGGTTGTTGTTAATTTGCATTGTTAATAATTCCTTTCCTTTGAGTAAATGCCATTTCGTGCCCATGTAAACACTCCTCAAGAAAAAATTTGCCTAAAAAAGAAAAAACATTAACAAATATTACAAATTAAATCCCAACAGATAATCCTGCACAAAGGTTTATGGACTGACCTGTAACACCTTTTGCTTTATCAGAAATTAAATATTCCACCATGCCTGCAATTTCATCTGGAGACACAAATCTTTTTTGCGGAATACAATCTAAAATTTCTTCTTTTGAAAACTCACTATCATCAATTGAAGCATTTCCTAACTCTGTATCAACCCAACCTGGATTAATTGTATTTACTGTAATTCCAAATTCTGCTAATTCAAGGGCTGTTGATTTAGTTAAACCAATTAAGCCAGCTTTTGTCGCTGAATACAAACACGCATTAGCCTCACCCATAACACCAGAAATTGAGCCAATATTTACCACTCTCCCAAATTTTTTATTTTTCATATTTGGAACAACCCTACTCATTAAATAAATAGGAGCCTTTATATTTACATCTAAGATGTGGTTTAACTTTTCCATTTTAACCCCATCAACAGAAGAATAAATATACTCACCAGCGTTGTTAATTAAAACATCAATTTGCTTTTCTTCAATAAAATCACCTAATTTAATCAAGTCATTTTCATTAGCCAAATCACATACAAAATAATCAGAACATTTTACTTGTTTTAAAAGCCCCTCATTACGTGCCGTTACATATACATTATGAGATTCTTCGCTTCGCTCAGAATGACAATTCAACAAATATTCGGCAATAACTTTTCCAATTCCTTTTGAAGCACCTGTAACTAATATATTCATAAAAATCCTTAACTATTTCTTGTCACTCGTCTGATTAATTTTGCACCATCTTGCCCATCTGAAACAACTTTCTTTACCGCATCATAAGTTGTAACTTGCAAATTTTGATATCGAGCATTAATATCACTAAACTCTTTAGCCTTTTTACTAATTTGAACTATATCATGAGAAATTTGATTTGGTTGATATAACCTATTTACAACAGATTGGCGTCTTACTTTTCGATTTCGAGTACCGATACCCGTTAGCACAGAGCCTACACACACTAGACTTGCGGTTATTCCTATTGATGCGATTACAGTACCTGCTCTCATATTTCTCCTTATAAATTTAAAACCTCGCATTTTACTGCGAGGCCTTACACTTTTTTATTATTTCACAATTCCAAATCCAATTAGGAACGTACAAATAATAAAGACTGCACAAACTATACCTGTAAGTTTGTTCAAACCTTTTTCTGCACTCTTTTGCGATGCAAAAACTTGAGATGCACCACCAAATCCTGCGATACCATCACCTTTTGGCGAATGTAATAAAATAAGAATTATCAATAAAATAGCTGACGCTGTTGAAATTCCCCATAATATATTAGCCATTACTTAGTTTTCTCCTTTTTAATAAAATGTGCTCTTTTAGAGTTTAATTCAATATTTTCAAAAGTATATAGCCTTGCTGGACGTTTTGAAGAAGATTTTGTATATTCTTCTAATTCAATTAAACCAGGAGTAGCTAAAGCTTTCTTTCTAAAGTTACGCTTATCTAATTTTTTACCCATAATAAGTTCGT
Organism: bacterium; assembly: GCA_017626055.1. GTDB lineage: Bacteria > Cyanobacteriota > Vampirovibrionia > Gastranaerophilales > Gastranaerophilaceae > Zag111. The sequence continues at coordinate 12,554 of JAGAJM010000015.1, read as the reverse complement.
ATGCTTTTTGCATTTCTGTTAAAGTGAACTTCTCTGGTAACAATTGATAAGCCACAGGGCAAAGTTCCAATCTTTCTCTGGTTCTTTTTAATGAATATTGAATAATTTCTTTGTGGTCGTATGCTAGCGCTGGCAAATCACTAATTTTATGCCATCCTAGTTCTGGAGTTGTAGAAATTTTAATATCTTCAGAACGAACTAAAGCAAAATAAGCACAAGTGATTACACGTGCGTTAGGGTGACGAAGGGGATCACCGAAGGTATATAGTTGTTCAAGGTAAATATTATCAACATCAGTTTTTTCTTTCAAAACTCTTAATGCCGCTTCATCTAGGTTTTCAGATAATCTAATATATCCCCCCGGGATTGCCCATTTACCTTTGAATGGTTCAGTAGTACGTTTAACAAGCAACGCCTGAATATTATTATTTTTAATCGTTAAGATTACGACGTCGACTGTTATTTCGTGTGTTTTTGTTACGCTAAACATTCTATTCTAACCTTTTACCCTTCTTCTATATTTATATAATAAACATAGTTAATACAATTAATCAAACTGTTAAATTTATTAATATTTGTTTACAAATGAGTAAAAATTATGCAATTTGTATATACAAATTACGTTTATATTAATACAAGGGATATTAAGGGGAAATTGATGTTTGCATTCGGTCCATACATACCAACACATAGACACTGCATAAACCCATATGGTGCAACAATTGCAAATCCAAGAATTGGTTTTGGGCTTGCAATCGCAGCTGCAACTGCTATGCCAATGTACAGACCTTGTATGCCAGTTTTCGGCTTTGGTTATGCATACAATCCTACACCTGCTTTTGGTGCGCTTACTACTAGAAATTACTTAAACGCACCTGTTCATAACTACGCTCAATATTTCAACAGAGTACCAAATATTCAAATTTCTACACCAAGTTTCAACACTTATTCAAATACAAATAACAATACAAACCCATTCGGTTACTTCAATAACTATAACAATATTAGAATAATCCCAATGGCAACAGGTTCTTCAACAATATCTTCTGATGAATCTTCATCTACTAATACAACAACTTCTTCAGACAAAACTCAATCTAGTACAGCTTCAACAAACAACACAAAAGTTGCTACTGACGGACAAAAATTAAACAGAAGCGGAAGCGATTATGGTCCAGAATTCTTAGCAAAAGTAAAAGAAATCGCTAATCGTTTAGATTGTGATTATAGAGACTTATTGGGTTTAATGAACTCAGAATCTGGTATCAGAGCAGACATTAAAAACCCTAATGGTTCAGCATCTGGTTTAATCCAATTCATCGAATCAACAGCTAACAGTCTAGGTACAACAACTGCTCAATTACGTGCAATGAACCCAATCGACCAACTTGATTACGTTGAAAAATATTTAACTAAAGTAAAAGCTCAAGCAGGTCTTACTGGCAGACTATCAGCTGGAGATTTATACTCTTTAGTATTCTTACCTGGTAGAGCTCGCCGTGACGTTTTAACTTCATCTGGTGAAAATTACTACGCACACAACAAAGGTTTAGACCTTAACAAAGACGGACAAATTACAAAAGCTGAACTTGGACAAAGAGTTCACAATAAATATGTTAGCGATAACAGTTTCTTAGCATAAATTTTGACTTAATAAATGTTAAGAAATTTACCCCATTTCTTGAAGTCAATATTTGTTTCGTGTATTTTATCCATGTAACCGAGTTTTTTGGAAAGGGAAAGATGGATAAGGGATATATAGAGAATGGTTTTATCGTTGATTTAACCAATGCAAAAAAGACTTCTGAAATCATTTATGAACTTTCAAGAATTTTAGACATGCCTGAATCTAAAGAAAAACATATTTGTCTAAAATTGGGTTCTGTTGATTTGTCAGAAAATGAATTAACAAGTATTAAATCTTTAGTTGAAGTTATGGAATCTCAATTAGCTTTCATCAGTACAAGCTCTACTTCAACTTTAGAATCTGCAACAGCTTTAGACATAAAAATTTCTGAATTTACAGAACAAGTTGAAGCGCCAACATTTGAAGCTCAAGAAGAAACTAAAGAAGAAACTTCTGAAGTAACTAATGCTCTTGATAATATTTTCGGAGATGAGGCAGCTCCAACTCCAATCAAGGCTGAATCAAAAGAAATTCATCCAGTTCTTCAACACGATGAAATTATCGCAGAACAAATGGTTGAACAAGAAATAGAAGAACAAAAAGACGAAGAAATTTCAGCAAAAAAAGTTGAGGCTGAAAATCTTCCAACATTATATTTAAGAAAAACAATCCGTTCAGGACAAAGTATTTCATCTGACGGAAATATCGTTGTTATCGGCGATGTTAACCCTGGTGCTGAAATCATCGCAAAAGGTGATATCACTGTTTGGGGTATCTTAGGCGGTATCGCTCATGCAGGTTCAGATGGAAACAATTATTCAAGAATTCGTGCACTAAAACTTAATCCTGTTCAAATCAGAATTGGCGAAGTTTTTGCACGCAGACCAGACACAATCAATCTACCTTATATTCAAAAATCAAGTGAATATGTTCCAGAAGAAGCATTCACTTACAAAGGTAGCATTGTAATCAGAAAAATACATGAAGAAAGTTAAGGAGATATAAATGACTGGTAGAGTAATAGTAATTACATCCGGTAAAGGTGGTGTTGGTAAAACAACTACTAACGCTAACATCGGTACTGCTCTAGCCAGAGCAGGCAACAAGGTTGTTATGATTGATACTGACCTTGGGTTGAGAAACTTGGACCTGCTTTTAGGACTAGAAAATAGAATTGTTTACACAATCGTTGACGTTGTTGAAGAACGTTGCAAACTAAAACAAGCACTTGTTAAGGATAAGAAAAATCCTAACTTATGCTTACTTGCAGCAGCTCAAACAAGAGATAAAACCGCAGTTACAGAAGAACAATTGAAAGATATTTGTGAAAAATTACAAAAAGATTTCGATTTCATTTTAGTTGACTGTCCAGCTGGTATTGAACAAGGTTTCCAAAACGCAGTTGCAGGAGCTTCTGAAGCTATCGTTGTTACTACTCCAGAAATGTCAGCAGTTCGTGACGCAGATAGAATTATTGGTTTGTTAGAAGCTAAAGAAGAAATCAAATCTTACAAACTTCTTATCAACAGAGTTAGACCAAACTTGATTAAATCTAACGATATGATGAGTGTAGAAGACGTTGTTGAGATTCTTTCAGCTGAATTAATTGGTATTATCCCAGAAGATACTGGAATCATTACATCAACTAACAAAGGTGAACCTATTGTTAACGATGACAAATCTTTAGCTGGTATGGCTTACAGAAATGTTGCACAACGTATTATGGGCGAAGATGTTCCTTTCCTTAACCTTGAAGAAGAAACAAGTGTTGTTGCGAAAGTTAAAAAATTCTTCTCTAACTTAATTGGTAAGGAGAAGTAAAATGAGCGAAAATATTTTAAAAGAACTTTGCAACAGACTACTTAGTCTATTTAAACAAACGGAAACAAAAGAAGAAAATGCTAAAGACGTAGCTTGCAACAGATTACGTGTTGTATTGATGCAAGATAGAACAAATCTTACACCTGAACTATTACAACGTATGAGAAAAGAACTTGTTGAACTTCTTTCAAAATACGTTGAAATGGATAAAGATGCACTAGAATTAAACTTCGATCAAGAAGGTGATCAAATGGCATTGATGCTTTCTATCCCTGTAATCAGAGCAAAAGATGAAGAAGAAATCGAAAAAGCTCTAGCTAAAGCTGATGAAAAAGAAGCTGAAGAAGATGACGCTTCTGATGAAGAAATCGGGGAAAGAGAAGAAGCTAACGAAGCTGAAGACGATGAAGAAACTTCTGAAGAAAATGATGAAACAGAAGAAGATAATTCTGAAGAAGTTACTGAAGAAGAACCTGAAATTGTTGAAGCTGAGGAAGAAGAAAAACCAAAGAAAAAGGAAGACAAAGAATAAAATTTCTTTAATAAATAAAAGTAAAAAGCCGTCTTATTAGACGGCTTTTCTTATTAATGTTTATCTTGTTGAAATCATATTATATTACAAAACATTAACAAAAATTTTGATAAACGCAAATTTTATAAGAAAGATGTTTTTATATAGATGTGAAGGTTAAATTTTAGTGTGTGAAAAGGTCTTTGTTTATGATAGATGCAATCCTTTCAATAGTGTGTAATACCCTATACTTTCGCAAAAACTATGCGTGTGTTTATTGTTATGTGAAGTATTAAAGGAAGTAGGTTAAATGATTAATCCAGTAGAAAGTTTAAATTCTGGGATTCTTGTTTTACAATTAGACTCTCAAAATACAAGTGTTGCCGATCAGATTAAAACACTTTGTAATCCATTTATAAAAGCCCCATCAACAATTATTAAAACCGAACATGGTTACACTGTAATCATCCCACCACAAAATATTGGCGGACCAAAAATCGAAGTTGAAAAACTTGGTAACGGTTATTATTTAGTTCAAAAAACTCCACCATACTATGGTGCTAAAACTGAAACAATCCTTATGAGCGAAAAAGAATTCATTAGAGAATTCAATGGTTTTAAGACAAAAAAAGAGGTTGACGAAAAAATCGATGTTAAAAAACTTGTCGATAAATCACCATATGATTACTTCCGTACAAAAGGCGGATATATTATTAGATTTCTTAATGGTAACAACATAACTGGCGCTAGTACTGAAATTAAACCACAAGCTGATGGAACATACCTTGTTTTAACAAAAGCATATGCTGGAGCACCAGCAGAGAAAGAATACCTTACAGAACAAGAACTTGTAGCAAAATTCCACGGCGAAAAAGCAGAAGTTCCAGACAAAATTTATCATTTAGTTGCATAAATTAAATTATATAGGTAGGTAAGGTTAAAAGGTAAAGGAGTAAGTTTATGATTGATTCACCAAATTTAATGCTAGTAGCAATTCCAACATCAGGATTGCAAGCACCAACAATGGAACATAGCGTTCGTCGCCCAGCACCATCTGAGCTTGGTATTAAATATGAACCAGGAAAAATGATTGACGTAGGCTTTGCTCCAGTAAAAGGTCAAACTATTATCACTGAGAGCGGATATGCAGTTCATATTCCTCATATGCTAGGTTCTGAAACCAAAGTTAAAAAACTAGGTGGTGGTTACTATCTTGTAATATCAAGACCAATCGTATATGGTGCAAAACCTAAAAAAACAATTATGACAGAAGAAGAATTGGTAGAAAAATTCCATGGCAAAAAAGTTTTGTTAGCAAAAGATGAGGATTCCGCAGAAGCAAAACTTCAAAAAGCAATTCTACAACTTCTAACAATGGAACCAAAAATCTGTTACGAAGCTTAAAACCCATATATTATAATCAAGAAGAGCCCGATGTGAAACATCGGGCTCTTCAATATTTTATTAAATATTTCCAGTTGAACTGTTCCTATCATCTTCTAATTGTCGAATATCAATATTTGAACTATCTTCTTCTGCATAATTATTAATTACAGGGACATCAATTTCTACGTTTACATCAGCATCAACCATTTCAATATCTGCTTTGTCAAACTCTTTTGTTTTACCATCTTCAAGTTTAACTGCAACTTTGCCACTCATAAATTGTAAATAACAAACTTTCCCCAAACCTTCTGTCGTCATAACAGATGAACCAATCGGTGGCATACCTTTTGCTGCATCAATATAATTTGAATACTCATAAGTCAAACAACACAAAAGTCTTCCACAAGTCCCTGAGATTTTACCTGGGGCAATTGGCATACCTTGGTCTTTTGCAAGTTTAACGTTAATTGTTGCAAATTTTCTCAAGAAACTTGAACAACAGAAAGGTTGACCGCAAATACCAACACCTTCAAGAATAGAGGTTTCATCACGAACCCCGATATGACGCAAATCAATACGAACTCTTGTAAAAGTTTGAGTCAAATCCTTCAACAAAGCTCTAAAGTCAACTCTTTCTGGAGCGGTATAATAGAACGTAATTTTACGTCTATCAAAAGTTATACGACATTGAACCAAGTTCATCGCAAGTTTGTGTTGACGAACTAATGCCTGACATTTGAAAAATGCTTCAACTTCTTCTTTTTTAATATCTTCCAAAGTTTGCAAATCTCGTTGTGAAAGGGTTCTAATAACAGGAAGTGGTTCTGGTTTATTTTTAGAGTTTTCCCAAAGTTTTTCAATTTCAGAATTCACAATAAAAACTTTAAGAGCTTCTTCCCCTTTTTCTGTTCTTACAACTACCATTTGACCATCTTCAAGATGAATAGTTTCTGGAACATTCAACGGATAAAATGTATTTTTCAAATATCTAACTGCAAATTTCATTATACGTATCTTTCTTCTTCTTTCAATTTTCTATTCATTAATTTTGACATAAGTTCTTCTGGAGTGATATCAGTATAAACGGCTTCATAAATTGCAGCTGATACTGGAACTTCAAGACCTAATTTTTCAGCCAATTCACAAATTGCTTTAGATGTTTTTACACCTTCAGCAACAGAACCTAATTCTGCCAAAATATCGTTAATTTTTTTACCTTTTGCAAGCATTGAACCAACAGTATAATTTCTAGACATTGGAGATGAACAAGTTGCAATCAAATCTCCCATACCAGATAAGCCATACAAGGTTGAAGGATTAGCACCTAATTGAATACTTACACGAACGATTTCAGCCATACCACGAGTTAGAAGTGAACCTGAACAGTTATCACCTAACCCCATAGTGTGAGCAAAACCAGATGCGATCGCAATTACGTTTTTCAAACTACCACCTAATTCAACACCCACAACATCAGTGTTTGTGTAAAGTCTAAATTTATTTGGAACATTACAAGCATTTTGAACAACTTGAGCAACTTCTAAATCTTCACAAGCTACACAAGCCGCAGTTGGTTTACCTTGAAGAACTTCTTTCGCCAAAGTTGGACCAGATAGAATTGCCAACTTTTGTTCTGGAAGAACATCTTTGATAACTTCTGACATTCTCATCAACGATGGTAATTCGATACCTTTTGAGGCGTTAACAAGAATTTGTTCTGGTTTAATACCAGCTAGCTTCAAGTTTTCACAAACATCACGAGTACCAGATGTTGCAACAACTGATAAGATAATATCCGCATCTTTAATTGCAGATGCTAAATCAGATGTAATTTCAATTTTATTATCTAGTTGAACTTCAAGAGGTTTAGAGCAATGTTTATTTTCGATCAAATCAGCTGATAAATCTTGAGCTCTACCCCAAACTGTTATATCTTCAAAGTTATCAGTCAAAAGCCACGCTAAAGTAAGCCCCCAACATCCTGCTCCAAGAACTGTTAATTTCATTCTTTTCTCTCCTTCCCTACACCGAAGTTTCTTCTGATTTAATAATTTTACGAAGAACCCCAGCGTGTTTTCTCAATTCCAATCGTGCAGCTTCTGCATCTACCTTTTTATCAAGCATAATGATTGCAGTTTTTATTTCCCAATCACATTTCAACAATGATGCTAAAGCATCACTATGAGAAACTTTTGCAATTTGAGAAACAATTCTAATTGCACGATCTTTTAATTTTTCATTGACTGCTTTCAAGTCAATCATAAAGTTTTCATATGTTTTACCAATCTTAATCATAGAACCAGTTGATAACATATTTAAAATCATTTTTTGAGCGGTACCAGCTTTCAAACGGCTTGAACCCGCAATGACTTCTGGTCCAACTTCAGCACAGATAACATGTCCAGCTTCTTGGGCTATCAAACCTTTTGAGTTACAAGTAATACCAATTGTTGCAGCACCAACTTCGTCGGCTTTTTCCAAAACTCCTAATAGATATTTAGGATTACCGCTTGCAGAAATTACAACACAAACGTCTTTGTCTGTTAAGACACTGGCATCTTGTTTACCTGCATCAATACTATCTTCTGCCCCTTCAACAGCTGAAAACATAGCTTTTTGACCACCTGCAATGATACCTTGAACCATATCTGGGTCAACACTGAATGTTGGCGGACATTCAGACGCATCTAAAATACCTAATCTTCCAGATGTGCCTGCCCCGAAATAGAATAGTCTTCCACCTTTTAGAAAGGATTTTGCAATCATATCAATTGCCGTTGCAATATCAGGAGCAACATCTCCCACAACTTTTGCAACTATCAAGTCTTCTTCGTTCATCTTACGAACCATATCAATCGTTGATAACAAATCGATATCTTTAGTATTCTCGTTTCTGTACTCGGTAATCGCTTCTGTCATATCCAACTCCTTTCCAAAATCATCACAGATTTTGAACTACACTAATTTAACCAAATTCGCCATTTCAATTGCAGTTTTAGCAGCATCAGAGCCTTTATTACCAGCTTTTGTACCAGCTCTTTCAATTGCTTGCTCAATATTATCAGTTGTTAAAACACCAAAGATTACAGGAACACCTGTTTGTAAACTAACTTGTGCAACACCTTTTGAAACTTCTGCACAAACATAATCATAATGAGTTGTTGAACCTTTAATCACTGCCCCTAATGTAATAATCGCATTGTATTTGTTTGACTTCGCACATTTTTGAGCGATAACAGGGATTTCAAACGCACCTGGAACTTTTACCACATCAATATTGTCAGAAGCTACACCATGTCTTTTTAATTCATCAATAGCTCCAGCTAATAATTTTGAACCAATAAAATCATTAAATCTTGATACAATAATACAAAATTTATCATCACTTGTTGTGGTTAATTGTCCTTCAAAAGTTTTCATCTTACCTACTCCTTAAAAATATCCTTATGTATAGATTTTACAATATACACAGTTATTTTACAAGAATAGGACCAAAAATCTTATAAAAAATATATAATGCAACAAGAATCAGTAAAAACCCGCTTATTTTCATAATAATTTCGGATATTTTATAGAAATTTTTACTTGATTTTAATTTAGAAGTTAAAAATCCAGCAAATACAAAAATCAAACCTTGTCCAATTGAAAATAAAAATAGCATGATTACTGCTTGTAAAACATTAGCAGAAATTGATGCAAAACCCATAATACTAGCCAAAATTGGTGTAGAACAAGGAGTTCCGATTAACGCAAAAACAATCCCTAAAATTAGTGGATACAAAAAGTCATTCTTAACAGAATTTTGAGGAATTTCCTTAATCAAAACTGGAAGTTCAAAATCAATTACATCCAAGATTTTCAGCCCCATAATTAAAATAATTGATGCAATAATAAGTGCAAAATATGGGTTCCCAACAAATATTTTACCAGTTAGAGCACAAATTCCACCAATTATTGAAAAAACAATACCCGTACCAATTACAAAAATAACCATTTGCAATAAAGTCCGCATTGGTTTTGCTTCCGAAAATCCCCCAATATAACCAATAATCAATGGTAGCATCGATAATGAACAAGGGGATAATGATGAAATTAAACCACCTAAAAACGATGCGCCAAAAAGCAAATAAATACTTGTTTGATTATTGAATAATTCTGTTAAATTTTCCATTAATGAAGCCCTTTAATATATTCTTCCATTTCTTCTTTTGGAATAGAATTTTCAACTCGCTTGTGAATTGAACCATCAGAATTTATCATTACAACAGTCGGCACAAGAGTTACATTATGTTTCTTAATTAAAGCATTTTTCATATCATTACGACTATCAACGATAACTTCTGTATATACAAATTTATCACCATACACTGGTAAAAGTTCTTGAAAGGTTCTTTCTACTTCTTTACATTCTGCACACATTGTAGAAGAGAATTTAAACACTTGAGGTTTATCAATAGCTTCAGCAATAGTTGCTTCGTCTTTTGCAAAGGTTAATACCCAGAAAGCAACCAATGGTAAAATTAGTATAGCCAAAATTGTAATAATTGATTTTTTGCTCATTGAAATCTCCTTCTTATTTAGTTATACCACATTATTTTAATAAGAAGAAATTTTTACAATTAACCAATTGGCAATAGTTAGAATAATGAATTTCATTTTCTTATATGATGTGAAATGAACAAAAAAATGATTAAATCGTAGTATTGATATAATGAGGAAATAATGTGCGATATTTTGCAAAGATAATTATAAGTTTAGGATTAGCATTAACTCTATCAACATCAGCGCTAGCTCTTGAGGAAGTTAAAGTTGAACAAGGTTCTATCTTGTCATTAAAAGACTGTATTACAATTGCCCTAAACAACAACCCTGGGATTAAAAATGCACGATATAACTATGGAATTTCAAAAGCGAATGTAAACATTGCTCGTTCTGCGTTCTTCCCAACAATAGGGGTCGGTACAGGTTGGAGCGTTACAGATACGCACACAAAAAGAGTTAGCACCAGTTCAAACGCATACACAGTTCAAGCAACATTAAACCAATTATTATGGAACTTTGGTAAAACAAATGCTAATATTAGAATGCAAAAATTCTACCTAATTGCAGATGAATATGCATTTAATAATGTAGTTCGTGAAACAACATTCTTTGTTAAACAACGTTATTATGAGGTTTTAGCAGCTCGTGCGACTGTCGCAATCAATGCGGCATACGTTGATATCAACGAAAGAAACTATCAAAGAACAAAAGCATATTATGATGAGGGTATCAAATCAAAAATCGACTTGGTTAACGCCGAAGTTACCCTAAGTGATTCAAAAATTTCACTTATCAAATCAGAAAATGCGTACAAAAACGCCCTTGTTAACTTAAACAACGCAATGTATCTATCAGAAGCTCCAGCTTATTCAATTGCAAGTCCAGAAGATTTCAATTTAGAAGATAACATTGCACCAGTAGATTTGGCTCAAGTTTTGCAAAAACAAGACAAAGAAAAATATCAAGTCCCAGTAAGCGTTACTGACGCTAAACTTATGACTGCTGTTGAAAAACTTGAAGTTTTAACAGATTACAAAGTTCAAGAATTTCCATATTCTTTTGAAGAATGTATAAAAATGGCATACGATAATCGTGCCGATTTGAAAGCCTATCGTTCAACACTTGATGCCGTTGAAGAAAATTTATTATATGTAAAAAGAAATTATTACCCAGAAATTTCAGCAACAACTGGTTATGGATACAGAGATATGAACAGAACAAATTCATTCAATGTTGGAATTAACGTTTCAAGTTCTGTAAACATAATGGCACAAAAATCAAGAGTTGATGCTGCAGAATTTCAAGTTGATATTGCAGAAAACGCATTAAATCAACTTAACCAAGATATCTATTTTGAAGTTCAAAACGCATATATCAATATGATTGAACTTGAAAAACAAATCCCGCTTTTAGGAGTTAAAGTTCGACAAACAAAAGAGAATTACGAACTTGCAGAAGGTAGATACTATGTAGGTTTGGGTGATTATATTCAATTACAAGATGCAAAAGTTAATTACAACAACGCTCAATGTTCATTCATTGAAACTATTTATAAATACAACGTAGCAAGAGCAAATTTAGAAAGTGTAATTGCTTACCCTCAAGAGGTAACAGTTTCATTAGAGGATAGATAATATGGATTTACAAGAAATTAAAACAAATTACTGTAAAAAAAGATACATAATTCCGCTAGCATTAGCTTTGGTGATTGGTGGAATCAGTTTGGTAAATATAAACGCAAACAAAATCACATACCAAACCCAAAAACTTACAAAATGCACAATCACTGACGTTGTAGAAGCATCAGGTACAATCAACCCTGTAAACATTGTAAGCGTTGGTTCAACTGTATCAGGCTTGATGAAAGAAATTTACGTTGACTTCAACTCAGAAGTAAAAAAAGGTCAATTACTTGCTCAAATTGACCCAGCAAACTTCCAAGCATCAGTTGACCAAAATCAAGCACAAATCACAAATGCACAAGCAAATTTAGCAAGATTGAATGCCGAACTTTCAATGGCTGAAAAAACTTATACACGTTATAAAAACTTATATGCAAAAAACTTTATTGCACGTAGTGAACTAGATCAAGCTGAAAGTGATTACTTAGCTAAAAAAGCATCAATTGGGGCTCAAAGAGCATCAATTGCACAAGCTCAAGCAAACTACAAAACAGCAGTAACAAACCTTGGTTATACAAAAATTATTGCACCTGTTGATGGAACAATTATCTCTCGTGATATCAACGTAGGACAACCTGTTGCAGCAAGTTTCCAAGCGCCCGAACTATTCAAAATCGCACAAGATTTAACAAAGATGCAAATCGAAGTAAACGTTTCAGAAGCAGATATCGGTCGAGTAAAAGAAGGTCAAGAAGCTGAATTCAACCTTGATGGATATCCCGATACAACATTTAAAGGTATAGTTACTCAAGTTAGACTAGACTCCACAACGACTTCAAACGTTGTAACTTATACAGTTATCGTAAGTGTCGATAACGAAGATTTAACCCTAAAACCAGGGATGACTGCTAACGTTTCGATTATCACAAAACGTAGCACAGACGTTATGTGTGCGCCAAATGTAGCACTTAAATTCACGCCACAAACAAATGGTCAAAGATACCAAAATCGAGGTATTTGGGTTCTAAAAAATGGCAAACCAAAA
>JAGAJM010000014.1 GCA_017626055.1 bacterium | reverse complement strand
GAGAGAGAGAGAGAGAGTAATCTTCTTTCCTGAAATTTTATTTCAACAATTTGCAGTATAATTAAACTAAGGAGAAAAATAATGATTAAATTTTTAGATTTGCATAAAATTAACGAACGTTTTAGAGAAGAAATTGATGCTAGAATTAAACAAGTTTTAGATTCTGGTTGGTACCTATTAGGGAACCAAGATAAGGAATTTGAGAAAAATTTTGCGGCGTATTGTGGTACAAAACATTGTATTGGTGTTGCAAATGGTTTAGATGCGCTTAACCTTATCATCAAGGCTTATAGTTTTGGTGCTGGCGATGAAATTATTGTGCCTGCAAATACTTATATCGCTTCAATTTTAGCAATTTCTGAAAATGGTTGTACGCCAGTTTTGGTTGAGCCTGATATCAATACATACAACATCAATCCAGATTTAATCGAAGAAAAAATTACACCTAATACAAAAGCAATTATGGTTGTTCATTTGTATGGTCAAGCCGTTCAAATGGAAAAAATTTGGGCATTAGCTAAAAAATATGACTTAAAAGTTATTGAAGATTCAGCTCAAGCTCACGGTGCAGGGGTAAATGTAAATGGAGAATTCAAACGAGTAGGTAATTTAGGTGATGCTTCTGGATTTTCATTCTACCCAGGTAAAAATCTTGGATGTATGGGTGATGGTGGTGCAGTTACAACAAATGATGATGAATTAGCAACAAAAATCAGAGCAATTGCAAATTATGGTTCTGATTACAAATATCACCACATTTATAAAGGTACAAATTCAAGATTGGATGAAATTCAAGCTGCGATTTTGGATGTAAAATTACCACATCTTGATAAAGATAACGCTCGTCGTCGTGAAATTGCAAAATATTATAGAGAAAATATTAAAAATCCAAAAATTACGTTGCCACAAACTTATTCAGAAGACGCTCATGTATGGCATGTTTTTGTTGTGAGATGTGATGATAGAGATGCGTTGCAAAAACATCTAGAAGCAAATGATATCCAAACAAACATTCACTATCCTACAGCTCCACATAAACAAGGTTGTTATAGTGAATATGCTCACCTTTCACTTCCTGTGACAGAAAAGATTCATGCAGAAGTTATGTCATTACCGATTTCTCCTGTTATGACAGATGATGAAGTAAAAAAAGTTGTTGAGGTTGTGAATGCATACTAGCTCGCTAGTTTCAGTAATAATTCCTGCATATAATCATGAAAATTATGTGCAAGGGACAATTAAATCAATAATTGAACAGAGTTATCAAAATATAGAGCTTATAATTTTAGATGATGGTTCAAAAGATTCCACATGGCAAAAAATTCAAGAACTTCAAGTAGAATGTGAAAAACGTTTTGTTCGTGTTGTGTTTGAAACTAAACAAAACGAAGGCAGTTGTAAAACATTAAATAAACTTTTGTCATTAGCTCAAGGTGAATTTGTTTATATAATCGCATCTGATGATTTGGCAAAACCTAATGCAATTGAAAAAGAAGTTGAATTTTTGGCAAATAATGAAGATTATGCTCTTGCCGTTGGGGATAATGAAATTATTGACTCTGAGGGGAAACGAGCATATTGGGGTAATAACAAGGCGTTAGTGTATGAAGAAAATGATGCCAAGTTTTTGACGAATGTTGCATATTTACAACGAGGTAAAGGGTTTAATTTCAATACTGAAATGTTTGGGACTTATGAAACAATTTATACGGCAAATTATATTCCAAATGGATATTTAATCAGAAAATCTATATTTGATATAATTGGTGAATTCACACCAGAAGCTCCTTTAGAAGATTTTTGGTTGATGTTGCAGATTTCTAAATATGCAAAAATGAAATATATTGACGAAGTGCTTTTCTCATATCGCTGGCATGGTTCAAATCAGATGAATAATATTGAAAGAATGTATTCAATGACAGAAAAAACTATGGAATATGAAGGTTATATTTTGGATACAATAGATTCTAAAAAAGTAATGATTGATATAGATAAAATAAAGGAATTTGGTGTTTTGTATAAAAAACAGGGAATTCCATTTGTTTTTGAACTTTTGACCTATAAAAAATTAAATAATAAATTAAAATTGATAAAACTTTTTAATATGGAAATTTGTAGATATTTAAAAATTTAAGAAGCCCTTTTTTTCTTTCTTGCAATTTTTATAACAAATCCACATATTGTAATTATTTTATGCGAATAGGTGTTATTTATTGAAAAAATGCATTTAACAAATTGAGTAAATGTGATTGATTTCTTATTACGTATAACGTCTTTTTTGATTAATGCTATATCATAATTTGTTTGAGTTTCAATTAATTTATAATTTGGAGGGAATTTTGGTTTAAAATTTTCTCTAAAGATACTTGTTTTAATTAATGGGCATTTATCATCTAAAATAAGAGTTTCGTAGCCCTTTAGGTGTGAACTTTTTATAATTTTACTAAGTTGACAATAAGCATCGTATTCAAAATTATTATCTATTAACAGTTGAGTTAGTCCCATCTCGTATTTTATAATTATTAGTTCTTTATTTTCTTCTTTTTTTACAGAAGTAATGAAGTTATCAAAAAATTCAGATTTAAAAACTTGAGGTTTAAACACTACAAAATAGCTTTGAATATGTGGGAATTCTTGGCTTTTTATTGTTCCATTATCAAGGCTCATCCCTTCGGGATTAATAGTTAATCCCCAAACGTCAAGCTTTTTGGGACTCATTGTGTTGAACATATTTTCAAACGGGTAAAGTGGTCCATAGCAACTGTCATTACAAATTACAAGTTCTTCGCAATCTTGCAAATATCCAAGTTCTTTGGCTAGTAAATATCCTCTTTTATAAGAACCGAAGTCGTATTCTCCATGTTTTTCTGTTATTGTGTGATTTGCTATATTATTTATTTTTTCTAGTTCTGATTCTGTAATATTGCTATCTGATACGAAAATGATTTTTTCAGCAACTTTTTTTAGCTCTTGAAGATAAAAAATTACATAATCTTCAATAATATTGTCTTTGTCATAGTGTGCGAATATAGCAACTCGTCTCATTTTTGGATATCCTTATGTAAATTTAAATTTGACATGAATAAAATATCACAAAAGTATTTTAGGGTCATGGTTTTAGACTTGAATTATATATTTGAAGCGGTAAAATTACTATAAAGATTATTTGAAGGAGTAATAAATGCCGTTTGAATTTGAAAGACAAAATATTGAGGATGTAATTTTAGTTAAGCCAAAAGTTTTTGGTGATAACCGTGGATTTTTCATGGAAACTTATAAAAAATCTGATTTTGTAGCAAATGGTATCGATGTTGAATTTACTCAAGATAATCATTCAAAATCGACAAAAGGTGTTTTAAGAGGATTGCATTACCAAGCAAAACCCTACGGACAAGCAAAACTTGTTAGATGTTCAAAAGGTAGAATTTATGATGTTGCAGTTGATATCAGAAAAAATTCAAAAACTTTTGGGCAATATGTAAAAATTGAATTATCTGAGGATAATAAAAATATGCTATATATTCCAGCGGGATTTGCGCATGGATTTGTTGCATTGTCTGATGAAGTTGAAATTATTTACAAAACAAGTGGAGAGTATGCACCACAAGCAGATAGAGGAATTCTTTGGTGTGATAAAGAAATTAATATTGATTGGGGAATTGATTTTGAACCGATTTTGTCGGATAAAGATAAGTATCAATCAGAATTAAGTGGAATAAACAAAGAGGAATTATACTAATGACTAAAGTTTTAGTTACTGGCGGCGCTGGTTTTATTGGAAGTTGTTTTGTAAGACATATGTTAAATAAACATGCTGATTACAAAATTATTAATTTGGATGCCCTTACTTATTGTGGTAATTTGGAAAATTTAAAAGATGTTGAAAACAATCCAAATTATACATTTGTTCATGGAAATATTTGTGATAGAGACTTGGTTAGAGATTTGATTTCAGAAGTTGATTGTGTTGTAAACTTTGCGGCAGAATCTCACGTTGATAATTCAATTAAGCGCCCAGAAATCTTTGTTGAAACAAATGTTCAAGGTACTTTGAATTTGTTACAAGCATCAAAAGAACTTGGTGTTGAAAGATATTTGCAAGTTTCAACAGATGAAGTTTATGGAACTTTAGGTAAAACTGGTTATTTCTATGAAACAACTCCACTTGCTCCAAACAGCCCATATTCAGCTTCAAAAGCTAGTGCTGATTTGTTGACAAGAGCTTATTATGAAACATATAAATTACCAGTATTGAATACAAGATGTTCAAATAACTATGGTCCATATCAATATCCAGAAAAACTTATCCCATTCTTTATTTCACAATTATTAAAAGGCGAAAAAGTTCCTGTTTATGGTGATGGATTGAACGTTCGTGATTGGTTATATGTTTATGACCATTGCGAAGCTATTGATGTTGTACTTCATAGAGGTAAAATCGGTGAAGTTTACAATATTGGTGGACACAACGAAAAAACTAATATGGAAATTACTCGTTTAATTTTAGATGCTATGGGTAAAGATGAATCCTCAATCAAATTTGTCGAAGATAGATTAGGTCATGACAGACGTTATGCTATTTCTAACGATAAGATTACAGCTGAGCTTGGTTGGAAGCCATCTTTAACATTTGAAGAAGGTATTAAAATTACTATTGATTGGTATTTGAACAATCAAAATTGGATGAAGAATGTTGCAGCTAAGCAGCTAAGTAGTGTAGCAGCTAAGTAGAAAAGGGCATTATGTATAAAGATTTGGAAATCTGGCATGATTCAGTTCATCTTATTAAAAGAGTATATAAAGTTATTGACGATTTGCCAAAAAGCGAAGAGTATAACTTAAAAACTCAGATGAGAAGAGCTGTGGTTTCTGTATCTTTGAATATAGCAGAGGGAAAAACTAGGCAAACAGCAAAAGATTTTGCCCATTTTTTGAATGTAGCAGTTTCGTCTTTAGCTGAGGTTGAGGCTTGTTTATCAATATCGGAAGCATTAGGATTTATTCAAGAGGACACATTATTGCATGAGGAATGTAATATTTTGTCTTATAGAATTAATGCTTTGAAAAATAAAATTATGCAAAGGGAAGGGGTGTCTAATGGGTAATGGCATATCTGCTTCTCATCATAGCTGCTTAGCTACAATCCTTGTAACAGGTTCAAATGGTATGTTAGGTCAGGACTTGTGCCCGATTTTAGAAAGTGCCAATTATACTGTTATTAAGACTGATGTTGCGGAAATGGATATTACAAATGGTGAAAGTGTTGAAAGTGTTATTTCAACTGAAAAACCAGATGTTGTAGTTCATTGTGCTGCTTATACAAATGTGGATAAAGCTGAAGAAGATATTGAAACTGCAAGGCTTATCAATGCTATCGGTACAGAAAATGTTGCAAAATCTTGTGCTAAAAATAATTGCATAATGGTTTATATTTCAACGGATTATGTTTTTGCTGGTAATGGTATAGAACCTTACAAACCGACTGATAAAACTGCACCATTAAACAATTATGGCTTAACAAAATGGGAAGGTGAAGAAGCGGTTAGAAAATATTGTGAAAAATATTATATCGCAAGAACAAGTTGGTTATATGGAATTTATGGTAAAAACTTTGTCGAAACTATGATTTCTTTAGCTGATAAACCAGAATTAAAAGTTGTGGATGATCAAATTGGTTGTCCAACTTGGACAGTTGAATTGTCTGGGGGGATTTTAAAACTTTTAGAAGAGAAAAAACCTTATGGCATATATCATATTTGTGGAAGCGGGGTTACTTCTTGGTATGGTTTTGCAAAAACCGCGTTTGAATTGAGTGGTATAGATGCGAATTTGAAACCATGTACAACTGATGAGTTTCCACGTCCTGCAAAACGTCCAGCATATAGTGTTATGGATAATGACGGGATTTGCAGAGATTGGAAAGATGCATTGAAAGATTACATTAACTTAAGACAGAAAGTAGGTAAATAATGAAAGGTATAGTATTAGCTGGTGGTAGCGGAACAAGATTATATCCAAGTACAATCGGAATTTCAAAACAATTGTTGCCAATTTATGATAAACCAATGATTTATCATCCGATTTCTGTTTTAATGTTGGCGGGAATTCAAGAAATTCTTATCATTTCAACTCCTCAGGATTTGCCTAATTTTAAAAAACTTTTAGGTGATGGTTCTCAATTTGGTGTTAAGTTCTCATATGTTGAACAACCTAGTCCAGATGGTTTGGCTCAGGCATTTATTTTGGGTGAAGAATTTATTGGGAATGATTCAGTAGCCTTAGTTTTAGGTGATAATATTTTCTATGGTCCTTGTTTTTCATCAATGTTGAAAAATGCGGTTAAAACAGCTGAAGAAAAAGGGGATGCAACTGTATTTGGTTATATGGTTAAAGACCCAGAAAGATTTGGTGTTGTTGAGTTCGATGAAAATGGCAAAGCTATTTCTATTGAGGAAAAACCAAAAGAACCAAAATCTAATTATGCGGTTACTGGTTTGTATTTTTATGATAATAAAGTTGTTGA
Source organism: bacterium (assembly GCA_017626055.1). Classification (GTDB taxonomy): domain Bacteria; phylum Cyanobacteriota; class Vampirovibrionia; order Gastranaerophilales; family Gastranaerophilaceae; genus Zag111. Next base: position 139,999 of record JAGAJM010000014.1, on the reverse strand, counting down.
ATATGCAAAAAATTTAAAACCATCTGCTCGTGGTGAATTAGAAATCACTGATTTAAACAGAATTTATCTTGAACAAGGTAAGTTGCAAGTAGAACGTTTGGGGCGTGGTTTTGCGTGGTTAGACACTGGTACTCACAAGTCTTTGTTGCAAGCGGGTCAATTTGTTCAAACTATTGAAGAAAATCAAGATATAAAAGTTGCTTGTTTGGAAGAAGTTGCATTAAGAATGGGCTTTATTTCAAAAGAAGAAGTTCTAGAAAATATTAAACCATATAAAAATAATGAATATTTTTCATATGTAAAAAAAGTTATTGAACATTTGTAGCAAAAAATTATTTGTTTTAACTTAAAACAGATATGCAAGTATCGTTTACTGGAATAAATAATTTATACATAGGCAAAAAAGCGTACTCAGAGTTCGGATCTTATCTTCTTAATAATGGAAACATAAAAGAGGGTGATAGGGCTTGTTTGGATGTGTTGATTAAATGTGATTTGACAGATAGTAAAAAGGGGAATCACTTATCTGATTTTCAAAATGCGCTAAAAAAGGTTAGTTCTTACTGCCAAGTGGATTATACAAATCCGCAAAAACCCCAACATGTTGAATTATTAGCACATCATGTGAGAGTTCCCGATGATAAATCTGCGCTACCTTTTACTGTGTTTAAAATAAATGGAACAGAAGTTGTTCTTGATGATCCAAAAGTTTTGCCACTTTATACCTATATGGCAAAATTAACACGAGAAATTGCAGGGTTGTCAAAAATTTCTGATGCACAACAGGCTTATGCAAGGGCGGTAAATAAATATGTGCATGATGAAGCCGTTTATTATATTGACTATGTAATGTAAATATTTCTTAGTTATAACTTGAATTGAGTATTTGATAATTTATAATTAAACCAGATTTGTTTAAACATTATCTAATAGAGAGAAAAAACATTGGTTCAAGAGTCTGAAAATTTTTCGATAAATAACTATCCTGTTGATATTGTGTATTTGTGGTGTGATTCATCGGATAGTATTTGGCGTGAAAAAAAGAACAATGAATTAAAAAAATATGGTAAAAATTTAGATAATGATTCAGTCGGAGATTGTCGTTTTATTGATAATGATGAGCTAAAATATTCGCTTAGATCATTAGAAAAATTTGCACCTTGGATAAACAATATTTTTATCGTAACTGATAACCAAATTCCAAATTGGCTTGATACAACAAATCCCAAAATTCATATTATTGACCATACGCAAATTATGCCGCCTGAGGCTTTGCCAACATTTAATTCAATGGCTATTGAAACTGTGTTGCATAAAATCCCAAATTTATCGGAACATTTTTTATATGCAAATGATGATATGTTTTTTGGAAATTTTGTAGAAAAAGAATTCTTTTTCGATAAAGTTGGCGCACCAATTGTTCGATTTTTAAAAAGACGTATAATCAAAAAAATTTATAGAAGATTGTATGGTTATACAATTTCAGAATCGTATAAATTGGTGCAAAACAAATTTGGAAAATCTTGTCCAAATTTCTCTCATCATAATATTGATGCGTATAGAAAATCTGATTTGCAACAGTGTTGTGAAGAATTTAAGGATATTTTCCATAAAACTATGCTACAAAAATTTAGAGAAAAAGAAAGTGTTCAACGTTCTATTTTTGGGTATTATTCCTTAGCTAAGGGTAATGGCGTGGCAAGAATTGTAAATAATTTTGCTACGAAATTTGTTGGATTTTTAATGAGCCGTCCTCAAGATTCTATGTTAATTGAATTGAGAGCTTCGAGAATAAAACTTGTAGAAAATAATAGACCATATTTATTTTGTTTTAACGATAGTTTAAAGACAACTGATGACGATAGATTGGCAATGAGAAAATTCTTAGATGAAAAATTTCCAAAACAATCAAGTTTTGAAAAAGTTGTGGAGGATGTGTAATGATTTTAGTTACTGGTGGTGCTGGTTATGTTGGTAGTCATTGTGTTTTAGCCTTGTTAGGAAATGGTTATGATGTTGTAATTTTTGATAACTTAGAGCTTGGTCATATTGAAACTGTTGAAACCTTAAAATCTATTCAAGCTAGTGGCAAAGTTATTGACTTTATTCAAGGCGATTTGAAAAATTTATCTGATATTCAAAATGTTTTTAAAAAACATGAGATTGAAGTAGTTGTACATTTTGCAGCGTATTCTCAAGTTGCAGAATCAATGAAAAATCCACAAAAGTATTTTTCAAACAATGTTGATGGAACAGTTAATTTGTTAAAATCAATGATTGAAAATGGAGTAAAAAGAATTGTATTTTCTTCAACGGCAGCAACTTATGGTGAGCCGATTTATACTCCAATAGATGAAAATCATCCTCAAAAACCTATAAATCCATATGGTGAAACAAAATTAAAAATTGAAAAAATAATGGATGAATATGACAAGAGTTTTAATTTAAAATCTGTTCGTTTGAGATATTTTAATGTCGCAGGTGCGGATAATAGAGCAAGAATTGGTGAGTGGCATGAGCCTGAAACTCACTTAATTCCTAATATTTTGAAATCAACTTTTGGATGTGGAAAAACTTTCCAGATGTTTGGAACGGATTATGATACAATAGATGGTACATGTGTTAGAGATTATATCAATGTAGAAGATTTAGCTAAAGCACATGTTTTAGCACTAGATTATTTGGAAAAAGGCGGAGAAACAAATTTCTTTAATCTTGGGACAAATAATGGAAATAGTGTTAAAGAAGTTTTTTCAGTTTGTGAAAAAGTTACAGGTGAAAAAATCCCAGTAGATATTCAACCAAGACGAGAAGGTGATCCTGCGATATTGGTTGCAGACAACCAAAAAGCAAAAAAAGTTTTAGGTTGGGTTCCAGAAAAAACGTTAGAAGATAGTATTTTATCAGCGTATAATTGGGCAAAGAAATTATCAAAATAAAGAGGATATAATGGATAAATTTAAACAGAAAATTAAGGATATTTTTAAATTATTCGATAAAGATGGCATAATAAAAAATTATGTAAAAGTTGTTCCATATTTTAAAAAATATTGGTTCAGAACTATGTTGGCATTAGGTTTGGCTATTCCGATTGGTTCATTGGATGCGGTTATTGCTCTATCTTTAAAACCTTATATGGATATTGTAATGGTAGATAAAACTGTTCAATCTCCTTGGTATATTCCTCTTTTAATTGTTGGTTTTACTTCTATGCAAGGTTTACTAAATTACCTTTCAACTTATATGAATGCTTGGGTTGCGGGTAAGGTAACAACTGATTTTAAAAAGACTTTATATGATAAATTGATGCATAAAGATGCAACTTTCTTTGATACAAAAACCTCAGGCGATATTATGCGTTTGTTTAATAATGACGTTGATTCAGCTTGCGGTAATTTATTGAACAATATGAAACAAGGTATTTCAAGAATTTTCTCATCTTTATCGTTGATTGCAGTATTGTTGTACAACTCTTGGGAATTGGCAATTATTGCGATTATTGTTTTAATTTGCGCAGTTGTTCCACTTACTAAAATGCGTCAAATGATTCTTGCTATTACAAGCAAATCTGAAAGTGCTGTTGGTAAAATTATTACTGCATATAATGAAGCATTTGCTGGTAACAAGGTTATTACTGCATATAATTTATACAATCACCAGAATAAAACTTTTAGCAAAGATTTAGATTCAGTATTTTCATTAGGTATGAAAATGACACAAAAAACTGGTTGGTTATCTCCAATGATGCATATTGTTGTATCAATTGGTATTGCTGCAGTTATCGGTTTGGGTAGCTATATGATTGTCAAAGGTCATATCACAAGTGGTAACTTTGTTTCGTTTATCACTGCGTTAATTATGCTTTATACTCCAATTAAATTGTTGGGTAATAATGCTAAAAGTATGCAATCTGCGTTGTTGGCATTAGAACGTGTTATTGTACAGTTAGAAGGTATTCCAGCTATTAGAGATAAGGCGGATGCAGTTAAAATAACTGGTTTAGAAAATGGTGTTGAATTTAGAGATGTTCATTTTGAATATAAAAAAGGAAAACCTGTTTTAAAAGGTGTTTCATTTAATGTTCCAAAAGGTGAAACTTTTGCGCTTGTTGGCAATTCTGGCGGTGGCAAAAGTACAATTGTTAACTTAATCCCACGTTTTTACGATGTTAAACAAGGTGGAGTGTTTATTGATGGAAATGATGTAAGAAATATAACTTTAGAATCTTTGAGAGATAATATTTCAATAGTATTTCAAGATAATTTCTTATTCTCTGGCACAATCAGAGATAATATTATGATAGGAAATCTAAAAGCGACAGAAGAACAATTGCAGGCGGCAATTAGAGATTCTTATTTGGAAGATTTTGTAAAAAGTTTAGAAAAAGGACTTGATACATATATTGGAGAACGTGGCGTATTATTGTCTGGTGGTCAAAAACAAAGAATTGGTATTGCAAGGGCTTTCTTGAAAAACGCACCTATTCTTATTTTAGATGAAGCGACAAGTGCACTTGATAACCAAGCTGAAAAAATCGTTCAACAAGCAATCGAAAACTTGATGAAAGACAGAACAGTATTTGTAATTGCTCATAGGCTTACAACAGTTCAAAATGCGACAAGAATTGCAGTTATCAAAGATGGTAACTTGGTAGAGCTTGGTAATCATAATGAACTTATTCAGATCGAAGATGGTGTATATAAACATCTATATGATTCTCAATTTACCAAGGTTGAAGCCACTGTGTAGATTTTTGCTTGAAAATTCATAAAAAAAGTGCTATAAATTAGCTAAGAAGATTTATATGAGGCTTAGATAATGAGAATTGATAGAAATTTTGTAAGAGAAATATTTTTAGCAATGCAAGATCATGAGGATTATGTTATTAGTTCACATACTTTGATGCAAAAACTTGGGATTAAAGGCAGAGCATTAGAGCGTAAATTCATGGGACATATTCTTATTCTAGGCGATAAAGGTTTAATAGAGTCTTTTTATACAAAATACCCATTTGGATTTGTTCATTGTGTGGGCGGTGAATATAGTATTGTTGATGCTGATTACAGAATGACTGCTCAAGGTTATGAAATGATTGATATCTTTAAACACGATGAAATATTTTCAAAAGTTCAAGATTATACCCTATCAAATGCTTTAGATCTAGCTAGACAATTATTAGCAGAAGAAGTTGTTCACGGAAAACAGTTATAATATATTAATTATTATTAATTGTATAATTGACAATAATTTTCTATTGTTGTAGTATTGGATTGAAAAGGATTTACGATTAGTATGAAAAACAACACTATGATGATGCAAATGATGATGATGCAAAGCCTAAGTTTAGGTGGTCATTTTGTTGCAAATCGAATGTGTTAATAAAGATAGCAAATAAACAAAAGACCACCTGCCAAGGGTGGTCTTTTTAGTTAGAAATATAAATAGATAGGGGAAAAGAAGAATGATACCAAGTATTGATAATAATATAAACTTTAAAAACAAAAATTTCATACGCCAGACGAATAATAGTAGTTTGTCATTTCAGGCTACGCCGCAACAATTTACTAAAGGGACAAAGTTTCTCGATGGTTTTTTGAAATCTCAAGAGAATTTATCTTCAACAAGATTTATCCAAGGAACATTAACAAATTGGTTTCCAAAGGCAGTATTATCAAGAAGTTTTATTGATTTTAGCGAGTTTACGTTTTTAGAGTTTTTAGAATCTGGTATTTTCTATTTTGCTGCCCCATTTTTTGGAGAACATTTATTTAGAAATAAATTATTTAAATCTGTTCAGCCAAAAAATATTAAAGATACTGTGGTAAAAAATCTTCCTCAAAGTTTAGATGAAATTAAAGCATCAAAAGTTATTGATAAAAATTTGAAAAAGAATTTAACTGCAACAAAAGCAGGTGTTGTGTTGGCATGTATTACTGTTCCAGCTTTAGAATATGCTTTAGGTTTTGCGAAAAATCTATTTACTTTAAAAGTTTTTAAAGTAAGTGATTTTAATAATGTTGCGAATTTAAGCAAAGAAAAAACTGAAAATTTAGAACAACAAAATCGAGTAGAAACTCATTCAAAATCAGTTTTGAAGAAAATGGCAGCATTGTCTGTTGCTGGGATTGGTGCAGGTTTAGCACTTGCAAGATTTGGCCACAAATCAAAAGCTGCCTTGAAATTTTCTGAAGCTCTATTAGAGCCAGGTGAACAGATTTCAAAACTTTTACACAAAGTTGGTTTGAAATCAGAAAAAACAGATAATTTCTTGAAAGATTATTTAAAATTAGATTTTGTGAATAATAATGGTAAGTTATCTCTAAGTAAAGGTCAATTAGCTGTGACTTGTATTACAGGTTTGTTCGGGTACTCTAGTGCGGCAAAAGAAAGAGGCAAATTAGATTTTTATGAAGTTTGGACAAGAGTTCCGCTTGTTGTACTTTACACAATTTTTGGTTCAGCAATTTTAGATGCTGGATTCAAAAAAGTTTTGGCAGACAAGGGTAAATTTCCAGAACTTATCAAGCGTAATGCAAAAGGCGTAATTGAAAATGTTCCGACAAGAAAAGAATTACCAAAGATTGCTGAAAAACTTTCAAAATTAAATAAAACTTCTGTTGATGAAGAATTAGCAAAACTTATTAAACAAAAAGCTATAATTACAGGAGTTCCATATTTATTTAGTTTGGTAACAATGGGATTTGTTTTGAGTGCAGTTTCTAGGGTTTGGACAAAATATAGATATAATCAACAACAAAAAGCCGCTGCAACACAAACTCAAGAGCAAAAACCTCAAGATTTTGTCAAATTAAGTCCTGCATTTCAAGGGTTTAAAGTATCCTTGGCAGGACAGAAATAGTTTTCACAAATTCCGCTAAATGTTGAGCGATGATTTTGTGTGATTCTTTAGTGTAATGAAGCCCATCAGCTTCTGAAGGAGTTACTATTTCGTTTATATCAAAAAATTCACAACTATTTTCTTTTGCGATTTGTTCAAAAACAGAAAGTGTGTTGTGATTTCTTTTTATTGACTCTTGGTCAAACATCATAGAAAAACCACTATCTAAAATGTATGGCATAATTTTAACTGGTGGAATAATTACAATTTCTGTTCTCAAATTTGTTTTATGTATTAAATCTATATATTTTTGTAATCCAGTTCTAATAGTTGTTTCATCAAGATTATAAAAGATTTGTGCATCATTTGTACCAATCGCCAAAATACAAATATCTATATCTTTATGGTTTTGCAAATACACAGGGAAATATTCCCCACCGCTTTGTTTCAAGCCTTCTGGGTTCTTAAAAAATCCTGTGCGGTTGTTCATCCCTTCTTCTATAACTTCATAATAAGGTAGAAGTTCAGATAGTATCCCAGACCAACGTTCAGATTTTTCATATCTGCCACAAGTCTTTGGGATGAATCCGTAAGTATTTGAATCGCCATAACACAATAATTTTTTCATATGGTTATTATATGACAAATTTCGAAATGGGACAAATAATTAAACAAATTTCTAATTATAGAGAGCAAGGATTGTTTTCAGAATAGTATGTAATACCATTACAAGTTGCTGATGTGAATTTTTTTGGTGTAACCTTAGGTGATATTGTAGAAAGATTGTTATCTTCTACTGCGGTTAATCCTTCTGTTTTTTGCATTTTATTATTGTTATTTGTATTGATATTTAAGTTAATATTGGGTCTGTACATATTTTTGATAGCTTCAGTTTCGGCATTGTAACGACGAACTGCACGAGCTCTTTGAGCTTTCATTTCTCTATTTCCTGGTAACCAAGGGGCATTAGAGCCAAAAGCTACTGGTGTAAAATTTTTAACAGCACCAGTTTCCATGTACTTAACTTCATAATAACCAAACGCACTACTAGATGATGTAATTCCTAAAACCATTAATGTCAACAAAAACTTTTTCATTTTACCTCCAAACCTTTATTTTCGCTAGTGTATATTTATTAAACGATTTGGATTTAAAAATGTTCATTTATTTGCAAACATTATTTGGACCATAGTAAGTTATACCATTACAAGTCGTTTTTTTACCTTGTACAATAGTATAATTTTTGTTAAATCTGGATGCTTGTACAGTTGTTTTGTGGATAGGTTTTGGATAACGTGTATTCATTTTAGTTTTGTAGTATCCAGTTTTTTGTCTTGGTCTCGGTTGGGCAAATCTTGTAAGAGGTTTTGCAAATCTTTTTCTCACTCTGCGACATTCTTGGCAACCATTAGGTGCATATATACCATATTTTTGGTTATTATAATCTATGGCAAATGCAGATATATTTGTTAAAAAAATCGCTAGGATTATAAGTAAAAACTTTTTCATACACATTTCCTTCCTGCTTTTATTAAACCAAAACATGGAAGATTTTGCTTATTTTTTAAAATTTTATTACAAAAATATACAAATTTAATTTAATATTGCAAACCCAAAATTGAGATATAGTGCAAAGATTACCTGTAAAAGATATGGGATCAATAATATTCCTGCAAGTTTAGATACTTTGAAAAAATAATAAATAGTAAATGATAAAAGGATTAATAATAAAAATACATCTATCAAGCCTAATATAATTGATTCCATTTCAAAGAATACATAACTCCAAGTGAAATTTAGTACAAGTTGAAATAAGAATAGATTAACGGCGATATATTTTTCTTGAGTATGAGGTTTTGATAAAACAATAAAAAATGCAATTGTCATCAAAGTATAAAGTATTCCCCAAGCAATTGGAAAGTATGATGCTGGAGGGGTTAGAGGTGGTTTAGTTAATGTCTGATACCAAAGATTCATAATGGTATTTTTGGTGTTTTTTTAGTAAATAACATTACCTAAAAATCTAATTTAGTAGGGTAAATCTCAAAGTCCCATCTTCATCAATTTTATCATTCCACATTGAAGCTGGTCTGACCCAAGTTTTACCATCTTTGATTGCTTGATAAACAATCATATCTTCTAGATTTTCAGAATGTTTTGCAAGTGCAATGATTTTATAAACATTCCCTTTGTAGTGTTTGTAAGTTTTTCCGATTTCAATTTTTTGCATAATATCCTTTCAAATTCCCTCTCTCAGGGAGAGGGGTGGGGATAGGGTTATAATCTTAACACTGCACTGTGTCTTTTACCTGTCCCGCTTTCATTTCTGTATGAATAGAATAAATCGTTATTGTGAACTGTGCAATAAGGACACACGTCGATTTTTTGTATTCCTATTTCTTCAAGTTGGCGTTTATTTATCTCTTTTAAATCAACAAAAATTTCGCCATTTCTTATCTCAAAAAGTCCCTCAAAATTTGAAACAGTTTTGGATAATTTTTCATAAACTTCTTGACCTACATTGTAGCAACAGAAACCAATTGCAGGCCCAATTATTGCGATAATATTTTCTATTTTTGAATTAAAATTTTCAACTAATTTTTGCGCAGTTAATGGTGCAATTTTTTGAGCCGTTCCACGCCAACCGGCATGAGCAATTGCTCCAATATTTTGGATTTTATCGTATAAAATTATCGGGGTGCAATCTGCAAAATTTAAGAAAATTCCAAGATTTTTTTTGGTTAAAATTAATGCATCACAATCTGGATAATCTTGGCGTGTTTCTATTGCTATATCTATATTTGCGCTATGTGTTTGCTCGGGGTAAATGAATTTATTTTTATCTATTTTTAAGTGTTTTGAGATAATTTCTCTGTTATTTAAAATTTCAATATTTTTGTCGTTTTCTTTGTCACAAAGGCATAAATCTCTGGTTGTAAAAAACGCTTCAACATCTTTTATAAAATCTGATTTTAAAATTCTTTTCCCGTTGATATTTTCAAAATAAAACATAAGATAATTATAACATTAGATTTTTGATATGTGAAGTGTGAATATTTGACTACACAAGGGTTTGGGGTTAGATGTATGAAACCCTTTATTTATGCAATGTTTTGAATTTCTTCTCAAGAACGATTGACACTCAAAATCAAGTATAATCAAATGTTCGGCTATGTATATTTACCCCTGTAAATTTTTGTTAAGAAAAATGTGAAAAATTTTCAAAAAATAATGGGTGTTAGCTTGACTACTAATATTGATGTAATATGATGGAGTAACATGCAAAAGTAAAGTTGGGTGAACTATGCCCAAAATCTGAACATTTGACTATGAGCGGGTTTGACCAACTTTCAAAGATCCCTGAAATTGCAGTTATTTACCAAAAAATTTCATATAAAACATGCTCGAAATTTAAAAAAGGTAGAGGGTTTACAGCCTTAAGTTAGAAAAAAATAGTTTATAGTACGTACACCATTATTTAACGAGGTGAATTGATGTCTGAGACAAAATATGCAAAAAGAGTAACGCCAATGGGTATTCCTCATACTCGTTTGGACGATTTACCAGACCTTATTGAAGTGCAAAAAAAATCGTTTGAATGGTTCTTAAAGGAAGGTTTGAAAGAAGAATTACTTTCTTTCTCTCCTATTAAAGACTATACAGGCAGATTAGAATTACACTTCTTACCAAACTATACTTTCGACAATGCGAAGTATACAGTTGAAGAAGCTAGAATTCATGACGCAACTTATGCAAAACAATTACGCGTTATGATCAGATTAGTTAACCGTGATAGCGGTGAAATTAAAGAACAAGAAGTTTACATTGGTGACATTCCAACAATGACTGACAAAGGTACATTCATTGTTAATGGTGCAGAACGTGTAATCGTATCACAAATCGTACGTTCTCCTGGTGTTTACTTCAAGTGTGAGCCATCACCAACAGGAAAACGTTTATACAACGCTACAATGATTCCTAACCGTGGTGCTTGGTTGAAAATTGAAACAGATTCTAACGATGTAATTCACGTTAAAATCGACAAAAACAGAAAAATCTTAGCTACAACTTTACTTAAAGCTATGGGTATTACTGTTTCTGAAATGGAATCAAAATTCACTCACTTTGAATTCTTGAAGAAAACTTTAGAAAAAGACCCAACAGAAACTACTGATGAAGCTTTAGTAGAATTGTACAAAAAATTAAGACCTGGTGACCCAGCTTCACCTCAAGGTGGACGTCAAATCTTAGAATCAAGATTCTTTGATGAGAAAAAATATGATATCGGTCGTGTAGGTCGTTATAAATTAAACAAAAAATTAAACTTAAATATTCCAAACAACCAAAGAACATTAACTGTTGAAGATATCGTTTCAACAATTGAATACTTAATCAACTTAACTTACGATGAAGGTCAATTGGATGATATCGACCACTTGGGTAACAGAAGAATCCGTTCAGTTGGTGAATTGTTACAAAACCAATTCAGAGTTGGTTTATCAAGAATCGAAAGAATCGTTAAAGAAAGAATGACTCTTCAAGATTCTGAAACATTAACACCATTGAACTTGTTGAACACTAAACCATTAGTTGCTTCATTGAAAGAATTCTTCGGTTCTTCTCAATTATCACAGTTCATGGACCAAACAAACCCACTTGCTGAATTGACTCACAAACGTCGTATTTCAGCTCTTGGACCTGGTGGTTTACAAAGAGAAAGAGCAGGTTTTGCTGTTCGTGATATTCACCCTTCTCACTACGGACGTATCTGTCCTATCGAAACACCAGAAGGTCCTAACGCTGGTTTGATCGGTTCTTTAGCTACTCACGCTAAAGTTAACGATTATGGTTTTGTTGAATCTCCGTTCTTTGTTGTTAAAGACGGCGTTGTAACTGATGAAGTTGTTTATATGACAGCTGACGCTGACGAAAACTTCCGTTGTGCTCCAGCTGACGTTAAGTTAACTAAAGATAGAACATTCGTAGAATCAATGGTACCTGCTAGATATCGTTCAGAATTCATTATGACTGAAGCATCTAAAGTTGACTATGTGGGTGTTTGCCCAATTCAAATCATTTCAGTTGCGACTTCTATGATTCCATTTATCGAACACGACGATGCTAACCGTGCATTGATGGGTTCTAACATGCAACGTCAAGCAGTACCTCTTCTAATCACTCAAAGACCAAGAGTTGGTACAGGTCTTGAAGGTCGTGTAGCAAAAGACTCTGGTATGGTTATCGTTTCAGATGTAGATGGTACAGTAGAAAGAGTTGTTGGTGAAGAAATTGTAATTAGAGATTTACAAGGTAAACCACATATTTATACATTAATGAAATATGTTCGTTCTAACCAAGATACTTGTATTAACCAAAGACCTATCGTTAACGAAGGTGATAAGGTTAAAGCAGGTGATGTAATCGCTGATGGTGCATCAACTTGTGGTGGTGAACTTTCATTAGGTAAAAACATCTTGGTTGCTTATATGCCTTGGGAAGGTTACAACTTCGAGGATGCTATCTTACTTTCTGAAAGATGCGTTCACGATGATATCTTCACATCATTACACATTGAAAAATTAGAAATTGAAGCTCGTCAAACTAAACTTGGACCAGAAGAAATTACTCGTGAAATTCCAAACGTATCAGAAGACGCTTTAAGACACTTGGATGAACGTGGTATTGTTCGTATCGGTGCTAGAGTTTATGCTGATGATATCTTGGTAGGTAAAGTTACACCGAAAGGTGAATCTGAACACCCACCAGAAGAAAAACTATTAAGAGCAATCTTCGCTGAAAAAGCAAGAGATGTTAAAGATAATTCTCTAAGAGTTCCTCATGGTGAAGGCGGTAGAGTACTTGACGTTAAGGTATTCGATAGAGAAAAAGGTGATGAACTTCCACCAGGTGCTAATACAGTTATCAGAGTTTACATCGCTCAAAAACGTAAAGTTTCAGTTGGTGATAAACTTTCAGGACGTCATGGTAACAAAGGTATCGTTTCAAGAATTCTTCCAAAAGAAGATATGCCATTCTTACCAGATGGAACTCCTGTTGATATCGTATTGAACCCACTAGGTGTACCTTCTCGTATGAACGTTGGTCAAACTTATGAATTATTATTAGGTTTGGCTGCATACTTGACAGGTGATCACTACGAAGCTCCATCATTCGATGAAATGTATGGTGAAAACCAATCAGAAATCGCAACAAAAGCTGAGTTATTAAGAGGTATTAAAGAATCTGGTTGTGATTGGGTTGGCGAAGATGGTAAAGTTTTACTTATCGATGGTAGAACTGGTGAACCATTCGACAGACCAGTTGCAGTAGGTTTAACTTACTTCTTGAAACTTGTTCACTTAGTTGACGATAAGATTCACGCAAGAAGTACAGGTCCTTACTCACTTGTAACTCAACAACCTTTGGGTGGTAAAGCTCAATTCGGTGGTCAAAGATTCGGTGAGATGGAAGTTTGGGCGTTAGAAGCTTATGGTGCTGCTTATACTCTTCAAGAAATGTTAACAATCAAATCAGATGATGTTAATGGTAGAAACAGAGCATACGAAGCAATCGTTAAAGGTGATAACATCCCAAGACCTGGTATTCCTGAGTCATTCAAAGTACTTGTAAGAGAATTACAAAGTATTGGTTTAGACATAACAGTAGCTAAAAAAGACGGTCAAGAAGTAGATTTAATGACTGATATGGACGATTTAAGAAAAGCAGCTCCTAAACGTACATTATCAGACGTTGATTCAGAGTTGTTGAACATCAACTTCTTTGAAACACCAACTACTTTTGGAGATCTATAAAAATAATTGAAGTGTGAACGGCGGAAGTTCACAAGACTCTCGCCTCACTCACTAAACGGAAAAAGGAGAACATTATAAATGTCAACAAGTATTGATTATTTCGATTATATACGAATTAGTATTGCATCTCCGGATAGAATACTTCAATGGTCGCACGGCGAAGTTACTAAACCGGAAACAATCAACTATCGTACTTTAAAACCTGAAAGAGATGGTTTATTCTGCGAAAGAATTTTCGGACCTACAAAAGACTGGGAATGTTATTGCGGAAAGTACAAAAGAGTAAGACATAAAGGTATCATCTGTGAACGTTGCGGCGTTGAAGTTACTGATTCAAAAGTTCGTCGTCACAGAATGGGTCACATCAAACTTGCAGCTCCAGTTTCTCATATCTGGTTCTTGAAAGGTATCCCATCATACTTAGGCTTACTTTTAGATATGACTTTGAAAGATCTTGAACAAGTTATCTATTTCAACAGCTATGTTGTAATCGATGGCGGTGATAGTGATTTCAAAAAATTACAATTATTAACTGAAGAAGAATACGAAGATTATATGGCTGAAAATGAAGAATCAACTTTAAGAGTTGGTATCGGTGCTGAAGCTATTAAAGAACTTTTAGCTGAAGTTGATATTAACGCTTTAGCTGAAGAAATCAGAACAGAATTAGCTGGTAACGTAACTTCAGTTCAAAAGAAATCAAAATTAATTAAGAGATTGAGATTATTAGATAGCTTAATTTCTTCAGATACAAATCCTACATGGATGATTATGGATGTACTTCCTGTAACTCCACCAGATTTAAGACCAATGGTTCAATTAGATGGTGGTAGATTTGCAACATCTGACTTAAACGACTTGTACAGACGTGTTATCAACAGAAACAATCGTTTACAAAGATTGTTGGAAATGGGTGCTCCAGAAATCATCGTTAGAAACGAAAAAAGAATGTTACAAGAAGCAGTTGACGCATTGATTGATAACGGACGTCGTGGACGTACAGTTGTTGGTCCTAATAATAGAGCGTTAAAATCTCTATCTAACATTATTGAAGGTAAACAAGGTCGTTTCCGTCAAAACTTGTTAGGTAAACGTGTTGACTACTCTGGTCGTTCAGTAATCGTTGTAGGTCCAACTCTTCAATTGAACCAATGTGGTTTGCCAAAAGAAATGGCAATCGAATTGTTCAAGCCGTTTGTTGTTAACAAACTTATCGAAAGAGGATATGTTCAAAACATCAAATCAGCTAAGAAGAAAATTGAAAGATCTGAACACATCGTTTGGGATATCTTAGAAGAGGTAATTGACGGACACCCAGTTATGTTAAACCGTGCTCCAACCCTTCACAGATTAGGTATCCAAGCATTCGAACCAAAATTGGTAGAAGGTCGTGCAATCCAACTTCACCCACTTGCTTGTACAGCGTTCAACGCTGACTTCGATGGTGACCAAATGGCTGTTCACGTACCACTTTCAATCGAAGCTCAAGCTGAAGCTAGAATGTTGATGTTGGCTACTAACAACTTATTAGCTCCTGCTAATGGTAAACCAATCGTTACTCCATCTCAAGATATGGTATTAGGTATGCACTATCTAACAATTATCAAAGATGATCAACAAGAAGTTAAAGGTTACTTCTATAACTTCCAAGATGCTATTTCAGCTCTTGAAGTTGGCGTAATCAAACTTCACGACAAGATCGTTGTAAGAGATGAAAAAGGTAACAGATTAGAAACAACTGTTGGTAGAATTATCTTCAACGAAGAAGTTAGAAAAGCACTTGTGTAAGTGTAAAATCAGTGTAAAAATTAACTAATTGAAGGAAAATTAGAATGGAAAGAACATATACAAATACTAAAAAAACACCTGATTTCATCAACGAACCAATGAACAAAAAATCGTTGGGGAAACTGTTAGGTCAAATGTATTTGGAATACGGTGGCGCAAAAGCTGCAGCTTTAGCTAACGCTTTGAAAGATTTAGGTTATAAATACGCTACTGTTTCTGGTACAACAATTTCTATTGCTGACTTATCAGTTCCATCAGTTAAAAAAGATTTGTTGGAATCAGCAGAAAAAGAGATTGAAAAATCTACAAATAGATACCTTAAAGGTGAAATCACTGAGGTAGAAAGATATACAAAAGTTATCGACACTTGGTCTGAAACAACTGCTAAGTTAACAGAACAAGTAGTTTCTAACTTTGATAAATTAAACCCAGTTTACATGATGGCTTTCTCAGGTGCTCGTGGTAACTTATCACAAGTATCTCAGTTAGTTGGTATGCGTGGTTTGATGGCAGACGCACAAGGTCAGATCATCGACTTACCTATCAAATCTAACTTCAAAGAAGGTCTTTCAGTAACAGAATACATCATTTCTTCATATGGTGCTCGTAAAGGTCTTGTAGATACAGCGTTGAAAACAGCTGACTCTGTTTACTTAACTAGACGTTTGGTTGACGTTGCTCAAGATGTAATTATTAGAGCTGAAGATTGTGGTACTGAAAAATACATTAATATGCAACCAATTATGGATGGTGATGTTGTTATCGTTCCTCTAATTGACAGATTGTTAGGTAGAACAGTAGCGCAAGACATTGTTGATGCTGAAGGTAACGTATTAGTTGCTAATGGTACAACAATGGATAGAGATGACATTAAGAAAATTTCAGGTCTAGACCTAACTGAATTAAAAGTTCGTTCAGGTTTAACTTGTGGTTTAGAATATGGTGTTTGCCAAAAATGTTATGGTTGGGCTTTAACAACTCAAAAATTAGTTGATGTTGGTGAAGCTATCGGTATTATCGCCGCTCAATCAATTGGTGAACCTGGTACTCAGCTTACAATGAGAACCTTCCACACAGGTGGTGCGGTTGGCGTTAAAGAAGCTAAGAAAGAAATTTTAGCTAGAGAAGCTGGTACAGTTGTTTCTAAAATTAAAGCTAGAGAATTGAGAACTCGTCACGGGGATATCGTTCAAGTTTCTATGTATGAAGCTGATATCGAAGTTAAAGGCGAAAAAAGATCAGTTAAATACCACATCCCAGCTGGTGCAACATTGTTTGTTACAGATGGTATGGAAGTTCCAAAAGGATTCAAATTGGCTGAACACGCTCCATCTTCTCAAGGTGATAGCTCTCGTTTAACAGAAAAAGCTACTAAAGATATTACAACTGATATCTCTGGTGAAGTTGTATTTGAAGACTTCAAAGCTGATGAAAAGAAAGATAGACAAGGTAACGTTTCTAGAACAACTAACAAACAAGGTATTATTTGGGTATTAGGCGGTGACGTTTATACTTTACCTGGTGGTTCTAAAGTTCTTGTTAAAGATGGTCAAAAAGTTTCTGAAGGTGAAAAACTTGCTGAAACATTGACAATTTCTGAACATGGTGGTGAAGTTAGAGTTGGTGAAGATTTAGTTATTGAAGAAGCTAAATTTGATGGTAAAAAGATTAAGAAAATTGTTTCTGGTAAAGAATTAACAATTGTTATCGCGTCTTTACAACCAGAAAATGCTTCATTCGAACAAACTAAAAAAGAACAACTTTGGACAGTTGATAAAACTGGTGAAAAATACATCGTTAAAGCTCCAGTTGATACAACAGTTGAAAATGGTATGATTATTGCCGAGCTTATCGATGATGATTGTGCTGTAACTTCTTCAGGTGAAATTAGATACGTTGACGTTGAAGTTGATGAAAATCAAATTATTACTAAACCTGGTAAAGTTGTATTCATTCCTGAAGAAATTCACCAAATCAATAAAGATGCTACATTAAAAATGGTTGAAAACGGAACAACAGTTACTGCTGGTACAGAAGTTGTTAAAGACGTTTACTGCCACATTGATGGTGTAGTTGAATTCAAAGAATATAACGATGTAATTCACGAAATCACTATTAGACCTGGTGAAGTTCACTCATTGTCAAGCATTTCAGAATTGAAAGTTGACGAAGGTGAAGTTATTAAGAAAGGTACAGTAATTGCTGATGGCATCAAAGCTAAAGAAACTTCAATTGTTACAATTATGGATTCTTCAGTTGATGATTTATCTCTAGATGATTTAGATGAAGAATTAGATTCTACATTATCTCTAGATGATGATTCTATTGCTAATCAACCAATACAAATCTTGGTAAGACCAGTTCAAGTATTAGAAGTTAACCAAAAAGATGTTTCTATTAAATTCAACACAACTGATGAATTAATCGATATCATCCCTGTAACTCAACTTCAATACAAAGATGGTGCTAGAGTAAGAAACGTTGATGGTGCTACAATCACAAGAACAAGTTTAGTTCTTCAAATGCAAGGTTACTTATCTCACCTTAAAGGTATGGTAGAACTTGATGGACAAGGTTCATTGAGAATCGTTGTATTAGAAAACTTAATCGTTCGTCGTGAAATGGAAGGTTCTTCTAAGACTTCTTCATTACAAACTGAATTATTGGTTAAAGATGGTGAAACTATCGATCCAAAAACTCCAGTTGCAAAAACTCAAGTTTTAGCAATGCACGATGCAGTTGCTTCAATTAAATCAGAAGAAGAAGATGCAAGAAGACTTCTATTAATTTCAGAATCTTCTGAAACATCTGTTTCTGTAAAAGGTAAAGCAGTTGTTAAGAAAGGCGAATTTGTTAAAGCTGATAAAGTGTTGGCTGAAAGCGGTGAAACAGCTCCTGTTTCAGGTATTGTTACTGCGGTTAACAAAGGTTCTATTTCAATCAGAAATGGTCGTCCTTACTTAATCAGCCCAGGTACAATGTTACAAATCGACTCAGGTGCGTTAGTTCTTAGAGGCGACTTACTTGCAACATTAGTATTTGAAAGAGAAAAGACAGGTGATATCGTTCAAGGTCTTCCGAAAGTAGAAGAGTTGCTAGAAGGTAGAAAACCAAAAGATTGTGCTATTTTAGCAGAATACGATGGTACAGCTAAGATTGAAATTGATGACGATGGTCTTCCAAGATTGTTCTTGGTTGATGCTGATGGTTCATCTGTTGAAATCAAATATGCTATTGACTCTAATGTAATCGTTTCAAACGGACAAAAAATTACAAAAGGTCAAGCTCTAACTTCTGGTCCTATGAACCCACACGACGTTATGAGATTATGTGGTCCTGAAGCTGCTCAACAATACTTAGTTGACGAAGTACAACGTGTATATCGTTCACAAGGTGTTGAAATTGCTGATAAACACATCGAAATCATCGTTCGTCAAATGACTAAGAAAGTTAAAGTTGTTGATGCTGGTGATACTAACCTATTACCAGGTGAGTTGATTGAAATGCAAACTTACGAAAAAGAAAACAAACTTGCTGAAGAAGCTGGAAAAGCTCCTGCAACTTGTGAATACATGTTGTTGGGTATTACAAAAGCTTCATTGAATACAGAAAGTTTCATTTCAGCAGCTTCATTCCAAGAAACAACAAGAATCTTAACTGAAGCAGCAGTTGATGGTAAAAAAGACTTGTTAAGAGGTTTGAAAGAAAACGTTATTATCGGTCGTCTAATTCCAGCTGGTACTGGTTTCCATCACTTAATCAATGCTGATGAAGAACGTGATAGAGAAGAAAGAAAACGTGCAGTTGCTCAAAGAAATCAAGCTAGAAAACCTTCTGCAATTCTAGAAGAAATCGAAGGTATGTTCGGTGCTCCTGATTTCAATTTGGATGACGAAGAATAGTTTTCTAAACTTCGATAAAACTTTAAAAGACCCCTAGTAATAGGGGTCTTTTAACATTTGTAAAGTATTTTGTTAAGAAGTAGCAAATTATAAAATTTTGCGTTTTAATGCATGCATAGGTATAACTTTTTTAGAAAGGTAGAATTTATGGTAGAAGCAATCAACGGTTACAACGTTTATACAGTTCCTCAAAGAGGAAAAGCTAAAAGACATTTAGCAAATGCAACAGTGGCAACTGTTGGATTGGGTACAACTGCAGGTTTAGCATATGGTGGTTTAAAGGCTATGGCTGATCCTGAAAGATTTAAAATAGGTAAAACTTTAAGAAGAATTTTTGAACCAATGGGTGAAAAAATCTTTAAAGGTAAACTTGGCGAAATTTTCAAAAGATATGAAACTCGTCCAGGCCGTAAGTTAGAAGTTATTTTAGAAAATGCAAAACGTAATAAAGGTGCAGCAGCATTAGTTGCAACAGCTGTAGCTGCTGGCTTTGGTATTCTTGCAACAACTTTATACAATGCAGGTCGCATTAATGCTCAAAAAACAATTGTTGTTGCAAATGAAGAGTAATTTAACTAATAAAATATTATAAAATACAGTAATGGTTGGGAGAAATCCCAACCATTACTGTTTGTATTCCCTCTCCAAGGGAGAGGGGTAGGGAGAGGGTTTGATTTGTGTTAAACTGTGGTTATGAATGAAAAAAATTTATTAGCAAGAGTATTAAGACAAAATCAAACTTCACAAGAACAAAAAATGTGGAGTTTACTAAGGAATTACCAATTTAAAGGTTTGAAATTCAAACGACAGTTTCCAATAGGAAACTACATTGTAGATTTTGTGTGTAAGGAGAAACATATTGTCATTGAACTTGATGGTGGTCAGCATAACGAAGAAAATAATATTATTTGTGATAGTGAAAGAACAAAATATTTAGAGCAAAAAGGATATAAAGTTATAAGATTTTGGAACAATGATATTGATAACAATATTGAGGGAGTATTTGAAGAACTTGAAAAGTTTTTTAGTTAACCCCTCACCCTCCCCTCTCCCTTGGAGAGGGTGAATAAAATAATAATGGTTGGGAGAAATCCCAACCATGATTATTATCAAAATATTTTATTCTTATATATTCATTGCTGTTAGAATATCATTTAATTCAGATGATGTTTTCTTAACATCGGCGTTACCATATTTAATAGCATTATCAGGATCTTTCAAGCCATTTCCAGTTAAAATACAAACGATTTTTGAGCCTGCTTTAACTTGGTCCTTAACTTTGATTAAGCCTGCAACTGAAGCTGCTGATGCTGGTTCTGCAAGAACGCCTTCAGTTGATGCGATAAGTTTATATGCTGCAACGATTTCATCATCAGTTACAAAATTAATCATACCATTACTTTCATCACGTGCTGCTTCTGCGTATTTCCAGCTTGCAGGGTTTCCGATACGGATTGCAGTTGCAAGAGTTTCTGGGTACATAATTCTTTCACCCTTAACAATAGCTGCAGCACCCTCTGCTTCAAACCCCATCATTTTTGGTAAGTTTTTAACTTTACCCAAGTTGAACCATTCTTTGTAACCTTTCCAGTAAGCAGTAATGTTACCTGCATTTCCTACTGGAATGAAGTGATAGTCTGGAGCTTGACCTAGAGCTTCGATAATTTCAAATGCACCTGTTTTTTGTCCTTCAATTCTGTATGGGTTAACTGAGTTAACTAATGTAATCGGGTGTTTTTCAGAAATTTCACGAACCATTTCAAGTGCTTTATCAAAGTTACCTTGGATTGCGATGATTTCTGCACCATACATCATTGCTTGAGAAAGTTTACCTAGTGCGATGTATCCATCTGGAATTAAAACGTAAGTCTTTAGTCCAGCTTTGGCACCATAGGCAGCAGCTGAAGCTGAAGTGTTACCTGTTGAGGCACAAATAATTGCACCTGAGCCTGCTTCTTTTGCTTTTGTAACTGCCATTGTCATACCACGATCTTTGAAACTTCCTGTTGGGTTACAACCTTCAAATTTCAAATAAATTTCAGCATCCACTCCGATTTTTTTAGCTAAATTATCAGCTTTGATTAGTGGAGTATTACCTTCGTTAAGTGTAACTACTGGAGTTGAATCTGTTACTGGTAAATATTCTCTGTATTTGTTAATTAATCCTTGATAATACATAATAACCTCTTTTATATCTGTACTCGAATCAAGCTGTTTACCTTTGTGATTGCAGGGTCGTTATTAAATATTGAAATAACGTTTTGCATATCTTTTTCTTTTGAAAGTTCGGTAATAACAGTAATTCTAGCCGCAGTGCCTTCTGCAACTTCCTTTTGAACGATACTTGCCAAACTAATATTATTTTCTTCGCAAGCCTTACCAATTCTACCGATTACTCCTTTGCTATTTTGTGCAGTAATTGATAGATAATATTTGTTTTCTGTTTCTGAAATATCCATCATAACTGCGTTTTCGTCGTGGTGGCATCTCATCATAGGTAGGATATAATCAGTTTTGCCTAATTCAGCTGCTATTGCTAAGATATCGCCGACAACAGAACTTGCAGTTGGGAATTCTCCAGCTCCAGGACCAGATAAAGTTACGTCCCCAACTGGATGCCCAGTTAAACTTACTGCGTTCGTTACGTAATCGATGTGCGCTAGAGTTTTTGATTTTGGAACTAGCATTGGATGAACTCTAACGTCAGCTCTGCCATCTTTGTTTAGCTCAGCAGATGCGATGAGTTTGATTTTATAACCCATTTCGTTCGCAGCTTTCATATCGTCAGGGCTAATCTTTGTAATACCTTCACGATATACTTTATCAATTTTAATTCTTTTGCCAAATGCAATTGTCGCAAGAGTTGTGATTTTGTATGCGGCATCAAATCCTTCAACATCTCCCGTTGGGTCAGCTTCAGCATAACCTAATTCTTGAGATTCTTTTAGAACATCTTCATATGATGCACCTTGAACATCCATTTTTGTAAGGATGTAGTTTGTTGTGCCATTTAAAATTGCTTTAATTTTGTTGATTTTGTTACCAGCCAGAATTGTTTTAATAGGCATAATTAGAGGAATACCACCAGCAATTGCTGCTTCATATAAAACAACTTTGTTGTTTGCTTCTGCAAAGTTAAACAGTTCTTCTCCATGTTTTGCAAGAAGTTCTTTGTTTGCGGTAACGATGTGTTTACCATTTTTGATTGCAGTTTTAATCAAATCAAAAGCTGGCTCTACACCCCCAACTAATTCCGCAACAATTTGAATTTTTGGGTCATTAACAACTTCATAAGGATTGTCTGTAACAATGCTCTCATCTAAGTTTTCAATGTTTCTCTTTTTGTTTTTGTTGCGTACTGCAATTTTTGTAATTTCTACATTTTCAAAATTTTGTAGGGTTTTGAATACGCCACTACCGACTGTACCCAACCCAATAAGTCCGATTTTAATTTTCTTTTCCATAGGTCAATTATAGCATAAACTTTGATATTATGTCTTTATTTTAATAATAAGTAGTTTATTCAAATTTATTGTATAATGTTTAGTGTTAAAGTGCTTAGTTTGTAAAAAGTTTGGGTGGATATTAGATGATTTTTGGGAATAAAAATGGGAATAAAATTCTTATTCATAAGAAAGATGGTCAAGTTTGTGAAGTTAGTCATATTAGGGGTTTAAACGTACGATTTAAGGGTAAAAATTCTACGATTGAAATCTGGGAACCTTTTTGTTTTAGAAGACGATTTGGTGAATTAAGATGCAAAATTAGAGTTGCTGGGGATAATAACTATATTAAAATAGATACAGGATTGGATGTTCTTTCTTTGCAGATAATTCATATAAAAGATAATAATAAAATTACAATTGGTAAGAATTTTTTCTCATCTGGACTTGTGAAAGTTGATTTTGCCGCTGAATCTAATTTGGAATTTTCTATTGGAAATGATTGTATGTTTGGGCAAAATATAAAATTTATGTTAGGTGACAATCATCGTATTTATGACATAAATACAAATGAGCAACTTAATGCTTCAAAACGGGGGATTAAAATTGGTAACCATGTTTGGCTGGCTAGAAATGTTGTTATGCTGAAAGATACTTCAATCGCAGATAATTCAGTTGTCGCATATGGAAGTCTTGTTACTAAAAACTTTCTAAAAGAAAATATTTTAATTGGGGGTTATCCTGCAAAGGAATTGAAGGAAAATATAAATTGGGAAAAATAGCGTTGAAGTTCTTTCTTCGTAATTATTTTTAACATGTAGCTTGCAAAAATGTATTTTTGGGGTAAAATTTAGGTATCTGAGTAAAAAACTAGCTAGAAAAGGAAATAAAATCATGGCAAAACATTGTGAAATTTGTGGAAAAGCTCCAATTAAAGCAGCTAAATTGACTTTCTCTCACAAACAAATCGTACACACTCAAGAACCTAACTTACAAACAGTTAAAGCTGTTGTAAATGGTGCTACAAAAAGAATTAAAGTTTGTACATCTTGTTTAAAAGCAGGTAAAGTTCAAAAAGCGTAGTAGCTTTTCATCCAATAAAGATTAAAAAAGAGAATCCTTTGAGGGTTCTCTTTTTTTAGTAACAATTTATTATTGGAATTGCTTCTGCAGGTTTCCCTGGTGGAAGTATTGGGAGTCTAGATTTTCTATATTTATTGTCATACGTTCTGGAATATCTAGGTGCTTTAATTTTTTCAAATGGTTTTGCTGGTTTTAATCTTCTTGCATTGCAAATTGATTCAGGATCATCAATACATCGTTTTTTTTCGACTTTTTTAGTTTCTGTCTTAGTTTTTGGTTTTTCGTATATCTTTAACCCTAAATATTGTGGTTTTGTTTTCTTTTTAGTTTTCTCTTTTTTGGGTTTTTCTTCTTTTTCTTGTTTGGTTTTAACCTTAGTCGTTTCATCTTTTTGAGGTTCTTTTACCTCTTCTTTCTTTTTCCTTGTAACGACAACTGTATCATCGTTTTGGATGACTTCAGCTGTTGGTTCAGGTGTCGCAAATGCAGTACACCCTATCAAGATTATAGACAATATGATGACTAAATTTTTCAAATGTTTCCCCATATATATAATAACAACTTTTGTTGATAAAAATTGCTAGTGATTATTTGCAGATTTTTTTCCCTCTATTCTTTAGTCCTTTGATTTTAAAAAGACCGCCACGTTTCATAACTTTTTCCATTTTTTCGGCTTTTTCTTCTTTTGTCATTGCTTTTCTGTCGTAATATGTATTTTTTCTATATTTACCTGCTTTGAATGTATGTTCGTAATAATAATAGCAACTATCGCAAGGTTTGTCTTTTTCTTTGTTTATTTTTAACCCAGAATGAATTTTGATAGAACTCTTAGGTTTTGGTGTTTCTGTTTTTTCTGGCGTAACTTGTTCTGGACGTTTTCTTTCAAGAATTACGTAATTGTCTGGGTTGATTAAATCATCTGAAACTTGCGCATTTACAAGGTTTCCAGCAAATAAAAACAGGCTTAGTAATAAAATCCTTTTCATAATAATATTATAACGTATGTTGGTAAAAATTTCACTGGTAAATCTTTACAAAATTACACTTTACATTTCTTTAAGTTTCATAATTTTTGTTTGCTAGTTTTATATGAATGTA
Source organism: bacterium (assembly GCA_017626055.1). GTDB lineage: Bacteria > Cyanobacteriota > Vampirovibrionia > Gastranaerophilales > Gastranaerophilaceae > Zag111. Next base: position 115,035 of record JAGAJM010000014.1, on the reverse strand, counting down.
ATAGAATGATGATGGGAATGTTTTTAAGGGATAGATAAGAATGATAAAAGACAGATTAAATGAGAGAACTTTGACACCTCAAGAGGTTAGATCTATTTTGAAAGCTGATAACAAAGAGATTGTTGATCTTTGTAAAAAGGCTGCAATTAGACCTAGAAAAAATGCCAAAGGTCATACATATTTTTCTTATGATGAGGTGAAAAATTTGAGAAAAGTTCAAGCACAAGTTAAGGGTGTGGTTTCTAACCCTATCGCTGCTAGAGTACCAGCTATGGCAGGCGCTTCAAGTGTTCAGAATAATAGTGCAGCAGTTAGAAGTATTTTAACTACTTTACAAGATTTAGAAGTAAAACTAAGCAACAAAATCGCTAAAGTTATCGATGAGAAACTTGAAGGCATGGATGATGTGGTTGTTGAATTGATTCGTTGCAAAACTGATAATGAAACTTTGAAACAAAAAATTGTTGATTTAAACAAAGAAGTTTATCAATTGAAAAACGAATTAAATAGTTACAAACCAGTTGCTTTAGGATTTTATAAGAAAAAAGAAGTTTACGTTTGGGAATAAAAAACAACAGGGCGTTAAGCCCTTTGTTTTTTTGTAATAAAGAAAGAGGATAATCATGGCAGTGAAAGAATCACCGGCTACAAATATTAGTGAAGAAAGAAGCAAAGCACTTAAATTAGCTATTGAAAAAATTGAAAAAGATTTTGGTAAAGGCTCAATTATGAAGTTGGGTGATAAAACTACCGTTAATGTTGATGCTATCCCTACTGGTGCATTATCATTGGATGTTGCGCTAGGTATTGGTGGTATTCCACGTGGCCGTATTATTGAAATCTATGGTCCAGAATCTTCTGGTAAAACAACTTTGGCGCAACACATTGTTGCTGAATGTCAGAAAAAAGGTGGCATTGCGGCATTCGTTGATGCTGAGCATGCTTTAGATCCTGAATATGCAAGAAATCTTGGTGTTCAAGTTGATGATTTGTTAATTTCTCAACCTGATACTGGGGAACAAGCTCTAGATATTACCGAAGAACTTGTTCGTTCTGGCGCAGTTGATATTGTTGTTGTGGACTCTGTTGCGGCTCTTGTTCCAAAAGCTGAAATCGAAGGCTCTATGGAAGATCAACAAATGGGGCTACAAGCTCGTTTGATGTCTAAAGCCTTGAGAAAACTAACAGGTATTATTGGTAAAACAAATACAACTGTTATTTTTATCAACCAATTAAGAATGAAAATAGGTGTTATGTATGGTAACCCAGAAACTACAACTGGTGGTAATGCTTTGAAATATTATGCATCTGTTCGTATGGAGATTAAACGTACAGAAACTCTTAAAGGTGATGAAGGTGAAATCGGTAACCACGTAAGAGTTAGAGTTTTGAAAAACAAAGTTGCTCCTCCATTTAGAACTGCAGAATTTGATATTATCTTTGGTCAAGGTATTTCAAAAGTTGGTAATATTTTAGATGTTGCAGTAAATCTTGATATAGTTAAAAAAGCTGGTGCTTGGTTTAGTTATAACGATGAAAAACTTGGTCAGGGTAGAGAAAAGGCTAAAGAATTCTTAGAACAAAATCCAGAAGTTTTAGCAGAAGTTGAAAAACTTGTTCGTGAAAAATTAGCTCAAGCATAAAGCAATTAAAAAAATTTATGAAAAAAGACCTTTGTTTATTTAACAAGGGTCTTTTTTTGTAAATAAATTTTAAATATACTAGCAAGTTAATTTATGTTCGGTTTTATAATGATATGATTATAATCAGGAGGCAATCATGCAAGTAAATTCAATAAGAAATTATAATATTTCAACCCCAAATAAAGTTAATTTTGAAAACAAAACTGCAAATATGTCAGATGTGACATTTGTAGGTAAAAAAGAAGATAATAAAGCATTAAAAATTGCTAGAGATTTCGCTATCGCATCAATGTTTTTGGCACCTGTTGCAACAACTCCATTGCTAACTAGTTGTGAAGAATTTGTTTATGCTGATGCTAAAGCATGGGGTGGCGAGGGTTATGTTGATACAACTCATTGTCATCACCCAGCTGATACTATTATTAAATGGTGGTATGCTTGGGAACGTCCAATGCCATTAGATACTTTAAATAACAATTTCGATAACTGGGATATTCCAGGTGTTGACCCTATTTGGCGTGATTCTCTAGCTCGAAGAAATATCATTCACTATGAAGGTACTCGTGAATGGGAATATGGTACTAGAGAAATCGGTGATATCAACGTTTTGGAATCTTCTAAAAAAATCTTAGTTTATGATACAGAAATTCAAGATTATAAAGGTAACCACGAGAGTTATGGTAAAAGAGTTTTAAGAGTTCCATCTGCGAATTTCACAATCACAACAAAAGATGGTGTAACTCTTAACTCACCAAAAGGCTTATTCGTTGAAGAATACGAAAATGAATTTGATGAAAAAGCTGGTTCAATTCTAGATTGCAAACTTAAATCTAGAGCATTTGTTACTACAAATGGAGATACGTTAAACGTTGCAAAAAGAAAAGGCTCTTCAGAATTTGTTGAAACTGGTAAGGTTGCAAAAGGTTACTTAGGTGCAAATTCTATTCTATTGAGAAATTTAATCGGTCAATACTCAACTGATGACCATTATGTTGATTTCTCAGTTGAAGCTGTTGAAGATAAAAGATTAAGAGCAATGTATGTAGAAGCAATGGACAAAAAAGATTACTAATATAAATTAAGGCAATAATTAATTAAACTCGAGATGTAAAAAAGACCTCTGTAACGGAGGTCTTTTTTATTAGTCAAATTTCAATTCAGGTTCTAAGATATTCAAGATTTCGTTTAATCTTTCTTTCTTGTTTTCGTGCCACCAACCAATAAGAGCTTCAAATGCTGTTGCTTGACGATATTCGGTTTGCATGTTGCGTCTGCCAACAGGGATTGGTAAGTTTCTTGCTCTGCGGGTTAGTTCCAATTCTTCTTCTGTTAAATTTGGTTCTAGAAAATGCAAAAGTTCACATTGGCAAGATGTTTTTACCAAGTTGGTTGTAATTTGGTGAAGTTTTTTAGCGTTGTTAGTGGCTTTTACAGTTTTTTCTCGAATGTATAATTCCCAAACTGCATCACCTAAATATGCATAATTTCTTAAATTCATTTCTTCCATATTTTGATTTTACTACAAAATCTTTCGACTAAAAAGAGGATTTAAAATTGTTGAATTCGATTTATTATGGTAAAACCATCGGGAGAGATTATGAAAAAGATTTTGCTAATATTAGGTATTTTGTTATTTATAAATTTACTTGTGATATCGTTGAACAAGGCTTTTGCATCAAATTTTATTGATGATTTGCAAGCTAATTATCAAATAGAATTGGAAAGTTTTTTATAAGGAAATATTTTGAGGTTTAAAAAAGCGACCGCTTTGATTAAGCGGTCGCTTTCTATTTAATAGTTTATTATATATTTGCCAACTTTTTATAAAAATCGTTTGCTTGTTCAAATTTATATGCAAAGTTAAGCAATTTAGTTTCTTGAAGTTGTGGTGCAAGAATTTGTAAGCCGATTGGCATACCAGAGTTATCAAAACCAGCAGGAACACTAATACCTGGTAAACCTGCCAAGTTACAACTGATTGTTGCGATGTCTGTTAAGTACATTGCAAGTGGATCAGATGATTTTGCACCCATTTCAAATGCTGTGTTAGGGCAAGTTGGTGAAATCAATACGTCAACTTTTTTGAATGCTTCAACAAATTCTTCAGTTACTAACGCTCTTAATTGTTGAGCTTTTTTGTAGTATGCATCATAATAACCTGAAGATAATGCATATGTTCCAAGCATTATACGACGTTTAACTTCTGGCCCAAAGCCTTCAGCTCTTGATTTTGTGTACATTTCCATCAAGTTTTCTGGATTTGATGTTCTATAACCATATTTAACACCATCAAATCTAGCTAAGTTTGATGAACATTCAGCAGTTGCTAAAATGTAGTAAATTCCGATAGAGTATTTCAATTTGTCTAATGAAATTTCAACGATTTCGCAACCTAATTTTTTGTAAGTTTCAATAGCGTTTTGAAGAGCTTGTTGTACTTCTGGAGCTAAGCCTTCTGACATAAGTTCTTTAATAACACCGACTTTTTTACCTCTAATATCATCACCCAAGTTTTGAGCGTAATGTTCAACTGGTAAATTTAATGAAGTTGAATCTTTAGCATCATAGCCTGAGATTACTTCAAGTAGGTTTGCAGCATCTTCAACAGTTCTTGCGAATGGTCCGATTTGGTCTAAAGATGAAGCGAATGCAATTAAACCATAACGTGAAACTCTACCATAAGTAGGTTTCATACCAACAATACCGCAAAAACTTGCAGGAAGACGGATTGAACCGCCAGTATCAGAACCTAGTGCAAGAGTTGATTCACAAGCTGCAACTGCTGCTGCAGAACCGCCTGATGAGCCACCAGGAACTTTATTCAAATCCCAAGGGTTGTGAACTTTGTTGAATGCTGAGTTTTCATTTGATGAACCCATTGCAAATTCATCTAAGTTTGCTTTACCAACGATTGGAACTAAGTTATTTAATAATTTTTCTGTAACTGTTGCGTTGTATGGAGAAACAAAGTTTTCCAAGATTTTACTTGATGCAGTTGTTCTAGAACCAATCAAGTTCATATTATCTTTTAACGCAAGAGGGATACCTGCTAAAAGAGGTAATTCTTCGCCTTTTGCGATTTTTTCGTCAACTTTTTTAGCTGTTTCAATAGCAGTATCTTGTGTTAATGAATTGAAAGCACCTAATTTGCCCTCAAGTGAATTTATTCTTTCAAATGCCGCTTGAGTTAATTCTAAAGCTGAAACTTCTTTATTTTTAAGAGCTTTGCTTTGCTCAGTTGCGGACTTTTTCAATAGCTCGTTCATAATATCTCCTTAAAGCTAATCCTCTGTAAAAATTTTATGACAAACATAGCCTACAATCAAGTAAAATTAAATATTAGTGGAAAAATTTTTATGTTTGGTTTTTAATACACTTGTAGGGATTCATATGGAAAAGAAAAACAATACTATTAATGCTGCTGCGGGTCTTTTAAGTGGTTATGGTGTTTATAAGTTAACACCAATAGTTTGTAATAAAATCAGGCGCGCGACTATTACAAGATTTTTAGATACCCCGTTAAACGCAGAACAAGTTGCTGTGTATAAACAAGCTGGGCAGGATTTGTTTGAAAGTAAGTTTAAATCAAAAGGGTATTCAATTTTAGATGCATCAAATCCTGAACAAGTAGAAATCCTTGAGAATAGTCTAAAATCTCTTGAGCAACATTATGACAATAAAATAGCTTCATCAAAGAATTTTATCTCAAGATTGTACAACAAGTATATGAAGAGAATCGTGATGAAAGATAATTTAATAAGTCACAATCAAGTTTTAGAGGGCACAAATGCTTTTTATTGGGTTAAAAAAGGTGCAGTTGTTGTTAACATGGAGAAAAAACCTACTTATTTATTTCACGAATTTGGTCATGCTATTGATTATTCAAACAAGTATTTAGCTCAGTCGATGAGTAGTTTGTGGCGTAATAAACGTTTTAAAAATATACTTTTCTCAACTGTAATGCTAACTGCTCTTTTAACAAATCCTAAATCGAAAGAAGATTTAGAGCATGCCAGCAACAGAGAAAAATTTGTTCAATCTGTTAAGAAAAATAGTGGATTAATTTTGGGTGCATATTTATTGCCGTCAACTCTGGAAGAATGTTTGGCAAATATAAATGGTCAAAAATTGGCAAAAGAATTTGTGCCAAAAGCTCATATGCCAAAAATTACAAAAACCAATCTAAATTCAGCCATTGGATATATTTTATACCCATTATTTGTAGGTGGTGGAATGTATTTGGCAAACAAAGTTAGGGATAAAATTGCAGAAGGGAAATTAAACTGTTTTTCCTAATGTTTTAGAAATTTTTGAATGAATTACGTTTGCTTGATTTAAATATTCAGTTAATTTTTCATAATTCTGTACTTTTTCACCATAAGGAACATTGATGTCAATTAGTTCATCAACGCTTTTGCTGATTTCTGAAAGTTGTTCTAGTGAATCTGATAACGTTACGACTGAATTTATTTTTTTAGAAACTCTAGCTAAAATATGACGAGAAACAAAGTCTTGTATTTTATAAATTACAGGCATTTTTTCTTTGAAAGATTTATGTGAAAGTTGTTTTTTCTCGCCCAAAACTCGTCCACCATACATTTGTTGTTTTCTCAAAGTGCTTAATTCTTCCATAACCCTTTGACGTTTTGCTTTTAGTCCAAGTGCTTCGTTTTGAGTTCCATAGTTATCTGCAACTTTAATTTTTGAATCTAGATCTTTAATAATAGACTCTTTTTCTTTTATTCTGTATTCAATGCTTAAGTCTTCAGTTTCGGCTTCGTCAAATTTGGTTTTGTTTAGGATAGTAGAATCATAACCATTAAGACGTTTAATAGGATTGGTAGTATTTTGGACAGTATCTGATTGTGGAGCATTTACAGGGTTGAAATCTCCACTAAACGGATTTACAGCAGAAAAATTATATTTCTGACTGAATATATTCCCAATTATTTCATTTTTATTTCTACCATCCATACTTCCATTTTAAAACATGAAAATATATTTTTTTACCATTAAAAGTATGATTTTTAGCAAATTGTATAAACTTTTTTATAGTATAACCATGTACCCCATACTGTAAGGATGATATTTGGCAACCAAGCTGCGATAAATGGTGTAAGTGAGCCAGCTTCTCCAAAAGAAAGAGATAATGCTCTTATTAGGTAATATGCGAAAATAATTAAAACGCTAAATAAAAATCCTCTATTATATCTTACTCTTGGAGGTGTAATTGCAAGTGGTACACCTAACAACACAAATACCAAAGTTGTGATTGGTAGTGCGATTTTGTCAAATAAAGCGATTGTATAAACTCGACGATTTTTACTATCAATATCAGACTTTGTAAGATGTTTTAAAAGTCCTATAAAATTCATTTCTTTTTCAATATTTTTATTTTTTTCTTTTGATAAATCTACTCCAAATTGTACAAGTGAAGTGTCGAATAGAGTTGTATTTAATACTTCACCATCGTTTGCCATTGTATAAGTCGCACCTTTTTCAAATTCCCAACCTTTTGGAGAAGTTTTACCTTCTCTGGCTTGTAAAACTTGGATTGTACCATCTTTTGAATTATCAAGAACTGTTACGTTGTGTAGTGTTCTTTTTTCACAAGAGCCAACGTAGAATAATCTTTTTAGGTGTCCGTTGTCAGAGATTTCTTTGAATACAAAATTCTTTTTACCATCTGGAATATTTTTTTGACCAAGAGCCCAAAGAGCAAGGTCTTTTGATTTTGCGTTCATGATAGGGACAAGTGTTTCGTTAATGAAAAAACTTGATAATGCCATTACAATTGCAAAAATAAAGATAGGTTTTGCAATTCTGTTTAAACCAATTCCGCAAGCTCTCATTACAGTAATTTCTGAAGATAAGCTAAGTCTGTTTAATGTCATTACTGTTGAAAGTAGTACACCCATTGGGATTGTCATAACAATAACCGCAGGTAAGTTCAAAAGAATTATGATAAATGCAACTTTAAACGGAATACCAAATTTTGCAATTTGTTTAATTAGAGTGATAAAAGTATCTGATGCAAAAATAATTGTAGTAAAGATAAATACACCCATTATAAATAATTGAACTACTTGTTTTAAGATATATTTATCTAAAATTTTTGTGTTATTATATTTCTCTTTTATATTCTCAATAAACGTTTTAAGCATAATTCGATTTTAATCTAAAAAAAAGTTTTAATCAAATAATTAATTTGATTCTTTTAGAATAAAAATGGTTTGCTCAATTTCTGTTTTTAAATAACCAAGTTGTTCGGTAATATTGTTTGGATTATAAATATATCCTTCACTTCCATATGCAAGATATGGGTTGTATTTTTCTGCTTCTGCACGTAAAAGAGCGATTGATTTTGCATGAGTGCTCAATTCCATTAGGCGCTTGAATGAAACAAATTGGCTTTCTGGTTTTTTGCCATATTTTTCCCTTAAATATTCTGCACTTTTATTGAAGTAATAAACTTTTGCATTGAAAACTTGGACATTGCTATTGTTTTCAATCATATCGTATATACTTTCAAGCATTGGAATAAACTCATTAATATCATTTATGTATTGAGAAGTTTTTTCGCTTTTTAGAATTATATTTACAAATGTAGGGTTATCTCTTGGGGTAGGTTTTATTTCGTTTTCTGAATTAAAACTCTTTGACGGAATCATTTCGGGTGTGTGTTTTGGCTCTTCTTTAGGCTCAAAACCTCTAGTTAAATCTGGTAGTGTGCCAACGTAACCTTGTCCTGAAAAACTTTCAGGCCTTTCTTTTGCATAACAAGTGGTACTGGTTAATACCAGTATTGATAGAATGATTATGCAATAAAAAAGATTACACTTTCTCATACCATAATTATAATAATTATTTGTGAAAAATCATCGTATGTTTACTTTATTTTTGAATAAGTTTTTGGGTCGCCAAAATAATTCATTTGCGGATTTGACTTGTAATAGTTTGGTTGTTTTTTCGATTTTTTACAATTCTCTTTTTCCAGTTTTCTTATCATATTGAGTTTTATACGTTGATCGTTTGTAAGACATTTTTTAAACGCTTTGTAATTATAGGATTTAAGTTTAATTTGTTCTTCACTTAGGTTGAGTACATTATTTACTATTGCAGGTTGAAAAAGATTTATTTCTTGGCAGGGGATATGTGCAAAACAAATGTTTTGAAGATACAAAAAAATAATGAATAAAAGAATTATTTTGGGCATAAAATTTATTTTCTATCGAAAAATTTTTTGAAAATATACCCAGTTAGTGAAACTTATATTAGCCTGCTATATATGTATGAAAATGTTTTTAACTACTTGTCTAGTTTTTTTCTTTGTAGTACACTGACTGTATATAGGTTAAATGTAAATTTTACACTTTATATAACTTTTTAGTAGAAAAAGGAGAAAATTATGACAACAAAAGAATTCTTTACAACTTCAGAAGAATTGAAACAAGTGATGTCAGCTGCTCGTGCTACTATTACAGCTCCTTTCTTTGGCAACAATGTTGAAGAAGTTAAATCTGTATCAGAAGCATACAAGTTAGCTAAATCATCTTCAGGTACTATTGAATTAACTGGCATGCCAGTATTCCAACCTGAAAAATTAGGTTTACCTCAAGGTGCTAACCAATTGTTATTCAACGATGGTACAGTAGTTGGTCGTTGTGCAGCTGCTAGAAAAATCGTTGGCGAACCAAGTTGCGATTTAGGTTATTTATTACCAATTATCCGTGAAGCTATCTATGGTACACGTGATAAATTGATGTATAAAACTGAAGCTGTTGTTGGTTTAGACAACGACTTTATGATTAAAGCTCACTTAATGATTCCAGAAGGATTCGAAAACGTTATGTATTCTTGGATGTTAAACTTCCAATACATTAACGAAGCATATGCTGCAATGTACTCTGAATCAAGAGAATTACCAGAAGGTGATATCTATGTATTCTCTGATCCAGATTGGACTCACCCAGACTTCCCATATGGTCTAACATTCTTTGACCCAGAACACAACTGTGCTTGTATCTTGGGTATGAGATATTTTGGTGAACACAAAAAAGGTACATTGACTCTAGCTTGGGGTGCTGCTGCTCGTAATGGTTACGCTTCTTGCCACGGCGGTATGAAACGTTACAACTTAGACGGCGGAAAATCTTTCCAAGTTGCAGTATTTGGTCTATCAGGTTCTGGTAAATCAACAATTACTCACGCTAAACACGGCGGAAAATATGATATTACAGTTCTTCACGATGATGCTTTCATCATTAACGTTGAAGACAAATACACAATCGCTCTTGAACCAGCTTACTTTGATAAAACAGCTGACTACCCAATCGGTTGTGAAGATAACAAATATATCTTAACTCAACAAAATGCCGGTGCTATTGCTTTAGCTGACGGTAAAGTTGTTTCAGTTACAGAAGATATCAGAAATGGTAACGGCCGTGCAGTTAAATCAAAATTATGGTCACCAAACAGAGTTGACAGAATCAACGAACCTATCAACGCTATTTTCTGGTTAATGAAAGACCCTACAATTCCTCCTGTATTGAAATTGTCAGGCGCTTCATTAGGTTCAGCTATGGGTGCTACTTTAGCTACAAAACGTTCTTCAGCTGAAAGACTTGCTGCAGGTGTTGACCCTAACGCATTAGTTGTTGAACCATATGCTAACCCATTCAGAGTTTACCCATTATCAGTTGACTATACAAGATTCAAACAATTAATCGCTGATGGCGTTGATTGTTACATCTTGAATACTGGTGAATTCATGGGTACTAAAGTTCAACCTAAACATACATTAGGTATTATCGAAGCTATCGTTGAAGGTTCTGCTAACTTCCACAAATGGGAAAACTTCTCAGATATCGAAATCATGGATATCGAAGGTTTTGACGCATCATTCTCTAACAAAGAATATGCTTCTCAATTTGTTGCTCGTATGAACGATAGAGTTAACTTCGTTAAATCTAGAGAAACTGAAAAAGCTGGTATTGATAAACTTCCTGCTGATGCTTTAGAAGCATTAGAAGCTGTTGTTTGCCAAGCTACTTCTTTAGCTTCAGTTTAGTTATAACTTAGTTATAAAATAGAAAAGGTGGGTTTATTAATCCACCTTTTTTGTTTGTAATATATTTGCACAGGGCTAAATTTATGCTAAAATGATGATACTTAGATTTAAATAGGGAGAGTTTTATGGAAAGTATGAATAAATTTAAGGTATTAACAGTTATAATTGTTTGTATGTTCTTATTTGTAATTGCTGCAATCTATTCAAATACAAAAGATGTTGCAACAAGTAAAGCTCAACCTGAAAAAAAGGTTTTATCTACTGATTACAAACAAAAAGCATCTGCAACTCAAGATAATGCATCTGTTGAGTATTTGGAACAACAGTTTGAATTTTTAAATAAAAGAGTTGATGAGTTGAGTAAAAAATCTTCATCATCAGATAGTTTGACTTGTAAAATTATTGGAGTTGCAACTTCTGATGGTATTGAAAGATTAGACCAAGATTTTGCTATTGAAGAAGCAAGAAATACTGGTTCAGATTTAGTTATTACTTGCTCATTTTAATTAAGAATTACACAAAAAATAACCGACTAAGATGTTTCCTAGTCGGTTATTTTATTTTAAATAATTGTTAATTATTCAACTTCGATTGCTGCAACTGGGCAAGCATCAGCAGCTTCTTTAACTGCGTCAATGTTATCAGCAACTGCTGCTTCATTAACTACTGCTTTGTCTTCGATTGAAAATACTGCATCACAAATAGATTCGCAAGCGCCGCATCCGATGCAACTGTCATTAACTTTAACTGTCATTTTTACGTTCTCCTTATTTTACATTTACGTGAAATTTCTTTCACAATGAAATTATATAACAAACTATATAAAATATCTAGTATGAGATTTTTAAATCCACTCTCTGATGTATGAAGAAATTATATCGAAACCATTAACTTCACCTAAATACCCATTTGAAGGTAATGATTTTGAGTAGATTATGCAAGGTACTTTTTCTCTTGTATGGTCAGTACCATCAACACATGGATCACAACCATGGTCTGCTGTAATAATTAACATATCATCTTCTTTTAGAGCCTCTAAAATAGGTGTTAAATATGTGTCAATTTCTTCGATAGCTTTTCCGTAACCTGCTGGATCGTTTCTGTGTCCAAATAACATATCTGTATCAACAAGGTTTGTGAAAATTATTTCCTTATCTGAATATTCTAACCCTTTTTCATATGCAATTTCTTCAAGTGGTAATTCTTCTTTAATTGCTTTTAGTGTTAATTCTAAACCTTCTTTATTTGAACCAGTGTGGATAGCATGTGTGATGCCTGATTTTGAGAAAATATCTTCAATTTTACCGATACCGATAACTTTCCCACCATCTTCTTTAACTTCGTTTAATAAAGTTGGTGCAATAGGTTCGATTGAATAATCACGTCTATCTTTTGAAATTCTTGTTGGTTTACCATCAATAACTTTGTATGGGCGAGCGATTACTCTTGATACATAGTAGTCATCTTCTGTTAGGATTTTTCTTGCAATTTCACACCATTTGTATAATGTTTCAAGTGGGATTAAGTCTGTATCGACTGCAATTTGGAATACACTGTCTGCTGACGTGTAAATGATTGGGAATTTTGTTGCGTGGTGCTCATCGTTTAATTTTTCGATAATTGCAGTCCCACTTGCTGGGCAGTTTGCTAAAATTCCGCCACAATTTGTTTCTTTGATGAATTTATCAATCAATTCTTGAGGGAAACCATTTGGGAAAGTTGAAAATGCTCTGTCTAATACAATACCAGCAATTTCCCAGTGTCCAGTTGTGGTATCTTTTCCTTTAGATTTTTCAACTAATGTCGCATAAGTTGCGATTGGCTTTTCAACTTTTTTAATTCCATCAAAATCTTGTATATTCCCTAATCCCATTTTTTCTAGATTAGGAACATTTAAACCTTTGTTGAATTCGCAAACATGTTTTAGTGTATTACATTCTGGTACATCATTAAATTCACGGCAATCAGGCATTGCCCCAATTCCCATAGAATCAATTACCATAATAATTGCTCTTGTCATACTCATTTCCCCCTTTATTTGATATTAACACAAAAGGGGCTATTTGTACCATGGTTTAAAGTTTTGAATTTTATTAGTTGTATCATCAAAATTGCCATTAAAACAAATACATCTGTCGTCAATGTATAAATATGCTGGTTCTTTGATATCTGTGATATCAGAAATATACTGGCTAAGATTATTTTTTATAAGCCATTTTGTAGTTAATATTTTGTTTCTTGTCGTAAAAATTTTTATATCAAAGTTTGTTGATAAATTTTTAACAAAATCTACTGCACCATTTTTGATTTCTGGGATAATGTTTTCGTCAAAAATACCATTATATTGATTCAAAACTCCATCAAGATCTACCAAGATTGTTTTCTTTTTTGTCATAAATACTTCCTTTGTTATTAAGGATATAACATCATTGATATTTTATAAACTAGCCATGTTTCTATTGTTTTTCTTTTTTTAAAACTGGAATGTCATTCCTGTTAATAATTTATTTTGTTAATTATAATTTTGTTATGGAAAAATATGATAAAAAGTTGACTAATTTGGCTTCTGATTTGTTTGATTTATCTGTGGTTTTGGATTTTTATTGTCAAAACAATAACGAGGAAGGTGTAGCTTACTTGCGACCTTTAGTCAAATTTGTAAAAAGGTTAGCTGATGATTTGTATTATGAGATAGCGTTCAAGGGAAAAAAATTAGTGTGTTGGTTGGGTTAAACTCAACAATTACAACTTGCCCAACATCTTGAATTAGAATATAATTTTTGTATGAAGAAATTTGATTTTTTCAATCAGTATAGGGATCCAGTAATTATTGTTAGGGATTATGAGAATGTTGTTTTTAGGAACAATATTTTTTGTCGTGTTTTTCAACATTTTGGAGATATTAGAAAATTTGCTCATAAAATGAGTTTTGATATGTGCCCTATGGATAGTGAAAATGTAGATTTATATTCACCTATATTTCAGGCAATTGTTTCAACGGAAAATTTCTTCGCTAGAGTTACTTATTTGAACAGCCAAAATCAGTTTGTGTATTATGATTTAACTGCGATAAAGCGAGGGGCTTACACAATTATATTTTTGGTTGATGTAACCTCAGAAGTTTTATTGCAGGATAAACAAAAAGAGCGTGAAGTTTTTCAGCATAAACTTTCAAAGTTAGAAGAAGAAAATGATGAGTTACAAAAAATTCGTCAAAAAGCTCAATCTCAAGCGATTAGGATTGCATTGATTAACAAAGTTTCAAATATTATAAGAGAATCGATGGATATTTCTGTGATTTTAAATTCTGCTTTGAAAGAATTGGCGATAATGTTTGGATGTTTTAGAGCTTATTATGCTTCTATGCAAGAGGCTGAGTTCTGTATAGAAGAAACTTTCGGTGAAAATTCAACATTAAAGGGTAAAAAGATTTCATTTGATGCGCTTGTTATGAAACAATTAAGAGCAAATAGGACATCTATTAGTTATTCTCTGATGGAATATGTTGGCGCAGAACCATTTAAGCAATCTGTTTTGAGAATTGTTGTTCCAGTTTTTCATTTGCAAAAGATGATTGGGGTCTTGGTCTTGTTGAGTTATCAAAAAAGAGAGTTAAATGAGGAATTGGAAATCTTAGAGGCAATTTCTTCTCAATTAGGTAACGCAATTCTAAGAGCTGAACTTTATCAAAAGAACGCAAAAAACGTTAGGGAATTAAAAAAGGCGTTGGAAGAGCTTAAGGAAACTCAATTACAACTTATTCATTCGGAAAAAATGGCGTCGTTAGGTCAGTTAGTAGCTGGGGTGGCGCATGAAATCAATACTCCAGTTGCCTCTATAAAATCTAATAATTCTATAATTTCAAAACTGATTTCAAAAATAGAACAAGAAGACTTGAAAGAAATGTTCAATGAAATCAATGCTATTGATAGTGAAGCTATTCAAAGAATAAGTAATATTGTTGTTTCGTTGAAAAAGTTTGTACGTCTTGATGAATCTGAGTTACAAGAAGCGAATATCAACAAAGAACTCGATCTGACTCTTGATTTAATTCGTCATGAAACAAAAAATAAAATTGAAGTTGTAAAAAATTATGGTGAAATCCCGCCTATTAAATGTTATCCAAATATGCTTAACCAAGTATTTACAAATATTTTAGTTAATGCTTGTCAAGCTATTGAAAATGAAGGGAAAATTACAATTACCACAGAATATGATTCAAATATTTTGACTGTAAAAATCAGAGATACTGGGCGAGGAATCTCTCCAGAAAATTTGAATAAAATATTTACGGCGGGTTACACTACGAAAAATGTAGGAGTTGGAACAGGTTTAGGGCTCGCAATTAGTCAAAAAATTATAGATAAGCATAATGGTAAAATCAAAGTAAACAGTGAACTTGGGGTTGGTACAGAGTTTATTATTACTATCAATTGTGAGTAGTAAATATTTAAGAAATGTTACAATCTTTTTTTAATTATTCCTAAATTAGAAATATTATTAATTAAACAATTATAAAAATTTTTCTAATTATTTATAAAATTGTCGAATTAATTAAAATAATGTGTTATAATAGTAGTACAGAATAAATAAGTGTCGGAATTACCCTTAATCAACTATCTGACCAAATTGACATAGTAGTAGGAATAAATTTAAGTACTTTATGAATTGTAAACAAAAATTAATATATAGAAGATAATTAAGCAATAATTTTCGAAAAGAAAACTTTATAAAAGAGTAGGTGTGAAAATTATTGTAATAGTGTCGGAGGAAAATAATGACAATTAGTGTGAACAGTAAGAAAAAACAAGTGAAAAAATCGTTTGACGAATTATTAACTGACTTAAGAACAAGTAATTCTGAAAAAGTTAGATATAATGCGGCTCGTATTTTAGGCGAAATGGGTGACTCAAAAGCAGTTGAACCATTGATTGATGTTCTAAAAAATGATAAAAACGGTTCTGTAAGATTATATGCAGCTAGAGCTTTAGGTGAATTAGGTGATTCTGCTGCAACAATCCACTTGATTGAATCTTTACGTGAAGATCGCAACGTTGACGTTAGAGTTCGTGCAGCTCGTGCGTTGGGTCGTTTAGGTGGCGCTATCGTAGTTGAACCACTTGTTGAATCTTTAAACGATGAAAACCCACAAGTTTGTATCACTGCAACAGATGCTTTAATTGAAATTGGTGATGTTGCAACAGATGCTTTAATCGAATCTTTAGATCATGAAAAAGTTAACGTTAGATGTGATGCTACAAGAGCATTAGGCGAAATCGGAAACAAAAAAGCTGTTGATAAAATTATTAACATGTTGTATGACGAATGGGTTAACGTAAGAATTTATGCGGTAACTTCATTAGGTAAATTGAACGATACAAAAGCGGTTCCAGCTTTGATTGATGTTATGAGAAATCGTTCAGAAAACGAATTAGTTAGAGCAGGTGCTGCGGCTGCTTTAGGTGTTCTTAGAGACCAAAGAGCTTTGATGCCGCTAAGAGAATTGATTATGGAAGCTGAAGAACTAGGTGAACTAGAAGATACAGCTCTAAAATCATTCAAAAAAATCATGGCTGCAAACTGGCAATCAATTCCAGGTGCAACTCCTCAGAAAAAACCTGCAGGTACATTTTAATTAGCTAATGGTTGTTTATTATATAAACGAAAAAGTGGTTCTAAAAGAGCCACTTTTTTTAATGCAATTATTCAAAAAATAACCGCTGCATAAATACAGCGGTCTAAATCGATTTAATATAAAAACTTTTAATTATTCTTCAATAGCTTTTACATCTTCTTCAACTTCTTCAGCTACTTCTTCAACAATACCTGTACGGATTGATGCTTTGTCTGAAGAAATGTTTTTGTCTTTTAGTTTTGTAATTTGTCTAGCTAACTTGTCAGCTAACAAATCGATGCTTGCATACATTGATTCTGCAGCTTCTTCACAACGGATTACACCTGCATTTGTTTTGCATGAAACTTCTGCGATGTGTTTGCCTTCTGCAGCTGGGTTTTTGATTACAGATAACACTACATCAATACCTTGAATTTGATCATAGTGAGTTGCAACTTTACCGATTTTTTCTTTTACGTATGCTTTGATTGCATCTGTAATTTCAATGTTTCTGCCGTTTACGTGTATGTGCATTTTTACCTCCAATTTCTATACTAATACTTTCTTAGTATAACACATTTTGAATAATTTTTAAAGGGCAAACCTATTATTCATCTGCTAAAAATTGTGGTAATTCAACATCAGGAGTTCCAATAACTCTAACTAATTCCAAAACTGATGCTTTCATTTGACATTTTTGAGAAGAACCGCTGAAGAAATCTCTATAAAAACATCCTTCGCAATTACATCCTCTCTTATAGCACTCTAATGCAGTCGTAGTCCATCTTCTAACCGCAACTGCTCTTCCCATATCCCTACTTCTAAACAATGTATAAATCTCCACTTAAATTTTACTATCCAATCGATATCCTAAATATATACCGACCAATCTCCCCAAAGCCGTTTATATCAATGACTTCCGACTTCATATTTTCATTATAGGAAATAAGTATTTTTTTTCAAGATGAGAACATGTTCTTATGAAGTTTTGTAACGTAACCCTCTAATAGTGCCGTATTCAGCCTTTCAGGTTTTAAAAACGGCTAAAACCATGTCATGACATGCTTTTGGAATTCTTAAACCATGTAAACCCATGGTATGACATGGTTTTCCATGGTTTTGTTGCTTATTAAGAATTGTAAAATATTTCACAAATTCTTCAAATCGGGCATGCCCGACTAAGTAATTATGAAAAAAAGGACAGGTTTCAAATGCGAAATCTGTCCTTTGTTATCGGCTATTTCCCTTGGTTGAGAGAAGAATCATTTCATGCTGTATGATTCATAGCCGTCTGTATTTCGTTCGCTTTTTTGCATGCCCCAAAATCTCCGGGTATAATTCGAACATTGGAATACAAATTTATTATTTTTCTTTTATTTCTAATTTTTTTGGTTCTTTGGTTTCGATATTTTGTTTTGGAATTGTGATTGTTAAAATTCCGTCTTTGTATTCTGCTTGAGCTTCATCAGATTTAATTGGTTGATCGAATGAAATTGTTCTTTGATATTTGCCGTAACGAAATTCTGATGTATGGTAGCGTTTGTTATTTTCGTCTTGTTTTTCTTCTTCTTTTTCTTCGTGGGTTTCTGCGCAAATTGTCATAAAATCATTATCGATTTCAACATCTATGTTGTCTTTTTTTATCCCAGGAAGTTGAACTTTAACTTTATAGTTATCTTTGTTTTGAATAACTTCAATCGCAGGACGAAGAATAGTGTTTTTTATCATATTAAGAGGATGTCCAAAAGTATGTGAAATAAATGTATCTCGTAAAAAATTATCTAATTCTTGGTGAATACTGTCAAAATATAATTCAGGTTCTCGAACGATTAAATTGTGTCTCATATTAGCTCCTTTCTATTTTAGATTAAGAGTTTTTTTAAAATTTATCATTGGAAAGTTGGAGGATTTTTTCTTATTAAATCTTGGACTTTTTTCCAATAGAATAAAATATTTGCTTATACAAATAATGTTTAAAAAAGGAGTATTTATGGCGTGTAGAGTTTTATTTTTTGATTATAGACAGTCAGAAGAAAAGTTTTTTAAAGAACATAATTTTGAGAATTTTGATATTAGATTTTTTAAAGAAAGTCTGGATGAAAATTTTGTTGAAAAATTAACTCAAGAAGATTTAGAAGAAACAATGATTATTAGTGTTTTCATAAATTCTAGTGTAAATGAAAATATAATCTCAAAATTTAAAAATCTTAGGATTATTTCAACCCGTTCAACTGGATATGATCATATTTGTCTAGATAGTTGCGCAGCTAAACATATTGCTTTGATAAATGTTGAATCTTATGGTTGTACTTCTGTTGCCCAATTTACATTAGCGATGATGTTGATGTTGGTAAGGAATTTATATCCTACGTTGTTGATTTCTGAAAAACATGATTCTCATATGTTTGAGAATTTATGTGGGCGAGATTTGAATAAATTAACGCTTGGGGTTATTGGAACGGGGGCTATTGGTTCTGCGGTTTGTCGATATGCTCATTCGTTTGGAATGGATATAGTAGCGTGTGATCCTGTGCAGAAAAAAGAATTGATTGCTGCGTTTGATGTTAAATATTTAGATATGGAAGAAGTATTAAAGCAATCGGATATTTTGACTCTTCATTTACCTTTTACTAACGAAAATTATCATATGATTTCTTATGAACAATTAGAAATGATGAAAGAAAATTCTTATTTAATAAATGTTTCAAGGGGAGAAGTTGTTGATACAAAAGCGTTGTTAGAATTTGCAAAACAAGGAAAATTTAAAGGTATTGCACTAGATGTTGTTGCTTGTGAAAGTTCCCAAAATAATGGCATAGATAGGACTTCTTTAATGTGTTTTGAAACATCTCAAGCGGTTAAAGAATTATCAAAATTGCCAAATGTCATTCTAACTCCTCATATGGCATATGATACTGAGGAAGCTATTTATTATATCTTAGAATCGACTTTTGAAGGTATTACAGATGTTTTAAAAGGTGGGCATCAATACCGAGTTCTTTAGGCTTTTTTTGCATAATCTGTGCTGAAACTGTTCCGAATAAAAAGTCTTTTCTTTTTATGAATTTAAAACCTTGTTGTTCAAATTCTGTGATAAGTTCATTAGGATTTGGAAATTCTTCTTTTGATTTTAAGAGATATTGGTAATGTTCAGAGCCATTTTTACAGATTTTGCAAAGTAGATTAACAAATAAATCAAAAATATTACTCAATTTGTTGTGATTGCCAAAATCTAAGTGTAGGAAATATCCATCATTTTCTAAAATTCTATAAATTTCAGAAAGAGCTTTTTGTCTATCTTCAATATTGCGTAGTCCAAAACCAATTGTTGCATATTGAAATTCTTTTTCTGAAAACGGAATATTTGTACAGTCTGCTTGTAAAAATACTCCTTTAGGATTTTTTTCTTTTGCAAGTTTTAACATTTCTGGTGAAAAATCTAGTCCTATAACTTTTGCTCGAGGATAAATTTTATTTATCAACTTTGTAAAGTCACCTGTTCCGCAACATAAATCAACGACCATTGAACGTGGTTTGATATCTAATTCTTTTACACATAAATACTTAATTAAATAATGTGTGCCAAATGATATTAGGTTATTTACTTTATCATAGTAAACAGCAATTTCTTCAAACATAGATTTAATTTTTTCTGGATTTTTGTCGCATGTCATAATGTTAACTCCGTTGCCTAAATTCTATTTTAGCATACAATTATATTATTATGAAAATTGCATTTGTGCCAATAGATAATAGACCTGTTTGTTATACGCTTCCTAAATTGATTTCTCAAATTGATGATGGGATAGAGTTCTTTTTGCCTGAAAGAAGTCTTTTAGGTGATTTAGAAAATATTGCAAATATTCAAGGTTTGTTTGATTGGTTGAGAGGTTTGCCAAAGCTAGATGCTCTTGTTTTATCATTAGATACCTTAGCGTATGGTGGTTTAATTCCATCAAGAAGATGCCCAGAAACTTTTGATGAAATTAAATCTCGCATTGAAAATTTAAAAGAAATTCTAGTTGAAAAAGAATGTAGGATTTATGCATTTTCAAGTATTATGAGAATTTCTAATAATAATTATAATCAGGAAGAAAAAGAATATTGGTCAAAATGGGGTAAAAAGATTTTTGATTATTCGTTTCAGACTCATAAATTAGGTTGTGAAAGTTGTATAACAAATATTATTCCATCTGAAATTTTGGATGATTACATTGCAACAAGAAAAAGAAATTTTGAGATAAATAAAATTTATTTAGAATGGCAAAAAGAAGGTTTGTTTGATACTTTAATCTTTTCAAAAGATGACTGTGCTGAATATGGTTTTAATGTTCAAGAAGCAAAATTTTTAGAAGATTTAGGTGGGTTTACAAAAACTGGAGCCGATGAAATTCCTTTGAGTTTGTTATCGAGAGCAATTTTGGGTGAAATTAAAATCTGTCCAATATTTTTAGAACCAAATTCAAAAGATTTAATTTCAAACTATGAAGATGTTTCTATTGAAAAATCTGTTCAAGGTCAAATAGAATTGGTGGGTGGTAAATTAGTTTCTGAAAATGAAGCTGATATTCTGCTTTACGTGAATAATTTTATAGATCACCAAGGCGAAATTGTGATGGGGATTAATACCGAAAGTTTTGGGGGTAAATTTATAGTTCCCAATGTACCTTATATGATTGCTGATGTAAGATTTGCAAATGGAGCAGATAACAATTTTGTGGGTGAATTATTTAAAAATAGTTTGGATGAAAATTTCTATGGCTATTCTGCGTGGAATACGTCAGCCAATAGTTTGGGTAGTTTGATTTGTGGGGCTAAGGTTAGATATTTTGCTAAAAAGTTTAATCAAGATGCGTTTAAAAGATTACAAGTTACAAGATTTTTAGATGATTGGGCTTATCAGGCAAATGTTCGTCAAACTTTGTCTGAGCCTAGTATTGATAAATTAACAACAGGCATGAAAGAATTTGAAAAAGTTGTTGAAGAAGTTTTGAATACAAAGATAAATGTGAAATACATTTACCCATGGGAAAGATTGTTTGAGGTAGAAGTTGAGTTTAATTGATATTATTTTACTTGCAATAGCTTTAGGTATTGATTGCCTTGTTGTTTCATTTTCACAAGGTTTGATTTTTAATGTTCAAAGAGTGAAATATTCACTTCTTCTTGCTTTGATTATGGGTGTATTTCAAGGTTGTATGCCAATAATTGGATATGTAGGAACAGATTATTTGTATAATTTGATTGTGCCGTTTAGTAAATGGATAGTTTTTGCAATCTTTTTGGTTTTGGGTTTGAAGTTTATTTTGGAATCTTTTCAGCCGAAAAAAGACGAATTTCAGTGTATTGATATTAAATGTTTGTTAGGGTTAGGAGTTGCAACAAGTATTGACGCATTGGTTTCGGGAGCGTCTATTAGGTTAACTGCAACTTCATTATTAGTTTCTGGAATAATTATTGGGATTGCATCTTTTGTAATGTCATTGGTTGGTTTTTGGAGTGGAAAATTATTCAAAGATATCCCATCAAAATATTTAGAAATTGCGGGTGGGGTAATTTTAATTATTCTGGCAATCAAGTCCTTGTTCTAGGAATTTAAAAAACAAGCAGATTTGTGAGTTTTGGAAATATTTTTCAATTCGGGAAGTTGTTGTGCGCAAATATCCATACAAAATTCGCAACGTGGATTAAATTTGCAACCATCTATAATCTGAGATAATGTTGGTGGTTGACCTTGGATAGTTTCTAATTTTTCACCACGATTTGACGGAAGTGATTTTAATAATGCTTTTGAATATGGATGATTTGGATTTGAGAAAAATTCTCTACTTGGTGCCTGTTCAACAATTCTTCCTGCATACATAACGGCAATATCGTCTGTATTTTCGCTTACTAGAGCTAAATCGTGTGTAATTAACAAAATTGATGTTCCATTATTTGTTTTAATATCATTTAGCAAGTTCATAATTTGAGATTGAATAGTTACATCAAGTGCAGTTGTTGGTTCATCTGCAATTAGAACTTCAGCATTACAAGCAAGTGCCATTGCAATAATCGCACGTTGTTTCATTCCACCAGAAAACTCGTGTGGATAATTTTTTAATCTTGATTTGGCACTTGGTATTTGTACCGCTTCAAATGCCTCAATTGCTTTTTTCTCAGCTTCTTCACCTTGAATATTTTGATGAAATTTTAGAATTTCTAAAAGTTGGTCTCCTACTGTATAAAGAGGATTTAGTGAAGTCATTGGGTCTTGTGGAATAAGTGCGATTTTTGAACCTCTAAAGTGCTGCATTTCTTTTTGAGATTTTTTTAAAAGGTTTTCACCATTAAAAAGTACTTTCCCAGAAGTTATGCGGGCAGTTTTTGGGATGAGGTTTAAAATACTCATTGCACTCATTGATTTTCCGCATCCAGATTCTCCTACGACAGAAAGCATTTTGCCTTTTTCTAAAGAAAAAGAAACATCAAAAAGCGCTTGTCTAAAGGTATCTTCAGACTGAAATCCAAGGTTTAAATTTTTAACTTCTAAAATTGTCATTAAAAAAATTATAGCTTTTTTAATGACATAAGTCTATAAGTTAATCGAATATATTATGGGGTTGGTGGAGTTGGAGCTTTTTTGAATAGAGAACCAATCCATTTAAAAGGAGCTTTTATAGCGTTCCAAACAGTTGTACCAAAGTTTTTTACGCAAGTCGGGATTTTAATTTTTCCTTTGCTGATTAATGTTGCAAGAATAGACCCTCCAATAGCTACTGTTGCACCAATTCCGAATAACCATTTCTTCCACTTTGGATTTTCAATCAAGTTGTTGTTTTGTGGCATGAACTCATCAGTTTTTGGTGCGTCTGGAAGTTTTGTTCCTTCTGGCAAAAGTGTAGGTACCATAGGAAGTCTATTAAAATCTGGATGACCAACATATCTTGGGTCTTGTCCAAGAATATCTGCGGGGGCATCATAATTTAAAATACCATTTGCGGCGCACATATCAAGCGCTGAAATCCAATCTAAAGACATAAAAATATTCCTTTATATTTACCTACATGTATATAAAGTATTTTTTTCTATAAAAATTGCCTAGATTTTGCGATTTTTTAATCTTTTTTTGGTTCTTCAGCTGGGGGTTCAGGATACAAATTTCTACACTTACCTTCCTTTGCGAATTGTAGAACTTTTTGGTCAAAAGCAAGTCGTTGAACTCTTGATATTTTCTTATCCTTATCCTTATCTTTTCTTGTACAACCAACTCTTGCTGAACTTGGGGTTATCAAAACGCTACAAGTTGCATCTGCAAATTCGCATGAATAATATTGATTTGGGTCTGGAACATATTGGCATTGTTTACGTTTAATCATTGGAGCATATTTTGAGAACGAGTCAGTGATTTTTTCCTTACAATTTTCGCCAAATACAAATTTGCCATCTTTTTGTTTGTGTATGGTACAAGGAATTCCCTCTTCTGGGCAAGTGTATATCCCAGCAGGGAGATTCTTGTAATTATCTTTTGCTGCAAAAGCTACTGTTGTTGTTAATATAATTCCTAATAAAATTAAAATAAATTTTTTCATAAAAGCTCCTATGGTATTTGTGAGTATATCATTTTTTGTGTCTTTTGTAAATTGAAAAACAGTAAATATCGTGTTTTTATGGTAGGATTTTAATATAAAATATTAAAATTTATGAGGATAGAAACAGATGGATAAATATTATTTAACAACGGCAATTGATTATGTTAATGGTGCTCCTCATATTGGGCACGCTTATGAGAAAATTCTTACAGATATTATTGCAAGACATTATTCTCAAAGAACTGACAATATGTTCTTTTTGACTGGTACTGATGAACATGGTATTAAAATTCAAAAAACTGCTGCTGCTCAAGGTAAGTCTCCTAAAGAATTGTGCGATGAAAATGCTCAAAAATTCAAAGATGCTTGGAAAGTTTTGGGCGTTGATTATAATAGATTCATCAGAACTACTGACGAGGATCACGAGAAAATTGTTCAAAAAATCTTCAAAAAACTTGTTGAAAAAGGTGATATTTATAAACACGAATATGAAGGTTGGTATTGTTCAGGTTGCGAATGTTTCTTGAATCCAAAAGATTTAACAGAAGATGGACTTTGTCCAGATCACTTGAAAAAACCTGAAGTTGTTAAAGAAGAAAACTATTTCTTCAAATTATCTTCATATAAAGATGCGATTATTAAACACATCAAAGATAACCCAGAATTTATTGTTCCAAGTTTTAGGGCAAATGAAGTTATCAACCAATTAGAAGATATTCAAGATATTTCAGTATCTCGTAATAAAGCTAATGTTGGTTGGGGGATTGATGTTTTAGATGATCCAGAACAATCAATTTATGTTTGGATCGACGCTCTATCAAATTACATTACAGCGATTGGATATGACACAGAAAATCCATCAGAACAGTTCAAAAAATTATGGCCAGTAGATGTTCATGTTATTGGTAAAGATATTTTGAAATTCCACAGTATTTATTGGATTGCAATTTTAATGGCGTTAGAATTGCCATTACCAAAACATATTTTTGCTCATGGTTGGATTACAATTGATGAAACAAAAATGTCAAAATCTTTGGGTAACGTTGTTTCTCCAACATCAGTTTTGGAAAACTTTGAACTTCAATATCCAGATGCGTTCAGATATTATATGGCAACATCTGCGCCTTGTGGACGTGATGGTAATTATTCTGATCAAGATTTTAAAGAAAAAGTTAATGCTCATTTAGCAAATAGTATGGGTAACTTATTGAACAGAAGTTTATCAATGCTTGTTAAATATTTTGATGGTGAAGTTAAAGAAGAATTTTTAACTGGTCGTTCAAAAGAAGCTGAAAGTCTATTAAGAACAGCTTTAGGAACAGTTAAGATTGTAGAAAATCACTTCACTCATTTTGAAATTCAAGAAGCTGCACAAGAAATTATTTCTCTTGTTGATGCTACAAATAAATTTGTAACAGACAATGCTCCTTGGACATTAGCTAAAGAAGAAAAAATGACAGAATGTGGTCAAGTATTGGCAACTGTTTTAGAAGTTATGTGCGTTGTAGCTTCTTTGATTTATCCATACTGTCCAAATATTGCAGCAGATATGGCAAAACAATTATCATATGATTTATCAACAAAATTAGATGATATTACTATTGAAAACATCAAAGCTGGTAAATTGATTTCTAAAGAAGATATCTTCCCAGTATTTTTAAGAGTTGATAGCGAATTGGCTGACAAATCCAAAGCTAAGGTATAGGGGTAAATATATAAATATAATAAAAGCGGGTTGAAACAACTATTTCAACCCGCTTTTATTTTTTTTATTTATAAATCTACTTTAGATACATCCATTAATGTTGTAAATTCAATTTCTAATGCGTGAGCTATTTTTTCTAATGTGCAAATGTTTGGAGATACCTGTCCTGTTTCAATTTTCCATATAGTGTTTTTATTTATATTTGCACGAGACGCCAGTTCTTCTTGAGAAAAACCTTTTTTATTTCTCTCAAGTTTTATTTTTTGACTAATCTTGCTACTTATCTTACCGAAATCATTTTTCATATTATTATAATATGATATTGACTTATTTCTATCAACTTAATATAATAAGATTATATCTTACTAAAGTATGACAAAGGGGCTAGAAATGAAATTAGAAGAACTTGAAAAAGAGGTTGATGAAGCATTTGTACGATATTATAATAAAAACTTTACGGGTAGAGATGTTGAGGATGCAGTCTTTGAAGCAATGAAGGATTCTATTATGAAGTTAGGTTCAATTTATTGCCAATTTAATTTTTTAAAACAGGGTTTGGATATTGTTTTATACCATGATAAAAATGTAAGTCCTAACTTACCTAATGATTATAGGGAGCAGATAGAATATAATAAAGAAACTGTTAATATTATTTGGCAAAGGCTGGGTAATATTTTAGAAATTGTTGCAGATAGATTAGCTAAGTAAGGTAGTTTGATGTTATTAAATATCTACGCCTTCCATCATTTCAACAAGTTGAGAGATTGTACCTTCCATTGTTACGCTATCAGAGGTTCTTTGTTGTAAGAATGCGTTAACCTTTGGCATCATTTCAATTGCAGTATCAAGTTTAGGGTTAGACCCTGGTTGATACATCCCAACATCGATTAAGTCTTTGTTTTCACGATACATTGACATAATGGTTCTCATTTTAGCTGCAGCTTGTTTGTGTTCAGGGGAAGCAATAGCACTCATCAAGCGGGAAATACTACCAAGAACATCGATTGCTGGGTAATGGTTTGATTCGGCAACTTTTCTTGATAAGAAAATGTGCCCGTCAACAATACCACGCACGATGTCAACGATTGGGTCTGAAATGTCGTCCCCTTCCATAAGAACTGTGTATAATGCGGTAATTGAACCTCTAGGGCTATTGCCTGCACGTTCTAAAACCTTTTGTAACCATGAGAAAATTGATGGTGGATAACCTTTCATTGTTGGGGGTTCACCTAAAGACAGACCAACTTCACGACCTGCCATAGCACAACGAGTTACAGTATCTGTCATCAAGAAAACTTTTTTTCCTTGATCTCTAAAATATTCGCAAACTGCGGTTGCGGTTAGTAATGCTTTTTGACGAATTAGAGGTGGCTGGTCGCCTGTTGAACAAACCAAAACTGATTTTGCCATACCTTCTTCGCCCAAAGAATCTTCAACGAATTCTTTAACCTCACGACCACGTTCTCCGATTAGTGCAACAACGTTAACATCAGCATCTGAATTTCTTGCAATCATACCAAGTAATGTTGACTTACCAACCCCAGAACCCGCAAACAAACCTAAACGTTGTCCGCAACCCATTGTCATGCAACCATCAATGGCACGTACTCCTGTTGAGAATTGCTCTGTAATAATTGGTCTTTCAAATGGTCCAGGTGGCGGTCCTTCGATTTCTTTCCAAAGGGCACCTGTTGTATCCAATGGTTTACCATCAATTGGGTTTCCTAGTGGGTCGATTAAACGCCCAAGTAAAAAATCCCCAACTGGAATTGTAATTGGACGTCTTGTTGTTGTTACCAAACTTCCTTGTCCAATACCATTACCATCAAGAAGTAGAGATAATTGTGCGACTTCACCTTTGAAAGCTGCAACTTCTGCAGGTTTTTGTTCTCCTGCAAAGTTTTCGATATAGCATAAATCACCGATTTTTAACCCTGGTAGTTTAACTTCAACAGTTAAACCCAAAAGTTTTGATACTGAACCTTTGAAATTATAAAGTTCAGTTTCGTTAAGACGTTCTTTGACGTTTTGTTTAATCTCTTCTATACGGCTTTTATCGATATCTACCATAATGTTTATTATAGCAATCTTTTTTGAGATATCAATTTATTAAGTATAATTGACTTGAATTTAAAATTTCGGTATTATTATAGGACAAAGTTTATAGTGTTTATGGAGGGCGTTATATGGGAAAAATCTTTGGTATTTCGGATTTACCTGTTTCTACAATTGAATCAGCATTGAAAGGTATGTATCATGTTGATCCGCCTCCAGGGGTGAAAGTTCCAAGAGTAAAACCAATTCAAAATGAAACAATTGTCGATATCCCAAAAATAACAAAAAAATCAAATGCATTTGTAAAAATGAGAAATGGTTTTGGGAAATTAATGTCGCATTTTAGTAAAGTAAAAAATAAATAAAAAAAGACCTCAGAAATTTCTGAGGTCTTTTTTTTTATTAGTCATTTATAATTTCTAAAAGTTTTTCCCAAACCTCATCAATTGATCCTTCTGCATCTAGTGTATATAAGACTCCACGTTCTTTATAGTAATCAATCAATGGTGCAGTTTGAGCAAAATATGTTTCAAATCTAGCTTTTGCGATTTCTTCTGTATCATCTTTTCTTCTAATTAAATCGCCACCGCATTTGTCGCATTTGCCTTCAACTTTTGTTGGTTTGAATTTTAAGTTATAGATTTCTCCACAAATTGGACAAGAACGGCGATTAACGATTCTTGAAACTAAAACATCTTGGTTAAGATCAAAATAAATTGCTTTGAAATCAACTTTAGTTTCGCCGTTGATTTCAGAGTTGATTACATCAAGCATTTCAGCTTGTTCCAAACTTCTTGGATAACCATCTAAGATGTAACCTTCTGTACAATCATTTTGAGCTAATCTATTTTTGATGATAGAACCTACAAGTTTTACAGGAACTAGGTTGCCTTTGTCGATAAATGATTTTGCAACAAGTCCATCTTCTGAACCACTTGCAATTTCTGCTCTTAATAAAGAACCAGTATCAACGTGAGGGAAACCTAAATGTTGGGCTAATTTAGTTGTCTGTGTTCCTTTTCCACAAGCTGGTGGTCCTAAAAATATAAGTTCTTTTTTCATAATCTCACTCTTTTCTAAGTTTATGTAAGTTTGTTTATTTTCAGTAATGTGCATATTTATATTTCTATCCTCAAAAACATCTAATTTTTCAATACATGCTAATTGTACATCAAGACTTTTAGGATTTCAAGGCAAAAAAAGAAAGACCTTTTTGGTCTTTCTTTTTGTATATTTTTTAGAAGTAGCCTATTCTTTTACCACGTCTTTGATTTCAGGGCTTTCTTCAACGTATGCAGTAAGTTGTTTTAATGCTGGTTTATAAGCATTAATTGTGTTAGAACCACCTAAGCAACCTCCAGGGCATGCCATAACTTCGATTAAATTACCAAGTTCGCATACGCCGTTTTTAGCAAATTTTTTCAAATCACGAATTGATTGTTTATTTAAACCATCAACGATGTAAGGTTTTGCTTTTTCATCATCTTCAAGAAGTGAATTAACTGCTCCAGCAACTCCACCTGTTACAGCAAAGTTTCTAGCTTGTGCAGAACATTCTTTGCGGAAATCACTACCTTCAAAGTTTGTAACTTGAACGTTTAATGCAACAAACCATGCACCTAATTCATCATAATTTAAAACAAAATCGATGTTTGGATTTTGAGTTGCTTCACGTCTTTTTGCAATACATGGGCTGAAGAATACTGTTTTAGCATTTGGATTTTCTTTTTTAACAATTTCAGCTGTATAGTATGCTGGAGTTTTTGTTTCAGAACGGAAAGGTTTCAATTCTGGAACGTGTTTTTCAACAAGCTCATTGTAACCTGCACAACAAGAAGTTGTCATAAATTTTTGACCTTCTTCCATTCTTTCTTTGAATTCAGCAGCTTCATTTTTAGTTGTAATATCTGCACCTTCAGCAACTTCGATTACATCAGAAAATCCTAATGATAGGATTGCATCTTTAAGTTGTTTTGGTGAGCAAGGTAATTGTCCAAAGATTGCTGGGGCAACCATTGCAACTAATTTTTCATTATTTTTTATGGCTTTTAAGATATCAATAAGTTGGCTTTTTTTGTGAACTGCGCCGAATGGACATGCGCTTACACATTTTCCACAAGAAATACATTTGTCAAAGTCGATTTGAGCTAAGCCATTTTCATCTTTTGCAATAGCTCCAACAGGACAAGCGTTTTCGCAAGGAACAATGATTTTTGCGATAGCTTGGTATGGGCAAACTTGAGCACACATTCCACAGTTTTTACATTTTTCTGGGTCGATAACTGATTTACCATTTTCAACTTTGATAGCTCCAAATTTACAAGCAGATTGACAAGGTCTTGCAACACAACCTTGGCACAAATCTGTTACATAAATTCTTGAAGGAACACAACCTTGACATGCTGTATGTAATACTGTCAATGGGTTTTTCTCGATTTCAGTTCTTTCTTCAGCTTTTCTTGCTAATGTTGAAAGTAGTTCACTGTCATCAGCGTTTTCAATTGAGAATCCCAATCCTGCGATTGTTCTGTCTCTTAAAATTGCACGTTCTTTATGGATACAACATCTGTAAGGAACTTCACTTCCTTTTGGACGCATATCATAAGGAATCATTCTTGTAGCTTCTTCAAAATTATCACTTAAATAAGCCTTGATTAATCTTACCAAGATTTCTCTTTTTAAGTGAGAAGTTTGTTTTGGTGGGGTATTAATAGCCATTATTTCTTAATCCTTTTCTATTCTTATTTCTTGCCTAACTTAGCGTCAACTGCTGCAAGAACTTTTTCAACAGTTGCTTCTTTAATAACATCATTATCAACTTTTACGTATGGTGCTTTTGAAAATTCCCAATCAGTAGCACATAAACCTAAGCAAGGTACGCCAGATACATCTACTTTATCACCATATTTTTGAGGTACGATATCGATTAATTCTTGAAGGTTTGCAGAACCCATAACAAAACAAGTTGTACCTAAACATACTTTTACACTAACTTTTTCCATTTTTTACCTTCCTCTGCTTATGCAGCCTCTACATAAATTCTACATTTACTTTTTTGAAGTATTTATCCTGTAATACAGTCGCCATCTTTCTTATAATGTTTTTTCTAATCTCGATTTCTACTGGTAATGCAGGATTATAGTGAGCTTGGTTTAGCTTCGCACCTACCATGAAGTTGATACAATCACTATCTAGTAAGAATTTTATCAGCTTTCCAGCTGCGTTGTCAACATCTAATTTGCCTGCTTCTAAACATTCTAAAGTTTCGGTAAGAGTTAAGATACCTTCTGTTACCAAATCAACTCCGTCCATGTACGAACAACTTGGAAGTTTCCCAATACTAATTTCTTTATCCATTGTGATTGGTCTGTTTAATTCTCTTGAAATTAGGTTTGCGGTTGTTCCACCACAAATAGCTTTTTTACCTGGGAAATCTGCAAACATTTTTGCATAATCAGCATCTTTCTTTTGATTAAATGGAGGACCTGTAAAAATCAATGAAGATCTAGGTTCTCTAAAATATAAAACGCAAGCTGAAATATCATCTTTTGGTAATCTATTTGTTTCAATATTTTGAGTTTGGCGAATAATATATTTTGATAATTCTGAACTCGAAATCTCAGGTTCTTCTTTAAGTTTTGCAAGAACTAATTCAATTAATCCATCTCGACGTAATCCAAGTTTTAATCTTCCATTACCTAAGCCACATTGAGTTACACCATCTGAGCAAAAGATTAATCTATCACCTAATTCAAGATGAATTTTATAACTTTTCATACATCTGTTTTGGAAAGTTTTTGATTGAATTGTTTCAAATGGAGGGTCCATAACTTCGCCATTTTTAATCCATAAAAATTCAGGGTTACCTTCTTCAATAATCCTTGCGACGCCTTCATCATTAACATCGATTATGGAAAAGGTCGAATAGCTGATTTTTCTAACCTTACAAACTGGAAGTGAGTTCATAACGATTTCGGCAGCTTTTCTAATTGGGATTTCTTGTTTTTCAACAAATCTCAAAAGCATAGTTGCTGTCATGCATGATAGGATGTTTGCTTTAATTCCACTGCCTAACCCATCTGATAAAACCGCAATAAGTTTTCCTTCATCTGGATATCTTTTTGATGTGAAATAATCACCAAATGCGTTTTGATTATATTTTTTTATTTGATGACAATCAATATCGATAAACATTATTTTTTATCCTCTTCATTTTTATCAATATAATCGTTTGCGATTGAGTTCAATAATGTTTCTGTTTCAACCATGTGTTCACCTAATAGGCAAGCAATTTCTTGAACAATAGATATGTTTTTGGAGATTACTTCTTTTGCTTTTTCAGAAATTTTTTCTCTATTAGTTTCAGTTTGAGTAACGTCAGTTATGATTGCACCTACAATTTCGTTTGGTTCAATTGTGAAAACGTTGATATCATATAATCTGTCGTTTACGTTGTAATGTTCTTTATGTAGTTCTTTTCCAGTTCTTAAAATTGTTCTGAATAAATCTGAAAATTCTACAATTCTATCAATTGCAGCTCCTGCCATACCATCAGGACGAGCTTTGAAAATTTCGTACATTTCGCCTGTAAACATTTTCATAAAGCTATCATTTGCTTCAATAATTTCCATATTACGGTCAACCATAACAATTGCAGCTGGCATACAACGAAGCATTGCTGCAGCCTTTCTCATTGCGATTTTTCTCATATATGAAATACACATTGAAGGTTCTGCGACACCATCAAGTAATGCAATTGCAAGTTCTCGACAAGAAGAATATCCACAACCACCACAGTTAAGTTCATCTTCAGCAGTATGTTTACCAATTTTTTTCAAAGTTTTTTGGATTTCTTCTAAAGAATATTTAGATTCAACGACACCTTTTGGAGAATAATCACATTCAACAACTGTTTGTGGTTCTTTTGGAATTTCATCCCTTACTTTTACCTTGTACATAACATCAGAAATTGAACTGATACTTGCATTATTTGAAGCAATACAAGGTCCTGTAATACATCCAGATTCGCAAGCAAGAGCTTCAACAAAAACTGGAACCATAAGTTTTTCTGGGTCAAGATTTTCTAATGCTCTTTCGAATGCTGGGATTGTACAAATTTCCATCAATTGAACTTGAGGTTTTACGCCAATTTTTTTAATGGTTTCGTTCATACCTCCATTGATTGGGTATAAAGTTCCTTCGTGTGCACTATATGGAACAAATTCGAAATGACTTTCTTTTTTGATTTCAGAAATATCTCCGATTTCGTCTGCAATCCACATTTTTAATTCTTCAAAAGTTAATGAAACATCAATTAAGCCATCATCTTCATCAGCTTCATTTTTCTTTCCGATACAAGGTCCAATAAATACAACTGCGATATCATTTCCATATAAATTTTTTAACATTCTGGCATGAGTTTTGGCAGGTGAACCTATTGGTGTAATGTATTTTGCATATTCAGGCTTGTATAATCTAACGTAATCAACAATTACTGGACAAGCACTTGAGATGAGTAATCCTTTTTCCATTTCATTTAGAACTTTAGCATCGTGAATTGAAACTTCTTGAGCTCCAATTGCAGTTTCTGACACGTCTTTAAAACCTAATCTTTTTAAAATGGCAATCATCTTTTGTGCAGAGTTTTCAAAAACTGATCTCCAAGATGGTGCAAGTGAAACGTAAACATCTTTTTGTGCGATTAAAAGATTTTTAACTT
Source organism: bacterium (assembly GCA_017626055.1). GTDB lineage: Bacteria > Cyanobacteriota > Vampirovibrionia > Gastranaerophilales > Gastranaerophilaceae > Zag111. Next base: position 81,658 of record JAGAJM010000014.1, on the reverse strand, counting down.
TTTCCAAATCACCACGAACGCATTTTGCATTAGCGGGACAAACTTTTACGCAAGTTCCGCAAGAAATGCATTTTTCTGGGATTACAGAAGCGTGGTTGTTTTCAATTTTAATCGCTTTTACTGGACAATCACGAACACATCTGTAACAGTCATGACATTCATTTATCAGCGTATAGACCGGATGTTGATTATTCATTTTTTAAACCCCTAAATTATTTTTTACACTAAAGTTGTTGATAAAAGTTCTTTTAATTTTTCTTCGTTGATTTCGTTATATAAAACGTCATCTATGTAAATATTTGGACCTGAAGAACATTTCTCTTGGCATAAACCACCAACTAATTCAATTTCAGCGTCTAAATTATTTTCTTTTATATAATTTTCTAAGAAATTCAAATTTTCAAGGTTGCCTCTAGCAAAGCAAGAGCTTCCCATGCATACTTTTATGTTATGTTTCATATCTTCCTCACTTTTACATCTATAATAATATTATAGCCATTTTTATATGGCAAGGGGTAATTTTAATATTTTTGGTTGAATTTTGTTTAAAAATCTTTACCCCTTGTAAATTTAAGTAAATTCATTTGGCATAAAAAGTTCTTTTGTGCTATTATATTCTTATATTTCAGTAGATTAGGGAGAAGTATATGTCAGAAAATACACAAGACATGATTAATGATAAAGGCTTGGAAGCGTTAAAAGAAGTTGAAGCTAAACAAATAGAAGAACAGGTTAATGAAGCAATTGAAACTCATACATCAGGCGAATATAGTGCTGATAATATCAGAGTTTTAGAAGGTTTAGAAGCGGTAAGAATCAGACCAGGGATGTACATTGGTTCAACATCTCAAAGAGGTTTGCACCACTGTATTTATGAAATCGTTGACAACTCAATTGACGAATCATTGGCTGGTTACTGTACAGATATCCATGTAACAATTCATGCTGACAACAGTGTTACTGTTGAAGATAATGGTCGTGGTATTCCTGTTGATATCAAACCAGATTCTGGTAAATCAGCGTTAGAAATTGTTCACACAGTACTTCACGCAGGTGGTAAATTCGGTGATGGTGGTTATAAAGTATCAGGCGGTCTTCACGGCGTAGGTGCTTCTGTTGTAAACGCTTTATCAGAAAAATATATGGTAGAAGTTTCTCGCCAAGGTTATGTTTGGAGACAAGAATATATGAGAGGGGAACCTCTTGCGCCAGTTGAAAAAGGCGAAGCTACTGATAAAACTGGTACAAAAACTACTTGGTGGCCAGATCCAGAAATCTTTACTGAAACTACTGAAATTGATTGTGATGTTATTGCAAATCGTTTAAGAGAAATGGCTTTCTTAAACAAAGGTTTGAAAATTATTTTCGCTCGTCACGATTCAGAAGAAGTTGAAACTTTCCACTATGAAGGTGGTATCGGAAGTTATGTTGAATTTTTGAATAAAAATAAAACTGTTCTTCATGAAAAACCTATTTATATTGATAAATTAGTTGGAAATTTACAAGTTGAAGTTGCTATGCAATACACAGAATCTTATACAGAAAGTGTTCTATCATTTGCTAACAACATCAACACTCATTCTGGTGGTACTCACTTAACTGGTTTTAGAAACTCTATTACTCGTGTTTTAAATGATTACGCTAGAAAAAATAATATTTTAAAAGATTCCGAACAAAACTTATCTGGGGAAGATGTTCGTGAAGGGTTGACTGCAATTGTTTCTGTAAAACTTCCTAACCCAGAGTTCGAAGGTCAAACAAAAGAAAAATTAGGTTCTCAAGAAGCTATGGGTGCTGTTCAAGATGCAGTTAGAGATAAATTACAAGAATGGTTAGAGTTCAACCCAAAAATGGCTAAAACTATTATTGAAAAAACTCTACAAGCTCAAAGAGCTAGAGAAGCTGCTAGAAAAGCTAGAGAATTAACAAGAAGAAAAACTGTTCTTGAAAATTCAACTCTACCTGGTAAACTTGCAGACTGTTCAAACAGAGAGCCAGAAAAATGTGAAATTTACCTTGTTGAGGGTGATTCTGCGGGTGGTTCTGCAAAACAAGGCAGAAACAGAATGTTCCAAGCAATTTTGCCTCTACGTGGTAAAATCTTGAACGTTGAAAAAGCTAGACTTGATAGAATCTATGGTAATAACGAAATCCAATCTATGGTTCAAGCTTTTGGTATTAAGATTAGTAGAAACCCAGAAGAAGTTGAAATTGATAAATTAAGATACCATAAAATTATTATCATGACTGATGCTGATGTTGATGGTGCTCACATTAGAACATTAATGTTAACATTCTTCTTCAGATATGCTAGACCTTTGATTGAGCAAGGTTATGTTTATATTGCACAACCACCTCTATTCAAAGTTACTCAAGGTAAAACTTCTGAATACTTATTCAATGAACACGTATTAGACAAAATGTTAAAAGAACGTGGTATTAAAAACTTGAGCTTGTCTGATAAAAATAAAGCAAATGTAAAAACTGGCGATGAATTATTAGACTTAATCAAAAACATGTCTGATTTTTATCGTTCATACAATAACCCAATTCTTAACTTGTATCCAGCAGTATTTTTAAGAGGCTTGGTACGTTCTGAAATTGCGTTTGAAGATTTTGATAGTCAATCAAGAATGAACGAAGTTTGTGATTACTTAAATCACTACTTGGTTGACCACGCTAAAAATTACAATATTGCTGAAGCTGAAAACTACAAAGTTGAAGTTAAATATAATCCAGAAAATGCTAAGTATTCATTTGTTCTTCACTTGAACGATGAAGAACACGTTACTTTGAACCAAAATATCATCAAAAGTTCAGAGTTCAAAAAACTAAAAGCATCTTATCCATTGATTCGTGATTTCTTGATTGAAGAATCAAAAGGATTATTATTAGAAACTGATACTGAAAAATATGAAATAGAATCATTTGAAAGATTACAAAAAATCATTGACGAAAGAGGTCAAAGAGGTTTACAAATTCAACGATTCAAAGGTTTAGGTGAAATGATGCCTCAACAACTTTGGGAAACTACAATGGATCCTGCAACAAGAACTCTATTAAAAGTTAATGTTGAAGATGCAATGATGTGTGATCAGTTGTTTGATGTATTGATGGGTGATAAAGTTGAACCTCGTCGTGAATTCATCGAAACAAATGCTGTTTATGCAACAAATATTGATACATAGTTGAATAATTATAAGCAACAAAAAAGGACTTTCGATGTTGAAAGTCCTTTTTTTTATTAGTTTAAATTTAGAATGGTTTTGTTTGGTTCAATTTTAATCTTAAATCTCTAAATCTTGCTATGTCTTCTTGAGTTTTTCCAGAGTCTTTAAACACCGCCTGAGATGTTGGGTGAACCATTAAAACATAATCCATATGAATTTCTAAGAAATTATATCTTCTTGGTGATTGGTTACCAACACGAGGATAAATTTCTGCATTAGTAACAGCCAAAAATCTTCTTTCTTTGTCATTCAAAAGGTCTGTTAACTCTCTGTTTGTATTTGTATATTTAGAAACGTGAACAACCCCTTTAATATCGTGGTCTGCTGTTAAAATTGTTACCTCTATTGGTACTGTATCACTGTGTTTTGCCATTTTATTTTCCTTTTTCTCTCTTCAATAATTTAGTATATTATATTTTTCAAAAATTGTCTAGTTATTAAATTTTATCAATTCTTTTTCTAAATCTTCCGCCATAAGTTTCGTGAACATCAACAACTGAAATGAATGCGTGTGAATCTATTTCTTTTGTGATTTCTATCATTTTTGGAAGTTCTAAACGTGAAATTACACAATAAATAATATCTTTGTCTTGTCCAGAATATCCGCCAATACCTTTTAGGTATGTAACGCTAATGTCTAATTTTTCAATTAAGGCGTTACCAATTAATCCTGCATCATCACTGATAATTCGAACAGATTTTGAACTATTTAATCCTTCCATCACAGCGTCAATAACTTTTGATGCAATAAAGTAAGTTAGGATTGAATACATTGCACTTTCCCAGCTGAAAACTTTTCCTGCTGCTAGATATATAAAAACATTTATCCCCATGATAAATTCGCCGACAGAAAAGCCGAATTTTTTAGAAACAAGTAGTGATAGAATTTCTGTTCCGTCAAGTGATGCTTCGTTCTTCAATATAAGTCCAACACCTATCCCAAGTACAATCCCACCAAATACAGTTGCTAAAGTGATGTCATTTGTAACTTTATAATGGTTGAAAATGTTTAACGCAACTGCCAAAATTATGTTTGCATATGCAGTTAAAAACACAAACATTTTTCCCATTTTTTTTAGTGCTAATATGATAAATGGTGCGTTCAAAATGATGATTAATAAACCTAAATTCCATTTAGTTAAATGGTTTATAATCATTGAAATACCAATAATTCCACCATCAATAACTTCGTTTGGTAATAAGAACGATTCAAGTGCGAACGCTGTTATAAAAGCCCCAATAGTGATGAAAAATAAACTTTTTAATAATTTAAAAACTGTTCTTTTTTTCTTTGGTTGTGGTGTCATTTTTATTTCCTGTCTTTATTGATGGTAATTAACTTTTCCAAATTGAAGATGGATTTTTTTTCTGGTTGTTCAATATTTTTGTATCCTAAAATACTTTCTAAATCATTTTTCAAAGTTGGAATATCGTCATATTTTTTTAGTGAACCATCTAAAGTAACAGAAACCTCACCAGTTTCTTCTGATACAACTAAGCAAGCAGCGTTGCTAGATTCTGTCATCCCGATTGCAGCTCTGTGGCGAGTACCATATTTCCAGCTAAGTTTTGGGTCATCTGTTAATGGTAATAATACACCAGCTGAAATAATTTTGTTTCCACTAATTACAACAGCCCCATCATGAAGTGGTGTGTTTTCATGGAATATAGTTAACAACAATTCTGTTGAAACGTCAGCATTTAATCTTGTCCCAACATCGTGATAAGTGTTGCTTAAATCATTTTGGAAAACGATTAAAGCACCAGTATGAGATTTTGATAAATATTTTACGGCTTCAATAATTTCTTTTATTACGTCAATTGCCTTGTTTGTTTCTTTATCTTTATCGCTTTCAAACCATCTTTTGAAAAAGTCCATTTGACCAAGATAACCTAAGAATCTTCTCAACTCTGGTTGGAAAATAACGATTAAACTTAATGCGATTAAGCTAACAATTGTGCGGATAAATACCCCTAAAATTGTTAAATCTAATGCTACTAAAATTTCACTTGCTAACCATAAGAAAACAAGTACAATTGCACCTTTTACAAATTTTTCAGAATTGGTGTTTTTGATAAATTTTTTGTAAAAAACTATCAATACAGCTGCAATAATGAAAATTTCAAAGATATTTTTCCATCCAAAAGTATCTTTGATGTAAATGTGCCAATTGCCAATGAAATTTTGAAATAACATTAATAAATCTTCAATCATTTTTTCAACCTATCAGGGATTAAATCGTGCGAAACCAAATCATCTAATGTCTCTCTATTAATAATAATATCAGACTGTGAATTATTTACAAGAACCATTGCTGGTCTTTGTACTCTATTGTAATTTGATGCCATTGAATAGTTGTAAGCACCAGTGTTATAAACACATAAAATATCGCCTTCTTCTAGTTTTGGAAGTTCAATATTTTTAATCAAAATATCCCCAGATTCACAAAATCTTCCAGCGATAGTAACTAATTCAGTATCAGTTGTTTCTTTTTTATTTGCAACTTCAGCACTGTATTCAGCTTGATACATTGATGGGCGAGGGTTATCAGCCATACCCCCATCAATTGCAACGTATTTTGTTCCGTGTGGAACTTGTTTCGAACTTCCAACTGTGTAAAGTGTTACGCCAGATGTTGAAATAATACTTCTACCTGGTTCGATAAATAATGTTGGTGGTTCAATGTTATATTTTTCAGAAACTTCGTGTAATTTATTGATAATTAATTCTGCTATTTCATAAGTTGATGGTGGAACATCTACTTCGGTATATTTTACACCTAAGCCACCACCAATATTGATTTCGTGAAGTCCTAAATTAAATTTCTCGTTAATTCTTGAAATTTCTCTTGCCATAATCTCAATTTCATCAGGGAAGATACTTGTTTCAAAAATTTGAGAACCAATGTGAGCGTGAAGCCCATGGATTTTGATATTTTTATATTCGTTCTGAATAAGTTCGATTGCTTCATCAATTTGAGTTAAGTCGAACCCGAATTTAGAATCTAAGTGTCCAGTTTGAATGTATTCGTGAGTGTGACATTCTATTCCAGGAGTAATTCTTAATAGTGCATCTGCAACAATTCCTTTGCTTTGTGCGATTTCATTTAATAAGGCAAGTTCAAAGAAATTGTCAACAGAAATTCTACCAACACCAACTTCTAGAGCTAGTGTTAATTCATCGTAAGATTTGTTGTTGCCATTGAACAGAACTTTTGACATATCAGCGCCAGCTTTGTAAACTGTGTAGATTTCACCGCCAGAAACTGTATCAAATCCAAAACCTTCATCGGTTAAAATGGTTGCGATTGCTGATGTGCAAAGAGCTTTTGAAGCATACATCATATTTGTTTTTGGATATTTTGCAAATGCTTTTTTATAATCTTGGCAAATTGAGCGAAGTGTTTTTTCATCCACAACATAAAGTGGAGTTGAATATTTTTCAGCTAATTCAACAACATCACAACCGCCAATTTCAAGATTACCCTTTTCATTAGTTTGGGTTGTTAGGGGTTTTAAAAATTGGTTTGTACTTGATGTCATTAAGTTTGCTCCTTCACTACTAGCGTTTTTCTTATTGTATCATAACTTTGGGGATTTTTATATAGTATATTTTTTGTATTTAGTAAGAAAAATATTTGTCAAAATCGACGTCATCAAAACTACATAAGAGTCTAAAAATTTCGTCATTTTCATCCATCCTTTGGAAATTGTATTCGTTGAATTTCCAATATTTTGGATTAATCCCTTTAACTTTTACGATTTCTTTTTCTTTAAGGGTGTTTAATTTTTTCTTAACTGTTTCAGCTGGAAGCCCGACCAATTTTGCTAACTCAACTGCTGTAATCCCATCAGGTGAGGAACACTTTTCTGGGGTTAGAAACATTAGTTCTAATCCGACAGTTTTTAACTCTTTATCTTCTTCGATTTGGTCATAGTTTTCCATACTTTTATGATACTCCAAAACATATCATGAGGATATCCTTTATTTAAAGGAAATTATGTAAAAACCATACAGATTTTTCTGTATGGTTTTAATGGTTTTATTTTTTATTGTGGGTGATTTACCCCTATTCTTCGTCTTCGTCTTTTTTGATTTGAGCAACTACCATTTGTGCCATTTCTTTTGCGATAACTTTTTGTGTATCTGCTGGACAATTTTGTAGCATGTTCATTGCAGTTCTTAGTGTTGTGTCGATATCATACCAACGACCACGACGATTATCGTCTAAGCCTGAACCTACTGCGGAAATAATATCATCTACTGCTTCAAATTTTTCGTCTTCAATGTTGTGTTCGATGATAATTTTGATTAAGTTTAGCGCAACGCGAATTTGTGTTTGGTCATCAGTTTCTTCCAAAGTTTTTACTGCTTCAGATAGAACTGGGTCTTTGTCGTACCAACGTCTGTACTGATTTGAGTATTCTTCTTTCATACTGTGTCTCCTTTTTATTTAATAATATTTATTGTTGTTTTTTGTCCTTAACCTTGTTTGAAGGTTACCCCTTTTGTACCTTTTGGGTATTTCCAGTCGATTGATTGTCTTTCGCAGGCAATTCTGCATGCTCCACATTCAAGACAGTTTTCGTAATTTACGATAACTTCCTGTCTTTCTTCGTCCCATTCGTAAACTTGTGCAGGACAAATATAGGTGCAGTTTTTCGATTTGCAAGTTTTGCATTTTTCTTTATCAGGTCTCAAATGAGATTCTGTATCAGGTGAGTATTTTAATGTGTATAATTTTTTATCTAAACTCATAGCAAAATACTCCATAATAATTTGATAATTGCCCAAGCATCTTTAAATAGTTCTGTAATTTTTCTATCTGTAAAAATGCTCTTAATAAATTTATGATAATTTTCTTTTTTAGGAACGCCATCAACAGATGTAAACATTTCAAAAAATGCGTTTATTTTTTTCATGTAATAAGATAAAAATGCTTTTTTGCGAGTATGCATTACATCCATTAAATCTTTATAAGTTTCCATATCTTTAAGAATAAAAGATTTTTTTAATTTTGTTTCGTAATTAGAAAGTGTTGATTTTGAAAAATCTTTTTTCTCAAATGCTTCAAGTACAGTTTCTGCCGCAAGTTTGCCACTAATCATTGCAAGGTTAGTACCTTCCCAGTGTAAGTTATTAACAAGCATTGCTGCATCACCAACAATAACAACTCCGTTGTCGCAAAGTTGAGGAATTGCTTTGTAACCACCTTCTGGGATAAGGTGAGCAGAATATTCTTTAATAGTTCCACCTTCGATTAGTGGTGCAATTGTTGGGTGTTGTTTTAATTTTTCTAAAATATCGTAAGGTCTTAAACCTTCGTCAACAAGTTCGTTTAAAGTTACTCCAAGTCCAATCGTAACGGAGTCTTTATTAGTGTACATAAAACCTAAACCGAGCATGCCAAGCATAGGGCCACCAAAAATTTCAACTATTGAGCCTTCGTCATCTTTTAGTCTAAATCTTTGGTTAATAGTTTCTTTATCTAGTTTGATAACTTCTTTAACACTAAGTGCGACATCTTTTGTCTGGATATCTTTTCTTAGTCCGATTTGTTTTGCAAGAAGTGAGTTTACACCATCTGCTAATATTACAACATCAGCGTAAAATTCTTCCAATTCTGTTTTAACACCAACAATTTTGTCGTTTTCTTTGATAAGTTCTCGAACAACTGTTTCTTCAACAATGTACGCTCCAGCTTTTCTTGCTTCTTCAGCTGCCCAGCGGTCAAACTTACCACGAATTACAGAATAGCTTGTATTATCGTCTTTTCGGTATGTAATTGTTGTTGAATCTTCTTCTCCTAATATTGCAAAATTGTGTTCAATATTTCGTCTTTCAACAGGTGCTTCTGTTTCAAAATTTGGGAAAATTTCTAAAGTTGGTTTTGTGTAAATTGCTCCACCAAAAACATTTTTGCTTCCTGCAAATAATCCACGTTCAATTATTACGACTTCTTTCCCTGCGCGTGCAAGTGTTATCCCACAAGCAATTCCAGCAGGGCCTGCACCAACGATAATTACATCTGTTTTATTTTCCCGAGTCAACATAAAACCTCTCTATAATCCTTATTATACATTATAATTCCCCTCTTGTAAAATAGTAAATCGTTTATTTATATGTATTATCACCAATTGTTAAATTACGTAAAATTTTAGCAAAATTTACTTGCTTTTTGTTTTAGTATGAATGAAAATACTCAAAAACGGGTGTGTGAAAAATGTTAGTAAATAGTGCAACAAAATTTCGAATAGAGAATAAGTACAAGGAGGCGTACATGTCCCCAAATACCATGGCCCCTCTATCCTCAAATTTCTATTCAAATATTAATAATAATCAAGATATTAAGAGACCTTTAAAAGTAAATCATTCAGATTTAAGTTTTAAAGGTCTTTCTTTAGGTTATAAGCAGTTAGCTAAAGTTTATTCAAAAGAAGAGTTTCTAAAATTCGCTGACAAATATGTTGGTAGTATGGGAAGAGATCTTTTGGAAGATATTACGGTTAAGCATGCTGATAGAACAGGTAGTCTAATAAAAGTTGACGGGGATAAAATTACAATCTTTAAGAAAACAATTCCTCACTTAGCTTGGGATGGTATAATTTACCCATTCAAGATATTACCTGGAGATATCTTAAATGGTATTGTTGAAATGTTAGGTAAAGTTCCTTTCTTAAAAGGTTGGTCAGATGATGTTTTAGCAAAACCATTTTTCAGAAACATTAGACAACGTTCAAAAATTGATGCTAAAGTAAACTCTTTAACAGGTTTAATTACATACAGAGATGTAAAAATTGAATCAGCTTTAGAATCTAAAGCAAAAGAATTAGGCAAAAAAGTTTCTGAATTATCAGAAGATGTAATTGCCGAAGTTACAAGTAAAGTTGATGAAAAAATGGGTTCAAGTATTTTCCAAAGTGAATTAAAAATGTTTGACCCTAAATCTGGTAACTATGATACAAAACACGAAAGAGCATTAAACAGATTAGTATCAGGTTTACCACCTGCAATTTTCTTGGCAAACGATGCTTACAACTTATCAAGAATGATGGATGATGATGACGAAGCTGCTAAAAAAGAACATAAAACAAGATTTAAACAAGAAACAAGCAGAATTTTGACAAGTGGTTATTTAACTTTAATCACGATGGGTGCGTTCCAAAAATTCATTAATAAATCAAAATTCGGTATTGTACTAATGACAGGTACAACAGTGTTAGTAACAGAAATGTTTTCTCGTTTATCAAATGGAAAACATATCAAAAAATTAACCCCAGAAGAAGCAAGAGCAGAAAACGAAAGATTACATAATCCAGAAGCAAAAATCAAACCTATTGTTGAATCAAAACAAATTTCTTCAACAGGTGCTCCTCAATCAGATAAAGACAAAGAAAAAGAAAAATTACAAAAACCTTTATTATCATTTGATACTTTAATGAAAGCTGGAGCTAGTGTTTTAGCTATCGGTTATGGTATCAAAGGATTCAAACATATTCCTGCAATTCAAAAAGCTGCATTAAAATATTTTGAAAATCTTCAAGCAAAAGATGCAGAAAAATTTGCAAAACTTGGTATCAAAGATTTGAATTTAGAAAATGCAGTTAAAACTTTTGAAGATAAAGTAATTTACAGACCATTTACTCAATTATATAAGAGATTAACATCTGAAGTTTATCACGTTGATACTAAGAAATTTGATGCAGTAGTAGATGCATTACGTAAAAATGGATTTAGTGAACTTGCGGATAAATACGAAAAAGTTGGTAAAGCAGCATTAAAAACATCTGCAGATGGTAAACAATATATCGATATGGGTATGAAAGATAAAGGTATTAAACCTTTAGTGAACTTTGTAATTGCTCCATTCAAATTTGCTTGGAATACAGTTACACTTCCATATTGGATGATTGATGAAAAATTGATGAGTGTATTTAGAAAAGCAAAACCAAAAGGTGGCCCGAAAGATATTGATGCTTTAGCTAGAAGTTTTGATAAAATTTCTAAACAAGCAGAAAAATTAGCATCAGGTAAAATTACAGAAGCTCAATTAAAAGATTATATTCAAGTTAATTTATTAAAAGCATTTAACGTGGATTCATTATCAAGTGTATCAAATGCTGAATTGTCTAATTTAGCAAAAACAGCAGCAACAGCAGCAACAATTTGGTTCTTGATGACAGATAACTATAATATGGTTATGTTGAAATCGAACGGTAATGATAAACACGGTGCTGAGACTAAGTTCAAAGAAAGATTTGTACAAGAAGGTTCAAGATTGTTCTATCAAACATTATTGATTGACTTGTTCAACTCAACATTCAGAAACCAATACAACGCATCACTTCTTGGTATGAGCTGGATTACAATAACTAATACAACGTTAGGTGAAATGCTTACAAGATCATCTGTTGGTAAACCACTTGCAAAACATACAAGAGATGAATTGATTGCAGCTGAAACTGAACGAGAAAATTCTACTGGATTTAAGAAAAAATACTATACATTTATGCAACGTTTAACAGGTAAACGTTCAATTAAATCATACGAAGTTGCACCAAGAAACAAAGGTGATAATCCAAGTCAACAAGTGGTAACAACTTCAACAGTCATTCCAGAGATTAATTCAAATAAGGATATAATTTTCAAAAATAATGGTGGTGCATTCACAAAGTTCACCGCTAATATACAAGCTTAAGGGGTAATATGTTAATTCGGTTAATGAAATTTCCAAGGTTAGATTTTATCTAACCTTTTTTATTTCATTTATAAGTCCTTATTATTTTTAATTGGTTCTTTACCGAACATATATCTTAATCCGCCAGTGTGTAGGTTGGGGGAAACCAAATAATCTAAAACTTATTTTATTGCAGGGAAGAAGTAACGAACACCATCATCTGAACGCCATCTAACGTATCCAGTTTTTGGAGTTTTATCCATATCCATTACGCTCACTAATGCCCAGTTTCCTCTTATTACATTTAATTTTATTTTTGTTGGATGATTTATTGTTGAAATTGTTCTTGCCAAATCTTCAGTTGAAGCTTTGATATCTTTGCAAGAATTTGGAGCCCCACCAAGTAATGTTAGACCATATTTTTTGCCATAAGTATTATAAAAATTCATCCAAGTCATGAATTTGTATGGGTCGTCCATTTTTATCCAACCTGTTTTGCCATTTGTTTCATCATAAACAATTTCAATCCAGTCTTCTGTCATATCAGTAACGGCAACAAGCTCTAATGACTTGTTTGGCAGAAATACAACAAAAAAGTTTTCAGCACCAATTTCACTTGGGAAAAATTCATTATTATTCCAACGAACTCTGTATAAAATTTGTGATTCTTCGTTTGGCTCTTTGTATATTTGAACATCTTCTCCAATTTGGTATAAACCAATTGTGCGTGTTTGATTTAACTCTGAGCGAACAGGCATGATATCTTTTGAGTAAGCTTCAACATTGAAACCTAACATTAAAAAACTCATAACTGTTAATACGAAGAATAACAATATTTTTTTCATAGAATTACTCCCTGAATGAAATTTGAGCGTATGCTTTTTGAAGTTTTTCTCTAACAGATGTCATTTGTTGTTCAATGATTTCATCAGTTAAAGTTGCAGTTTCATCTTGCATTTTAATTCTGAAAGCAACACTTTTGAATCCTTCTTCAACGTGTTCACCTTGGTAAACGTCAAAGATTTCAGAACCTTTAAAGATATTTTGTTTCACGCCACTTTTAATAACTTTTTGGATATCGTCAGCTGAAACTGTATCATTGATAATAAATGCCAAATCACGTCTAACTTCTGGATATTGTGGTAAGTGTTTAAATCTTGGAGTTGTTTCTTTTACTGCACCAATAACTTGGTCCAAATCAACTTTGAACAAGAATGCATCTTGGTTAAGTTTTAATTTTTCCTGAAGTGTTGGGTGAATTTGTCCAAAATATCCGATAGGTTCTAATTTTTTACCCAAAAGCATAATAACAGCGGTTCTGTATGGGTGGAATATTTTGTGAGTATTTACTAATTCAGTTTCTTCAAATGGAACGATTTTAATTCTTCTTGTGATTTCCAAATCTTCAAGCAAGTTTTCAACAATACCTTTTACTGTGAAGAAATCAGTTTTTGCAGGTGCTTGCCATTTTGAGTTTTGAACTTCACCTGTTAAAACACCTTCAAGAACTTGAGTTTCTTTTACGCCTGAGAATTTTTCGTCAGCTTCAGCTACTTTTTTGTAAGTTCTGCCGATTTCGTATGCCCAGAATGTTTTTTGACCATTGTCAAAGTTATATTTCATGCAGTTAAGAACACTTGCTGCTAATGTTTGACGAAGCATTGAGTATTCTTCACTTGCAGGGTTTTGTACTTTTACTGCATTTTCTTCATCGAAAGCCATTCTGTATCTGTCAAGCATTGATTTACCAATAAGTGAGCTTGTTTGAATTTCATTTAACCCAGCTGATAACATCAATTCGTGAACTCTTTTGATTACTCTTTCAGCAAGTGTAATTGTAGGAGTTTGAGATTTGTTTGGAAGTGTTGGAGCGATTTTGTCGTAACCATTAATTCTTGCAATTTCTTCAATCAAATCAATTTCTCTTGTTACGTCATATGCTCTAAAACTTGGTACTGCAAATTTTGCAGCAGCATCGTTTCCGCCTAGTTTTTCAAACCCTAAGTTTTCTAAGATGTTGTTGCATCTTTCTGCTGAAATTTCACAACCTAAAATTCTTTTCACTTGATTATAACGAAGTGTGATGTGTAAAGGTTCAAGTTTATTTTCGCCATCTTCAACCAAACCAATAACTTCAGCATCCGCATATTGAACTAACAATTGCATAGCTCTCATAAGAGCAGGTTTTACTGATTCAATATCAATACCACGTTCAAATCTAGCAGAAGCTTCACTTCTGTAACCTGCAGAACGTGAAGATTTTCTGTTTGTTGCAGGTGTGAAGTATGCTGCTTCTAACGCAATTGAAGTTGTATTGTTGTCGATTTCAGAGTTAGCTCCGCCAAATACACCACCTAAGCAAACCCCTTCTTTTTCTGTTGCAATAAGTACAGAATCAGTTGTTAAGGTTCTTTCAACTTCATCTAGAGTTACAAGTTTTTCGCCTTCAACTGCACGTCTTACGCATAAGTAACCATCAAGTTTGTCAAAGTCAAATGCGTGTAAAGGACAACCATATTCTAACATTACATAGTTTGTAATATCGACTACGTTGTTGATTGCACGAACACCTGATGCAATAAGTCTTTTTTGCATCCAATCTGGAGATGGTTTAATTTTGATGTTTTTCAAAACTGCGATTGAATAGTATTTACAAACATCTTTATCTTTAATTTCAACTTTAAATTCATCAGTTGTTAAATCTTTTGTGTATTCAACATTATTTAATTTAAGAGGGGTGTTGAATAATGCACTAAGTTCTCTAGCAACACCAATAACTGACATTTGATCACCTCTGTTTGCAGTTGGTGCAACTTCGATTACTGTATCTTTTTCAAAGCCTAAAACGTCTTTTACATCTTCGCCTAAGCCAACATTAGGAAAAATTCTGTTTAAGATTAAAATGCCATCTTCCTCTTGATAGCCACGTTCAGAAACGCCAAGTTCATCTGATGAACATAACATACCTTGAGATTCAACACCACGGATAACCGCAGGTGTAAGAGTAAACATTTCACCAGTTTTTCTGTCTAAAACTTGAGAGCCAACACTTGCGTAAGGTACGATTTGACCTTCTTGAATATTTTGAGCTCCGCATACAACAGTTCTTAATTCTGTTCCATTGTTTACTGTAACTAAGTGTAATCTATCTGAGTTTGGATGATTATCGATTTTTTCGATTTTAACTGTTTTTATATTGGTAAACATTGGTTTAACGTCTTCCCAACCTTCAACTTCAAGTCCACTCATAGTAAGTTCGTGAGCAATTTGAGATGTTTCCACGTTTGATAAATCAACGAATTCGTTTAACCAATTTAAAGATACTTGCATTTATTTTCCCTCTTAATTTTATTAATTTATTAATCTGTGAGAATATTCTAGTACAAAAGAAGTCAGATGTAAAATAAAAAATGTTTCAATATTTGATTTTGACTGGTGTTTTGTGCTAATATTTTGATTAAGGGTAGGAGAATTATGATTCATAAAAAATCAAGAGATGAAATTAAGCGAATGTGCCATGCAGGACACATTGTTGCTCTTGTTCATCAAAAAATGAAAGAGGTTGTAGAGCCTGGAATTTCTACAAAAGAATTAGACAATATCGCAATGCAAGTAATTAAAGAAAATCGTGCTATTCCAACATTTTTAGGTTATCACGGATTTCCTGGTTGTATTTGCACATCAATAAATGAACAAGTCGTTCATGGTATTCCTTCTGAAAAAGTTATCTTAAAAGAAGGCGATATTATTGCAATTGATGTCGGTGCAACTTATGGTGGTATGGTAGGCGATAGTGCTTGGTCATATGCGGTTGGTAAAATTGCACCAGATGTTGAAAAATTATTAAAAGTTACAGAAGAATCATTATTTGCTGGTATTGAAAAAATGCGTCCAGGTAATGTTTTGGATGATATCTCAAAAGCAATTGAATCGGTTGCAAATCGTGAGGGTTACGGAATTGTTCGCCAATATGGTGGACATGGTGTTGGTCATGAAATGCACGAAGATCCATTCTTATTCAATTATAGTGTTGGTGATAATACACTTATTAGACCCAACATTGCAATTGCTATTGAACCGATGTTAAATCTTGGTTGTGATGATGTTGTTGTTGAGGAAGATGATTGGACTGTAAGTACAAAAGATGGTAAACCTTCTGCTCACTTTGAACACACTGTAATTGCAACTGATGACGGACCATTAATTACTACAAAATTAATGAAGTAGGAGATTTGAATGAATTATTATGTAGGTTTATCTTTGGCGGCTGGTTCTAGTATGGATTCTGGAGTTGCTGTTATTGATGAAAATAATAAGATTATTCTTTTAGATAAATTGTATAAAATGAATGATGTGATTTTCTTTTTTGAAAATTTTTCATCACTAAAAAATTCTAAAATTTGTGTTTCAGTTCCATCTGATAGAACAATGTTAGATGGTAAGTGGAGAGTGTTGTCAAAGCCATATCAATTGGTTTCAACAAATAAAAATATGCCAAATCGAGATAACTGGACTCAACGTCAATCAACAAGAGGTTCAGAATATTTAAAAGAATTAACTGAACGAGGAATTCAAGTTTTTAGATTTGATATTTATATGACAAGACAAAGTTTACATTTGAATTCTTGTTATAAAGATAGATCGCCAGCTGATTGTAAATTTTTACAAGAGGCATTGAAATATGAGTGGGGCTTTGAAGAATTGCCTGTTAATATGATGCCAATGTCCCATTTGGAAGCAATTTTAGGTGCAATTATGGCAAAAGAATATGCAAATAATCCTGATAGAATGAATGTTATTTATAATTTCAAAGGATTAGATGTTATTGATATTAAAGAAAATCTCAATATCTCAACTGATGTTTACAATTTTGATAAAAAAGTTGAGATAAGTAAGTAATTTTGTAGATATAAAATATATTGTTGGGTGTTATGTTAAAGAAATTATTACAGGTTATAAGTAGTCCGTTATTATATTATGTTGATAAAGAAGGTAATTGCGTTTTTAGAAATTACTGTTTGTTTTCAGAAACTGGTAATTTGTACAAGACTTCTATCCCAAAAGCTAATGTTGGTAAAGCATTAGAATATCGTTTTGATTTAGATAAAAAATTAAAATGGGTTTATTTTCTAACTCCTGTAATTTTATATTTCATTTTCATCCATATGAAGTTTTCACTACTTGCACTTTTAATGTTTGAAGTATTGTGGATTGCTTTGATTACATTAGCAAGGCTTTTCTGTTCTTATTTGTATAGAGAGTATTTGTTGACTCATTTTGGTCAATATGAAGCAACAGAATTTACTCCACCTATTTCGCAAGAAAAATACGATTCGTATGTTTCTTTGTTTATATCAAAAGTGGTAGCTTGTATAATTGCGATTGCGATTTTTTTCATTCCGTCGTTTATTATGGCTGGGGTCTTAAAATTTCAATTGAGTTCAAAACGTAATCATTTTAAACAAGCGGTATCTACTGCAAACATTTATTTTGCGTTATATCCCAAAAATGAAAACATATACGATATGCGAGCATATGCACGTTTTATGACAAAAGATTATGAAGGTGCATTAAAAGATTATAAAACTGTTTTAGAATTGTCTGGTAGAAAATTTTCAAAAAAAGATTATGTTAGATTTGCAAATTTATTATATCTTCAAAAGAAAATGAGTACATCTCAAGAAGCTGTTGATGTGTTTAATGAATATGTAACTAAAAAGAAAATGTCTGTCTTACAAGAATCTCAGATGCTTTGGGTGAAATCTATATTTAAGATCGAAAATAATATGCCCGAAACAATTATTCAAGAATATACTGATTTAATGGCATCTTTAAAGAAAAATGATTTTAAAAACCAATTTTATATTTCGTGTGATCAAGCATATATGTATTATTTAATGGAAGATTATGTAACTGCTTTAGCTTCATATAATACATTGATTTCTTATGCAGAAAGTAACAGTGAAATGTTTTCTGATAATGTGAAATCATTATACGCAGAACGAGGATGGGCTAAAAAGCGTATGGGTGATGAATATGGTGCAAATGTTGATTTTGTAGAATCTGGTATTGAATATTCTAAATTGAATGATTATGAACCAAAATTTGCAAGTCAGCAATTTGTATCTGATTTCTAGGCTCTTGTGTCTAAAAAGTTCGCAATTTCTTTTCTTGCTTCTTCGACATCATCTGAGCAGTGAATAAGATTAAGTCTTTTTTCGTTTGGCGCATATTCGCTACGTACTTGTTTTTTTATGGTGCCAGCTTTCTCTATTGCGTCATCTCCCCCTAAAACAATTGCTCTTAATCTTCCTGACATCATAAAATCTATCCATTCTTGGAAGAAAGGTTTTTCTTTATATTGGATATAATTACCTTCAACCATTTTCCTTGGTGCAACTCCGCTCCATTCTTCAAGTATTTCTAAACCAGAATTTTTAATTTTATTCAAAATTTCAATTTCAAGATTACGTTTAACGGCATCTGGCTTAATAATTACAAATGTTTTTTCGTAAGCTTGAAAATTTGGATTATAATTCTGATTTGTTGGGGATATGTACATAATTCACCTTCATATATTAGAAGTCTGAACATTATTATTTTTGTTAGTTCAATTTAGTTTTAATAATTTCTAGGACATCTTTTTGAACTTCTTGAATAGATTTTGTAGAATCAACTACTTTAATTCTTTCAGGTTCTTGTTTTGCAAGTTCTAAATATCCATTTCTAACTCTGTTGAAGAAGTCTTTACCAGCACTTTCCATTCTATCTTTTTCATTGCCAACTCTTTGCATTGAAGTTTCGATATCTACATCAAAAACAAGAGTTAAATCTGGTTTTTTGTTGTTTGTTGCAAGGTTGTTTAATGTATTGATTTGATTTATGTCTAAACCTCTGCCGTAACCTTGATAGGCAACTGAACTATCTGTGTGTCTATCACAAAGTACGATTTTTCCTTGTTCGATTGCAGGATTTACAATAATATCTATATTTTGCGCTCTATCGGCTAAAAATAAAAATGATTCGCAACGATTTGAAACTTCCCCATCATAATTTAATAAAATTTCTCTAACTTTTTCGCCTAAACCTTTTCCTCCAGGTTCACGAGTTAGAACAACTTCATAACCATTGTTTTCTAAATAGTCTTTAAGCAAGTTAAGTTGGGTTGTTTTTCCGCAACCATCTGCACCTTCGAATGTTATAAACAAACCTTTTTTCATAAATCCCTCTTTCTATGCTTTATTATAACCTAAAAAAGACGAACTGTAAAAGTTCGTCTTTTAAATTAATAAAGCAGCCCGTAAGCCGTGTTCTGTTTTAGATAATCATCTATCTGGTATTAGGATTGCTCCTAATCTCTAGCGATTTTTCCGAAGTTGGCGAACAACCTTTATAACCTTCGATTCAATCTTGCATCCGACCGGGGTTTACCTAGCTGATACCTCTCGATATCACTGGTGAAGCTCTTAACTCACCGTTGCACCATCGCCTGTGGCATAAAGCCCATCGGCAGTCTTCATTTCTGTGGCACTATCCACCGACTCGCATCGTCCGGAGTTTCTCCGGCGGTCTGTTCTGGGATGCACGGACTTTCCTCACCTTGCGGCGCGATTATCCGACTACTTTATTATTAATTGTCATCTTCGTCGTTAGAGTTTTTATCACTTGTGATGTTTCTATTAACTTTAACTGCATTGATAGCCCATTTGTCGTTAGCATTAAAGGTTATTTGACCATTACCTTTAATTGTAACTTGGAATCTGTCAAAGCCGTTTTCTCTTGTTGCGCAAGCAGAATCATCTCCAGATCCCATTTCAGTAGCGTATGCATAATTCTTACCCCCGCAGTTTGGAGCGTCTTTTCCGTTTACGTCAACAGTGATTTTAACTGATCCGCCTTCTGCATTGCTTGGATTAAATGCGAAATTTGATACTGACCAATCGATACCATCTGAAGTTGAGAAAATTGTTTTTTGGTTTGCTGTGTCATTTCCTGCAGTGTATAAACCTAATTTGTCTTTGAATACATAAACAAATTTGTGTTCAGGATCTTCTGATTCTAGGTATGCTTCGCCCCAAGGAACGCAGTTTACGTATCCAAAACCATCGTCAAGACCAACTCTTGGATTATCCAAAGCATTAGTTCTATCTGGATAGCAAGCTTCATCGTTAAGCATATCGCTCACAACTGTTTGTAATGTATAATATGCACGTTTTGCCATAATAGTATTTTGGTTAGGCATCAAGTTGAAAATAACTGGTAATAATACCGCACATAAAATTGCGATAACACCTAATGCAACCAAAAGTTCAGTCAACGTAAATGCGTTATTTAATCTTTTCATCTTTTAATCCTCAATCCTATAACAATTTATAATATATTACTTATTATATCATATTGGGTTGTATTTTTCAATAGAATATGCTATAATAGTAGTATTGTAGGCGTTTAAATAAGAGGTACAAAAACAAGCGGATTGTAAAATTTTGTTTACATAGTAGCAAAATAATCCGTTCAGACGAGTTAATAATACATCACGCATTTTATAATGTGTAGGATATTATGAACACGATGGTTTAGGTGTATTTGCTATTCTTAAATTTTCGTGAAAGGGTTAGAAACTATGGTCGATAACAGATCTGCAGGTTTCTTTGGTATAGGCGGAGCTTTTAATTTTAAAAGCGGAGATATATCAGGAACAGCTGCAAAATTATCAGATGATAAAATGGGCCAAGGCGGCGAATACTTCTCTCAACGTGGTGGAGAAGAAGAAAGTATGCCTGCTCAACAAAATCAATATATGGACCAAAGTGCGGTGCTTAGGGCAACGCTCAATTCTCTTGCGATGATGAATGTTGCTAATGTTTTGAACGCTAAAAAACGTAAAGCAGTTTTAGATGAAGAAGATAAAATTACTGAAGATTTGAAAGAAATCTTGAGAGTGAAGAAACTTCAAAATATGTATAATGCCTCAAAAGATGATGGAGATACTGTTGAAGAGTATTAATCTTCGACTTGTTTATTTTTTGTAAATTCCATTTTTTGTACTATTGAACTTTGAAAAAAAGTGTAGTTTAATTGTCTTAAGTTAGTCAGTCAGGAAGCGATTATTATGTTAGAAATCACTAAAACTCAAGACAATGGTACCCTACAAAAACTAAATTTAAACGAAGCTGTATCAGGTTCTTGGTTTAACCTGATAGATCCTACTCGTGAAGAGGTTCAACAAGTTGCTCTTGTGTTGGGTTTGGATGAAAGTTTCTTGAATAACTCACTGGACGCCGACGAGTTATCTCGTATGGAATTTGAAGATGGTAATCTTTTAATCATTACTAACGTTCCAGTTATGGATGAAGAAGGTAACTTTGATACATTGCCTTTAGGTTTGATTTTTACGCCTGAAAGTATTATCACTGTTTGTTCTCACGAGAATAAAATTATTAATTCATTCAATGAAGATACTGCTAAGTTTTTTGATACAAGACATAAAGCTCATTTTATGTTGAATATTTTGTTTAGAGCTGCGAAATTCTATTTGAGATATTTGAATATCATTAATAAACAGACTGAAAATATTGAAGATTCGTTGAGAAAAACTACTCATAATAAGGCATTATTTCAATTGATGGAAATTCAAAAGTCTCTAGTTTATTTCACAACAGCATTAAAAGACAACCAGTTAGTGTTGCAAAAACTTTTGAGAATGGTTAATGCTCCATCATTGCAAAGAATTTTGAAATTTACTGAAGATGATATTGATATGCTAGAAGATGTTATCATCGAAAATAAACAGGCTGCAGAGATGGTTGAAATGCACAGGACAATTTTAGAAAGTATGATGGATTGTATGGCGTCAATTATTAATAACAATTTGAACTTAGTGATGAAATTCTTGGCTGCGATTACAATTATCATGTCAATTCCAACGATGATTGGTAGCTTCTGGGGTATGAACGTACCTATTCCATTTGGTTCAAATCCATTAGGATTTTTATTTGTAATTACAATTTCTGTTGTTGCAACTTGTATTGTTGCAGTGTTCTTTAACAGAAAAGGTATGATGTAGTCTATGTTGACAACACTTTGCGCTTTAGGTTTTAGAATTTTTTCAAATCCTATTGCTAATATGTTACAAAAAGCATTGTCAGAAAGACATTCAGCGGTTTTGATTAACTTGTATTCATATGGATTGTTAAGTCTTGCTTGTGTTGTAAATGTCTGTATGGCTGACTATAATTGGAATTCATATGGATTTAGTTTTTGGAATTACGTTTTACTAGCAGGATTTTTGTGTACTTTAGGTACTGTCTGTCTGATAAAAGCTCTCCAATGTGGTGAATTATCTGTATTAGGACCTATTAATTCGTACAAATGCCTTGTGGGACTTTTATTTGGGTTTGTGATACTGGGTGAAATTCCAAATATTAAAGCTATTTTAGGGGTGTTATTAATAATTTGTGGAAGTTGGTTTATTTTTGATACTGTCAAAGAAGGGTTTAGTTTCAAGCTATTCAAGCGAAAGGACATTATTCTAAGATTTTGTGCATTATTTCTTACAGGAGCGGAAGCGGCTGTTTTAAAAAAGATAATTTTAATTTCTTCGCCAGCGGAATGTTTTATTTTATGGTGCTTTTCAGGATTTGCCTTTTCTTTAATTCTTGTTTTGTTATTGAAAAAGAAATTACAACCTCTTTTTAAAAAAGATTTGTTATCTATTTTTGTGATTGCAGTATGTTTAGGGCTAATGCAATTTTCGACAAATATTGTGTTTGAAAAATTGAATGTAGGTTTGTCATTGGCGTTGTTTCAGTTGTCTAGTATTATAGCGATTATTTTTGGATATAAAGTATTTAAAGAGAGTCATATTGTTAAAAAGTTAATTGGTGCAATAATTATGATTGTGGGAAGTTGTTTGATTTTACTTTAAGTAATCTTCAAATTTCTTGATGTGAACAGTATAGCCACAACCTTCGTGGAGTTTGCCTGGGTAGGAAATTCTTTTTGCAGGATATTTTCTGCACATTCTTGGTCTGTGTTTATAATCTGAGCAAAGTCCTTCTGGGGTTACAAGTTTGCAGGCAAAAATGAGATTTCCTTCTTCATCTTTTCCTTTTATATAAAACCTTTTATATGTTGGAAAAATTTTTTGCATAATTTCAAATTCTTTTTCCGTGTAGGTGTCAACGCTATACATGTAGTTACAACATTTTCCACATTTTTTACATTCGCCAGTAATTTTGTAGGTTAATTTTTCTGGAACGAAATAGGATAAGAATTCGTAAATTATTGATTTTGCTAAGTCTAACATAGTATCAAATCTATTACAAAAATGTGTAAAATTAAATATTAATATTTATATTATAGAAGAATTTAGTGTATAATAAAAGCTATGAAGTTATTTAAGAATGTCAGAGTATATGCGTGGATTGAATTTGCTATATGGCTAATTATTGTAGCATGTATTGTTATTGGCGTAAGATACCATAATTACAAAAATCAAAAACAATATAAAACATACCAAATTTTTATGGAAGATGTTGATGGTTTGATTGTTGGTTCGCCTGTAAAATTTTTGGGTGTTCAAATTGGTCATGTAAAGAAGATTCAGATTGTATCTTCTGATGTTTATATCAAGTTTATTGTTGAGCAAGATGGGTTGGTGTTACCAACAGGTTCTATTGCAACAGTTGAGGCATTTGGTTTAGGTGGTTCAAAAGCCTTAGAAATTTATCCGCCAGACAAGAGTGTTCCGACAGATCAAATTATTCGAATTAAAGAACCTACAAGATTAAGTAAGGTAATGTCTTTATTTGATAGTATTTTTAAAGAGTTAGATTCAATTATTACAACGCTTGATTATTCTGCAAGTCAATTTGAATTTACATCAAGTGGTACTGTTCCTAAAAACGTTGTTGAGCCAGTTGAAACGGATAAAATGTTAGATCAAGTTAATAAATCGCTAGATGCTGTTATTAAAATGGAAAAAGAATTTATGGCACCATTTAGGGGAAATAAAAAAAGCGAATAGGAGTTTATATGAATTTAGACAAGGTTAGAGTTAT
This sequence comes from bacterium, assembly GCA_017626055.1. Taxonomy (GTDB): domain Bacteria; phylum Cyanobacteriota; class Vampirovibrionia; order Gastranaerophilales; family Gastranaerophilaceae; genus Zag111. Next base: position 57,688 of record JAGAJM010000014.1, on the reverse strand, counting down.
TGACAATCCAGTGGTTGCGTTAAATTTATGTACAATGCGAGATAAAGATACTGATAGTCAAGGTGTAAGGATTGCGACAAGAAAGATTACAAGATGTCTTTTGTATGAGGCTGCAAAAAATTTACCACTTGTAGAACAAGATGTTACAACTCCTTTAACAACATTTAAAGCTAAAACAGTTGACCCTAATATTGAATTGATAATTTCTCCAATCTTGAGAGCGGGTCTAATTTTCACTGATGAAGCGATTGATATTTTACCTCAAGCTACAATTCGCCATATTGGTATGTATCGTGATGAGGAAACTTTAAAACCTGTTTGGTACTACAACAAAGTTCCGATGGATGCTACAAATCCTGAAAAATTCTATATTTATATAACAGATCCAATGCTTGCGACTGGTAATTCATTGCTTGCAGCGATTGAACTATATGCAAGCAAAGGTATTCCTGTTGAAAATATCAAATGCATTTGTATTATTGCCGCTCCTGAAGGAATTAAAAATATTCAAAAACATTATCCAAATATTGAGATTATCACAGCTGCAATTGATGATCATTTGAACGAAAAGGGTTATATTGTTCCTGGTATGGGTGATGCTGGAGATAGAATTTTTAATACCTAGTTTGTTACAACTTTGTAACTTAACTCAAAAAATGTTAAAGTTCTTCTATAAGTATGTCGTTTAGTTTTCTGTATATAAGAAAAGTATAGGAGAAGTGTACCTATGGTAGAAAGAATTTCTGGTGTATCATCGTATGCGATGCAACCTGCAAATAAACCGCAAACAGAAGAAGATTTAATTGTAGATGCAAGAAAAAAAGGTCGTTATCGAGTAAGACCTAAAGAAACTCTTTCTACGATTGCAATGCGTTTTGGTATTGATAACTATAAAACATTCATGAAATTGATTGGTAGATCAACATCTTCATTATCTGCAAAAGAAGAGTTGACAGGTCTCAAAACTGTAAAATGTAAACAAGGTCAAGGTTTAACAGCTCTTGCAAAATCGGCAGGTATGAGTCTTAAAGATTTTTGCAAATTGAATGATATAAGTGAAAAATATGTTCCACAACCTGGAGAACAATTTTTTAGAGCTTTTACCGCAGAAGAAATTAAAAAAGCAAACCCAAGTGCTTCAACATCTGGGGCTTCTTCTACATCTTCAACTACTGCAGTAGCTTCTGACGAAGCTTCAGATAGAGCAAAAGGTCAATATACTGTTAAAAAAGATGATACGTTATATGCTATTGCTGATAGATTCAACATGAATGTTAATGATTTTAAAAAACGTACAGGTTTGAAAAGTTCAAATCTTGGTATTGGACAAGTCATAAAAAATGTTCCGACATTAACTGTTCCTGCAGGTAAAGGTTGGAGCTGGATTTTGGCTAATTCAAATGGTATGACTAAATCTGAAATTATGGAACTAAATGGGTTTCCTAAAAATTATGAACCAAAGGCAAATGAAAAATTATATATCTTTGGTACTAAAGCTGCAGCCTCTGGTTCTGCAACAAGTGATGGCAGTACAAGGGTACAAGACTCAAAAACAGGTTATTACAAAGTTCCAAGTTGTGGTTATGTAACCGCCAAACCTGGTGAAAAAGTTGCAACTGGTGGTAAAAAACCATTGATTCCTATCGGTGCAGATGGCTCAGTAAAAGCTGAAGTTATCAAATTTAACCCAACAAATAAAAATGGTGATTTAAAAGGAAAAACAATTATGGTCAACGCAGGTCATGGGTGGGGTTCTGGTAAAAAGTTTGACCCAGGAACTCACGCTGATGATGCAAATGGTAAGACTATTTATGAATGGTATAAAAATAGAAACTTTGCAGATGAATTAATCAAAGAATTGACATCTCGTGGAGCTACTGTTATTTATACTGGTGGTAAAGCAAAACAAGTTTGTGATGCAAAAGCTAAATTTAAACCGCATATGTTAATCAGTATCCATTGTAATGCGGCGGGTTCTTCAAGGCCAGAAGGTCTGGATGTATTCTATTATGTTTCTACTGATAAAAAATTAGCAGAAAAAGTTGATAAAAGGTTCGAGAAGTTTGATAACTGTTCAGTGAAGGCTGATACTCAATCTCAACACAGTGGTTTAGGTATTTTGAGAAATACTGCATCAATTCCATCTATCTTGTTAGAAATGGGATATCAGTCTAATCCAAATGATTTGAAAAATATTGACTCATCTTCATTTAGACAAAATACAATGAAAGCAGTTGCTGATTCAATTGAAGAGTATTTTGGCGTCTAAGTTTAGATTGTAAATTTTCATAACATTTGTATCGGTATTATTAAAGTTTATCTTTGGTAATGCCGATATTTGTTATGTGTGTACTTTTAATGGAGAAAGTAAAATGGTATTTTCAAATGTAAATGGAGCAAGTTCAGCAAAAGGAACAACCTCTGTTTCTGCGACTGTTTCTGAAAGAAAATTTCCAGATGCAAAGACTTTACAAAAAGCAGCTGAACAATTAGGGATTTCTGTTGAAGATTTGAAAGCTCATTTGGCAAAATCACAGCCTGCTCAAGGTAAAGGTATATATAATCTTGCGGTTACTGCCAATGAAATGGATATGAAAGCTTTTTGTATTTTAAATGGCATTGATCATAGTAAATGGCGTGATTATACTGTAAAAAGTGGCGAGCAGTTTTATGTAATCAATAAACCTGCTCAGTATAAAGGTAATACTTCTGCTAAAGTTACAACACCTGCACCTGCTCAAGCAACAACCCCAGCTCCAGCGGCAGATACTGCAAAAAAAGCGGAAACAAAACCTGTTGAAACTCAAAAACCTGATTCAACAGCTAAAAAAGATACAACTTCAGCGCCAAAACAAGAAGTCGTTAGAGATCCATCTAAAGCGGCAACAACTTCTGCTGCTGATAATAGAAGAAAATGGAATTCTGATTATACTCCAGCTGAATTGGGACAAAAAATTTATGAATTTGCGGATGATAATTCAAAAGCGGTAGGACGTCCAGATTTTGATGCTTTAATCGAGCAAATCAATTCAAAAAATGTTACTGAAGTATTATTAAAATATAATGACAATCCAGATAATAAAAAAGAAAGTTTAATTAACACAATTACAAGTGAAACAGGTAGTAAACCTGAAGATAGAAAAGCTGCAGTTATGCATATTTATGATGCCTTAGCAAAAGCTACTAAGACAGATCCTGAATACAGGGCAAAATTCCAAGCTGAATTAGATGCAAGGTTTGAGGATTCAGGCATGGTGGATACTGAACGTATGGAAGATATGCTTCTTAGAATGATTGGTACACCTGAAATTATTGCTTCTCAATTAGAAAAAGAGGTTGATGATAATAGAGGTGCAGTTGGTACTGATACTTTTAATGAAGTGTTAGATTTAATCGATAAAGATAATGTGGCAGATGTTATGGCTGCGTATGATAAATTGAATACGGGTGAATCTATTTTCGAAGCAATTGCGGATGAAACTTCTAGTGATCCTAAAGCTAGACAACAAGCAATTGAACATATTTTTGATGCTTATGCTGATAAATTAGGCACACCTGAAAAAGTTCGAGATTTGTTTAAGGCAGAATTGCAAGAACAAACAGATGCGACTTTACCAATGAATACAAAGGCACTTGAAACATATATTGAACATATGACTGCAAATCCTAAAGAAATTGCAACAAGAATGGAAGAGATGATTGATGATAATTTCATTTCAGGTGCAGTTGATCAAAGAGAATTTCAAGTTCTTTTAAATATGATTACTCCTAAAAATGCTTTAGAAGTTGTTTTGCAATATGACTCTTTAAAAACAAAAGAATCATTAATTGAAGCTATTACAAGTGAATCAATGGACGATGCTCAACTTAGAAAAGATGCAGTTATGCATATTTACGATGCTTTGTCTGAACAAACTTGTGGTACAGAAGAGTACAGGCAAGAATTTGTAGCTGAGCTTGATAAACAGTTTAACAAAGCAGGTTTTGTAAAAACTGATAATCTTGACAATATGATTGACAGATTAATCAATGGAAGTGGTGATGATATGAAAACTCGCTACACTCCAACTTATGATAAAGATTTACCTCCAGCAGGTCAAACAAAAGCTGAACAAAAAGGTCGTCAAATTCTAAAAGATGCAAGACGTGATAGAGAACGAAACTTTTATCAAGGTGTAACGGATTCTAGAACTGGTCAGTATTATCCATCATTTAGAGAAGTTTTGATACAAAGAATTCAGAATGATCCAACACTTTCTGAAGAAGATAGAAGAATTGAGCTGGCAAAAGCAAGATGGGCAACAGTTGATGTTTCAACAATTAATCGTCCAACTCCAACGTTAGATAGAAATGGTAATATTGATCAATCTCCAAAAATAAAAGAGCTTGCTCCAATTGGTAAATCTAATGGTAAATGTATTATTGTTAATACTGGTCATGGAGGATTTGCATCAGCAGCTTATGATGCGGGTACGTTCTCATATTTACCAAAAAATGATGGTACAAATGAATATTATGCAATTGAAGAATTTGATATTGCAACAAATTATTCGGAAGATTTAATCCAAAGACTTAGAAAACAAGGTTATACTGTTGTAACTCTTCAAGGTCGAGTAGATGTAATGGATAACTCGAAGCATAATACAGTTGAAAATTTAACGAAAAAATATAAAACAAGGTTTGGTGCAGACAAAACAATGTTTGTCTCTTTGCATTGTAACTCAAGTAGAAAACCAGAAACAACAGGTTCTGTAATTTGTTATAATGAAGGAGATTCAAGAGATTCTCTGTTTGCACAAACTTTATACAGAAACTTGGGTGCTCAAGATGATATTATGATGAAAGATACAACAGCGGTTGCAACAAATAGTTATGTATTAAGAGCAAGTCAAGGTATCCCGTCAGTATTGTTGGAAATTGACTATATGACAGGTCCAGATAGTGGTAAATTGGTTGATCCAGATTATCAAAATCAATTTATCTCTGCAACATTCAGTAGTATTGAAGAATATTTTAAACGAAAATAAGGTAAAATATGTTAGATAAATTAAAAGCTATATTTACAGAAAGAACAGATTCTCTAGGAAAAGCCTCAAGTGTTGATACAACTAAAAAATCAACTCCAGCAAAGCCTGTTCAGATGACTTCTGGTCAAAAAACAGAAAATTCTAGTGAAATTAAGTATGGCAAAGAAATTTCTGATACTCAAATAGAACGAGAAAAATATATTCAAAAATCACCCCCAAAAATTCATACAGTTGCTGCTGGTGATACCTTGTCCAAAATTTCAAGAAGATATGGTGTATCTTTAGAAGCGTTGTATTCAGTTAACCCTGGGTTTAATGAAAATACAAAATTAAAACTTGGACAAAGTGTTAATATTCCATCTGCACGTAAAATAGTTAATGTCAAAAATTTGAAAGATGTTGCAAAAGCAATGGGATTGAGTGAAGAATTTGTGAAACAGTGGAAAAAAGCAGAAGATGCTCCTAATACTCCTGATAACAAATTCCATAACACTCCATATATTGACAAAGCAGGAGTTCAAACTATTGGTATTGGACACGCTATTCAAAATGATAAAGATAAACAAGAAATAATAAAAAAATATGGTGACTTAAATTTATCAGATGCAGAAGTTTGTGAACTTTTCGCAAGTGATTTATTGGAAACCGAAGAAAATATTGCAGCAATTATTGGACAAAATAATTATGATAAAATGCCTCAACCAATGAAAGAATCCCTATTAGATATGGTATTTAATAAAGGTAATGCAATTATCAAAGATACTGAAGGACTTGCATGGTGTTTGAAAAATGGTAAATATGAGGCTGCAATAAATAAATTTACCAATATAAAATCAACTAACACTGGAAAAGAAATGAGTGGTCTTGCAAAACGCAGATTATTTGATATTTCTATTGCGACAAAAATGTATTCTGGTAAAGCTCCACAATCGAATGTTGCAACTGCACAAGCACTTTACGATAAAGGTGTTGCACTTTTAAGGGCTGAATGTCAAGAAAAAGGCAAAAGTTTTGAAGCTCAAATTGTTGGGTATAATAAAGATATTCAAAGTTATTTTGGGGATAAAATAACTCTTAAATATGTAACTGAATAAATGATTATTCGTGTCTTTTTACCATAGTCAAAAGTTGGTCTAATTTAGTTTTTAGTTTGCTATTTTCTTCTTTTAAATCTTCAATTTGTTTTTGATAATTATCAGAATCTTTAGCGTATTCTTGATTGATCTCTGGAACTTCATTGTGATCTAAAACAAAACGTTTTTTAGCCTCTTCTTTTATCAATAAAATTGTATCAAGTTGTCTTTGTGTGATTAATCCCAATTCTATTAAAGATTGACCAAATTTTTTGTTATCTTTGTTTTTTTCATAGGTTTCAACGGCTGAATTTAGTTCAGTTTCAGAAATTGTGCCACTATTCATAAAGTATTCACCAGTTCTCAATTTCCCTGCTAAAAATCCTGCGATACTTAAAATTTGTGAATTATCTGGAATTTCAAAATAACCTTCATCAACCCCGAATAGAAAATATCCAGCAACTTCTTCCATTGAAAGATATGTATTGATTGTGATATCAGAAATACTGTTGTCGTTGTCGGCAGCTGATAAAATATTATAAATATTTGTGTCAAAACTAGATTTTTTAAAATCTAATTCGCATTTACCTTTGTATGTTAAAATTGGTTTGTATGTAGCAAAAGTGTATGCAAGGTTGCTATCTTTATTGATTTCTTCAGATAGTTTTACATATATTATTTCTTTTACCCAGCTTGGGAAGTCTGAAATTTTATTTAAAAATTGTGCTAAAAATTGTCTGTTCAACTTTTTATTCCTTTAAACATCTTGCATTTTATCATTAATATGTTTTTTCTTCAATAGATATTAAGTTGGTTGATTAATTTATTTTGAAAAGGTAATATATATTTATAAATCTGTTAAAAGGGGAGAGATTATGGAAGAAAATAAAAAAAATCTGTTAAAAGATACAGCATTATGGTTCTTAATGTTTACAGGGTTCGCTTTAACTATATATTTAGCAATTGTATATTATGAAGCTAACTTTAACCAATATGCATTACCTAGCGCTTGTGCAATTAGTGATTTTATGGATTGTGATGCGGTTGCAAGAACAACTGAATCTCAATTCTTTGGTGTTCCATTAGCATATTGGGGAATGTTCTTGTATGCGTTTATGATGATGCTTATGTGTGTTGATAGATTGAAAAAGTTTCCTGGTTTAAAATTTTTAGAAGTATTTAAAAATAAGTATCATTACATTGCTTCTTTAGGTGTGATTTCGTTTACAATTTCAATGATTTTACTTTGTGTAAGTTTATTTGGAATTAAAAAACTTTGTATAATGTGTGCTGCAACTTATATCGTTAATTTAATTATTGGTATTGTTGCGGTAATTGGTATTGAAGGTGATTTTATTACTGCAATTAAACAAAGTTGGATTGATTTTGTGGATGCATTAAAACCAATCCCATATAGAGTTGCATTTATTGTGGTGATGGCTTTAGCAGTTGGATTTTTAGGTTGGACTTATACTTCTGCTGTATTTTCACCAGCATTAAAAAATCAACGTGGTTATGGTGAATTTTTGAAATCTAAAACTAATAAATATGCAATTACTGGCAATGTATTAGGCTCAGATGCTGAAGATGCGGTTGTATTACATGTTTATTCTGATTATATGTGTCCAATGTGTTCAGTATTTAATATGATGGTTCACAAATTGGCTGGGGATTTCACAAACCTTAGAATTGAACATCATAGTTTGCCATTAGACACTGATTGTAATAGATATATGACTCAAGAATTTCACGTAGGTTCTTGTACAATGGCTAGATATGCTGAGGCTGCTCATATGCAAGGTAAATTCTGGGAAGTTAATTCATTATTCTTTGAGAAAAAACCAGCAACAGAAAGTGATGTAATTAGAGTGCTTGAAGAATCTGGTTTTGATTTGGATATGGATAAATTGAAACAAGATGCGCACAGCAAGATAGTTAAAGATATTATCAATGCAGATATTGATAGAGCAGTTAATAATGGTCAAATTGGTACTCCTACAATGCAAATGGGTGACGAATTTGAAATGGGTATTCCAAAAGGTGGATATCCAGCATTTAAAAAATGGATAATTGAACGTGGTGGAAAAGCAAAACATTCATTCTTCTAAAAAAATATTGTTGCATGCTTGTTGTGCAATTTGTTCAGGTTATCCCATATCTTTATTAAAGGATATGGGATATTCTGTTGTTGTTTATTTTTACAACCCAAATATTTTTCCACTAGAAGAATATGAAAAACGTTTAGATGCCCAAAAAACACTATGTTCTCACTTTGGATGTGAATTGATTATTGGTGATTATGAGCCTGAGGTTTATTATGATTATGTCAAAGGACTAGAAGATGAACCAGAAAAAGGACTTAGATGTGACAAGTGTTTTGAGCTTAGGTTAAAAAAGTCTGCTGAATTAGCGAAAAATTTAGGGATAGAAGAATTTACAACTTCTATGGTCATAAGTCCCCATAAAAATTATGATAAACTTACAAAAATTGGGCAAGATATTGCAAAAGATTATGATTTGAAGTATTTTGCACAAAATTTTAGAAAACAGGATGGATTTTTGAGAACAAATCAAATTTCGGGTTCGTTAAATTTGTACAGACAAAATTATTGTGGATGTAAATTTGCAAGAAAAATTTAAGAATATCATCCGTTTGTATTATGACGTAATTAATATAATATCATATAATAACGTTGGAAAAGAAGGAATTTTCATTATAAAAATATAAAAAGAGGACAGATTGATGAAGAAGAAAATAGGCTTATTACTAGCGACTGTAATGGTGTTGAACACAATGACACCAGTAGCTTTTGCGGCTTGGAAAAATCCACTAAGCAATTATAACTTGTACGAAGATACTCATCCGAAAGCTGCGGTTGAAGATGGCTCAAGAGAACAGGTTATGGATGAATTTTATTCAAATTCTATGGCTGCTCAAAATGAAGGCACTATGTCAGAAGATGGCGGTTACAGTGAAGATGGCGGTTTCCTTGATGGGGAGCAGGCTCCTGCTAAACCTCAAAGACGTAATGAGTTCTTACGTGAATCTTCAAGAAATGTTTATTCTGATCCAGAAGCTGTTCCTGCTTGGACAGAAGGACCATCATTCTATCCAGAACCTTCTTTTGACAGTATTGTAGAAAAATATCGTAGAGCAGATTATGCTGGCTGTTTACAAGAATGTACTTCTTACGTTAGACAATACCCAAATGACACTCTTGGTTTTTACTACTTAGCTATGTGCTATTCAAAAGTAAGTGATAAAGATAATGCTATCATGGCATATGAAAAAGTTATCGAATTAAACGATAACCCTATGATTGTTAAATATGCAACAAATGGTCGTAACTGCGTTATGGGATTAGAAAATGAAACTTGTTACCAAAACGTGAATGAACCTGAATTAATTTATCCATATGCAGATATGGTTCAAAATGCAAACTTAACTCCAATCGATCCAGAAGTATTGGTAAAAAGAAATCTTGCTAGTTTGAAAGATAGATTATCTCCATATGAACCAACTGAAGAAGAAGCAAATCAAAATGGTCAGCAAGATAATAATAAAATTAAAATTATTCTTCCATTTGGCAGACAAGATGCTGAGCTTGATGCATTTATTAATGCACCATATGGCGATGGTTTCTCTCCAGAGTTGAAGAAAGAATACAAACAACTTCAATTAAGAAAAATTATCGATGCTGTTAATACTACAGAATCAGCTCCAGATAGCGAGGCTACTGATAAACAAGAAATGAAAAATCTTGAAGAAATTCAAAAATTTGATGACAAACATTCAGATTCAGGTATGGTTAAATTAGCTTACGCTGAACCATCAAAAATGTTTGAAGAAATTTCAAAAGATCCAGAATATATCAGACAAAGACAAGAACTTGAAGAGTTACAAATGCTTTTCGGTTCAGAAAAAGCAAAATCAGAACGTAATGAGATGATGGATTTGCTACCTTATATGTCTGAACAAGGTGATAAGAAATTATCTCCAGAAGTAATTCAGTCATTGATGATGCAATCAATGATGGGTAATTTGACACTATAATAACTTATCCATCGGTAGTGCCTATGTTATCTGAATATGAAAAAGTAAAAAAAGACTTTTTAGCAGGCAGAGTTAAAGGTTGTAGAGCATATTTTGAGAACAATGGCTATTGGGTAGAAGCTGGATATTGTTGTATAGTTCTAGATGAATTAAGTAAAGCAGAAAAGCTCTTTACGCTTGCAAAAGATTATGATAATCGTGCAGCGTGGGGGCTTTTCATTTTGCAATTAATCAAAGATGATATAAAATCTTTTCCAACATATTTCCAAGTTAGAAATTTCTTAGAACTTGATTTGAGTATTTTAATTTTGTATTGTAAAGGGAATTATGTTGAAAAAATAATTAAATATGCTGACTTTATGGCATATTATAATCCTGAATGTTACAAGTTTATTGGACGAGCTTTTTGGGCAAATAACTTGATGTCAGCAGCAATGTTTTATCTAAGACGTGCTAAAGATAAGTTTTATCACGATCCAGAGCTTCATTATTTGCTAGCTTATATTTTTTATCACAATGATAAAAATTATGCACAATGTAGAAAATCACTTGATACGTGTTTAGAAATTTTGCCAGCTTATAATCCTGCGGTAAAATTGTCTAAATTGGTTTCATAGTTTGCTATTTTACATTTAATTTTATCCATGATAGCATTTAGGTATGAAAAGAAAACCAACAGTAGCAATAGTAGGAAGATCAAACGTAGGCAAATCAACATTTGTCAATCGTCTTGTGGGTTCAAGACACTCGATTGTTGATGATTTACCTGGGGTTACTCGTGATAGAATTTATTTTGATGTTGAATGGCAAAATAAACCTTTTACTGTTATTGATACTGGTGGTATTATTCCTGGGGATGACGATGATATTATGGTTTCAATTTTCGATCAAGCAAAATTAGCATGTGAAGAAGCTGAAAAAATTATTTTTATCGTTGACGGAAAAGATGGTTTAAATCCAATCGATTATGATATTGCAAATATTTTAAGACAATCAGGAAAACCTGTATTTTTGGCTGTAAATAAATGCGATAACCCAGAATCATTACTTATGACAAGTGAATTCTATGCACTATCATTAGGAGATCCTATTGGTATTTCTGCATTGCACGGCTCTGGTGGTGTTGGTGATTTGTTAGAAATTGTAACTGAAGATTTTGAAGTTTTTGAAGCTGAAGAAGAAGATAAACGTATTAGAATTGCGATTGTTGGTCGTCCTAATGCAGGTAAATCTTCTATTGTTAATGCTTTATTAAATACTGATAGAGTAATTGTTTCAGATGTTTCTGGTACTACTCGAGATAGTATTGATAGTTATGTAACTTATAAAGATAAAGAATTTATCATTGTTGATACTGCTGGTATTCGTAAAAAATCAAAAGTTGATTATGGTGTTGAAAAATTTGCCGTAGATAGAGCAATCCGTTCAATTAGAGAATGTGATGTTGCGCTTTTGGTTATTGATGCGAAAGAAGGTATTTCAGACCAAGATAAAAAGATTTCTTCAATTATTACTGAATCTGGAAAAGGTTTGATTGTTGCAATTAACAAATGGGATTTGATTGAAGATAAAAAAGCCAATACTTTGAATAAATTTGAAAAAGAATTAAATGTAGATATTCCATTTTTGAGTTTTGCTCCAAAAATCTTTATTAGTGCGGTTACAAAACAACGCCTTTCTCAAATTTTTGAAGAAAGTGAAAAAGTTTATGAACAATGTGTAAAACGTGTTTCAACAGGATTGTTGAACAAAGTTATTAACGAGGCTTATGCACTTAACCCTCCTACAAGTTTCAAGGGTAAAAGGTTGAAAATTTACTATGTTACTCAAGCAAAAACTCAACCTCCAACATTTGTTCTTTTTGTTAATAGTGAAGAACTTTTGAAAGATAGTTATAAACGTTATTTGGAAAATAAATTAAGAGAAGCGTTTGGGTTCTTTGGAACACCAATTAGAATTTCTGTTCGTGAACGTGGGGAAAAGAAATAATTTTTATTCTTCGTACTGATTAATTATTTCGTTAATTATAGATTTCATTTCTTCTCTTAGGTATTTTGGTGTAATTATTTCACAATCGTATGAATATCTTAACAAGCGTGGAATTAATGTGTTTAGAACGCCACTTTTATTTACGATGGTTTGATTACCTTCTTCATCAAATCCTTCAGAGTATTCGTTTTCTTTTAATTTGTAGGTCTTTGCGAGTCTATTTTTAAGTTTGAAAACAACTGTTGTTTTCATCTCAATTTTGTTCGACATTTGAGGTAATTCTGTAATTGATAAAATATTGCTTATCGGAATTTCATAGTGTTGGCGTTTTTGTATGTCATAAATTTTTAGGTATGCATTTTTAGAATCGTATAGAACTTCTTTTGGAGTACATTTGCAAGAAATTTCTTTATTTCTTTTTGTGTAAATAAGATTTATATTGAAATTATCTTTGCAAACTTGTTCACATTGTTTAATTTGTTCTCTAAAATTTGTATAGTAAAAAGAATTATTGGCGTGAATATTTTTACTAAAATTATTTAATTTATTTTTATCTTCATTGTTCATTCTGGCTTCTAAAGATTGGATAAATTCATTAACATCTTGAGTTAAATCTAGTTCTGGGAATTTATCGATAGATGAAGCCAAAATGCTTATTGCTTTTAAATCTTCAACTGTAAAATTCATTGAATATAAACTGCTTAAAAGTTTAAACTTATTATTTTCTTTTTTTATTTTTATTCCAAAAATTTTTAGGGTATTGAAGTATTTATTAAGATTAACTTGGATAGTATTTGCACTTTGCCCTTCTGTTTCATCTTTAAATATTTTAACAACGCTATCATAATCTGCATTATCTTCGTAAAGCAGTTTGAGAAGTTGAAAAATTTTTAAACATCCACGATTAAGTTTTTTATTGCCCAATGTAACCTTCTTTCATTTTCTTTAGTGTTGAAAGTATATGTTCTTTGTAATTTTGTGGGTATAAAACCTTACATTTTACAGAATGGGACATAATACGTTGTGTAATTTCAAATCTGTTTTTTGATGTGATTTCGATTGTTAATTTGTTTTTTTGTTTTTTTATAATTTTTTCATTATCAAGTAATTCAAAACTTTCATTATCTTCTTTTGTGTATTCGTAACCTACTGTTAATTCTGGTGTTGAAAGTGTTTTTTCATGCAAATTAATGCTATTTATTTTTATAATTTTGTTTACTAGAAAACTTGAATAGGTATCATATTCAGAATTAACCCCAGATATGTATAGCTTTCCGTTAGTTATGTGCATTTTATCTACAATAATTGTTATATTTTTCTTTCCAGAATTCGCAGAATTATAATAAATTGAAATTTCGGTGTTGTTTTCTGCATATTTTAATAAGTCATAAATAATTTTTGGGTCTATGTTAGAAATTGGTGAAAGATTTTGCAATTTTGTTTTTAATTCTTCATTGTGGACATGTTCTGAAATCTTTGTAAAAAACTTTTGTAGAGTTATTAAGTCTGTAACTTCAATATTTTTAGAAATAGCTTTGTAAATTTTGATAATACTTTTAACTTGTTTTTCATCAAATTTCAAAACAAAAGGATGCGAATCTATTGAATATTTTGTAACTCCATTGATTGTTTGTCTTTTAATAGTACAACCAATTTCTTTTAAAGAATTGAAGTAATTTCTTAGAGCATCAATAGAAAGACTTTCGTGTAAATATTCATGATTAGCCATAAATTCTTGAATTTCTTCATATGATTTAGGGCTTTCTATCAGTAAAGAAAATAGAAGAATTGATTTAAAAGCTGTAAAAGACATCAAATTATATGTAACTGTATTTGTCTTTAAAAACTCTTTCATTTTGACTCCTTAAAAGTTACTACAATCCAGTCTATCACAAATCTTCAGCTTTTTCTAATTGTTACAAAAGCATGCTTGAAAAAATATAACTAATTTTCTTTTGTCAAATAAAATTTTGAAAAATTTTTACATGATTTCATTAAATTTTCTTCATTAAGATTTTATAACTCGAATTTTTACTTACGAAATCAAGGGGCATGGTCAAATGTAAAATTTTATTATTAAAATGTTACTTGTAATCCGTTATACTTAGTTCTAAATTAGAATACATAAGGAAAGCCGAATTGAAAAAAGGCTACCAGATAGAGGAAGGGTTCAGTTACCTGGGTTGGTAACATTAGACATAAAAGATTTAATTGGACGTATGGAAATAGAGGTGATGGTGAAGTAGTCCAAAAAGGGAAAAAGAGATTATTGAGGTACAGAATAGTTTTATAACTGTATGATTAGGGATATTTTTAGTTTACATCTTAATATGTTATGTATATCTAGTTTATTTCGGGAGTAAAAGTATAGACTTTTAGAAGAGAGTTAGTAAGGATAGTTGTAAACTTTAATAGCTTGTAGCCAAATTTGGTTACAGGCTTTTGTTTTTTTCTTGCCAAGAGGTTAGAAATTTAATATTATAGATTTATGCAAGAATTAGAAGTGAAAAAAGTTATAGCTTTGATGTCTGGAACCTCATGCGATAGTATTGATGCTGGTTTTTGTGAAGTTTATCCAGACAAAACTGTAAAGTTAATTCGAGGGATAAATTATCAATATCCAGAGCATGTAAGGTCAAAAATTTTTCAAATGTTTCGAGGTGAAGCATCTATTAAAGATATCTGTCAGATGAATTTTGTTATTGGAAAATGTTTTGCGGATGCTGCAAATGTTTTGATTTCAGAATTTGGCAAGCCTGATTTTATTTCAAGTCATGGTCAAACAGTTTATCATTATCCTTTTGATGAAAAAATCGACAATATCAGTCTAAAAAGCACATTACAAATTGGTGAAAGTTCTGTTATTGCACAAGAAACTGGTTGCTTAACTATTTCTAATTTTAGAGAAGCTGATATAGCTCAGAATGGACAAGGTGCACCTTTAGTTTGCTTTGCTGATGAGCAGTGGTTTAAGGGTAAAGGTAAGAACTATGCAATTCAAAATATTGGTGGAATTTCGAATGTAACAGTTGTTTCACAAGATTATGATACTTTTGGCTTCGATACTGGTTTAGGCAATATTATGATTGATTATTGTGTGAATAAGTATTTTGGGCTTGCTTATGACAAAGATGGTGAAATTGGTGCTTCTGGAACGGTTTCAGATACTTGGTTAGAATGTTTGTTGCAAGATGAATATTATTTTATGGATCCGCCAAAATCTACTGGCAGAGAGTATTTTTCTCCAACTTATATAGAGAATGTTTTAAAATTTGCCCCAGAAGATGAGCGAGATATTGTCGCAACAGTTACGGCATTGACTGCTAAAACGATTGCACAAAGTTATGAAAGATTTGTATATCCTAATGTATCCATTCATGAAGCTGTTATTTGTGGTGGCGGGGCTTATAATAAAACGTTAATGAGTATGTTAAGAACTTATTTGCCAAAGCATATTGATTTAACTACGTGTGAAGATTATGGAATTTCTAATAATTTTAAAGAAATTATGGCATTTGCTTTGTTAGGTTATTGTACATATTATGGAATTCCAAATAATTTACCTTGTTGTACTGGTGCAAACAAGCGTGTTGTACTAGGGAAATTAACATATTAAAGATTATTGCAAATCCAATTGTAAACAAATGTAACAAGTCTGAAATCATGTGAAATTGGGCTTTCTCGCATGTTTTTATATATTTAAGAACTAAAGAGAGAGAACTATTATGGCAGTTGATTTCGGAAAACTGAATAAAGCTGGCTTGGGTGCGTCAACATTTGGGGCACGTAAAACAACTGGCACATCTGCGCAAGCTGCAAAGAACTTGCAAAGTTCTTCTGTTGCTACAAAATCTTCTTTGTTCTCATTCAAAGGTTCTCCAAGGACAAATTGGGTTCCTGGACAACATGTATCAAAAGGACAACATCAATATAATTATCAAGGTATGAGAGCATCATTAAATGGTGCAAGTGGACCACGTAGATCATATGCACCACAATTCTCTGGACCAGTTGGTAATTATGGTATGCAAAATGTTAAAGTAAACAATGATTATGCAAAAGGCATGGTTATTGGTCAAACAATCGTTGCAGGCATGAGCTTGTTGAACCAATTAGGCGTATTTGGAGGAAATGATGGAGTTTCATCTACATCATTAGGCGGTAAACTCGGTAATGCACTAAGTGGCTTAGGTGGTGGCGGAGTTCAACCAGCTTCAGATGCTATTGCAAGTACAATTGGTACTATGTCTGGTGCGACTGATTCATCTTCATTAAGAGCTGCTATTGCTGAAGCTAAGATGAAACAAGCTGAATTACAAGAACAATCACCAAAATTACAAGAGGCAGCAAATGATGCTCAAGGTAAAATGGATGGTTTAGCTGAAAAAGTTGCTGATGACCAAGCTGCATGTGATAAATTGACTGGTGAAGTTTCACAAAAAGAACAATCAGTTGCTAGTTGTAAGACTAAACTTCAAAGTTTAAATTCAGATTACGCTAAAAAATGTGAAGGTCTTGAAACTGCAAATGCAAATTTAGATAAAGCTACTACTGAATTAAATGAAGCAACATCAGCTTTAGCTACTGCTGAGGGCGAATTAGCAACAGCTCAAGCTCTACCTCCTGATACTCCTGGTAGGGATGCAAAAATTCAAGCAGCTCAAACTAAAGTTGATAATGCAAGAGCTAGAAAACAAAAAGCAGAAACAGATAAAGCAGCTAAAGAAAAAGCGCAACAAGACGCTCAAGCTGCTAAAGAAAAAGCATATAACGAACTTCAAACTGGTAAAGAAGATGTTAAAAAAGCTGAAGACCAATTAAATAAAGCTCAAAAAGAACTTAAAGATAAAAAAGCAGAATTAGATGCTAAGAAAAAAGACTTAGAAAAATCTAAAAAAGCTCTAGCTGACGCAAAAGAAGCCGTAGAAAAATTTGCTGCAAACTCTCAAGATTTGAATGCTTTAGCTAGCAACATCAAAGCTCAAGAAAAACGACTTGAAAAATTAGAAAAAGCTGAAATTAAAGAATTTAATAAATTAGAAAAAGCTATCGACAAAGATAATGCAAGAAACTCTGATTTAATGGGTAAAGTTGATACTTCTGATGGTGTAAGTAAACGTGAATTAAAACGTTTAGATAAAGTTAAAAGGAACAATGAAGAAAATGAAGCAAGACATATAAGAGCTGCACAATTAGAAGGTCCAGCTTTCGAAACTTCTTTAAAGAATGCGCCAATGATTAAAGGTTCTGATGGTAATGAATATAAGACATTTACATTAGCTGGTGAAACATATCATTATCGTAATGGTCAACCAATTACCGCAGATGAGTTGCCAGATGAGATAAAAGCTCAACTTAACTAAACCTTTACAAAGGCTTTACATTTTGAGGTATGTATATTAGAATATAAACAGCAAGCAGTATTGCTAATGAAAAAAGAACGGAGACCCCGTTCTTTTTTTCACTAAGTAGGAAAGGTTGTGCTGATGAAACAAGATATCAATAGATTAGAGATTTTAAACGCAATTACTCCGTTAATTGAAAATACGGCTATGCGTTACAATTTAGTCCCAATCGAAATTGATTTTTCTAAAGAAAATCATCGTTGGTTTTTGAGAATTTTCTTATATTCAAGTGACCATCCAATAACTTTAGATGATTGTGAAAATGTTACAAGAAGTCTTGAAGGATTTTTGGAAGAACTTATTCCTGTAAAATACTACTTGGAAGTTTCTTCTCCAGGTTTAGAACGTAAGTTTAAATCTGAAAAAGAATTTATTATCTTTAAAGGTAAAAGAATTAGCTTGAAACTTAAAGAGCCTCTTGAAGGTGAAACTGAAAAAATCTTCAAAGGTGAAATACTTGACTATGATACAAATGAGGGTTTGACATTCTTCCGTTTTGATGATGGAAATGAGCTTCAAATTCCAAAGAATAACATCCAGTCAGCTAAATTGTATATTGATTAATTTTATAAAACGAAAGGAAAAGGCAAATGATTAAAATCGGAGCTGGAAACTTAAATGAAGTTTTCGAAGAGTTAGAAAGAGAGAAAGGCATATCTAAAGAAGTGGTTATTTCTTCTTTATGTGATGCTATGGTTGCTGCTTACAAAAAGCACTTAAGAATTAAAGAAATCGAAAATGTTGAAGCATTTTTAGATGAACAATCTGGCGAAATCGGTATTTTCAAAGGTAAAGTTGTTGTTGAATCAGTTGAAGATCCAGACAATGAAATTTCACTTGCTGAAGCTAAAGAAATCGATGAGTCTGTTGAATTAGGCGATGAAGTTAAATTGGAAGTTACACCAGAACAATTTGGTCGTATTGCTGCTCAAGCTGCTAACCAAGTTTTAACTCAAAGAATCAGAGAAGCAGAAAGAAATCTTGTATTAAACGAATTCCTTGATAAAAAAGGAACACTAATTACAGGTATTATCCAAAAACTTGATGATAGAAGAAATGTTATCGTAAACATCGGTAAAACTGATGCTATTATGCCAAGAAAAGAACAAATTCCTGGTGAGTATTACAAACCTGGTAACAGAATCAGAGTATTTGTTCTTAACGTAAAAGAAACAACAAGACTTCCTCAAGTTATTGTTTCTCACGGACATGCTGAAATCGTTAGAGAATTATTCGAACTTGAAGTTCCTGAAATTGAAGATGGTATCGTAGAAATTAAATCAATTTCTCGTGAAGCTGGTTACAGAACAAAAATTGCTGTATGGTCAAACGATCCTGAAGTTGATTCAGTAGGTGCTTGTATCGGACCTAGAGGTTCTAGAATTCAAACTATCGTTTCTGAGCTTAAAAATGAAAAAATCGATATCGTTAGATATTCAGAAGATCCAGTTGAATATATCGTAAACGCATTATCTCCAGCGAGAGTTGTGTCAGTTGATATTATGGCTGATGATGAATACAACCACGAAGCATTGGTAGTTGTTCCAGATGATCAATTATCTCTAGCTATCGGTCGTGAAGGTCAAAACGTAAGACTTGCTCACAAATTGACTAACTGGAAAATTGATATTAAATCAGTTTCTCAAATGGAACAAGCTGAAGACCAACGTGTAAGCAACTACGAATACGATGAAGTTGAAGAAGTTGCAGTTGAAGATGTTGTAGATTCTGAAGAATTGCAAGAAGAAATTGCTGAAGAAATGAATCAACAAGCATACGATGAAGAAGATATTCCAGTTGAAGAAGCTGAAGACGTAGAAGAAACTGAAGAATAGTCTTTTTAATGATATAAAACTAATTAAAACAACAGATAGGATTACCTATCTGTTGTTTTTGTAAACATATGTATTAATTAAATAGTATTACACTTTAAATTTCTTAAAGGATATCTTATAATATATATATAGGGATATTATAAGGAGATTTTATGCGTAATAGATGGTATGAACTTACCCCAGATGTTTGTTTTGTTATTAGTAAGATCGAGTGTGCAAAAGAAGAAGATCGTACAAGATATGCAAAATTAATTTTATCGGAGTTGCGAATTGCTGGTTATGAGCCAAATAGACAAATTTATTTAGATAGAATTCGTTCTTACAATATGCGTCGTTGGTATGATAAGAATAGATTTTTATTTATGGCTTTTGAATATTTAAAAGATGCAGATTCAGATATAAAATCTATTGTCTCAAATAAAGTTTTGAGATTTATTAGACAAGAAAATGTTGCTTAGTTTTAATTGCATTTGTTGCAATGGGAGAACCGATTGATCGGTTCTCTTTTGGGTTTTAAACAAGTCCCTCTTTTAATGCTTTAACAGCAGCTTGTGTTCTGTCATCTACTACCAATTTTTGGATAATATTGCAAACGTGGGCTTTTGCAGTGTGGGATGAAATCGTTAATTCTTCAGCGATTTCATTATTTGATTTTCCGTCAACTATTAGTTTTAGGACTTCATATTCTCTTTGTGTAAGGTTTGAATGTTGTTCTCTAAACATTGCTCTAGACATTTGGCGCTGAGGAACTAGACCGCAATTTTTATCTCTTAAAATTGGTACGGCTAGTGGGTCAATCCACATGGCTCCTTCTTTTATTGTTAGGATAATCATTTTTAAAATTTCTGTATTTATATCTTTCATAACATAAGCACATGCGCCAGATTGCAGGGCATCTAATACTTCATTTTCGCTTAGATGAGATGTGAGAATTATTATTTTTGCATTTGTATTTAATTCTAAAATTCTTTTTGTAGCTTCAATACCAGAAATATCTGGAAGTCCTATATCCATAAGAGTTACATCAGGATGCGTTGCTTTAAATTTTTCAATGGCGTCTTTGCCATTTTCGGCTTCTGAAGTTACTTCTAATCCGTCTTGTTCTTCGAAAAGAGATTTTAAGCCTACTCGCATTAATTTATGATCTTCTACTAATAACAATTTTATTGCTGAATTTGTCATAATTTTCCCTCATTTTTTATTATTATATTTAGATAATCAAATGACTTGTATTGCAAATGGGACAAAAGGTAAGGTATTATTTTTATGTTTGAATTTTTGTTTAAAATTTGAGATTGTTTTATAAAAATATTTGTCTAAAAAGTAGCTAAAATATTCTGTTTGTTATAAAATTAGTAGGATAAAATATTAAGGGATTAGATAAATGAAGTACTCCAAATTTTCAGCAGTAATTATAGGTAGTGGCATTGCAGGTTTGTATGCTGCGTTAAAAATTGAACAACAATTGCAGTTACCAAATGGAGTATTGTTGGTTACTAAATCAAAATTGGGTGAAAGTAATTCATACTATGCACAAGGTGGTATGGTTGCGGTTTTGAAAGAGAATGAAAAAGATTCTGTTGAATCTCACGTAACTGATACTATCAAAGCTGGAGCTGGTTTAAGTGAATTGGATACTATCAGATTTATAAGTGAAAATTCTGATAAAGTTGTAAAAGATTTATTGAAATTTGGGGTGGAATTTGACAGGGATGAAAATGGAAAGTTCACTCTAACAAAAGAAGCGGCACATAGCGTTAGAAGAATTTTACATTCTGGTGGGGATGCAACAGGTCGTGAAATGGAAATTGCTCTTTGCCAAGCAGTTAAGGAAAATAAAAATATTACACTTTACGAAAATACAGTTGCCGTTGATTTATTGATTGATGAAAATACTTGTGGTGGTGTTGTTTTACTTAATGAAAAAGATGAGTATGAAACTATCTATTCAAATACTGTGATTATGGCAACAGGTGGTTTGGGTCAACTTTACCAATATACAACAAATCCAAAAGGTGCCACTGGTGATGGTTTTGCGCTTAGTTACAGGGCTGGGGCAGTATTGCAAGATATGGAATTTGTGCAATTTCACCCAACTGCATTAGCATTTGATGGTGCTGAAAATAGATTTTTAATTAGTGAAGCTGTCCGTGGTGAAGGGGCGAAACTTTGTGATGAGTTCGGTATGGAATTTATGTTCAAATACCACGAGAAAAAAGAATTAGCACCAAGAGATATTGTTGCTCGTTCAATATTTTGTGAGATGAACAACAATGGCGATCCTTGTGTATTTTTGAATGCAACAGGTTTAGGGGAAGAAAAATTATTAAAACGTTTCCCAACAATTGCAAAAAAATGTAAAGAATATGATATTGATATTACTCAAGATTTAATTCCAGTTGCTCCTGCGGCTCATTATTTTATGGGTGGAGTTAAAACAAATATTCGTGGAGAATCCTCTGTTAAAGGTTTGTATGCAATTGGTGAAGTTTCATCTACTGGTTTACATGGTGGAAACAGATTGGCAAGCAATTCGCTTTTAGAGTGCGTTGTTTGTGCTTATGAAGTTGCTGAATATTTGAAAAATATTGGTGTAAATGATAATGCTGATTTTGAAACTAATGAAAAATTTAATTCTATAATTTCAAAATATGAGCAAGATTCAGAATTAAAACCAGTTGATGTAAAAGCATTGAAAGAAGAATTACAGGCTACAATGTGGTCTGGAGTTGGTATTTTTAGAAATGAGCAAGTGATGAAATCTGCTCAGGCAAATATCGAAAAACTTTCAAAAGAATTTGACCGTGAAGATAAATGTTTGTCAAAAGATGAATATGAACTTCGCAATATGTTAATTACGGCAGAGCTTATTGTAAAATCTGCACTAAACAGAAAAGAATCTCGTGGTGCACATTATCGTGTGGATTATTTAAATACTAATGAGGTTTGTGAACATAGTTTGGTAGATAAAAATAAAGGAGAAATATATTTTGCTAAGTAGTTTTTATGTAGAAGATCACGT
This sequence comes from bacterium, assembly GCA_017626055.1. Classification (GTDB taxonomy): domain Bacteria; phylum Cyanobacteriota; class Vampirovibrionia; order Gastranaerophilales; family Gastranaerophilaceae; genus Zag111. The sequence goes on along the minus strand of JAGAJM010000014.1, from coordinate 35,283 downwards.
TAAAGCAGCGTTGATGGAAGATATTGGATTTGGTGATGTTACAACAGAAAGTATTTTGGGCGAAGATGAAATCTTTTCAGCACGTCTTGCTTCTCGTTGTGAGGGTGTAATTTGCGGTTTAGAAGTTTTTAAAACTGTTTTCAAAGTTCTATCACCAAAAGTTAAAGTTGAATTACTATTCAAAGATGGTGACAAAATTAAGAAAGGCGATATCCTAGCAACTATTGAAGGTCCTGGAAAATATTTATTATTAGGTGAAAGAGTTGCACTAAATTATGTTCAAAGAATGAGTGGTATTGCAACTGAAACTAACAAATATCAACAAGCTATTGGTGATTTACCTTGCAAAATCGTTGATACAAGAAAAACTACACCAGGTTTTAGAGCATTTGAAAAATATTCTGTAAAAGTTGGTGGCGGTGCGTTGCATAGATTTAATTTGTCAGATTGTGCAATGATTAAAGATAACCATATTCAAGTTGCTGGTTCTGTTACAAATGCTGTGAAATTGGTTAAGGCTAATCTTTCTCACGCTCATAAAATTGAGCTTGAATGTGATACTTTGGAACAAATCAGAGAAGCTCTACCATTGGGTGTTGATATTATTATGCTTGATAATATGACTTTAGAGCAAATGAAAGAAGCAGTTGAGCTTATTGACCACAGAGCAACTGTTGAAGCTAGCGGTAATGTTCATCTTGATACTGTTCGCAAAATTGCAGAATGTGGTGTTGATATTATCTCATCAAGTGCAATTGTTGCAAAAGCTCCAACACTTGATGTTGCACTAGATATGTAGTCCTCGGTCGGACGGGGCATTATGCTACCAACAGCCTAAAGACTTGATAGGTAAATGTGCTCCGCAGGGCTATAATATAAAAGGAATGGATAGATGAATAAGCAAGAACGTTATGAATTATTGACAAAACTTTCTGAGTTTTATGTGAAAGAAGTGAAATATAATCTGAAATGTTTCAATAAAGCTAAATTTATTTCATATACTTCTATTGCTTTATTTTGGTTATTGTTTTTATCAATAGTTGGAACTGTTATATTTATACCGATAATGTCAATTCTTGGGGAAATAATAAAAATAGGAGGATTGGAAGTTGTTCCTATGCTTCTACCATTTGTGTTAGCTTTTGTTGTTTTGGGGGTAATGGAAATCTTGAAAAAGATGGATAAGGAAAATGATATTCACGTATTCAAGGTTTCTGGGACTACTACAACGCTTCCAATGTCTGCAGATAATGAGATTAAAAAACGATTGATGAGTAAATTTGTTACATTATTTGGGGATTTTACTTGGAGTCCATTTTTTACTCATCCAAATTTTAAGAAAAGGAAATTTTTAGGAGAAGGAACAAACATTTTAAATACTCCGCTTAAATTATTTGATGATTGTATTTCTGGCTCCTATAAAGGGGTAAGCTTGACAATGTTTGACGGAGATACTTCTGTGTTTAAAGTTCATTTTATAGCCTTAGCTTTGTTTTTCTCAATCTTTATTTGTGCATTTTTACCGATTATTGGATTTGTGATTATTTTAATTATATTGATTTGTTTTTCGTTTCAATATTTTACATCCAAACAATTTAAAGGGTTGCTTGTAGAAATCGATATGAATAAAGACTTTGAGGGACATACATTTATTTTAGAAAAGAATAATGTGAAAGATAATTTAACTGTTGATAAGGGTAAATATCAAGAAGTAAATTTGGAAGATGTTGAATTTTCTAATGAATATAATGTTTATTCCCAAAATCAAATTGAAGCTAGATATATTCTTACAACTGCGTTTATGGAAAGACTTAAAAAGATAAAAGAAACATTTAAAGCAAAATATGTCAGGGTTTCTTTTAAGGATAAAAAGATAGTAATTCTAATCCATACGGGTAGAGATATGTTTAACCTTGGGAATTTCTTATCAGATATTGGCGAAAAAACATTTGTCCAATGTTTTGAAGAAATTTGCTCAGTATTGGATTTGGTTGAAGAATTAAAACTTAATGAAAAATTAGGTTTATAGATGTCTTTCTGACGAAAGTCAGAATCTCATAATAGAGCTAATTCATTGAGTGATGAGATCCTGAATCCAGTTCAGGATGACATAATTTTTTAAGGTCGAACAATGTAATTACTTATTAGTTACCAAAGCAGGTCTTGTTACAGATAATACTGTTTCGTTTGGAATGTAGAAATCTTTTACGCCGTAATTTGCGTTAACAAATAAGAATTCCAAAGTTTCACCAGCTTTTATATCCAATAACTCAAATGGAATTTTTACGTCTAAAACTTCATCATACGCTGTTTCAATTTTTTTAGATTGTTCTAGTACCCACATATCCCCTGGGATAGCTTTAATCAAACGAATTAATTGCAATTTATCATTTCTGATTGCAATTTGGATTTCGTTGTGGAATTTTTCCAATGAAACAGGTGCAATATTTTCTGTTTTATTGATTAATCTAACAGGTGCTAGAGCTTGTTTGTTACCAGCTTTTCTTAGATAAATATACATTTGATAAGTACGTTTTGTTAAATCTGCGTTTTCTCTAATGTATTTATTCATGTGTAATTTTAGATAGAAGTTTTCTTCATCATTACCAAAGCGAATATTATCAAATAATTTTGATTCTCTAAGAACTGGACCATCTGGAATATCAATACATCCAGCACTATTCCATATATCATCTTCTCTTGTGATAAATTTACCATCAATTGTCGGTGTAATTAATGATAATGGATATTTTGATGGTTTTGAAGTTGATAAATTAGACAGTGGGAAATCTAGATATTTAGGAGTGTCTAGACCTAAACATCTATAAATATTTTTTAGGTGAGTTCTGAATAAGAAATCAAAAATATTATCTCTGCCAGAATCATTTGGTTCACCATACCACCAGAACCAATCGCTACCTTCTGCAATGAATAATTCTCGTCTTGCAGTTTCAATATTTGGGTTTAATGGTTCACGTTTTACATATTCAGAAAAGTCGTGTCTTACTCGTCTTAAATATGCCCAAGCCAAATCTTTTACGGGTTCATCAACCCATAATTTGAAGTTTCTGTTTATCCAAGAACCTGATGAAATTTTGTTTAGGACTTTGTTTTCTTTTGCTTTATCTAAATATTCACTGATTAAAACTGTTTCTAATGATTCATCTTCTGTGATAAGTGTGTATAATGCTTTTAAGAAAGATGCGCCATCTTCTAGGTAATTTTCCCAACAGTTTTCGCCATCTAATGCGATAGTCAAAAGATGTTCTTTATCTGGTGAAGATAAAATTTTACTTTGTAGGACTTTAATTCTGTCGTACAAATCTCCAGCTGTTGTTAGCGGATTATGGTTTTGATATTCAAAACTTATCAAATTCGGAATTGTTGAATCTCTGAAAATCATTTTGATATCAGAAGCTTTAGTTTTGTATTGATAAGTTTTTAATAAGTGATAAGGTTCTTTTAAGTAACCTTTAAAATCGTGTTCAAATTCAAAGTTAATTGAATTTGCAAGAATTCCTTCATCAGAAATTGACCATTCAACACCAAGGTTACTTAGCATTTCAAGTGTTTTACCATTTACGCACTGTTCAGATGGCCAAACCCCTTTAGGACGTTTGCCAAATACTTCTTCTATTCTATCAAGTGCCATTTTTGTTTGAAGTTTTGCGTCTAATTCTGTTTTTAGGCTCAAAAGTTCATCATCTGGAGATGCATTTTTCTTGATATTTTTATAGTCTAGTAGAATTGGTAAAATTGGGTGAAAATAAGGGCTTGTGGTAATTTCAATTTTATTTTTTTCTACTAATTTTTTAATTGATGGAATAATTTTTCTAATAATTTCTCTTTGAATTTCGATAATTTGTCTTCTATCTTCAAGAGTATAATTTTTACCTTTTTTTACTAAACGTTTTAAATTAGTATCTGTTGTTTTGTAAGATGGATCCATCCATGCAAGGTTAAATAACGCCATCAAATCTGAATACTCTTGATCTGTTAAAACTGAAACATCATCAGTACCTGCAGCTTGCACTATTTGGTAAAGTCTGTGATATTCAGGGTTTGGCAGTATCATTGTTTGATAGTTTGCGTCAAAAAAGTTAGTTAAAATAAATAATTTGTCTTCGTTGTTTAGATTTTCTGTTGGGGCAACAGTCATTCGTGAATGGATATCGTGAGCCTCTTTTTCTCCATAATCAATAATTGAATCGATTAATACTGGGACAAAGTTAAAATTCAGTTTTAATTTTTCGAATTTTTTTGCCCACAAAGCCATATCCAGATAGTCTTTCACAGCGTGAAGTCTTACCCAAGGCATTAAGAAGTCCCCATTTGGTGTTAATTGATAAACTGGCTGGTGCATATGCCAGTAAAACGCAATGGATAACTTTTTCGTCTGACTCATCATCATTTCCACACACCCCTTTTCTTCATTATAGCACTTTTTTTAATTTTCTCAAGCGATAAGAAGTATATAAGTGTAACAGTTAGTAACAGATTTGCCCTTGGTTTTTTGGTTTTGGCATGTTTTTGCTATAATTTTAGTAATTGTTAAGGTTGGGAATATATTTTTTTATTGACTTAACAAAATAAACACAGCTGAAAGGATAGACTAAATGAAGAAATTTATGACTTTTTTAATGTTAATGTTATCTACTGTTCAGGGTGCTTATGCTATGAACGTCGATGAGTTTATCGACAAGAATATTGCCCCAGTTACAGATTTCATTGCAAAATTAATCTTTTTCCCAATTAAAATTGGTAGCGTAGAAGTTCCAATTATTGTTTTATGGATTCTTTTTGCAGGTATTTTCTTCACGTTCTATTACAGAGGTATTGCGGTTTGGGGCTTCAAGCACGCGATTGACTTAATTGCAAAACCTGGTGAAAAAGGTGATGATTGTGGTGAAGTTTCTTCATTCCAAGCATTAGCTACTGCATTGTCAGGGACAATTGGTATCGGTTCTATTGCAGGGGTTGCAATTTCAATTTCACTAGGTGGACCTGGTGCAGCATTTTGGATTTTTGCGGGTGCTTTGTTGGGTATGTCTATCAAGTTTGTTGAAGCTACTTTGGCAGTAAAATATAGAAGATTTAACCCAGATGGTTCAGTTTCTGGTGGACCGATGCATTATATTGCTCATGGTTTAACTAGAAAAGGCTTAAGATGGTTAGGTCAACCTTTGTCTGTAATATTTGCTATTCTTTGTATCGGTGGTGGTATTACAGGTGGTAATATGATCCAAATTAACCAAACTGCTCACCAATTAATATTTATTACTGGTGGTGAACATAGTATTTTCCATGGTTATGCTTGGGTAATTGGTACTATTGCTGCAGTTTTAATTGGTTTAGTTGTAATGGGTGGTATCAAAAGTATTGCTAAAGTTACAACCATTTTGACTCCTACAATGTGTGCGTTGTATATTATTTCAGGTTTGATTGTTATATTAGTAAATATTAAAGGGATTCCTGCCGCATTAGGTTTGATTATGCAAGAAGCGTTTTCACCAAAAGCTGTTACTGTTGGTTTTATGGGGGTTTTAATCTTTGGGTTAAGACGTTCAGTTCAATCTAACGAAGCTGGTACTGGTGCTGCTGCAATTGTTTATGCAACTGCTCAAACTAAAGAAACTGTTTCTCAAGGTTTTGTTGCTTTATTAGAAACTTTCTTAACTGGTGTTTTATGTCTATTTACATCAGTTGTAATTGTTGTAACAGGAGCTTGGAAACCAGCTGTTGCTGCTGTTGAAACTGCTAGAACTGCAGGAACAACAATTAATCCAAATGGTATTGAATTAGCTTCATCAGCTTTTCAGTCTGTAATTTCATTCTTCCCAATTGTTCTGTCTATAATTGCAGTTTTATTTGCGATGTCAACATTGATTTCTTGGGCATATTATGGGCAAAAAGCTTGGACATTCTTGCTTGGTGAAGGTAAAAAACGTGTATTAACATTCAATTTAATTTATTGTTTATTTATCATTATTGGTTCAGCAATGAATGTTGATTCAATTATCAATATTACAGATGCTATGATGATTGCAATGTGTGTACCTAACGTAATTGTTCTTTATTTCTTAGCTCCAGAAGTTAAAAAAGAACTTAAGGCTTATGCACAAAGACATAATTTAGGTAGATTTGTTTATAAAAAATGGCATACAGAAGCGTTGGAAGAAGTTGAACCTACTCCAGTTTTTGTATCAACTGTAAAAGAAGTTGAAAATGTAAAGGATGGCGAATAATGTCAGATAAAATTATTGTTACGGTTTCAGGTGTTGATAATATTGGTATCGTTGCAAAAGTTACAGCAACAATGGCTCAATATTCAGTTAATATCGAAGATATTAAGCAAACACTTATGCAAGGACATTTTGTAATGTTTATGCTTTGCAATATCAGTAATTCTCAATCTTCCTTTAAAGAAATTAAAGAAGCTCTAACTAAGTGTGGTGAGGAAATGGGAATGGAAATCTGGGTTCAGAAAAAAGAAATTGTAGATAACATGCATAAGATATAAGATAAAAAAGGTGATTGTTTAATCACCTTTTTTAATGCGTTTATTGTATTGCCTTGATATAAAAAATATGATAGTATTCTATGCGTAATGTAGGAGTTAATGGAAGAAGAAAAAGGAGAGAATTATGTCAGAAACTCAAGGTAAAACATTTGTTGCAACTATTTTATTATGCTTATTCCTAGGAGTGTTTGGTGCTCATAGATTCTATACTGGTCATACTAAAACTGCAGTTGCAATGCTACTAATTACATTGTTAATTGGTTGGATTGGCGGTACTATCATTACTGGTATTTGGGCGCTAGTTGATTTAATTAACATTTGTATTGGTAAATTTAAGACATTTGATGGTCAAGAATTAGTAAGATAAAATTATAACAGATTAAAAGGCTCTGAGAATTTTCTCAGAGCCTTTTTTTAGCAAAAATATTTTTCTTTTGTTTTATAATATTTGTACAAGGAAAAAGTTTATGAAAATCAATCCCCTAAAATCATATGGCGGAACTGCCATTACAAGACAATATAAAAGAGCGAAGCATTTAACTTATTTGGGTGCAGTTGCTGCTGGGACTACACTAGGTTTTTCATCATTATTTTATTCAGTTAGTCGAAATCCCGAAGCTTTTGGGCTTGGGGCATTAGGGCTTGTTTTTTTGAAAGATACAGTAGATGTGTATCGTTCATTATTTAAGATAGCCAAACCTTATGACGAGATATGCAAAAGGGCAGCAAAGATATTTAAGCACAAATAAAAAAAGACTTTGAGAAAAATCTCAAAGTCTTTTTTTACTATTGGGTTTTATTCTACTAAATCAATTCTTTAACTTCAGCTGCAATAGTTTTAGCATCTAATTTAATACCAGGACCCATTGTAGTTGATAAGTAAACTGATTTAACGAATGTACCTTTTGCTGAAGCAGGTTTTGCTTTTAATACAGCATCAGCCAATGTAGCAAAGTTTTTAACAAGATCTTCTTCAGTGAATTGAACTTTACCGATTGGACAGTGGATCATACCTTGTTTGTCTGCACGATATTCAACTTTACCAGCTTTAGCATCTTTAACTGCTTTAGCGATATCCATTGTAACTGTACCAGTTTTTGGGTTTGGCATTAAGCCTTTAGGACCTAAAACTCTACCTAATTTACCCAACATACCCATACAATCAGGAGTTGCGATCAATGTATCGAATTCGAACCAACCGCCAGAAATTTTATCGATGATTTCTTCAGCACCAGCGAATTCTGCACCAGCTTCAGTAGCTTCAGATGCTTTAGCACCTTTAGCGATAACGCAAACTCTAACTTCTTTACCAAGACCAGCTGGTAAAACTACTGTTGATCTGATTTGTTGATCTGCTTGACGTACGTCAATACCTAAACGCATGTGACATTCAACTGTTTCGTTAAATTTAGAAACTTCTTTAGAAATTTCTTGTAATTTTTTAATTGCATCAACTGCAGTAGATGGTTGTACGAAACCTTCTAGCATTTCTTGCATTTTCTTTTGTTTTTTAGTTAATTTTGACATTTTTTAATTTCCTTTCGTGGTAATAGCGGACTTGCGTCCTTCCATCTAATTAATCTTCTTTTACTGTAACACCCATAGCTCTGCAAGAACCAGCGATCATTTTTACTGCTGCTTCCATAGAAGTTGCGTTCAAATCATTCATCTTGATTTTAGCAATTTCTTCTAGTTGAGCTTTTGTAATTGATGCAACTTTATCTTTGTTAGGAGCTGCTGAGCCTTTAGTGATATTTAATGCTTTTTTAATCAATACTGGAGCTGGAGGTGATTTGATGATGAAAGTGAAACTTTTATCTTCATAAACATCAATAACTACTGGGATGATGTATCCAGCTTGTGATTCAGTTCTAGCATTGAACTGTTTACAGAAATCCATGATGTTAACACCGTGTTGACCTAAAGCAGGACCAACTGGAGGTGCTGGATTTGCTTTACCAGCTTCGATTTGAAGCTTAATTTTTCCTGTTACTTTTTTTGCCATTTTTTTCTCCTTTTGTGGTTCAAACGGGGGCGTCCCTTCCACATTTGTTTGTACTAACTGTTATGAGATTCCTGGGGCTAGCGCCTTCGGAATGACATTATTATAATTTGTTGATTTGTTTGTATTCCAATTCAACTGGAGTTTCACGTCCAAAGATTGAAACGTTTGCTCTAAGTTTAGATTTATCTGGGTAAACTTCAATAATATCAGCATCAAAGTCTGCAAATGGACCAGAAATAATTCTAACTTTGTCACCTGCTTTAACATCAAGTTCGATTTTTTCAACTTGAGATGTAGATCTGTGAAGAATCTTTTTGATTTCACTTTCTCTTGCAGGAATAGGTTTTTTCGCAGAACCCACGAATTTTGTAACACCTGAAGTGTGTCTTACTACGTACCAGCTGTCTTCATCCATAATCATTTCAACAAGTACATAGCCAGGGAAGATTTTTTCTTCTTTTTCCTGTTTTTTACCAGACTTCATTTGGGTTACTGTTTTTTGTGGAACTTCAATTCTGAAAATTTTATCACCCATATTCATGTATTCGATACGTTTTTCTAAGTTAACTTTAACTTTGTTTTCGTATCCTGAATAAGTGTGAACAATGTACCATCTTTTTTGGTTTTTCTTAGCTTCTTTTGCTTCGTTAGCTTCAGCTTCAATAGCTTCAGCCTCAGCTTTTTCAGCTAAGATATCTTCATTCAATTGTTCTTCCATTGTTTTTTCGTTTTTAGTCATAAGCCACCCTTATATTTTGCTTAAATTTTTTACTTAATTAGGCTAAGTAGGCCTTTGAATACTAGGTCTATAACGAAAATTGCCACAGTAAAAACAAATGTGATAAAAATTACTGCGAATGTTTCAAAAATAACTTGTCTTTTTTCAGGCCAGCTAACTTTGCCCCATTCTGTTTTTACACCTTTAAAATATGTTTTGATTGCTTCTACTGTTGAATTCATTTTGTTATAATCCTTTATTTTAAAGTTAAAACTCGCGCCCTGAAGGACTCGAACCCTCGACATCCGGTTTTGGAGACCGACGTTCTACCAACTGAACTAAGGACGCATACAGTAGCTAGGAAGATAAGCAGCTGAGAGCTAAGTGTCTTGTTAACATAGCAACTTAGCTGCTTTCAACTAAGCTACTTATTTTGTCTCTTTATGCGCAGTGTGTTTTTGGCATTTTGGACAATATTTGTTTAGTTCCATTCTTTCTTTGTGATTTTTTTTGTTTTTAGTTGTTGTGTAGTTTCTTTCTTTGCATTCTTCACATGCTAGAACTACCATTCTGTCATTTTTTCCTTTGATACCCATTGTTTTATTTCCTTATCTTAATTTATTTATTTTCCATTTAAAAAGAATGTGGGTTACACATTCTCTTTTTCGGCTTATAACATTATTTTATATCAAACAAAATTAATTGCAACTGAATTGTAAACAAATACTACATTTTTGACAGAAAAAAAGCACCCGATTCCCGAGTGCTTTTTTAATTTTTTATTAAAAGGTGGAATTAGCGACGTTGTCCGTATTTGCTAACGGCATCTGTTCTAAGTTGTTCAACATAGATTTGGCAGTTTTTTACACCTTGTTGAAGTTGAGTTAAGTTGCCTTCTAAACTTGTTAAAACTTGTTGTGCGTATAATTCAGCATTTTCTCTAATTTTTAATGCTTCATCTGTTGCTTGAAGTCTTACGTTTTCTGCATCTTGAAGTGCAATGTGTTTCATTTTTTCACAATCTTCTACAACTTCATTTTTAATTCTGATACCTTCACGTTCAATAGCTTTCAATTGATCTGACTCAGAAAGTTTTCTGTCAGCTTCAGCTTGAGCGTCTTGTAAAATTTTATTAGCTTTTTGTTGAGCTTCATTTTGAAGTTCTTCTTTACGTTTTAAGAATAATCTTGCTTCTTGAACTTCAACAGGCAAAGCTGCATATATTCTATCGATTAAATCTTCGATTTCTCTTTTGTTTACTAAAGTCCATTTACCCAAAGAATAGCCGTCATCAACAGCGATTTCTAATAATTTAAGTAAATCATACACTCCATTTTGTGGCATGTCTAATATCCCTTTTATCCCTACTACATTTTATAATTACATATTACATAAGCAAATTTTAATTGTCAAATAATACTTCTTAATACTGTTAACATGTCTTTACTGTTTGTCTAAAATGTTTGCCTCTTGTATTTCTGTCGGTAATGAACTGTATATTTTGTCAAGTAAATTTTCTATCTCTTTAACGTTGACAATGACATGCGTTGCAATTTGTATAGGTCCTTCAATTTGTGTTTCAAATTTTTTGATGTTATCAAAAATTTCAGATGATTGATTGGAATTAACTTGCTGGTTTTTATTTTTTAAGTAAGTTCTTGCCGCCACAACATCATCTGGTAAATTTGCATAAAGTTCATCGATAAGTTTTTCCACACCACGTTTGTTAATCGCGACGTATCCTTTGAAAATACTCAAAGAATAACCAGTTTGGATTTGTTTTTCTAAATCTTTGATAATTTCTAGTGACTTAAATTCCACTATTATCGACTCCCTTTATTTACCCCTTGTTAAGTATTCAAAAACTGCGTCTGGTACAAATTTTGAGATATCTCCACCATTGTTCAAAATTTCTTTTATTGTACTTGATGAAATAAAGTTGTATTTCGGTTTTGTAATTAAGAAAACTGTTTTAATATCTGGACAAAGTGCACTATTTGTTTGTGATAATTGCATTTCGTATTCAAAATCAGAAACCGCACGCAATCCACGTATCAAAACTTCTGCTCCGTGTTTTTTTGCATATTCAATAGTCAAACCCTCAAAAGCATCTACCTCAACATTATTGAAATCTTTTATGCTTTCTTTGATTAACATTACTCGTTCTTCTACTGTCAAAAATCCTTTTTTCTCGCCATTGTGTGCCACCGCAATAATAACTTTGTCAAAGATTTCTGATGCATTCTTTAAGATGTCTAAATGTCCTTTTGTTACAGGATCAAAACTTCCTGGATATATTGCAATTTTCATAACAAATCCTCTTTTCACGTTGATTATAATTTACTTTGCTTTTTTTTTCAATATCTGCCAAAACCATGATCAGACATGGGTTTGAACATGTTAAGGTTTGTAAAGTTTTAATATGTTCTGCGCAATTTGATATATCAAAAATACTTTATAAGTATATAAGAGATATATAAACTAAGTTTTATATACACTACTACCTTCTACTTTCTACCTACTAATCTTTTACACGAGGAATTGTAACAGATTCCAAGGAAGCTTCTTCTTTAGAAGCTTTTTTTTTGCGCATTTTAAATGTTATAAATTCCTTTATTAGTATGAGGAAATTTATTAGATAAAAAGTTAAAATTGCGGTAGCAGTACGACTATAAATATTTGTTGTAATAATCAAGTTTTTAGATTATTACCAAATGTTATTGTTCAAAAATCAGAGGTTGATATCAGCAAGGACACAATTTCTAAAAGATTGGCTATATATTTGGCTTTAGGATTAGTTGGGTTAAATACTCCAACTAATGGTGCTGTTGTGTCTGATTATGATTTTAATTCTGCAGATTCTGTTTATACTGCTGAACAAAATATAGGGAATGTTAGTGGGATATGGAATATAAATGGTGTTGTTGATGGTGATAAAAAATCAACAATAGATTTGAATGGTTATTCTGGCTTTGTTATTTCAAATGTTGATGCTGCGCTTAATATAAAAAATACTGCTTTAAAAAATTCAATTGGACAAGTTGTTAAAATGTCTGCTGGTAAAGCTAGTTTTGATAATGTAACTTTTGCTGATAATAAATATTTACACGATACTGCTGATATTAAAGGTGTTGTTATTTATAATAAAGGTGCCGAAATTACTAAATTAAGTGGGCAATTTTTGAGGAATAAACTTTCTTCAACCTTGGGTGCTACTTATGGTGGTGTGATAGTAAATGAAGTAAATGGTAAAATTTTATCTATAACAGATTCATTGTTTTCAAAAAATATAATTGAAAGTAATAAAGAAGCTCAAGGTGGAGTTATTTGGAATACGAATGCTTCAACAATAGGTGATATATCTGCGGATTTTAGTGAAAATGAAATTATTTTAAATTCTGTAGATAAAATTGGTAAGGGTGGTGCTATATTTAATGGCGTAAACTCAACAATGGGAAATATTCAAGGCGATTTTTTACGTAATAGAATTACTGCGACAACGGCTCACGGTGGAGCTATTTATACAGATAATGCATCTCAAACTTTGTCAATTAGTGGTGATTTTACGGAAAATTCATTGATTACTGTAAATGAGGGTAAAGGTGGTGCGATATATAATTACAGAGGTCAAATTGGTAATATTGATGGTGATTATGTAGGCAATTATATTCGTTCAACATCTTCACTTGTTCGTGGTGGTGCGATTTTTAATGACAAGGGCACTATAAATAATATAAAAGGAGATTTTATAGACAATTACGTTTCTGGTAATCATGCGCAAGGTGGTGCAATTCAGAATGAAGGTTATATTACTAATGCAATACAAGGAAACTTTAAAAATAATTATGCTATTGGGGTTAATGACCCAGCAAGAGGTGGTGCGATTTATGTAGGTAATAATTATTCTGTTGGAGATATTATAGCTAATTATTTTACAGGTAACTATGCAAAATCTCTAAATTTAAAGTCATATGGTGGCGCTATTAACTTAAATCCAAATTCTGTTATAGGTAATATAACTGGCAAGTTTATTGGTAACTATACTTTTGCTGGTGGTGAAGAGTCAAAAGGTGGCGCATTGATGATTGATTCTGGGGTTACCATTGGACGAAAAGATGAAAATGATAATGTAGTGGGTGGAATTATAAATTCATTATTTATTGGCAACTATAATGAAAATACTAATTCAAAAGGAGTTGCAAGAGGTGGTGCTATATATACAAAGTCTAACTTGAATATTATTGCTGATAATAAAGTTTCAGAATTTACGGATAACTATGTTAAAGTTGGTGGGCAAAAGTTAAATGAAGCTATATATGTTGATGGAAATAATTTGAATTTAACATTGAGTGCCGTTAATAATGGTAAAATAATTTTTAATGATTATATTGATGGGCAAACTGGTTATAATGTGTATTTGACAGGGGATTCTACAGGTAAGATTGGCTTGTTTAATCAAATTCAAAAAGCTGATGTTTCTGTTGAAAATGTGATTGTTGATTTTGTGGATAATAAAATTGGAGAAAGTGAATTTTATACTTTAAAATCTGACGATACTGCTGTTTATAATTTTGATATTGATTTAATAAATGGAGTTGGGGATAGTATAAAAACAACAAAAGAATCATCTGGTGTTATTAAAATAGGGTTATTAAATTGTTTGAATTCTTATTCTGGAACTCCTATAACTGTTCAACTTTTGAAAACTCAAAATGCTGGTTTGAAACTTGCATTATCAGACAATATAATTACGATTCCATATATCGAAAATGTTATATATAATGATCAAATAGTTACTGTTCCTGATGGTATAGAGTTATCAACAACAAACACTGTTAATGATAGTATTACAATCAATGGTACAATTTTTGATGGTCTGAAGGTAATAAATTCTAAGCTAGGGTTTGAGCAGAGAAGTTTTGTTTTTAGAACCCCAGATGATTACAACCTTACTGCTAATTTGGGTGAAACTGCTTCTGGTAAATTTGAAATTATTGGTTTGTCAAAAGATACGCCATCTACAATTAATGCTCAAGGACATAGCTTGTTCCAGCTGTCAAATGACACTGAATTATTTGTGTCTAATATTAAAATTACTGGTGCAAGTGGTGAACGAGGTTCCGTTATTGATGCAACAAATCCTAATGCTGTTATAAACCTAACTAATGTTTCATTGATAGATAATATTGCAACACAAGTGAACGGCTCTGCGATATATTCTCTTGCTGATGTTAGTCTTACTGCGGATTCAACTACCATTGATATTTCAGGAAATTCTTCTGAGAGTTCTGCTGATGCAATATTCATTGCTGATAAGGATAAAACTTTGACGTTGAATAGTGTTAATGGCGGAAAAATAAATCTAGATGATTCAATAGCTGGTGAAAATGGATACAAAGTAGAGATTAAAGGTAGTTCTGATAGTTTTGTTAATTTAAATAATCAGATTAAAAATGCAAATGTATCATTGAGTGATATTACGTTGTTTGTCAAAGATTCAAATGCTTTGGCAACTTCAGATTTTCTTATAAATTCTGGTCGCTTAAATCTAATCACTGATAGCATAGAGCATCATACTATGAATTCGTTGAATATTAAGGGTGATTTTAAGCTGGATTTAGATGCGGATTTGGCAAATGTAAAAATGGACAGATTGCCTCAAAATACAATTGTTCAAAATGGGGTGTCCATTAATGTAGATAAAATTAATTTGCTTTCTGATTCAATAAATGAAACAGTGTCTGTTCCTTTTGCTTTTAATGGGTTCAAAGATAGTGTGAAATATATCGGTTTTGATGAGTTATCAAAAGATACGCAAGTGACTACAGCTTTTGCCCCAATTTATAAATATTGTGTTCAATATAATAATTCAAATGGTGATTTTATTTTCTCAAGAGGAACTGGAGAAGTTGTAAATGATTATAACCCAGCGATTTTGTCGTCTTCTGTAGTGGCTACTGTTGGGGTGTTAGGTACAATGAATCAGACTATGAATTATTCTTTCAAAAATGCTTCTGATTTTATGAATTTGCCTTATCGTGAACGTATTGCGTTTAGAGATGAGAATAAATATGCGATTTCAACTTTTGGTAAGCAACAGGCTTCATTGTTTAACAATGATGAATATAGTAGTTCTTGGGTAAAATCTTATGCAACATTTGAAAATGTTGGATTAAAAAATGGTCCTAGTGTTAGTAATATAGCTTATGGAACGTTGATAGGTTTTGATACTAGAATTGAACAATTGGGAAATGGTTGGGATAGAGCTTTAACTGGTTATATTGGTTATAATGGTGCATCTCAAAGATTTTCTGGTGTTGATTCGTATCAAAATGGTGGTTTGTTAGGTGGAACAATGACCTTGTATAAAGGTAATTTCTTTAATGCTACAACAATTTCTGTCGGAGCTAGCGTTTCGGATAGTCGAACAATGTATGGTAGTGAAGATTTTGCTATGTTGTATTCTGGAGTTGGTAACAAAACTGGTTATAATTTTGAATTTAAAGGGGGTAAATGTATATTACAGCCATCTTTACTTTTAAGTTATACATTTATAAATGCTTTTGATTACACTAATGCTGCAGGTGTTAGAGTCGATAATGAGTCATTGCACGCACTTCAAATTGCACCATGTGTTAAAATTATTGGAAATACTAAAACAGGTTGGCAACCATATTTGAGTGTAAGTATGGTTTGGAATGCTATGGGTAAGACTGATGTTATTGCTGATGGTGTTAGACTTCCGAGTATGAGTATTAAACCATATGTTCAATATGGTGTTGGTGTTCAAAAACGTATGAAAGATAATTTCATGGCATTTGGTCAAGCTATGGTTCAAAACGGTGGAAGAAATGGTGTTTCTTTAACTGCAGGATTTAGATGGGCATTAGGATATGGCAATCCTCAATATAAAGACGTTCAAAAAGATTGTAAAAATTTAAAAACAGTAAAAATTTTAAAGCAAATGTCACCTTATCAAAAAACAGCTTTTATTAAAAGTAAATAGTAATTGGTGTTTGAGGTTAAAATCAACCTATTGAATGAGGATATTAGGGTTAAATAATAGTAAAATTAACTATTATGATGGAAATATTGTGAGGATTTTTGGTATGTCAAAAAGTAGTAAAGATTTAACAAAGATTTTATCTGCAACGGCACTAGCTGGATGTGCGATTAGTGTTGGCGTTTCAGCTCAAGCTGCTGATAATTTTGCTAATCCAACTTTAGGTGATGAGTCTTTATATACTATGACAGAAGTTGGTCGTGGCGATAATTTCAATGCTGATTCTATTGAAACTCCTTACATTACTAAGTATGAATATGATAGTGAATCTGGCGAAATTGTTCCTGTTTATTATTCTTTTGGTGAAAATACAAAACTTCAAATAGATGATCTTGTGCAAGGGTCATCAACTCACGAGGTTATTGAATCAGCAATGACTGTTGAGACTTCGTATTTTAATAACTCATCAACCGAAGAGGGTGGTGCAATTTTGGTTAATAGCACAGATGCAGTAAATATCAATGGACATTTTGTTGGCAATTACTCAGATTCAGATGGTGGTGCTATATATAAAGATTGGGGCGCTTCTATTGGTACAATAAAAGGTGATTTTTTAGGAAATGAATCTTATTCTTCAGGTGGAGCGATACATACATATCATTATGGCGACGTTGAAAAGATTGTTGGTGATTTTATTGATAATAGTGCTCAAGAAGGTGGGGCAATATACAATAGGGCTGACGTTGGAAGTTTAACTGGGAATTTTGTGGGAAACCGAGCTTATTATTCAGGTGGTGCTATTGCTAATTTCGGCTCTATGAATATTAAGAATAGTGGATTTTATAATAATATTTCAGGTGATTCAGGTGGAGCTATTATTCATGAAGGTAGTTTGCAAATAGAAAACTCTATTTTTGCGGAGAATAAAGTTTTAGCAACGGATAGCTATGCCAGCGGTGGTGCGCTTATTTATGTGAATTTGCCAAAAGCTGCAGTGGCAAATGTAGAACCTGCAAATGATGAAACTCCTAGATATGATAATATAACAAATTCTGTATTTATTAGGAATAGCGTGGAGCAAATGGCAGTGCCTACAAGTTTAGATGATGGTGGTATTCAAACTTATGTTGCAAACCCTTCGGAGTATAGAGGTGGTGCTATTGCTAACCAAAATACAATAGGAAAAATTGATGCTGATTTTATAGAAAATGGAGTTTATGCTCCAAATTATAGTAATGGTTATGGTGGTGCAATTTATAATAGTGGTCGAATTGTTGATACTATAACTGGTTTATTTAAAGACAATAAAGTCGAAGTGTCTCAGGCTGCCTATGGTGGTGCGATTGTCAACGATTATGATATCGGTACTGTGGAAGAAGCCGATGGTAGTATGGTTCAAAATGTTGATGTTATTAAAGGTACTTTCACAAGTGAAAGTGGTGAAACATTAATTTTTTACGGTGTAGCTCCAGAAGGTCAAGATGTTGTACCTTACACAATGCTAGAAGAAGCACTTGCTGAGGGTATGAAAATTGGTACAATTAATACCATTGAATACAACTACACTTGTTCAGATGAAGAATTTGCAGAGTTTAAAGTTGATATGGAACAAGCTATTTCTGAAGGTGTAATTTTAACTCAAAACCCTGTTGATTTAATTTCACCAGAGGCGTATTATTCTGGTCCAGAATTTGTTGGCGGTATTGAAGCGGATTTTGTTGGAAACAAAGCAATTTCATATAATGAGGGTGCCTATGGTGGTGCAATTTTTAATTCAGATTGGAGTATGATTTCAAATATTAAAGGTAATTTTGAAAACAACTCAGCTGAAGGCTATTATTCTACATCAGGTGGTGCTATTGCAAATGGCGGAATTATTGGTGTAATTGGCGGTGATGCAGAAGAGGGCAAATTCGCAGCTTCATTTATTGAAAATACTGCAACTTCTTATCAAGAGTCAGCTGATGGTGGTGCAATTTCAAATGCTTATTCTATTAATAATATAAAAAATGTTGCGTTTGTTGGTAACCAAGCTCAAGCTCCTAGTTATGCTATGGGTGGTGCTATCTCAAACAGAGGCATGATTGGTGCGGAAGAACCTTATTCAGAGCCAGAAAGTATTTCAACATATGATCAATCTGCACCATATCCTGATGATTATATGATGCTAAACAACAAAGGTATTATGGATTCTGCATTTGTGGATAACGCAGCTACATCTTATCGTTATTCTTCAGGTGGTGCGTTGTATAACAACTTTGGTGTAATTTCAACTATTGGTAATACTCTATTTGAGGGTAATAAAGCTGAAGTTCTTATTGATAACAGGCCCGAGAGTATAACTCCTCGTACGCAATCTCCATATGCTATGGGTGGTGCAATATATAATGATGGTTCAATAATTAATAAAATCGCTAATTCAACATTTAAAAACAATGCTGCTATTAATAATTTAGATTATGGTTTTGCAAATGGTGGTGCGATATTTAATGATTATAATTCATCAATCGGTTCTATTGAAAATACTGTATTTGATGGTAACAGAGTTGAAGCTGACGAAAGTGCCTATGGTGGTGCGATTCTTAATGATGGTTACATTGGTAATATCTCAGGTGAATTTAAAAACAACTCTGTAATGGCATATCGTTATTGGGCAGAAGGTGGGGCAATAGGCGCTGTTGATGGTAGTATTGGTGATATCAATGCAAATTTCTCTAACAACTATGCTCAAGCAAATAATGGTCCTGCTATGGGTGGTGCTATTGCAGTTGAAACTGGTTATTATGGTAATATGATTGGTAACTTTGCAGGAAACTATGCAAAAGGTAGTGATGCGTATGGTGGTGCAATTTTCTTAACAAGTGATAGTCGTGTCAAGCCAACAACAATTTCAGGAACATTTAGTGGAAACTATGCATTATCAACAGGTGATTCTTGGAGTAGAGCATCAGGTGGTGCAATTTATAATGGTTATTCTAATCGAGAGGCAGCTTTATCATTAGAGAATATTCCAAGTACATATATGGAAGTACCTTCGTATAATCCTGCTATTGTAAATTCGTCATTCATAAATAACTATGCAAAAGCTGAGGGTGAAAATTCTTATGCTAGAGGTGGTGCGATTTATACCCAAAGAGATTTGGATATCATTGCAAATAATGGTTATAAATCAGTAATTAGTGGAAACTATGTTGAGGATTCTTATGGCAAACGTAATGAAGCTATTTTTGCTGATGATTACTCAAATCTTCAATTTATTGCAAATACTGGTGCTTCAATCCAAATAGATGATGCGGTTGTTTTAAATGGTGGTGCTGTTCATTTTACAGGGGATGAAACTGGTAAAATTACATTAAATAATAATATTTATGCTATTGCTCCTCAACCAGGATCTCTTGATGAAGAATTTGATAGCAATATTTATGGTGGTCCAACTTGGGTGTATTTATCAAATGCTAACCTACATCTAGGATTGAGAGATAATGTTTTAGATAATCATTTCTTGACATTGAACTCTGGATCATTTTCTATGATAAATAATGAAGTTGGAGTTTCTAATCCATACAACTTAACTATCAATGGAGATACAAAATTTTATGGTGATGTTGACCTTGAAAACGAAGTAATGGATAGATTTGAGGTTCAAGATTCCTATGGACAAAGACCGTTATCAGATAGTGACGAGATATTTAATGGTTATAATGAGGGTAATTTAGTAGTTAGTGGTCTTAATATGATTTCTGATATGAAAGATGGTCAAGATGTAGCCGCTATTTACTTTGCAGAAACAGGTTTGATGAATAATGTAGAAGCTAATTTTGGTGAAATGCCTCACCCTGAACAAACTACATTCTACACACCTATTTATAAATATAATGCAGTTTATGATAACACTAATGATTATGGACAAGGTGAAGGTGGATACTTTGTGTTCACTCGTGGGGATAAAATACCTGTGATTGTTCCTGGTGGTGGAGCTGGTACAACTCCAGGTAACCCATCAGATGCGTTTAACCCAGCGGTTCTAGGTTCATCTGTTTCTAGTGCTGCGGGTGCTATGTCAACAATGTCAACAACATTCAACTACGCATTCCAAAACGCAGATAACTTTATGAATATTCCATATCTTGAACGTATTGCAATTAGAGATAGAAATAAATATGCTCTATCTCCAACAGGTGATGCAACAGATGTTGGAACATTCTCACCATTATTTACAAGACAAGAAACTGCAAGTGCTTGGGTAAAACCTTACGCAACATTTGAAAGTGTAAATTTGGATAATGGTCCAAAAGTAAGTAATATCACTTATGGTACTTTGGTTGGTTTTGATACAGAGTTAGAAAGTATCAAAGGCGGTTGGGACAGAGTATTTACTGGCTATATTGGATATAATGGTGCATCACAAAGATATTCTGGTGTTGATTCATATCAAAATGGTGGTTTATTAGGCGGAACAATGACCTTGTACAAAGGTAATTTCTTCAACGCAACTACATTATCTACTGGTGCTAGTGTGGCTAATAATACAAATATGTATGGTAATGAAGATTATGCAATGTTACTTGCTGGTATTGGTAATAAAATGGGTTATAACTTCGAATTTAAAGAAGGTAAAGTAATTCTTCAACCATCAATGCTTGTATCATACACATTTGTAAATACTTTCGATTATACAAACGCTGCTGGTGTAAGAATTAATAACGACCCATTACACGCATTACAATTAGCCCCAGGGTTAAAACTTATCGGAAATACTAAAGGCGGATGGCAACCATATTTAGGCGTAAGTATGGTGTGGAATGTGATGGATAACTCAAGTGCTACTGCAAATGGTGTGAAATTACCAAGTATGAGTATGAAACCATATGTTCAATATGGTGTTGGTGTTCAAAAACGTATGAAAGATAATTTCATGGCATTTGGTCAAGCAATGATTCAAAATGGTGGACGTAATGGTATTTCTTTAACTGCAGGTTTCCGTTGGGCAATCGGTAAGGATAAAGATGATAGCCAAAAAGTATTCAAACCATTCTTGAAAAAAGAGGCTAAGAAGATAGGAAGCGAAGCAGCTAAGCAGTTAAGTCGTCATCCTGAGGTGAAAACCGAAGGATCTCGAACAAGTAATGAGATTCTTCGCTCCGCTCAGAATGACGGAAGTCGTAAGATATTAAAACAAATGATACCAGAACAAAGAATGGTATATGGTGCTAGACATAATACATCAAGAACCGCAAGTTCAGGGATGTTGAAACAGTTATAATAATTTCAAAAAAGACACCTTTTTAAAAGGTGTCTTTTTATTAACACAAATTTTGGTTTTCTCTTGAATTTGGGATATGTTCTTGGTAAAATTTCTCCAACGTGGATAGTAGAAAGAAGGGATTATAAATGTCTAAAAGAGTATTACTATGTATTATGGATGGTTGGGGAATTTCAACTGGTTCAGAAAAATATGATGCGACTAAATTGGCAAATCCAATTTATGTTCCAAAATTAGAGAAAGAAGAAAAATTTATTCACATCAAAGCTGATGGTGAAAATGTTGGTTTGCCAGAAGGTCAAATGGGTAACTCTGAAGTTGGTCACTTGAATTTGGGTGCTGGTAGAATTGTTTACCAAGATTTGTCAAAAATTAACAATGCAATTAAAGATGGTTCATTCTTCCAAAATGAAAGATTTTTAAATGCTATTGAACATGCGAAGAAAAATAATTCAGCTTTACATATTTATGGTTTAGTTTCAACTGGTGGGGTTCACTCATCATTAGATCATTTAACAGCCCTAATCAAAATGGCTGCTGATAATGGTTTGACTAAGGTTTATGTTCACGCATTCTTAGATGGTCGTGATACACCTCCAGCTAGTGCTTGTGAATATGTTCAAGTTGTTGAAGATGAATTAGCAAAATATAATCTTCCACCTGTTGCAACAGTTATCGGTCGTTATTATATTATGGACAGGGATAATCGTTGGGATAGAGTTGAAAAAGGTTATAATGCATTACTTCTTGGTGAAGGCGAAAAAGCTGCAACTGCTATTGAAGGTATTAAAAAATCTTATGAAAAAGGTGAAACTGATGAATTTGTATTGCCAACAGTAATTGGTAGTGAAGAAGAGGTAAATGCAAGCAGAATTCACGATAACGATTCAATTATTTTCTTCAATTACAGACCTGACAGAGCTCGTGAAATTACCAAAGCTATGAATTTTGTTGATTTTGATGGTTTTGATAGAAAGAAAGTTCTAAAAAATATTCTATATACAACAATGACAAGTTATGAAGCTACTTTCACATATCCAGTAGCTTATCCGAAAGAAAAATTAGTGAACATTTTAGGTGATGTTTTAGAAGCAAATGGAATTAACCAATTCAGAACTGCTGAAACTGAAAAATATGCTCACGTTACATTCTTCTTTAATGGTGGTATCGATGAACCTCAAGCTCACGAAACTCGTGTTCTTGTTGCTTCACCAAAAGTTGCGACTTATGATTTGCAACCAGAAATGAGTGCTCCAGAAGTTTGTGAAAATGTATTAAAAGCTATCGAAGATACAAAATATCAATTTATTTTGGTTAACTTTGCAAATCCAGATATGGTTGGTCATACAGGGGATATCCCAGCGGCTGCTAAGGCTTGTAAAGTGGTTGATGAGTGTGTTGGTAAAATTGCTGAGGCTTGTAAAGCTAACGGTATCGTTATGTTATTAACAGCAGACCATGGTAACTCAGAAACTATGGTTGATGAAGAAACTGGTAAGCCTCAAACTGCTCACACAACAAATGAAGTTCCATTTGTTTTAATCAATGCTCCTGCTGATATGGAATTGAGAGAAACTGGTGCATTGTGTGATGTAGCTCCAACAGTTCTTCAACTGTTCGGTATTGAGCAACCAAAAGAAATGACTGGTAAATCATTAATTAAATAAGAAATAGTTATGAGATTCTTCGGTTTTGTCATTCTGAGCGAAGCGAAGAATCTCATTTATAACAAAACCTCAGAATGACGATAGGTAGAAATATGAGTAACAAGATTGAAGATTTAGATATTGATTTTTCGTTTAAAAAGAATAATGTTGATGAGTTGTTTTTCAACTTAAGTGAAAACCCAGAAAACTTTAAAAATAAGGATTTTCGCTATACATTAAGTATGATTTATCAAATTATTGAAGATGAATTTGCAGGTGTATTTTTAAGTCCAAATGCGCCAACTCGTAATACTAATTTTCATCTAATCAATAAAGCTGGAAAGTTATCTTTCTTTGTTACTCCAACAAATAATTTCCAATACTATCTAAAATCAAAAGGTTCATTATTCCGTTTTAAATCAGAAGTTTTGGGTGATAAAGTTGGTTATTTTATGGCTTGGGATTTGGTAATGGATTATTTTGGTGGGTTTGGTAATATTGTTGATCTTGCTGACTTATCTCCAACTTTTATTTATTTGAATAAGTTGACTTATTTCGTTATGAAGTTGATTGAAAAATTGTATTTCATCCCAACAGTGAAACGTTATAACCAAATGTTCAGAATTGTTTATGAACCAATTATCAATAATCAGAAAATGGCTAGAATTATCAACCAGTTTGAAGAATGTATGCCAGAAGATTTGTTTATTGAAGGTGAAAAACCAAAAGATTTTGTCTATGAATTTATTTATACATACTTAAATTATGTAATTTATAAATTTTTAGGAATTAAAATGTACAGATTTAAAGATGTTAAATCTGGAACTTACTTATTAAAAGATTTGGAACAACGAGCAGTATTAAAAGGGAAAGATTTAGCAGAAAGTTTTGCAGCTTGGTTTGATGAACTTTATCTAGGTAAATATGATGTTATTCCATTCTTTAAAATAGAGAAGATTGAAGATGAATTATTTAGATTAAAAGTTCACATCAAAAACAGAAAAACAGAAGAAAGTGTATTGATTGATAAATTATATTCAGATGAAGAAGTTTTTGGTGCTAAAGCTAGTGATATTTCGAGAATTGTTGAAAAGCAATTGAACTATGCACTTCGTTATATGCCAGAATTAGAAGACTTGTTTGAAGATGAAGATAAGCTAGCTCTTGATTTGAACTTGAACGAGATTTACAAAATTATTACTCAAACCGCTTATTATCTTCAAAAAGCTCAAATTGAAGTTATTTTACCTGAAGAGCTTGCAAATATTGTGATTCCAAGAGCTTCAATAAATGCTAAAGTGAAAGAAGCTCGTTCAGAAGATTTGGCAGATTTGATTAACAATAATACCTCATCTTCTAAGATTTCATTGGATGATATTCTTGATTTTACATATGAAATTGCTATCGGTAATGAAAAAATTTCTATGGAAGAGTATCAAAAACTTGTTGAAAATCACAGTGGCTTAATAAAATACAAAAATAAATATGTACTTATTGACCAAGAAGAAAGTAAAAAGATTTTTGAACAAATTGCAAAAGCAAATCTTAAATCTATGTCTAGAATGGAACTTATCCACGCTTCATTATCTGGTCAATTGGATCAATATGATTTTGATTATGATGCAGCGTTTGCAAGGGTTCTATCAGACTTTACAAAACCTGTTGATATGACATTACCAAAAGAATTGAAAGGTGAATTAAGACCTTACCAAGAAATCGGTTTGAAATGGTTATGGACAAACGTTTCAAAAGGTTTTGGGGCTTGTATGGCTGATGATATGGGGCTTGGTAAAACAATTCAGGTTATTAGTTTAATCTTGAAGATGAAAGAAGAAGGCAAACTTAAAAAACCAGTTCTTGTAATTTGCCCAACAACATTGATGGGTAACTGGATGAAAGAATTGCAAATGTTTGCTCCAAATCTTGATGCAACGATTTATCATGGTGCAGATAGACAATTAGATGTTAATCACGATGTAATTCTTACAACATATGCAATTATGAGAATAGATGTTGAAGAATTGAAAAAACATGCTTGGAGTGTGATTATTGTTGATGAGGCTCAAAATATCAAAAATCCAGACACTGCTCAAACTCTTGCTATCAAGATGTTAAAATCGGATGTTAAAATTGCAATGACAGGTACTCCAGTTGAAAACAGATTAACTGAATTGTGGAGTATTTTTGACTTCATCAATAAAGGTTATTTGGGTTCACTTAGAGAGTTCCAAAAAAGTTATGCAATTCCTATTGAAAGATTTAAAGAACATTCACGTGCGAACAAGTTGAAAATGTCAATTTCGCCATTCGTATTAAGACGTTTGAAAACTGATAAGAACGTAATTTCAGACCTCCCAGAAAAGATGGTTCTAAACGAATACTGTTACTTGTCAAAAGTTCAAGCAGTTCTATACGAAAAAACATTAAACGAAATGATGACAAAAATCAGTGGCTTTACTGGTGTCAACAGACGTGGAAATATCTTCAAACTTATTACTGCGCTTAAACAGATTTGTAACCATCCATATCAATTCCTTAAATCAGGTGAAATGGGTCGTGAAATGTCTGGTAAGATGGAAAAATGTATCGACCTTGTTCAAAGTATTTTGGATAATGGAGAAAAAACACTTATCTTTACTCAGTATAAGGAAATGGGTGATATTTTATGCAAGGTTATTGGACAAGAATGTAATACAGAACCATTATTCTTCCATGGTAGTTTGACTGTTCCTCAACGTGAAGAATTAATCGAAAAATTCCAAACTACTGATGATTGCAAAGTTATGATTCTTTCATTAAAAGCTGGTGGTACAGGTTTGAACTTAACAAGTGCAACAAATGTTATCCACTATGATTTGTGGTGGAACCCAGCGGTTGAGGATCAAGCAACAGACAGAACATATCGTATAGGTCAAGATAAGAATGTAATGGTTCACAGAATGATTACATTAGGAACTTTTGAAGAAAAAATTGACGAAATGCTTAAGTCAAAGAAAGAGCTTGCAGATTTGGCGGTTTACGAAGGTGAAAAAATCATCACAGAACTTTCAGACGAAGAAATCTACGAAATCTTTACTCTGTCTGCGTAAGCGACTTTGTTACATTATGTTACAACTTGTCCAAAAGTTTTTAAGTTTTGGATTAAGTGTGCCGTAAACAACCTAGTAAATGTTTATTAGGTTGTATTATCATGACGAAAATTAATGGGCAAAATCAAATAGATTTAAATCAATTTAAGATTGGCGCTAGAATCAATCAACAAGATTCTGACGTCAAAAAATCTATTTTCAACCAAATTGACAAAGACGGGGATGGGGTTATTGAAAAGGGTGAGTATGAAGGTGTGGTAACGGCAAAATTTAAAGGAAAAGATGGTAAGCCTGTTGAGCGTCAAATGATTAAATTGAAATCCTTGGAAAAAGGTCGTTCTTTGTGTATTGATCAGAATGGTAAACAGTGGGTTGTAGCGCATGATGGTACTGTATTAAATGACAAATACGTTGAAAATCCTGAACAATTTAAAGCTGATGCTAAGTATCAACAACAAGTGCAAACTCGCAAAGCTGCAGATAAACATGCTCAGAATTTCTATGGAATAGCTGATGACAACACTGGTAGTTGGGGTGATAGTGTTATCAAAATGAAGAATTATTGGGACAAAAATGTAAATTCTAAAAACGTTTTACAAATGTTAGACAGTTATCAAAGCTATCTTGAAAAAGAAGAAAAGAGTGACAGTTCAATTATTGATACAATCACTTCTGAAACTGGAGCTTCAGCTGCAGAACAACGAGTAATGTTGACATCAATATTGCAAACTTTATGCAAAGCTGCAAGAGAAGCTGGAGTATCTGAAGGAGATATCAACAAAGCTCGCAAAGACTTTAATACCAGCATGAATACAGAACTTAATGCACATGGTAGAAGAACAAATCCAAAAGATATGGAAAAAGCTATTGACTTCTTACGTGGTGCAATTATTGCAAAACAAAATGCTGGCGGTGAAATTACTGAAAAACAAGCAATCGAAACTGTTGCAAAAGATTTCAGCGAACAAAACACTAAAGCACAAAAAGAATATAAAGACGCAAGAGAAGAAGATGGTTGGGCTGCAAGTGTTGGTGATACTGTTTGTGGTTGGTTTGGATGTACAACAGTTGAAGATATGGACAAGAAATTAGGTGCTAATGCAAAAGCCGCTAAACTTCTTGCTACTGCAAAAACAGAAGAAGAATTTAAAGTAAGATATAAGCAAGTATTTGGTATTGAGTTTGATAAAAATAAAATTGCCGCTCGTGATGTAGCATTAGGCAAATATCAACAAGCAAATGCAATGGATGCAACAATTAAGGTTACAGATGGAATTCTAGCTAATTCAGAATCTAAGAATTATGCAACTTTAAGAGCTGAAATTAAAGAAAAATTCCAAATTAATGATGAAATAGCAGATACAATTATTGCAAATTATGGTGCAGTTACAGGTAAAGAAGTTAAAACAGAAGCTGACAAGCGTGAAATGTTATTACATTTCTTGAAAGAAACAAAATCAGCTTCCAAATCAGAATATCAAACTTTAACTAATGGTAAAACATTAGACCAAATGGGTAAAGATTTAGAATTGTTGAATAAGAGTGCGTTTGGGACAAGTGATATTGCAAAAGATGTTGCTCAATTCAATGAAAATATGGTTGTAACTGAAATGGTTACAGAGGGTGTATTTGAAGTTGCAGGTACAATTGCATTACAATTTGTTCCAGGTCTTGGTCAAATGGCAGCTGCAAAAATGGCAGTAAGTGCAGCTAAGTGGGGTACAAAAGCTGTTAAAGTTGCTAATGCTGCAGCGAAAGCAGAAAAAGCATTTGCAGCAGTTACAAAATTCCAACAAGGTGCTGGCATGGCTTCTAAAATTGCATCAAAAGCCGCAAAAGTTGGTTCATCAATGGCAACAACAGGTGTTGCGACTGCTACAGTTGGTTTAACAAATGGTGATGACGCTAAAGCCGTTATGAAAAAGACATTGATGAATATGTCATTTGCTGGTGTCGGTGTTGGTGCAAATGAATTAGCTCCAAAACTTATGAGTGCTTTTGGAGTAAATAAAGCTATTGCAAATGAACTTGCTGAAGAAATTATCAATGCTGCTGGTTCTTATGGAATTACAAAAATCGCTGGTGATGATTATGGTTCATCAGATGCGTTTATTGATTTGGCAACAGGCATGGCTCTTGCAAGATTAGGTCATATTAAAGGTGGTGCACCAGATGTTAATGCTCCAAAATCTACTCCAGACGTTGAGGTTAAACCTCAAGTAGAAGCAAAACCTCAAGTTGAGGTTAAACTACAAGCTGAAGTCGAAGTAAAACCACAGGCAGAAGTCGAAGTAAACCCACAAGCTGATGCTGAAGTTAAAAAGACTCCAGAAGTTGAGAGTGAGGTTTCAGTTAAAAAAGGAAGTGAAGAGGTATCAAATTCAAGAATTTTAACCCCTGAAGAAAAATTAGATGCTATTGTAGAACAAAATATGGATTCTCCATCTAAAATGCGTAGTGCTCTTTCAAAAGATGTTTCAAGAATTTATGATGAAATGTTCGATAAGGGTATATATCCTACTCCAGAATATTTGGATAAATTAGAAACTTTATTGGTTAAATATAATTGTAAATATGAATTACCTTATATTGCGAAGTTGCGCAAAGAAATTGGTGTAGTTAAGGAATTTGATTTAAGTACTGTAATAAAAGCTGATGATTCTTCAAGTGTTCAAAATGCGAAAACCCAAATGTTTGAGATCATAAAATCTAAAGAACTTACAGACGAGGAAATTACAAAATTATTATCTCAAGTTAATGATGGGAATTTTGCATTAATAAAAACAATTATAGATACTCCAGATGTATCTTTAGATAAAGTAAATGTAATTTTGAGTAGAACAAATGAAGAGAATGTATCTTTGGCAAATAGATTAATTTTGGATAATAATGTAACTCCGGAAATAGCTCAAACATTACTTGAGAATACTCCTGCTTATAAAATTCCTTTTGTTGAATATTTATTGAATGATGAAAATATTCAAAGAAGTGAGGTGGCTAGTTATTTACCAAATATAGTTGATGAAGAATCTGCTAAATTTGTTATTAATGAGTTATGTACAGATAAAAATTTAAAAACAAGTCAAGTGTTATTTTATGCTGCTGCAATCAATAAAGATAATGTGGATTTCGCTTCGAAATATTTAGAAAAAGGTTATAATAAGCTTGATAGTTGTAGAATTTTAGATTCAATAAATAAATATAATAAAGAATTTGCAGATGATGTTATTTCAAATTTTGGACTATCTATAGATGATTCTACAGCGTTGTTGTCTTCAGTGAGAGAAGCAAATGCGAAATTTGCAAAAGATATTATTTATAATAATGAAATATCAGCTCAAGATGCTAAAGTATTATTGAATAGTATTAATTATGGTAATACTAATTTAGCGAAATCATTAGTTTATGATAAAGATTTTGATTTAGATGAAAAGGTTCAATTATTATTATCTACAAATAGAAATAATGTGGAATTAGTTCTAGAAACTTATTCAAATTATAAGCAAGAAGGTTTAGTACCTACACAGGTTATAATTGTGGCAAAGGATATAGTGCCAATTGATACGATTAAACAAATGAATAAAGTATTAGATGCTGAACAAATTTCTAAATTAGGCATTAATGATTATATTTTATATAATTCTTTTGATTCTGTTAAGGGTAAAAATAACATATGTGAATTGTCAAAAATGGAAAAGAGAGAATTATTATTATCAATGTTGAAAAATAAAAATATTTTAGCAGATAATAATCTTAAAGATATTATCCCCCTTATTCCAGTAAATGATATGGAGTACGAAAAACTTGTAAGAGGTGTTACTCAAAGTTTATCATTAGATTTCCAACCATTATCAGCAGCAAGGGTTCAAGCTTTTGATGCTAATTTAAAAGATATGGCAACTTCATTAAAAACAATGGACTTGTCTGGATTAAGAAAAATTGAATTAACAATGCCTCATGAAGAGTTTGTGTCAAAAGTTCAAAATATGATGAAAGATTTATCTCCAATGGAACAAGCTAAAGTTCAAGATTACTTTGGTTTCAGAATTGAAGATGGCAAATTAGGTGGATATCCTAATACAAGGGCAAAAGACTTAGCAAGTTTGGATATTACTGATGTAAAAACTATTGAAGTAATTGAAAATATGAAATCAACAGTTGATGAATATACAAACTCTAATTTTGTTACAACTAATGATATCCCAGAATTGAATAGAATGTTAAAAACATTATCTGCTGATATGCCAGAAATATTTAACCAAATCGATAATTCTGCAAATTCAGTTAAGATGATTAAATCGATGCAAAAAATTGTTCAAAATCCTGCATTTGACAATTTATCACCAAGTGATCAAAAAACATTGATGTTAGCTACATTATTACATAATACAGATAAAATGTCGGGTTCAGCTTCAGAAGCTGCTTTTGATGCATATTTCATTGCGAAAAAATTTAATATTTCAGATGTAGAAGCTCAAAAAGTTTATAAAATTGTAGAAGCTTCAGATGCAATTGATGCATATATGTCAACTAAAAAAGGTTTAACTTCAAATATGTTTGGCAGAACAGAGCGTAAAGAATTTATTGATGGAATGGCATTTAGATTAAAAGAAGGAAATACATTTGATCTTGCTCAAATGTTATATTCAACAAAAGAAAAAGATGGCTTATCAAGATATTTAGATAAAGCTATTAAATCAAAAATTGATGATATGAAAGCTACAGATTTTGTTCTTCCACAAACTACTGCTGAAACTTATATGGCACATGCTAAAAAACAAATTGTGGATCGTGATGGAGTTAAATATGATGTTAATATTGTAAATTCAGAAGATATTGATAATTTCTATGCCTTTATTCATACTCCAGAAGCTGGTTATACAACAGGAGGTTCAAGAGCTGCAAACTTTGCAAACTTTGAAATATTTAAGGATTTTGCTGATGATAAAGTAATTTGTACAAGTTATGTTACTAATGGAAAAGCTGCATTAGTTAAAGAATTCCATCACGGATTTATTTTTGATGTGGCAAATGAACATCAATATGTTGGTTATGGCAGAGATATTTTTTCTATGAGTAAAAATACTACTAATATGTTAAATGAATATTATGGTGGTCAAAATTTGAGTGCTTATGGTAATAAAGGGTCAAAAGATTTACATAGAACAATGATTTCTGACAATTTGAAGTCTAATTTGGTAGGTGTTGATTATAAATCATTATCAAAAACTTTTGCAGCTGAAAAAGATGCAATTATTTCAAAATATGATACTGCAATTAGAGATTTAGAATCAAAACGTAAACTTCTTATTCAAGAAAAAATGGGTAAAGGTGCTTTAACGCAAGCACAATATCAACAATTAAGAGAATTGCCTGAAATGAAGCAAATTGAAGATGAAATTATTAAATTAAGACGCGTGCAAAATGCTGAAATTGAAGCATTACCAGAATTCCAGCAAATGAAAGAAATTGATAAAGCATACATAGAGCGTATGGATAATATCAAAAAACAATTAGGTACTCAAACAATGACTGTTGAAAATTTAGAGCAAATTGACCCTGAGTTTGCAAAAGCATACAAAGCTTTACTAGAAGCTGGTTATAATGAAGATGGTAATTTCTTGATGAATGGGTTCTCGCACAACGAAGTTCTTGTAAGTAACCCAAAAATTACGGCTCTTTATACAGATGATATCAATACAATTCCTGAAGAGTATTTAAGAAAAGCAATGGAAGAAAAGATTCCAATTGTTATTATTAAGGCGGAATAATCTCAGTATAACTTTGAATCCTTAATTTTTCATTAACATTTCCTTATTAATATTAATATTTATGTTACACTTTGTGTAATAAGATAAACTTGGAGAGGTAATATTAATAATGATAAGCATGCTATTAAAGCTTTTGGGGGATCCTAACGAGAGAAAAGTTAAATCAATTATGGGGATTATTGAGCATATCAATGCTTTAGAGCCTGAATTTGCAGCATTAACCGATGAACAATTGAAAGCGAAAACTCAAGAGTTTAAAGATATTTTGGCAAAACGTCCTACATCTAAAAATTTCAAAGAAGATTTGAAATTAGAAAAAGAGGCATTAGATAAACTTTTACCAGAAGCGTTTGCGACAGTGAGAGAAGCAGGCAAACGTGTTTTAAACATGCGTCACTTTGATGTTCAGCTTATT
This sequence comes from bacterium, assembly GCA_017626055.1. Taxonomy (GTDB): domain Bacteria; phylum Cyanobacteriota; class Vampirovibrionia; order Gastranaerophilales; family Gastranaerophilaceae; genus Zag111. The sequence continues at coordinate 2,853 of JAGAJM010000014.1, read as the reverse complement.
GGTGGTTATTTCTTGCATAATGGGCACATCGCAGAAATGAGAACTGGTGAAGGTAAAACATTAGTTGCAACTTTGCCAGCGTATTTGAACGCATTAACTGGTAAAGGTGTCCACGTTGTTACGGTAAACGATTACCTTGCAAAACGTGATAGTGAATGGATGGGTAACATTTACAAATTCTTAGGTTTAACTGTTGGTGTTGTTTTGTCTAATGGTGAAGGCGCAAGAGATTTTGATGTAAAACGTGATGCGTATAGATGTGATATTACTTATGGTACAAATAACGAATTCGGTTTTGACTATTTGAGAGATAATATGGCGGGTGGTGTTGAAATGCTTGTCCAACGCCCATTCAATTATGCGATTATCGACGAAGTTGACAGTATTTTGATTGATGAAGCAAGAACTCCATTGATTATTAGTGGTCGTTTAGCACAATCTGCTGAAACTTATCAAATGATGGCAAGAGTTGCTCCTCAATTGGAAAAAGAAAAAGATTATACTGTTGATGAGAAAAATAAAAATGTTATTTTAACAGAAGATGGTATTGATAAAGCTCAAGAGTTGATTGGGGTAAAAGATTTATTCGATATCCAAACTCAATATGCTCATCATTTGTTACAAGCATTAAAAGCGAAAGAATTATTTGTAAAAGATACGGATTATGTTGTAAGAAACGGCGAAGTAATGATTGTTGATGAATTTACTGGTCGTTTAATGGAAGGCAGACGTTGGTCAGATGGTTTGCACCAAGCTGTTGAAGCAAAAGAGGGTGTGCCAATTCAAGATGAAACACAGACATTGGCAAGTATTACATACCAAAACTTGTTCAGATTGTACCCAAAACTTTCTGGTATGACAGGTACTGCAATGACTGAAGAAGCTGAGTTTGGTAAAATTTATAATTTAGAAGTAACATCAATTCCAACTAACAAGCCAGATATCAGAGTAAATAATCCAGATGTAATTTACAAAACAGAGGTGCAAAAATATTTATCTGTTGTTGATGATATAGTTGCTCAACACAAATTAGGCAGACCTGTTTTGGTTGGTACAATTAGTATTGAAAAATCAGAGTATGTTTCAGCGTTACTAAAACAACGTGGTATTCGTCATAATGTGTTAAATGCAAAACATCACGAAAAAGAAGCATATATTATTGCTCAAGCAGGTAGGTTAGGTGCAGTTACAATTGCAACTAACATGGCTGGTCGTGGTACAGATATTCTTTTAGGTGGTAATGCTGAATATTTAGCGAAAGCTGAATTAGATGAACAAGGAATTACAGATGAGCACCCAGAATACGAAAGATTAAAAGAAGAAGCATTGGCGAAAGCTAGAGAAACTACTGAATACGAACATGAAAAGGTTGTAGCAGTTGGAGGTTTGCACGTAATTGGGACAGAACGTCATGAATCTCGACGTATTGATAACCAGTTAAGAGGTCGTGCAGCTCGTCAAGGTGACCCTGGTTCAACTAGATTTTTCTTATCTTTAGAAGATAACTTAATGAGAATATTTGCTGGTGAAAAAATTTCACAACTTATGACAATGATGAACATCCCAGAAAATATGGCTATTGATTCACCATTGATTACAAGACAGATTGAATCAGCTCAAAAGAAAGTTGAAACATTCCATTTTGATATGAGAAAATCCGTTCTTGAATATGATGATGTTATGAATGTTCAACGTGAAAAATTCTATCGCCAAAGAAGACGTGTTCTTTCTGGTGAAGGTTTACAAGATGATATTTATTACATGATTGAGCGAGAAATTGATAGATTGATGAAAAGTTACATTGCTCCAGAACAAAAAGTTGAGGAGTATGTGTATGAAGATTTAGAAGCAATGATTAGAGAATTACATTCAATCGTTCCTCAGCTTTCATCATTTGAAGTTTCTGATATTCAGAACATGCGTTTTGAGCCTATGTACAACAAGATAAAAGATTTTGTGATTGAGGCGTATAGAGCGCATGAAATTGAAATTATTTCATTCTATAACCAAGTAATTCAAGATTATGGTGCGGATTACGATTTACAAGAACCATTTAATTCTCAAAACTTAGTAAGACAATTGGAAAAAGATGTCTTATTAAAAGTTGTTGATAATAAATGGATTGATCACTTACACAATATTGACATGCTTCGTGAAGGTATTGGTTTAAGAGCTTATGGTCAAAAAGATCCACTTATTGAATACAAAAAAGAAGCTTACGATCTATTTAATAGAATGATGTACGAGATCCAAAGTGATACAGTGAAACATCTATTTAGAACAAGATTTGGAATTCAAGTTCTAAACAGTGACATGGATGAGCATGATTTCGAAGAATAAATAATCGATTACATGTATATTAAATTAATAAAAAACGATATTTCTATTTTAGAGGTATCGTTTTTTTCTCCTAAAAACTAGACACCTAGGGGATTTACAGAAAATAAAAAAATTTTTCAAAAAATGCAAAAAAATACTTGATTTTTATTTTTTTTTGTTTTACACTGAAAAACGTGCACATTGCACATCGAATTTTGAAAATATAAATAGCAAATATTTTTTAAAATTTATTTAAAAAACTACTTGACAATAAAAATTGAAGTAGTAAGATGAGGGAACCGGAATAAAAATAGCCGGTCTGATAATGCCCCGATAGCGAGTCAACTTTAGATATGTGTTGAGTGTAGCGTTGGCGGCGAACACAAAAAGACTGAACATTGAAAACAGAATAGCTGAAAACGAGTGTGAGCAATATGAAAGTATTGCAAAACAGAAAACTTGTTAATTTCGAAAAATGATTCAAGACAAAAGAACGAAACGCAAACAAAGTTAGCGTTAAAAAACGAAGTCGAG
>JAGAJM010000013.1 GCA_017626055.1 bacterium | reverse complement strand
GTTCTTTGTTGGTTGATCTGTTGTCCTTCGAACTCTACATTTGTCTTTCTTGCTGTCAAGCTCAAAAATCTCGCTTGAGATGCTGCCATTCCCATGGTAGTTTCCTTTCATTTTGTTTCCTATGGGTGTATTATCGGCAAAAAGACGAGAAAACTTTAATTTCTCGTCTTAATTTTGTAATATTTCGTAACATAATGAACTAAGCGTTGAATGTTTTGAATGATGAGTCAACGTTTTTAGAAATTACTTTCTTAACAGCTTCCATCTCAGTTGAAATTGCTGTTTCTTCAGTATCTAATTGTTTTAATTCAAGTTCTAACGATTTATCTTGTTGTTGAACAATTTCGATTTTTGAGTTAATTTCTTGAACTTTTTGATCATATTGATATTGTTCATATTGATATTTGTTTAACGCATCGTTATATGCTTCTTCATCAGTTGTAGTATTTGTAGTTAATGAATATTCTTTTGTAATTTCATTACCATTTGCATCAGTTTCAATTAAAGCAATTGAAATATATCTGCCAGTTGAATCTTTTTCAACTCTACCAAGAGCGTTTAAGATTTCTTTTGTTTTTGTAGCTGAACCTAATGAATAGCAGTTGATATTACTTGTTGCATATCCGTTTGTATAGTTGTGATCATTTTCAACAGATGCTGCTTGGTAGAAATATGGAACATATGAACCTGCAACTGCATCTTTAACATATCGAACATACCATTCATCATTTGATGCTGGATCGTTATAAACTTTTTCATTTAACATTGATTGATAATAAGTTTCTTGTTCCATCAAATCTTGTAATTGATTTTCATCTAGAGTTGATAGGTATGGATCATTTGCAATATTTAATGCATCATATTGACCTAATTTTCTTAACTCAGCTGAACCAACTTTGTATTTATCATTTTCTTTTGCAATGATACTAGATGAAGCTGAAACAATTGAATAATCATCTTGCCATTGTTGAATGTAAGAAATTGAATATTCATTATTACCTTTAGCAATCATTGAAGTAATAGTGTTAGTTAACGCACCATCATCGAAAGTGTAGGTAACTTTTGTATAGTCATCTACTGATGGAGGAGTTGGAACTACCATATTACATAATTCTGAATAGTAGCTTCCAGATTCGTTAGATAATGTTGTTCTTTGTTGGTTAATTTGCTGACCTTCAAATTCAACATTACTTTTGCGAGCTGTTAAACACAAAAATCTTGCTTGTGATGCTGACATACCCATAATGGTTGTTCCTTTCGTAACTTTTAGTATCCTATACTACGTTTATCGGCATATTTTTCTGAAACTTTAGGAGTTTGTTCTATACTTGTTACAATTCGTAACAATACAAAACATTAAATAATAATTAAGCAAACAGTAAAAATATTATTTTTGCGGTAAAATATTAAAAGTAAGAAAGGGAACATTATGTGGGATTATTCAGAAAAGGTTATGGACCATTACAGAAACCCGAGAAACGTTGGAGCTATTGACGATGCTGACGCAGTTGGTGTTGCTGGTTCTTTAACTTGTGGTGACCAATTAAAAATATATTTAAAGATAGAAAATAACATTGTAACAGATGCAAAATTCCAAACTTTTGGATGCGGCTCAGCAGTTGCAAGCTCAAGTATTTTAACTGAGATGATTATTGGAAAGACTGTTGAAGAAGTTAAAAAAATCACAAACAAAGATATTGCAGATGAATTAGGCGGGCTTCCTCCAGAAAAAATGCACTGTTCTGTTATGGGTTATGAAGCATTAGAAGACGCTTTAAAAAACTTCAACAAAGAAGAATACGTTGACCTTGATGATTTATTAGGTAAAAAACCTCAAGAACAAAAAGGTAAAATCATTTGTACATGTTTCCAAATTACAGAAGATTTAATTTGGGATGCTATTAAACAAAATGGTTTAAAAACAGTCGAAGAAGTAACTAACTATACTAAAGCTGGTGGAGCTTGTGGTAAATGTAAATCAATTATCCAAGATGTAATTGACACATATTACAACAAACAACAAGCTGAAGTTGATAAATTAACACCAACCCAATGGATTTTAAAAGTTAACAATGTTATCGAAACTCAAATTTCACCAGAATTACAAAAAGATGGTGGAGATATTGAATTAGTTGACATCAAAAACAAAAGTATCTATGTAAAACTTAAAGGTAGATGTTCTGGTTGTAAAAATTCAACAATGACATTGAAAAACTTTGCAGAAAAAGTTCTTAAAGATTCATTAGGAACAGATATTACTCTTATCGAGGTTAAATAATGACAAACAAATTGATATATTTAGATAATAACGCAACAACTAAAGTCGATGAAAATGTATTAGAAGAAATGATGCCATTTTTCAAAGAAGAATACGCAAACCCTTCTAGTATGTACGATTTTAGCCGAAAATCTTCTAATGCAATAAAAGAAGCTCGCGCAAAAATCCGTGATTTTGTTAACGCCCAAGATGAAAAAGAAATCATATTCACATCTTGCGGTTCTGAAAGTGCAAATACTGCAATCCGAGGTGTTTTAAACTACAACAAAACAAAAAAACACATCATCACTTCAAAAGTTGAGCACCCTTGCGTTTTAAATTTATATCAAGCATTAGAAAAACAAGGTTACAGAGTAGATTACATAGGCGTTAACTCAAATGGAGAACTAGACCTTGAAGAACTCGCTTCAGCAGTTTGTGAAGACACTGCACTTGTATCAATAATGTGGGCAAACAACGAAACTGGGGTAATAAATCCAATCGGCAAAATCTCAGAAATCGTTAAATCTAAAAATAAAGATGCCAAATTATTTGTTGATGCCGTTCAAGTTGCAGGTAAAATTCCAATTGATGTTCAAGCAAACGGCGTTGATTTATTAGGGATTTCTGGGCACAAATTTCACGCACCAAAAGGTGTTGGAGCATTATACGTAAATTCTAAAACAATGATTACTCCTCTAATTATTGGTGGACATCAAGAAAGAGGTAAACGTGCTGGAACAGAAAATACTCCATACATCGTTGGTTTAGGTAAAGCCGCAGAACTTGCACAAAGCTATTTAGACTACGAATTAACAGGAATAAAACGTCTAAGAGATAAATTAGAATCAAACATTTTAAGCAAAATCTATAATGCAAGACTAAATACAGGTGTTGCAAACAGAGTTCCCAATACAACAAATATTGGTTTTGAATATATTGAAGGCGAACTTATTCTTCTTCACTTATCAGACCTTGGGATTTGCGCTTCATCTGGCTCTGCTTGTACATCAGGATCCCTTGAACCAAGCCACGTACTAAGAGCAATGAATGTACCATTCACAGCTATACATGGTAGTATTCGCTGGAGTTTAAGCAGATATACAACAGAAGATGAAATTGATTATGTAATTGAAAAATTACCAGGAATTATAGAAAAAGCTACGTCAATTTCACCTTACCAAAAAGAGCTTCAAGCATTAAAAGAGCTTAGAAAATAAATTTAAATTCTACAAGTAAACTAAACTAAAAGTCCTATAAAAACAAAATTATAGGACTTTTGTTTTAGATAAAATGCCTAAAAATTATCTTTCTAAAAACCCCAAAATCGTTGAATAGGTTTGATTATAAAAAAATTTTATTCTAACTCTAAGGAGTTTTAATTATGAGAAACCTTATTCTATTATTCGCAATTTTAATTTGTAGTGAATGTGCAATTGCAGGACCCAATAATGCTATTTTAGATAAAATCGAAAATTCGATTTTTGGATATACATACACAAATGAACAAGAAGAAAACCGAATAAAAAGAATTGAAGAAAACGTTTATGGTAAAAGTTCTAGCGGACAAATTTCTACACGAGTTGCAAAGCTAAGAAAGGATTTATCTGCAGATATGATGGGAAAAGAAATAGAACCAAAAGAAGATACTTTCGCTGAGCCCGAGGATTCCTGGGTGTTTGCGAAAGAACCAGTTGAAGCTACAAAAATCCAATACCCAGCGATAGATGAACTAGAACAACAAGTATTCAAAAAAGAATTCAAAGATCAAAACATAAGAACAAGACTTACAAACCTAGAAAAGAAAACTTTTGGGAAAGCATATGAAAATGAAGATTTATCAACTAGAGTTGACAGACTTAAAGCCGAAATTAAACCAAAAAATTTTATGGATAACCAAATCGCAAAACAAGAAAACGATTTTTATAACGGAAATATAAACAGACTAGATGAAGATTACCATCTTGACCGATACGAAGATGAATTTGATTATGATGCGTACAATCAAAGGAATTCGATGAATAATTATGGTTTTAATAGTTATGATGAATACGACGAATATTCCCCTAGCCGTAATATATTCAAACCCTCAAAAAAATTAAACATTTCAACAATAGAAAAAAGTTTATACAATCAAAAATACGAAAACGAACCAATGCACGCAAGACTATCTAGGGTAGAATCAAGCGTATTTGGTACAAGTTTCACTAACGATAGCGATGAAGACAGAATTGCAAGGCTATCTAGCGCAATAAACGCTCAAAAATCCGCAAGCCGATATGACAGTAACAAAATCGGTCGAAATCTTGGTACAGCCTTTCAAATCGGCACTATATTATTAATGGTTTTAGCCTGCATATTATAACTTATTGTGCGTTTTTCAAAACACCTTTAAATAAGTTTTTCAAATTTTCTGCACTTTGTTTGCTACTTTCTTTTGCAGCTTGAGCATCTGATTTCGCTTGACTAAACGCATCTTTAAATGATTTTACAGTATTTTTAACAGCTTCTTGAGCGTCTTTCAACTCTTGTTTAATATCAATTTCAGAAGTATCACAAACTGATAACCATTTAAAACTTCTTACAGATGATGCACTAGCTGCTGAACCCACAAACTCAACTTTGAAATCCTTATAAGCATCGCTACCAGAACTTAGCGCAGGAATTGCTGCAGTATTTTCTTTTTCAGGATTTGCAGTAAGTTGTCCTAAAATACTTGAAGTAGCGGCTCCAAATTTTGGAATGTATGCAAGCAATTTGTCAGCTGAAAGTTCACCTAATGGCCCCAAAACAGAAACAACTTTAGAATCAAGTCTTCCTAAAATTAATAAATCAGCAGTATTTGGTAAAATATTATATTTACCAGTAACATGATATGCCATTAGCGGACCAACAACATCAATTTTAGAAATATTAGCGCTACCCTTACCTAAAATTAACTTACCTTCAATATATTTATATTTATCAGCCTCTTGAATAACTTGAAGCGAAGATAAAGCTGAAATCGCAGCCTTTAAAATTGAATTTGATGATACGTTTTGTGCAGCCACAAGATTTTCAAGACGACCAATACTAATAAATCTACCTTCACCAATATTAAAATCGACATTACCAGCCATTGATTGAATGATTTCTTTATCTGTAATCCCTTGCATTGTAAGTTTGGTTCCAAAATCAAGAACCCCAGTTAATGCATTTGGAATACCTACTGCACCTTGAACCGCTTTTGTGGAATTCAATTTGTCACCAGACATCTCTAGCGCAATTTTAGAAGTCATAATATCATAAGATAATTTACCCTTTAAATTGCCATCAAAAGCTTTTCCTGCTAAATCTGTCAAATATAATTTTGTATAATCTTTTAACGATACATTACCTGTAATATCAGTTGCAACAATTCCACCAACTTTAAATTCTTTTAAGGAAGCCACACCATTTAAAATTGGACCAGCCAAATCAACAACTAAATCACTCATTTTAAATAAGAAATCAGTCATCGAAATATCTGTAACATTAACAGTACCTCTCATTTGCGGATTTAAAGCAGAACCTACAATTGCGACTGTACCATTTGCTGACATATTAGAATTTGGAACACCCCAAATTGGGAATGAAACCAAACTAGGTATTGATAAATTCAAATTCAGAGTCGGCGAAGTGTACAATTTTGTAATGTTACCACTTAATTTTGCAATTGAAGTTTTATTATTTGAAATACCTGTATTTGTTAAATTCAAGGTATCCCCAATGATTTCAATATTCGAATGAATTTTTGTTTTTTGACCTTTTAACAAATCAACATCAGCCAATGCAATGTAATTATTTGGATCAGCCTCTAAATTAACTTTGATATTTTGAACTTTAGTATTACCATCAACAACAATACTCAATGGCATTTGACCTTTATAAGCAATTAAATCTCTAAATTCTTTTGGTAATAAAGTTGCTACATCATTTGATTTTAAATTACCAGCAGCTTTTAAATCCATATGCAACTTATCAGATAGATAATTAGTCACAATACCAGTAATATCAATTCTTGAATTATTAAACATAAGATATGAATCTTTAATATTAATATTCTTAGGGTCAATAACAATTTTTGTAGTTGGAACAGAAATTTTTGACATTGGATGAACAAGACTTAAGGAATTAACATTAACCTCTCCACCTGCAGTTTTGCCATCGTAATTTGCAATAACTTCTGCCTTATTCAAACTAACAGATAATTGAGCAGGCTTGTTATACAAATTCAAAACATCTACACTTGCAACTAACTCTGGCTTGATCGAATTCAATTTACCCTTAACATTTGCGTTCATTGAAACTGAACCACTTTTAATATCGTTGTCTTTCAACAACGCCATCTGACCACAAGCGGCAATTAAACCTTTCAAAGATAAATTATCCGCTGTAAGTTTCAAATCCGTTGTAGAATCTGCTAAAATTGAACCAGTCAATTTTAATGGATGACCAAGAATTGAAAATCCTGCATCTTTGATAATTACATTATTATTATTCAAATCAACATCAGCTTTAATATCATCAATTTTAACATTATATAATGCGTAAGAGATTGATGATGGCGCAACTTTAAAATACCCTTCAGAATTTACTCTTTTCAAATCAGATTTCACATTAAAATCAGCATCAAATCCACCAGTTGCAGTTAATGTTTCAAAGTCTTTATACCCAAAAGATTCCGCAATACTATCTACAAGTCTGAACAAATTGTTGAACTTAGCATTTGAACGGAAAGTCATATCAACTGAAGGTTTTTTACCACCAGCCAATTCCCCAATAATTTGAGTGTTTTCAGATTTATCAAATGATGAATACATTATAGAATCAATAACTGTTTTACTACCTTTAAACTTCATATCAAAATAACTTTCAGGAAGCTTTTTACCATCAACGGCAACAGTCATCTCGCTAACCTTTAATGCACCATCAACTTTTGGGTTCTTGAATGTGCCAGATGTTTTAATATCTGCTACAAGATTTGAACTAAATTGATTTTGTTTTATTCCATTTAAAACATCAATAACATTAAACGGCATAACAAATTCTTGAGTTGTATTAGATTGGTTATCCGAAGCAACTTCTATTTTTTCTGGGAATACCAAATCGTGTAATTGAATACTTGGCATTATGTTATTAGAAACTTTTACATCATAATTTGAAATTACAGATTCATCGAATACAACACTACCATTTGTTGAAAATTTAACTTTCTTATCCAAAACAAAATCAGAAACTTTTAAATTCGAACCATCAACAAAATAGGATTTATTTGTGACAACATCTGAAACCCCAAATTTGTAAGATTTAACACTAACATTAGGTAAATGATTAGATAATTTTATACCTAGAGGCAATGTCATAGGTTCGCTAGAAACTTCTTTTTTACCTTCAGAATCTGGCAAATAATCAAGTAACAACAAATTTCCATCTTTTTTTATAGCAATATCTGCGGTAATATCATCCGCAAAAACACTATCGATACGAATTTTACGAGCAAAAATAGGAAGTAATGCTAATTTACCCCCAACATTTTTAGCTGAGAAAAATGGGGCTTTAGAATTTGGTAGAGATAATGAAATTTCACCAACTTTAGCACCCGCCGACAAATTCCAAGATGTTACAACAGAAATTTTATCAACCTTAGTCTCAAATCCAGTTGACTCTTTTACTATTTTTTCAATATCACCTTTATAAGAATTTGCAATTGGTGATAAGACCAAAGGTAATGCTAAAAATAGCACATACAAACCTAACAAGGTATAACCAGTGATAATACCAAATCTTTTTAATTTATTACTCATAACCCTACCTCAACATTTTCTGTATAAGATTATTTTATCACAAAACGAGAACTCCAGACTAATTATTTTAAAGATTTTACAAATTTTATAGCATCGTCTTTAGTTAAAATATCACCAGAAATTTGAGCTTCCTGTAAAGCTTCTAACACTTCGCCTAAACGTGGAGATGGTTTAATATTTAGAATTTGCATAACTTCATTACCATCTAATAATTTTGACAGAGGCTGCAAAGTTTCTTTAGCATCCAAATAAAATTCAAGAAGTTTATTCAAAGATGAAATATTTTCATTTACAATTTCTTCCGTAATCTCTGGACCTAATGCGGACAATCTATCAGCTTTTGCAATTAAAATGTTATCAATTGCATTATCTTCAGATTTGCGAACATAACGCATCATAACTTTTTCATTCATATCAGGCGCAGAAACAACTGCAGTTGGATACATATGTTTTTTTATAATATATGATACATAGTCGATTTGTTTATTAGAAAAACACATAGATTTAAGAATAGGAACACTCATTTTTGCTCCAACATCTTCATGTTTGATAAATCTGTGACGATTTGTATCTTCTTCAATTGTCCAAGTCGAAAACTTTCCTATATCGTGCATAAAAGCAGATAATCTTAAATGTGCAAGTCTTGAAAAACCTCCAAAATCAACTTTATCCATATGTTGCTTAACAGCATCAGAGGAATTCTCATACATCAAACCAACTTGCTTAACTGTTTCAATTGAATGGTTAAACAAATCTAAATGATGATGAAGATTTGGTGGGACTTGTTTCAATTCTTTGACAAAAGGAAACAATAATTCAAGAAGTCCACATTCATCCATTTTCAAAAGAGATTGATGAGCAAAATTCCCGCTAAATAATTTCATCAATTCATATTGAACACGCTCTTTTGCTGGTTGCTCAATCAAATTGGCATATTTTTTAATGATGTCAAGCAATGAATTATCAATATCAAAACCTAAAAGTGAATAAAATCTAAAAACTCTTAATAATCTCAAAGGATCATCAACAAAGTTTTCGTCTTTTATTCCTCGAATAATTTTATTTTCAATATCTTGAATAAATTCTGCACAAAAATCTGGCACATCACCAGTTCTAACATCAACAACAACCGCATTTATTGTCAAATCTCGACGCAATATATCATCTGCAAGATTTCCACCAATAGGATTTGTGATATCAAGATAATTAACTTTGTCTTCTAAAACAATACGATAAATTTTATTTTCCTCATCAAGTGGAATAAACGTTCCATTAAAAAATTGTGCAACTTGCAATGAAAAATCTCTTGCATCACAATCGGCTACAATCAAATCTCTATCAACAAAATCTTTACCTAAAAAAGCATCACGAACAGAACCCCCAACAAGATATATTTGATTAGGTAAAAAACTAACCAAATTATTCAATATTGCATCGTTATTTATTTTATCTGTTAAAGTTTGAATATTCATAGATAACATTTCCTAACGCCACAACTACTGCAGTTTCTGCTCTCAAAATCAAATCACCTAAAGTTAGCATCTCTAATGATTTTTCTTTAAAACTATCAAATTCTTTTTGAGAAAAACCACCCTCTGGTCCAATCACAACAAGGACTTTATCGCCCTTTTTAATAGGTTTTTCTTTAAAGGATTCTCTTATAGTTTTATCGGCAATTCTTTCACAAAAAACTATAACTTTATCAAAAGAATTTTCAGATAGAACTTTTTCTAAACTTGTCGCATCATAACAAGTTGGAACAACTGCTCGCTCACATTGTTTTGATGATTCATACATAACTCGTTGCCATTTTGGCACTTTCTTTTCAACAACAGATTTATTCAAAGAACAATTATCTGTCATAATTGGATAAACCCCAGCAACACCTAGTTCTGTTGCCTTTTCAATTATTAAATTTTGCGCATCTGAACGTAGAGGACTTTGTGCCAAATAAAGTTCAAAATCTAAAAATCTCTTAGATTGGTAAGAATTATCAACATTTGCCAATACTTTCGAATTAGTAATTTCACTAATTGTTGTTTCATATTGGATTTGATTTTCATCAATCAATAACAAAGTTTCACCAACTCTTGCTCTTAAAGATTTGGCGATATGTTGATAATTTTCCTTATCAGAAACTTCAACAACATTATTTACTACTTGTTTTGAATTAATGAAAAAATGTGGCATAATTTACCTCTGTTACGAGAAATTATACCACAAATTTTTGAGGTTATTTATTCTAATTAAAGCAAAATGTCTAACTTATTTGTAAGTTCAATTTCCCTAGCTTTTTGTTCAGCTTGTGCATCAGCTTCTTTGGCACGTTTATTTTCAACAATCTTATCAACACCGTGTCCGATTAGTTTTCCTATTCCAGCATACAACAATAATGCTATTGATGCACCAATACCAACAACACCCGCTTTATATAATTTTGGATATTTTGCCACAGCCTTAGAAAGCTTTGACAAAGGATCACTTGCAATATTTTTCCAAGATAAATTTAAATAGGCTTTCATTTCTTTATCCTTTAAAAGAGAAACAGTCCTAGCTGCAACGACACCAGCCCCAACAGCTGCACCTACCTTCTTTCCTGTATTACAAGATTGATACGCATTACCATTTTTAGTATACTGTGTACTTGTTAAAGCATCTACAGAATTAATTGACATAAAATAACCCCCTATTAAAACATATTAAAATAACTAACCTATAACCCTATGCTTTAATAAAGTATTTTTTAATACATAAATTGATTAATTGTAAACAAATGTTAATCTAATACAATTTCTTTTTCGTTTTTATAAGTTACATAACCTAAAGCTGAAGCTGGGGGTTTTCGTAAATATTTACGTTTTGTGTAGATAACACCAATTTTAGACGAATCTTTTACACTTGAATATTCTTTTGCTAATCTTGCACATTTTAGTATTAATTCATCTGTAATATTTTGTGATTTTAATAAAATATGAGAACCTGCACAATTATGAACGTGGAACCAAAAATCATCTTCTGTTGCTAATTTCGAAATTATATAGTCATTTTGTTTGTTATTTTTACCAATATAAATTCTTGAGCCATCTTCCGTTTCAATCATCATTATTTCAGACACTTTATTCTTTGACTCTTTTTTCTCAGAATTTTCGATTACTTCTGCCGAAATTTCAAATAAATCATCAATAACTTTAGCACTATCAATAGAATACAAAACTTGTTCTAAATATTCTTTTTTAACTTTTGACTCATCAATAAGTTCAGTTAATTTATTACGGGCAGTTTTTGCCTTATTGTACAACTTATAAAACTGAGTAGCATTATCTTTTAGGGACTTAGTTTCATCAAGTTTTAGTTCAATTTGTTTCTCATTTTCATAATCATAAACAGAAACAATAGAGGTGAAATCTTTCAACTGGTAAAGATTTGCCATAATTAAATCTCCCCAAAGCCTATACTTATCACTATCCGAATCGCTTTGAAGTTTGTATTCCATCTGTTTTAACGATTTTGAAACTTTTTTTAACTTTTGAGAAATTATAGAACGATAGTTAGATTTTAAAACCCGAAATTTATCATTAGCAATGTGGGTTGAATAATAGTCATCGATAAAATCATTTACAGAAATACCTTCTGGTTTAGACTCAACCAAACTATTCCATTTTTTCTCAAATTTAAGTTGCTTTGGAGGGTAAATATAAGGTAATCCTCCAAAGATTTCACGTTCTCGGCTTTTTTCAGCTCCAACATTATGCGCACAACCGATAATTAAATTTGTATCGTAGTTATATAAAATAACATTTGAATGTTTACCCATAAATTCAAAAGCAAGACATAAATATATCTGTTCACCAACTTCATTATAAGTCTCAATGTAAAATTCTAAAATTCTCTCTCCATCTGGTTGATTAACTTTTGCTATGCGAGAATTTTCAAGATATTTTCTTAATAACATACAAAACATTGGGGGCTTTTGAGGGATTTCAATAACTCTTTTACTAGAATTATCTTTACTCATAAAGCAGACATGATAAAACTGTGGGTTGATATTTACATAAAGCTGACGAGTTTCACCATTATTTCTAAGAGTAAAAACAAACTCTCTTCTTGTTGGTTGCTGAATTTTATTTATTCTAGCCCCTAAAAAGAAGTTTTTTTGTTCACATAAAAAAGCTGCCAATGTATCGATATCAAAAGTAATCATACTAAGAGTTTACTAAAAAGCTAACCTATTGTCTATATAAAAAAAA
This sequence comes from bacterium, assembly GCA_017626055.1. Classification (GTDB taxonomy): domain Bacteria; phylum Cyanobacteriota; class Vampirovibrionia; order Gastranaerophilales; family Gastranaerophilaceae; genus Zag111. The sequence continues at coordinate 24,223 of JAGAJM010000013.1, read as the reverse complement.
TATGATAAAATCACAAAAAAGATGAGGTAAAAATATGACTAAATCAACATTAAAAAAAACTATTACAACAAGCAAAGATAGCGTAAAGATACTAATCATTACGGAAGAATATTATATTACAGGGATTCTTTACTTACCAATACCATCTTCCGTAGAAAACCCTACTAACGAAAACTTATTATTCTATGCGCTAAACTGCGGAAACAAATTTATTCAACTTCACGATTGTATTATTACAAGTCGAGATAGTGTTGAATATCAACCAGAACAAGTTAAATGCTACAACATCAACTTAGATATTGTACATTCTTGTCAGATTATCAAAGAAGATTAATCTAAAAAACTTATAAAAAAGATTACAAATGTTACATTTTGTAGTCTTTTTTTTGTGTTTTTGCTAGTATAATAAATGCAATATAAATAGACTTTAAGAAGGAAATAAGAGATGATTAAAACAATGTTTAAGGACCACGAATGTGGAAAGCTAAACTTGGCAAACGTAAACGAAACAGTAGTTTTGTCAGGCTGGGTATCAACAGTAAGAGACTTGGGTGGTATTTTATTCGTTGAATTGAGAGATAGAAGCGGATTTTTCCAAATCGTTGCAAACCCTCAAATCAACCCACAAGTTCATAAAATTCTAGAACAAGTTAGAACAGAATACGTTATTAAAGTTTCTGGTAAAGTTACAAAAAGACCTGAAGAAACTTACAACGAAAAATACCCAACAGGTCAAGTTGAAATGTATCCAGAATCTGTTGAAATTCTATCTGAAGCAAAAGTGTTACCATTCGTTTTAGATGATAACAACGTTTCAGAAGACATTAGATTAAAATACAGATACTTAGACTTAAGACGTGAAACAATGTTATCAAAACTTGTTATGCGTCATAACATTGTTCAAGCAATCAGAAATTATATGAACAATCTTGATTTCTTGGAAGTTGAAACTCCAATTCTTATCAAGACTACTCCAGAAGGTGCTAGAGATTACTTAGTTCCATCACGTGTACAAGAAGGTAAATTCTATGCACTTCCTCAATCACCACAAATCTTCAAACAATTATTGATGGTTGGTGGTATTGAAAGATATTATCAAATCGCTAAATGTTTCCGTGATGAAGACTTAAGAGCAGACAGACAACCTGAATTCACACAAGTTGATATCGAAATGTCATTTGTTGAACAAAAAGACGTTATCTCTGTTGTTGAAGGTCTTATCGTAGATGCATTCAAAGCTGCTGGAGTAGAGGTTAAACCTCCATTCAGACAAATTCCTTGGCAAGAAGCTATGGATAGATTTGGTTCAGATAAACCTGATACAAGATTTGGCTTAGAATTATTTGATCTTGGCGATATCATTATGCAATCTGAATTCCAAATCGTTAAAAACACTTTAGAAAACGGCGGTATCGTTCGTGGTATTAAAATTCCAGGTGGTGCTAGCTACTCTAGAAAAGAAATCGATGATATTACAAAACTTGCAGTATCATTTGGTGCAAAAGCTCTTGCTAATATCATTTATCAAGAAGATGGAACCGCTAAATCTCCTGTATTGAAATTCGTTACGGAAGAACAAGCTCAAGCTATCCAAGATAGAGCTCAAGCTAAAGCTGGTGATATTATCTTCTTTGTTGCAGATAAACCAAAAGCAGTTTACGATATTATGGGTAGATTAAGATTACACTTCGGTAAATCTCTAAACTTAATCGACGAATCAAAACATGACTTATTATGGGTTGTTGACTTCCCTATGTTTGAATATTCTGAAGAAGAAGGCAGATTTATGGCAATGCACCACCCATTCACATCTCCAAACTTAGAAGACGTTGATAAACTTGATTCTGGAGATTTGGGTAACGTTAAATCTATCGCATACGATATCGTTTATAATGGTTGCGAATTAGGTGGCGGTTCTGTGAGAATCCACTCTTCTGAAGTTCAAAAGAAAATCTTCAAAGTATTAGGCTTAACTGAAGAAGAAGCACAAGAAAAATTCGGATTTATGGTTAACGCATTACAATACGGCACACCACCACACGCTGGTTTGGCTATCGGTTTAGACAGATTAGTTGCATTACTAGCTAGAACTGATTCTATCCGTGACGTAATCGCATTCCCTAAAAACGCTGGTGCAAAATGCTTAATGAGTGATGCTCCAGGTGAAGCAGCTCTAAAACAACTTAGAGAATTACACATTAAATCAACTGCTAATTTAGGCAAATAAATCATTTAAAACAATAATTAAGACGCAAATCGTAAGGTTTGCGTCTTTTTGTTTACATATTGAAATATTTACTACTTAGATAGCAATAATTATTCTTGAGAAACATTATATTGGTATCAAAAAGTAGAAAGGAAAAATATGATCAATCCAATTAGTGTAAAAGCAGAACGAGAATTATTCAATTATTTAACAAAAAATAGCGAAGCAATCGCAAAAGAAGTACAAGCTATCCAAAAGATGGGCTTAACAGAAAAAGATATCTATATTAAAACAATTATGGAATGTGCAACATCTGATGACCCAGCAATCAGAGCTGCAGTTGCAGACGTACAAAAAGGCTTACGTGGTCAGTTTGACTTAGCAACAGCAATCCAAAAATTAAAAAGCGTAATTCCAAATGAAGCGGCGATGATGGAAGATGCTGATGGTGGAAAACTTGTAATGGCAAAAGGCTGGAAAATGCCAGTTCTATTTGAAAACGTTCCAGGTTTCAAATGGTTAGGATTTGCTGATGAGCCTACAAAATTAACAACTGAAGGTATTTGGACTGCAGCACATGGAGAAAAACCTGCAGTTATCATTGGTGGTATCGGAAACTCAAACATTAAACCTGAACAAGTTTTGGGCGGTTGTTCTTTAAGCAAAAAAGAATTATCTGCACAATACGAACAAGCTATTGTTGATTTCTTCACTCCAATATTTAAATATTTCGAAGAAATCGGTGTTAATATTAAAGAATCTTTTGGATTTGGCTTAGCACACAGTTATTGCGGTGTTGATAAAGCAACAAGAGATTTGGCTGAAACTTTTGGAATTCGAATTGTAGGTACTACACCAACTGAATACACACAATATATTAAAGGAACCCCAAAAGCTCTTGATATTTTAGATGGTGCTGAAGCTTTAGTTGCAGACTTCCCACACCCTACAATTCTTACTAGAAACATCTCACAAATTAGTGATTATGGTACAACATATGGCAAAATTATTGGTGAAAACAATCCAATATTAGTTGCTAATGGTGGTGGACATGCTTGGGTTGAAGATTCAGGTAAAGCTATTATTGGTCTAGACGGTTCAACTCTTATCCCTGCAAACTTAGTAAAAGATAAATTAGGCTATGTAATTCCAGCTACAACTGGAGAAGGCAAAGACAAAGTTGTAACAAATACAGCTCAACTTCTTCTAGAAAAAGTTGACGGCAATCCATTTGAAAGATATAAATTCGCATTCGAACAGTATCTTCCATCAAGCAGAATAAAAGAAGATATTGCACAATATGATCCACAAATGGCAATGACAACTCATATCCACGGCTTATTATCAAAGGCTGGACTAATACCAAAACAATAATGGAAACATTAAATAAACGAAAAGGACTCTGAAAATTCAGGGTCTTTTTTTATTATAAATTTTCTTTGATAAATCTATGAGCTTCAATTACATCATCCGAACTTATTGGTGGTGGACCTTCAACAATTTCTAGGGGTAAATGTTTATCCGCTTTTCGGTTAAAATTAAACACAACTTCCCCAAAATCTTTGCCACATTTTTCGCATGATAAACTACAAAGCATCATATCGCAATCCTGTTCTAAAATTTTGATAGAATTTATCGAAAATTCATTCTTACATCTAGAACAACAAAGCTTTGCAAACAGTGATTTTATATCATTTTGAGTAAAATTTTTCATATCAAATTTTTGTATTAAATTTTGTAAAATTTTCAACTTTTTAGACTATTAATTGTTATTTTACCCTAAAAAATGGGATTAATATACATGTAACCAAAGGAGGTTATCATGGCAATTAACTTAATCCTATTCGGTTTCATCGTGTACACTGCATTGATAGTTGTACCAAGCATCTGGGAAGAACTCACTACTGAAAGTTAACAAAATCCCAAACAAAACCAAAAGGATGATTCTAGAATTTTAAATTCGTTTTTTGACATTTAGGAGAGTTTGAAGAGTTTTTAGTGTAGAAAATACGTTTATCAAACAAACGTAAAGTTTGTTATGCCAAAATTATAATTCACAAATGTTTGAATTATAATAAAGTTATGGATTACGTAAACAACAAATTCGATATAATTGTAGTAGGTGCAGGACACGCTGGTTGTGAGGCAACTTTAGCGTGTGCAAAACTTGGAATGAAGGTGTTATTATGCACACTTAATGTTGATAATATTGCTCTTCAACCTTGTAACCCTGCAATTGGCGGACCTGCAAAATCTACTTTGGTGCGTGAAATTGACGCATTAGGTGGCGTTATGGGAGAAGTTACCGATGCAACTTACCTGCAATTAAAAGTTTTAAATTCCTCAAAAGGACCTGCTGTAAGAGCTTTGAGAGCTCAATCTGATAAAGCCGAATACACTCGTTATATGCGTAATCTAATTGAAAGTAATGACAACATTTATCTAAAACAATGTTGTATAACAGAATTATTGGTAGATGGCGATAGAATTATAGGTGCAGTTGATGAACTAGGCACTGAATACAAAGCTCAAGCAATTGTACTTACAACAGGAACATCTCTTGAAGGTCGAATCTTTGTAGGGCTACAATCATTTAGCGCTGGTCGATTGGGTGAACAAGCCGCAATTGGACTTTCTGATTCTCTACACAAACTAGGTATTGAAACAAAAAAATTAAAAACAGGAACACCTGCTAGAGTTGATAAAAGAACAATTGATTATTCAAAAATGACAATTCAACCTGGCGATGAGGAGTTAAGTTTCTTCTCATTCAAGCCTAATAGACCAATTAGAAAAACTTATCCTTGTTATCTAACAAGAACAACAGAAGAAACACACAACATTATTAGAGCAAACTTAGATAAATCTCCAATGTATCAAGGTTTAATCCATGGTGTTGGACCTAGATATTGTCCATCAATTGAAGATAAAATTGTAAGATTTGCTTCTAATCCTTCTCACCATATTTTTATCGAACCAGAAGGTTTAGGAACTTATGAAACATACATCCAAGGATTTTCAACAAGTTTACCAATGGATGTTCAAGTAAAGATGTTGAGAAGTTTACCAGGGCTAGAAAATGCGCACATCATAAAACCTGCTTACGCAGTTGAATATGATTACGTTCCTGCAGTTCAAACAACACATTCGTTAATGTCTAAAAAAATCAAAGGTCTATTCTTTGGCGGTCAAATTAACGGAACAAGTGGTTATGAGGAAGCAGCAGCTCAAGGTTTAATCGCAGGTATTAACGCATATAACTATATCAATGGCTCAGAAATGTTAGAACTTTCCAGAAGCTCGTCATATACAGGAACACTAATTGACGATTTAGTAACAAAAGACATCCAAGATCCATACAGAATGTTAACATCACGTTCAGAATACAGATTACTTTTAAGACAAGACAATGCTGATGAACGATTAATGCCAATCGGACACAAGCTAGGATTGATTGATGATGCACAATTTGAAAGATTTAAAGAAAAACAACGTCAAATTGAAAATGAAAGAACTCGACTACAAGAATTAAAAATCCCAGCTTCTGAAGAAGTTAATGAAATTTTGGCAAAATATGAAGAACATATTGATAGAGGTATGAGAGCCGCAGAACTACTTAAACGTCCTAATATTTCGTACAAAATCTTAAAAGAAATTGATGAATCGACTAACTCATTAAATTTATCAAAAGAAGTTTGGGAACAAGTTGAAGTAATAATCAAATATGATGGTTATATCAAACGACAAGAAGACCAAGTTGATCAGGCTGGTAAACTTGAAAAATTCAAAATACCTGACAATATTGATTACACAAGAATAGAACATATTTCAACAGAAACAAAAGAAAAGCTAGAAAAAATCAGACCTAAAACATTAGCTCAAGCTGCACGTATTGGAGGAGTAAAACCAGCGGACATTTCAATACTTATGGTTATGCTTGAAAAAAGTACATTTGCTAAGAAATAGTTTCAACTTCTCTATCTATATACAATTCTGTTACAACTTCTGAGTTGTATAATTTCAAGTTAGAAAAGCGAATTGCTTTACCATCTTTGCAAACAATAGTAACAGAGCGTCTTTCTGGGTATTTAAAAATAACATCACCAGGTTTCACATCCCCAATATCTTCTTGTAAAACCTGCATAGAATAAGGATCTATAACCAAAAACTTGTCTTTATTAGTAATATAACAAGGTAAAAACGGATGTAATGCTCTTACAATTCTCAATATCTCATCTGAAGTTTGGAAAGTAAAATCAATCATTCTTTCATCTCCAGAAATATTTGGGAAATAAGATGCATGCTTTTCAGATTGCTTAATCGGGGTAATCATTTTATCATTCAAATCAGTGATAAATTCCCTCACCAATTTTCTTGCTACCCTAACAGATTTTTCTCTAAGCTCTTTTGAAGTATCAGCTTCAAGAATTGAAACTTTTTCTTGTGATAAAATTGCACCAGTATCATAACCTTCATCTACCAAATGCAATGTCACACCAGATTCTTTTTCCCCATGTAAAATAGCTTGAATATAAGGATTTGGACCTCTATATTTTGGTAAAAGTGACGGATGTGCATTTACAGTCCCAATAGTTGGCACACTAAAAATTTCTTTTTTTAAACGTTCTTTCCAAGTTCCAACAAGAACTAAATCAACATTTTGACTAATTAAAAGTTTTCTAAATGCTTGACTATTCGCAGACTTCAAACGAATTTGATTAACTTTCAATTCGTTTAACAACGATACTTCTGGAGTTGGGTTGAACAAATCTTTAAAAAATAATTTGAAACGATTTTCGCAAGTATGCTCGTATCTAAAAACGCCGACAATCTCAGCACCAGCATCTTTTGCACCAAGCACCAAATTTGCCAACATCAAACCTTTACCTAAAATAACAACTCTCATAAAACTATTATAAAATAAAAAGTGTACCGAGTTCAACTTCGATACACTTTTTAAAACTTATTTATTGAACGAATTATTCACCATCAAGATGTTCAGCATCTGCAAAAGCCATTCTAACTTGAGATTGAGCATCTTTCAACTGTGTATAGTTATTAACAGTTTGAGTAGCTTTTGCTCTTTCATGATTTGAAGTATGAACTAAAGCTGTTAACATTAACAGCATTGGAGACCAATTTAACACCGTTTTACCGAAAGATTTTAAAGCAGAAGGGACTTTCGCTACCAATTCACTAGCTTTGTTAATAACTTTAGATTCTTTAATAAATTTATCAACTTTTAATTTCTTAGCTTGAGCAACTAGTTTTGGACCAAATTTTGAAATACCTTTAGAAACTAAAGCTCCACCAGCTAACATACCACCAATTGCTGCGCCGAAATTTAAAATAAATGATAATGTTGGATTTTTCTTATTAAAATCTCTAACACTATCACTATTATTATTCAAAGCTCGAGCTCCAGCATTTACTAAATCAATACCAGCAAAAGCACCCATCCATAAAGCGGCAGTACTTACAAACTGTTTTAACATTGGGATTCTACCACCAGGAACTGCAACCGCAGCAGCTAAACCAGCTACAACAGGAACAGCCGCCCATATACCATCATTAATTCTTTTATGTTTTTTACTATCAACTTGAGTTTCCGTAATTTGAGCTGCGGCTTTGCGTAACGCTCTATCGTCAGCCTTTGCGAATTCTTCTAATACTGCACGTTGATAATCACGATTACCGAATGAAGCCTTCGAATTAACCTGACTAGAAACTGAATTAACTTGCATAAAACACCTTTACCCTTTCACACTTTGATTATACACATGTAAAAACGGAAAGTAAAATTTTTTGCTAATGTAATAACAAAAAGACATAAATATTTACAATTATTTTTCTTTTTTATATTATAAAGCAATGAGAAAATTTAACATTCATACTATGGGCTGTAAATCTAACCAGTTTGAAAGCTCTATCATAATAGAAAACCTAAAAAACAACGGACTTGAAGAAGTAAAAAACATCAACGACGCTGACGTTTATATTTTGAATTCTTGTTCAGTTACTCATAAAAGCGACAATGAAGCGCTTTATCTTTTACGTTCTGCAAAGAACAAAAAAACTAATTTAATAACAATTTTAACTGGATGTTTTGCACAGATAGAAAAAGAAAACTTGTTAGAATATGATTTTATTGATTACGTAATAGGTAATGACGAAAAGTTACAAATGTTTGATTACATAAGTTCTGATGAACGTTTTCACGCAAAAGATATAATGAATTTATCAGAATTTAACAAAGTAGAACTTATCGACACCTCAAAAACTCGAGCTAGCCTAAAAATTCAAGATGGATGTGATAATCGTTGTACTTACTGCATCATATGGAAGGCTCGTGGAAAAAGCAGAAGTGCAGATTCTAAATTTATAATAGAACAAATCAATAATTTTTCAAAACTTGGATTTAAAGAAGTTGTCCTAACTGGTATTCACATCGGACAATGGGGAAAAGAATTCGGATTAACTATCCTAGATTTAATAAAAGATATAGAGGAAAAAACCACTATCGAACGATTTCGCCTAGGTTCACTTAATCCAACAGAAATCACAGATGAAATGTTAGAATATTTAAGAAATTCAAAAAAATTCTGTCCGCATTTTCACCTATCACTTCAATCAGCAAACGATAAAACACTACGTTCTATGAACAGATTTTATAAAACAGAATTTTACTTAAACCAAATCGAACAAATTAACAAAACATTTGATTTACCATTTTTAGGAAGTGATATTATCACTGGATTTGCGGGTGAAACCAACGAAGATTTTGAAATTACTCGTAAAAATTTAGAAAAATCTGGATTAACTCAAATCCACACATTCCCATACTCAAAACGTAAAGGAACAATAGGTGAAAGTCTTCCAGACCAAAACTCAGATGAGATTAAAAACGATAGAGCTACGATTATCAAAAACATTTCAAAACAAAAATACGAAGAATTTATCACAAAAAACATTGGAAAAATCCACGAAGTACTTATAGAGAAACGTCCAGATAAACATTCTGGGAACCTCAAAGGAGTAACTCGTAATTATTTAACTGTTCAAATAATTTCAGACAAAAAAGACTTGTTTAACACCCTACAAAAAGTAAAACTTACAAAATACGAAAAAGGTATAATATACGGAGAAATCATATAACAAAAAAAAAAGAGGCTCAAGAATTAACTTGAACCTCTTTTTAATTTATTGTTAAAATTACATATTCTTTAAGAATGATTCGTAATTTCTTGCCAACAAGTGAGTTTTTACTTGGTTAATTAAATCAAGCGCTACCCCTACCATAATGATTAGAGATGTTGCACCAATACCTTGTAATGTCTCAATTTTTGTCAAATAACTTGCTAATGATGGAACTAATGCAATGATACCTAACCCAATAGCACCAATAAAAGTTGTTTTAGACAAGATTTTATCTAAAGCATCTGCAGTTGGTTTACCAGGTTTGATACCAGGAATTGATGAACCATATTTTTTCAAGTTATCAGCAATATCCTTTGGCTGCATATTTGGCATAATTGAAGCGTAGAAGAATGTTAACGCAATAATCAAGCCAACATATAATAAGTAATACCAAATTCCATCTGGACTCATTATCTGGTTAAGTTTAACAATAAAGTTACTTACCGCAACTGATTTAATATTAGCTTGACCAACTAAAGTCAAAATTGTTGATGGGAACAACAAGATTGCAATAGCAAAGATAATTGGCATTACGCCACCTGGATTAAGTTTAAATGGAATGAATGAATTCATACCACCATAAACTTTATTACCAATCTGTCTTTTAGGATTTACAATAATTACTTTTCTAACAGCCTCTTGCATGATTACAATTAGAATCATTGCCAAGAAGAATATTGTAAGTAATACCATCAAGCCCATAAGCATTTGATTGTTTGATTTAACAATCATAGCAGTTCTTGATGCGTAAATAGGAATACCTGATAAGATACCACAGAAGATAACAAGTGAACCACCATTACCAATTCCGTTTTCAGTAATCAATTCAGAAATCCACATTACAAGAACAGCACCTGCTGTCAAAACACATATTGAACTAGCATAAAATACGTAAGGGTTTACTGTTGAAATAATTGCCCCTGGTAAATGATGCAAATACAACATGAAAATAAATGATTGGAAAATTGCTAATACAACAGTAAACACTCTTGTATATTGAGACAATTTTCTTCTGCCTGCTTCTCCCTCTTCTTTCTGTAATTTTTCCAACGCAGGAATAACAACAGAAACAAGTTGAACAATAATTGAAGATGTGATAAATGGTCCGATACCTAAAGCAAGAACTGAAACCTTACCTAAAGCACCACCTGAGAACAAGTCTAAGAAACCTACAATGTTGTTACCTTGTGCAATATTAGCAAAAACTTCATTGTTAATACCATACAAAGGTAATTGAACACCAAATCTCCAAACTGCAATCATAATCAACGTAAATATAATCTTCTGTTTCAGACCAGAAGCATTCCACATTGACATCAAATCTTCAGTTGTAGGCATTTTAACACTTTGTTGTGCCATTATACTAACTCAACCTTTCCGCCTGCTGCTTCAATTTTTTCTTTTGCTGATGGTGTTACATAAGATGCTTTAACTGTAATAGCTGATTTAACTTCACCATTACCTAAAACTCTTAAACCAACGCAAGTTGGGTGAATTGTAAGAACTTCTTTTAATGAATCTAAAGAAACTTCTTTTAATCCAAGATCATCTAATCTGCCAACATTGATTTGAGCATAGTTAAGTTTTGAGTAAACTTGGAAACCTTTCAATTTTGGTAATCTTCTGTAAGCTGGCATTTGACCACCTTCAAAACCTCTTTTGCTAGAGTTACCAGATCTTTGACCTTCACCGTTATGACCACGGCAAGAAGTTTTACCATGACCAGAAGAACGGCCACGACCAACTCTTTTAGATTTAGATGTAGAACCTTCAGCAGGTCTTAAATCTTCTAATGTAATATTTGCCATATTATTTTCCTTCTTTCTTTATATTTTATAATATTTACCGATTGGTGGGCGATTACTTAACAATTTCTAATAAGTGAGAAACTTTGTTAACCATACCCATAATTGTAGCTGATTCACTGTGTTCTACCACTTGATCTCTTTTAGTTAAACCAAGACCTCTAACAACGTTACGTTGTTTTTCTGAACAGCCGATTAAACTTCTAACAAGTTTAATTTTAATTGTATTTGATTTTTTATCTGCCATGATTTTATTTCCTTATAATTTTGATTTTCTATACTAGTTTAATAGTTCAGCCATTGTTAAGCCACGTTTTTTAGCAACTTCACTGAATGGTTTAAGAGCTTTTAGAGCTTCGATAGTAGCACTAGCAGCATTTAGAGGTGATTTTGAACCTAAAGATTTTGAAAGAATGTTTTCAATACCAGCAAGTTCTAACACTAAACGAACAGCACCACCTGCGATAATACCAGTACCTTCAGAAGCTGGTCTTAACATAACTGCACCAGCACCAGATCTTCCTGTGATTGGGTGTGGAATAGTTGTTTTGAAAATAGGTACATTGATAACATTTTTTCTACCATCAGCGATAGCTTTTTGGATAGCGATAATAACTTCAGAAGCTTTAGCACAACCGATACCTACTTGACCTTTTTGGTTACCAACGATAACGATAGCACGGAAGCTAAGTTTTTTACCACCTTTAACAACTTTAGTTACACGGCTGATTTGAACAACTCTTTCAGTCCATTCAGATTGTGGTTTTTCTTCAGTTGTTTCGATTTTTTGTTTTCTAGCACGGCCTTTTCTGCCTTTAGAAGGTTTTTCTTCTTCAGAAGCAACTTCAACTGTAGCTTCTTCAACTACTGTTTCTTCAGCTGCAACTTCAGTTACATTTAATTCTTCATTGTTTTCCATTGATTTTTACCTTTCGTAATTTAATTCTAATTTAAGTAATAAATTTGTTTTGCAGGTTTTGGGCTACCCGACTTATGTGTCAATACGCCAAAACATAAGCTATTTAAAGCTATTTGGAAATCGTATTGGAGCTATTTACTTCTGACAAGCAAAATCGTAACAAGAAAACACTGAAAAATCAAGCACTAATTTAATATTTATTAAAGATTTTATATAGAATAACTCAAATCTAAAATATTTGTTTTATTATAGAAATATTAGAGAGTGAGGAAAGACACATGGGACAAACTTTAGTAGAAAAAATTATATCTAACCACGCAGGAAAAAATGTTAAAGCTGGCGAATTAGTAATTGCAAACGTTGATGTTTGTGCAGTTCAAGATGGTACTGGACCTTTAACTGTACAAGAATTCAAAAAACTAGGAAAAGAAAAATTACACAACCCAGAACGTACAATTTTGTTTATCGACCACGCTGCACCTAGTCCTAAAAAAGAATTATCAAACATGCACACAATTCTAAGAGATTTTTCTAAAGAATATGGCGCGGTTCTTTCTGAAATTGGCTCTGGAGTTTGCCACCAAAGACTTGTTGAAACATTCGTTAACCCAACTGAAATCTTAGTTGGTGCTGATTCACATACTTGTACATCAGGAGCTTTAGGAGCTTTTGCAACTGGTATGGGTTCAACTGACGTTGCAGTTGCGATGGCGTTAGGCAAAACTTGGTTAAAAGTACCTTCAACTTTTAAAATCGTTGTAACTGGTAAATTCAACGAAGGTATTTGTTCAAAAGATTTAATGCTTCACCTTATTGGAATGATTGGTGCTGATGGTGCAACATACAAAGCATTAGAATTCTGCGGTGAAACAATTGATAATATGTGTATGGCTGAACGCTTTACTCTTGCAAATATGGCAGTTGAAGCTGGCGCAAAATGTGGTTTATTTGTACCTGACGAAAAAACTAAAGAATATTTAGAATCTCGTGGACGTGGGGATAAATTCCAAGTTATAAAACCAGATGCTGATGCTATTTATGAAAGAGTAATCGAAATAGATGCAGCAACTATTGAACACACTGTTTCTTGTCCTCATACAGTTGATAACACAAAACTTGCAAAAGATTTAAACGACATTAAAGTTCAACAAGTTTATGTTGGGACTTGTACTAACGGCAGAATTGAAGATATGAGAACTGTTGCTAGTATCTTAAAAGGCAAAAAAGTTCACCCAGATGTAAGGATGTTAATTTGTCCAGCATCAAGAGATGTTTACAAACAAGCACTACAAGAAGGTTTGCTAGAAACATTTATTGATTCTAACGCAACAATTCTTTCTCCAGGTTGTGGACCTTGTGTTGGTATTCATGCTGGCATATTAGCTGACGATGAAGTTTGTTTGACAACACAAAATAGAAACTTCCAAGGAAGATTGGGTAACACTAAAGGTTATATTTACTTAGCATCACCATACGTTGCAGCTTACACTGCATTAAATGGTTACATTAGCAATAAGTAAATCTATCTACGACGCCTACTATGCTTACCGCCTTCGTAGTTACCACTGATAATTCTATTTTTACCACCTTCTAAGTTTGGAGGACCAAATACATCTTCTTTTACACCTAAAGGAAGAGTATTAACTTGCTCTTGAACTTGAAGTTCTTTAAGCATTTCTCTACGCTGAGTAGCCAAACTCTTATCGAACACAGTAGGATTTTCATCTGTGTGACATTTATAAGTTTTAAGTATAGCTTCTGCTTTTTGCGGATCATTTTTCAATGCTCTTACAATAGCCTTTGCTTCTGGAACATAAAAACCTCTTAAAAGATCGTTTACAAAATCCATATTGCCACCACTCAACTTGTAAGCATCTACAAGGGTCTGTTCTAAGAACTGGATTCTTTGATATTTTTCAGGACCTAAAGCCTTAACAATTTCTGCTAAAGCCTCAGGAGAATCACATTTCCCAACACCTTCTGTAAAATTATAACCTCTTGTAGTTAAAATTTGAGAAACATCCATAGGACGTACGCTATGCAATTTTCTATAATAATCGTATCTCACAAGATTAAATTCATTAAGTCTTTGACCTTCATAGAATTTTACAAATTCCTGTTCTAATCTTTCAGCATCCCAACCCATATGTTTAGTATGCCACTCTGCATAACTCTTGAAATGTTTTTTCCTGAAATTTTCAAGCGTAAAGTTTTTTGTAACATATTCTTCGTTATAATCTACCACATCAACTTCTTTGATTTTTCTCATAAACTTCAAAACATTTTGTTGTTCTTGAGGCTCCAAAGAACTCGCCGATTTCAAAAATGCAGACATTTCTTTTACAGATAATGGTTCACCTTTTGAAACACCAATTGACAAAAGCTCCTTAACCACATCCATTTTGCAAAGCGCAGTATCAAATTCTCCAAAAGCCTTTGTTAAAGCTTTAATGTCTTCTGGCGTAAATCTATATGCACCCTTAGATAATGTTGCTACTTCTAAATATCTAGGAACCATTTCTACTTCTCTAGATATCTCTTCTGCTGATTTTGATGCAGATTTAAGTGCTCTGCTAGCAGCATCAACTGCATAAGACGCAATTTTCGTCGGATCGATTCTAACCATTACAATAACTCCTGTAAATTACCTACATAATGATTAAAAACATTTCGGACGAGATTTTTGCCTTTATTTAACAGAATGTAAAGTTTAGTGTTGTTTATAAACTTGTTTTGTATAAGTTTCAATGTAAGGAGTTTCAATTTCAAACACATGAATTCTACCTGGAGCTAAATCGACGGCAATTTCACCTTTTGATACTTGGAACTTACTTTCTTCACCATAAGCTGGTAATAAGTTCACCAATTTTTGATTTTCTCTTAATGTAGGAACTTGAACCTTACAAGCAACATTTCTGTTTACATTTTTATTTGCAAGAACAAGTAATGTCTTGCCATGTCTATGACGAGCAAAAGCAATAACTTGATCTAATTTATCTTTTTCTTTATCAAGAACAATATACGAACCACGTTTCAACACATGAGCATAATCTTCTCTAAATTTTAATGCAGACTTCATGAATTCACCAATTTGAGGGTCATTTCCGCCAGGTTTTCTTGAGATATTAAAGATATCTAATTTGCCCCAGTGAACTTCTCGTTCATGTTTATCTGTCATAGTTTCTGTTGCATAGTCATCTTTGTACGGATATACATAGTAATCACCTGATTGGAAACCATCAACAAAGTATGGGTTAGTCATAGGTAAAGTTACCTGAAGCCCTGTTGTCATATTACAGTATATTTCACCACCATGGAACATTGGTGAAATATCATCGTGAGTTGCAAATGAACCAATCAATGATTTTCCACGTTCAACCCTATAAGACATATTCAAATTATCAATAACGTAATCGTGTAAATCTTTTGCTGAAGTCCACTCATGGAAAATATGATATTGTCCATAATACGTATCAAAACCAGCACGTAAAGAATCTTCTGGTCTATCATAAGGCATATTAGCCTGAGGGGAAGCATCTTCATACGTATAAGTTTCCGCTAACCATCCGAACTCTGGATCACGTTTTCTTGAATATGGAATAATAATATCCCAAAATTCAACAGGTTTCGCTCTAGCTACATCGGCTCTAATACCATCCACGCCAGCATCAATCATAATATCAACAAATTTTCTATGATATTCAAGAAGTTCTGGATTTAAAGTTCTTTTACCTTCATCTTCCCAAGGTTGGAACATTCTAATATCTTCCCAGCCTTGTGGAGTTTTTGGCATACCATTACGTTCTTTTGCCATCAATTCTGGTTTAGCATGATACAAATCATAAGACGCACAACTTGGCAAATCCACCATCACTCGAATATCTCTATCATGACATGCATCAATAAAAGCCTTGAATTGCTCAATATCAGAACGAGGATCATTTTTATCGATCAACATTGGGTCAATCTTTAATAAATCTTCTGGAGCATAAACAGAACCAGCTACCCCTTTAGCGTGATTTTTACCAGGAGTATTTATTGGAAGAAGGTGTAACGTATTGATACCCAAAGATTTCATTTCATCTAATCTATCAATAGCATTCAAGAATGTACCACATTGTTCTGAGCCATCAATATATTCATTACCATTCAAATCTTTAGCATTAAATGTTCTTGGAATAATAGCCATAATATTTGCACTATTAGTCAAAAATAAAGTTTTTAAATTATTTTTGTATGGTTTTTTATCAGCATTAACCTCTGTAATTTTTTCAACCTCACTTGGTTTATTAACAATAGGAGCATTGATTTTAGCAACATTGTCTAAATACTGAGAAATTAAATTTCCATTAAATGTTGGTTGAATAGATTGTGCAACAGAATTTCCACCCTGAACTTGTTGCATACGCAATGTATTAAGTTTTTGAGTTATCAAGTTAGTTGAAGAAATATACATTATGCATTACCCTCCTTATTAGGATCAATAGCTTTTATCTTTCCAAAGAAAGGTTGAGCAATTAACGTTACTGCAACTAATCCTACACCTAATTTTCCGAACATACTAAACCATTTTCCACTGTTAAAGCTTTGATTAGCCCACTTATGGAACATTTCATTTGGCGAGCTTCCCATTGTTAAGAATTTAGTCCAAGATGAAGCCTTAGTATCACTGCCTAAAACAAAACTTGGTTTTACAAAATATTGGTCACCACCAAAGATATTTAAAACTCTTGTTCTATAATCCAAGAAATCTGGCTTAAATACTGAGTTACCCAAAGCTGATAACGTATCAGAATGAACACCTTCGCCAAACATCATTTTCATTACAGTTTTATAGAAGGCATTATCATTTGCCAATTCAACAACTTGACCTGCTTCATGAGTACCAAAGTATTTATTAATAACTTTTCCACCTTCAACCACTACATCAGAATAATCCTCTAGATTTGGATTTGGGTTACGTAATTGCCAGAATTTAACTGCAAAATCTGAATTATGTCCTTCTAACAATGTAATTTTAGCCAACTCTAACAATTCTTCTTTTGCTTCACGTGGAAGATCTTTCAACAAGGTTCTCAAAGCTTGATCTGGATTTGAAATTCTATAATACATATCCGCCATATTCAAGAAGCGGTAGAACGAACTTTTTACACCTTTAACTCTATCTGTAATGAAGTCATACGCAATTCCTTTAGATGATGTTGCATGATCAACTCCAAAACCAATCAAATTATCCACTGTTGAATAGAATCCATGTTTATTCAACACATTTGTAACTGAATCATATGCTGCATCAACCAAATTTTTATAACTATTACTTGTTGGAGATTCTGTCATCGCCATAGATTCTATACGTTTTTGAAGTAATTGCATAGCATCTTTATATTCTGAGATAAACGTTGTATAAGCCTGTTTATCAGCAGTAATCATTTCTAATTTATTTCTCAAAACTTTTGAAGCTAGTTCGCCATCTAATCTTGCTTGACTAATTTCTTCTGGCGTAAATTTCAACGCTTTGAACAATACTGATTGAACTTGGTTCCAACCATTAGCCAAAGAAGTTTCTGGAGCTTGAGCAGCTTTAATAAACGCATACTTATCAAGTACTGCAGACTTAGCTTTAAACGCATTTAATTCAGTTGAAACGGCTCTTAGTGTTGCAATTAAATTATCATCTAAGATAGTTGCCCCAGTTGACTTGAATGCTTTTAATAGAGGTGAATCTGCGCCATGTTTTCTTGCGTGAATTAAACGTTTCATAAAGAATGACAATTGCTCTGAAACTGGATTATCTGGATTTTCTTGAACAAATCTTTTAACTTGTTCTTCTAACACATCTTGAACGACTTTTGTATGTTCTGAAAAATCAGTAAAATCTCCACCTAGAAGATTACTATCTGCTAGTCTGGATCTTAAAACATCTTCTGAAGGAATAATTTTTGCAAACTGCTCGTCTGTCAAATTAGCACCAGCAAAAACTTCTTTAATAGCTGATTTTATACCTTCAACATTTTTAGCTGATAAATTAAATTTCTTACCAACAGGTAAAATATTTTCAAAATCTAATTTTAAACCTTCAGCTGTCATATTATCTAAACCTTCTGAGAAGTTTGCAATTACAGATTCAACAAATTCTTCAGTAACAGGTTTTCCAGCTTGAGCTGCAAGTAATTCTTCTAAAGATTTTGTACTAGCGGTAAAATCAAATTTTCTAATTTGAGAATCAAAATCAGTAAGTAAACGATCAGCTTGCTTAGATGTACGATTATCTAAGAATGAAGCAACAGGTTTTTCTAATAAATTACACATTAAAGCACTCATTAAAGGAGTTGCAAAACCTGCGGTTAGCATCCACAACGTATTATTTTGTAACGCTAACTTACGCATTCTTTCTTGAATAAAATCTCTTCTGTTAGGCATATCTTTATCAACACCTAATCTGTCGCCAATTCTATTTATTTCATCATCAGAATATAAATCCCAAGGAATAAATTGGTGATCTTGGTAGAACATTTTCTTTCTACCAAAACTGTCTTCATATTGTTGACGAACATTTACGCCATGGATTAATTGTGCTGGTAATTGAATAAATAGTTTTGGCCACAAATCCATTGCGGCAAAGAATGTACCTAAACCAATGAACTCAAATATTTTTGTCATTGGAGTTTGTTTTCTTGTAAATAAATAAGTTGCAATAGCTAAACCACCTAATTTCATACCAACATCATTTAGACGTCCTAATTCGTGGTCATTAGCTTCGCCTTTTACTGCATGTTTAAAAGCGTTCCAATCGTAAATCATATCTTTTCTAAATTCTGCTGGTGAATCAAAAAGACCATTACGAACTAATTTACCATTACTTGGTAAAGGTTTAATAAAAGTACGATTAGATAATTCCTTATGTACATCAAACTCTTTCACAGCCTTATCTGATTTATACTGCTGGTTAGCTGGATGTGTCGAAATGTATGATTGGATTAAATTTGAAGTTCTCATCTAGCCCACCACACTTTCTTTATTTCTGTCTAAAACTTGTTCTCCAGAAATTTTTGATGGTTTCTTAGTTATATGGAAAGTATTCAACAATCCAGCCAGAGTTGTTAATGCAGCAAGCCCAACTAAAGCTTTTCCAGAATGTTTTGCAAATTTTGTAGTTGCATCAGCATCACCCTTAATCAAGTCTTTTGCACTATCAACAAAACTTTGACCAAAGACTTTCAACGAATGTAAAAATTCTTCACCCTTCCAAACTTTTAATGTAGCAACATTAAAATATTTTTCCCAAGGTTTTTGGAAAGCTAAAGCTACCCCAGTAGCTGCCCACATGAATGAAGAAATACTTTTTGCCAATTTTGATTTAATCAAAATTTCTTTATAAATAGGTTTAACTTCTTGATCTGAATCATTCAAGTTTTCACCTAAGCCATTTTTCTTCGCAATTTTATCAAATCTAAAATTCAAAGGTTTATTATCTGTTGGTTTAGCATAAAGCAGGTCCCAACGAGTGAAGTCAACACTTTCACCTACTTTATGATATTCCCTACTTGTACCTTCATCTTCTTCATGTTCTTTTAATAGGTAATTAACTTTCGCATATGGGAGTTCTGTATCAACACCAGTTTTCCATTTTACAGGATAAGTGATAAAGAGTTTTGAAACCTCCTTAAACACACCATAAAATAAAACGCCTAATGCCATTTTATTACCTAATTTAGCGGCACTTTTTGTATCAAAAGGGAGAAATGATGAGTTTGCTGAGTTAAATATAGCCATCAACATACCGCTACCTATCAAATATGGAACAGTACCCATAGTTAAAAATTCATAGAAATTGGAGTTTTTGCTTCCCGCTAAACCTTTAGCTGGATAAATAGTAAATGCTTTTGTTAATTTGTCCATAGCAATACGTGACTTGGTAACAACACCGCAATCTAAAAGCTCATCTTCTTTTTTTAATTCAGCACTATCATCCTCGTTTTTCGATTTGAATACTATATTATTTTTTACACTAATATTAGTAATTGGTGATATCATGATAACTCCACATTTCCCATCATTAGAATACATGTCAAGATATTTTTTTGTTATTTGTAGCTTCTTATATTTACAAATTTTAACATAGATTTTTAGTTAAAAATATTGAAAAATACAAGCGTAAAAATCCCCATTATTACACAATAATAGCCAAATATATTTAATGAAAATTTTGAGATAAATTTCATAAAATATTTGACACATAGATAACCAACAATCCCAGATACAATTGTGCCAACAATTATAACAATCCAATTGAAAGTTACAAGATCTTTCACATCAATTTCGACTAATGGGTAAACCATTGATGCCCCCAGAATAATTGGAATACTAAGTAAAAAAGAATACCTAGCAGAAGTTTCTCTATCTAAACCTAAAAACAAACCCGTTGCAATTGTCCACCCAGAACGAGAAAATCCAGGCAACACTGCTAAACCTTGAGATAAACCAATTATTATCGATTGTTTTAGAGTTATATTTGCCGACTTTGAAGTATTCTTCTTAGACATGTATTCACTATAAAATAGCACTCCGCCTGTTAAAATTAACAAAGCTCCAACCAAAGCAGGATGAAACACCAAGTGATTGGCAACATCTTGTAATGGCAGTGCTAATAGAACTGTTAAAACTGTACCAATAAGAATATATATTCCTAGTTTTGCAAGATTTGATGAAAAATCTCTAGTTTTAATACCATTCCACAACGCAACACAAATATCAATCAAATCTTTTCTAAAGAAAATTAAAACCGCAATTAACGTACCTAAGTGAAGCATAATATCAAAAAACACTTCTTGAGTAGAATGAGCTTCTACTGGTATATCCTTAAATACTTTATAAAAATTTGATGTAAAAACTAAATGTGCTGAACTTGAAATGGGCAAAAACTCACTTAAACCTTGAACTATCCCCATCAGTATAGCTTGTATTAAATTCATTTTATATTAACTCTCTTTCAAAATTAATTATTAGTCTGCTTCAAAATAAGAACAGCAAGAAGATTGAGTTTCCCAAACTGTAATTTTGCTTAGTTGAACAATTCTTTCTTTTAATTTTGAATAAATATAAGCAGAAATCATTTCACTAGAAGGACTTTCCCCTTTGAACTCAGGTAATTCATTCAAGTCTTTATGATCAAGAGTATCCAAAACTGCATTTAATTCTTTTTTCAACACCTTATAATCAATTAAGATGTTGCTATTATTCAAAGATTCGCCTTGAACAAAAGCTTCAACCATCCAGTTGTGTCCATGTTGATTTTCACATTCACCTTCGTAATTTAATAAGTGATGCGCTGCAGAAAAAAATGCTTGAGTTTTAATTTCGTACATAACTATATCCCTCTTCTAAAATTATTGTTCATCTACAATTCTATTTTCAAAAATAAAATCACAAAGTTCTCTAACTGCACCTCGTCCACCAGCTCTTGACGCTTTGAAATTACAAATCTTTTGTACATTATCAACCGCATCAGCAGGACAAGCCGCAATCGCAACTTTTTCTAAAATACAAATATCAGGTTCATCATCTCCCATATAAGAAACTTGAGAAAAATCTAACCCATATTTTTGCATGATACCTTCTAAAATTGGAAGTTTATTTCTTACACCCTGATAAACTTCAGTAACTCTTAAATCAGTGGCACGTCTATCAACAGTTCCATTATTACGACCTGTAATTATCGCAGTTATGAAACCATTTTTTGACATTTTAGCTAATCCATGACCATCTTTTGCGTTGAAAGTTTTATACTCGATGCCATTTTCGTCATACGTGATACTACCATCAGTCATAACTCCATCAACATCAAATGCCAATAATTTAATTTTACTTGCAACTTCTTTTAAATCCATTACGCAACACCCGCTCTTAATAAATCGTGAACGTGAATTACACCAACTGGTATATTATTTTCATCAACAACCGCTAATGCCGTAATTGAATATTTTTCCATTAAATTCAAAGCTGAAGCCGCGTAAGCATCTGATGTAATTCTTTTTGGATTAACAGTCATAACATCTTTTACTTGTAAACTTGAAATATCTGAGTGTTTAATGATTGTTCTTCTGATATCACCATCAGTAAGGACCCCTGTTAATTGACCAGATGCATCAACAATCATAGCCATACCTAGTTTAAATTCAGAAATTGTATTGATAACTGAAGTGAAAGATAAAGAATCAGACACAACTGGCATTTTATCACCTGTAATCATCAAATCTACAACTTTGTAAGTTAAGCCTTTACCTAGTTTACCAGATGGGTGGAACATTAAGAAATCTTCTTTTGTAAAACCTTTCTTTTCCATCAAACAAACTGCTAAAGTATCACCCATAGCAAGCGTAGCAGTTGTACTAGCAGTTGGAGCTTTATTTAAAGGACAAGCCTCACGTTCAACAGAAATATCCATAACTACTTCACTAGCCTTTGCCAAAGTAGAATTTGAATTTCCAGTCATACCAATCATTAAACAACCAAATCTTTTAATAAGTGGTAACAAATTCATCAATTCTTGAGTTTCACCACTGTTTGAAATCGCAATAATAACATCATCTCTTGTGATAACACCAGAATCACCATGAGTACTTTCTGCTGGATGCAAGAAATATGATGGCGTACCAGTCGAAGACATTGTAGCCGCAATTTTCTTACCAATCAAGCCTGATTTACCCATACCAGTAACAATTACACGACCTTTGCAATTATATAAAATATCAATTGCTTTTTCAAAATTTTCACCGATATTTGATTTTAGACGCAAAATAGAATTTGCTTCAATATCTAAAACTTCATTTGCCAATTCATTAATTCTACTTAAAGTCATAGTTACCATATCCACCTCTTTATGTCTTGCAAGAATTATACAACAAATATCCAACAAAAGCAGTATCTTTACAAAATATTTATCAAAAATTATAATATTATGCCGATAAAGTGACTATGAACAAATTAGAAAAAATATATGACAAATCAATCAACATAGTTTTTGCATCTGACAACAATTATGCACCTTGTACAACTGTTGCAATTTATACATTAATTGAACATACATCAAAAGAAAACAACTACGATATTATAGTTTTTGAATCAGGCATAACAGATGAAAACAAACAGATTATGATTGATTTAGCTAAAGATTATGACAACATTTCTGTTAGATTTTTTAGCACAAAAAAATTCTTTGAAGATTACGAGTTTTTTCATTATTCGTACTACACTCCAGACACATATTCTAGACTATACGTTCCAATGGTTATGGAGGACTATGACAAAGCTCTTTACCTAGATGGCGACATAATTATCTTAGATGATGTTGCTGAACTTTATAATTTTGAACTCGGGGATGCATTAATAGCTGGTGGTAGAAATTATGGACTAATCACAAGCTATTATCACAAACCTGATATACGAAAATATTACGATAAAATGTTCCCAATAAAAGATATAAACCAAAGTATTAATGGTGGAGTTCTTGTAATGAACTTAAAAGAACTTAGAAAAGTAGATTTAGTTAAATCGGGAACGGATCTACTTGATAGATACAAACGATTACTTTGCCAAGACGAAGACATTTTAAACAGAGTTTGTACAGATAGAATTAGACATATTGAAAGCGCTTGGAACTGGAGATTTGCGGTACCAGAACCATTATTATATGATTATCAATTATTATGGTTAGCCCAAGAGTGGTCACAAGGGCTACATAAACAGAAATTAATACATTATATTTGTAAAACAAAACCATGGGATGAACCAAACATGTATTATGCGGAAGTTTGGTGGAAATGGGCTAAAAAGACCCCAATTTATCAACAGTTATTAAAAACATACTTTGATAAGCATCCAGAACAACTTAAGCAGAAATAAAAAGAACTCTCATTTTTGAGAGTTCTTTTTGATTAGTATTGTCTTAAAACACCCGCTTTTGCAGTACGTGTGGTGTTGTAATATTTACCACCATAAGCTGCTCTTTGTTGTGGTGTCATTTGTTTGAGAATCTTACGACCATTGTCATTGCGAGCCGAAGGCGTCGCAATCGCATTATTTGAGGAGATTACTACG
>JAGAJM010000012.1 GCA_017626055.1 bacterium | reverse complement strand
GGTAACTCAACTAACCCAACTCGTTTCCAACACCCAGTTGCAGGTACTTACAAAAAATGGTGTTATGAAAATGGTAGAAAATACTTCTCAGTAGCATCAGGTGGTGGTACAGGTAGAACACTTCACCCAGATAACGTTGCTGCTGGTCCAGCTTCTTATGGTATGACAGATACTATGGGAAGAATGCATGGTGATGCTCAATTTGCAGGTTCATCATCAGTTCCAGCTCACGTTGAAATGATGGGCGTTATCGGTATGGGTAATAACCCAATGGTAGGTGCTACTGTTGCTTGTGCAGTTGCAGTTTCTCAAGCTATGGCTAAGTAGTCATTGCTAAAATAGATTATAAAAATCCGATGTTAACTCTAAGTTAATGTCGGATTTTTTTATTGTTAAGCTAAAGTGTAAATAAGTTTTAATCTATAAATATTAAATATATACTTGGTATTTAGTCTGTACCCCCATTTAAGAAATGTTAACAACATTTAAGTAAAAAGGCAATTTTTTCAAAAAATATACCTTTATATATATGTAAGGGGAATGCAAAGCATTTCAAAGAAAAGAAAACGGGAAAAATTATTGCTATTCGTATGAATAGACGTTATATGTGATAAGGATATAAGCAAAAAAAGTTTTTTTATACTCTCTCTCTTAATATCCTCGTGTTTATTTAATGTTGCCATAATCTGGCAACTTTTTTTTGTTGTAAAATACTTTTATGAGTAATTTGTTTGATTTTGATAAAGAGTATGGAGTTGTTGTTGGAACAGATGAGGCTGGACGAGGACCAGCTGCTGGTGGTGTTTTTGCTGCTGCAGTTTACTTTCCAGAAGTTACAGATACATTAATCAATGATTTAGCTCGTCTTAATGATTCTAAAAAATTATCTGAAGTCGCTCGTGAAAAACTTTATGATGTAATTATTAAAAATACAATAAATTCTGTTGTTTGTATTGAAGTTGATGAAATAGAAAAAATAAATATCCTAAATTCTTCTTTAAAAGCAATGAAATTATCATGTGAAAATGTTATAAAACAAGCAGGTTTGAAAGATTTGATTACTCTTGTTGATGGTAATAAGTTGATTAAAAACTACACTTACCCTCAAAAATTTATAGTTAAGGGGGACGGAAAATCTGCATCAATTGCGGCTGCAAGTATATTGGCAAAAGTTACCCGAGATAGATATATGAAACAATTAGCTCAAGAATTCCCTCACTATGGTTGGGAGAAAAATGCGGGTTATTTAACTGCCGCTCATTTGAAAGCTATTGATGAATATGGTTTGTGTAAATATCATAGGCCATCCTTTTTGAGAAAACATTTTGAAAAACAGAAACAATTAACCCTATTTTAATTAATCTCCTTGGTTTGATTATTAATAATTGTAAACATCTTTTGTTAAACTCTAAAGTTTCTGACTAAAGTTGCCGATAACTTATTTGTAATCAGAAATCTATGGAGTAAAGATAATGTTAAAGAAGATAACAACACCATCAAACAACAGATGCGAAAGTGTTGAACTAATATTAAGAGGAGCAAAAAAGCGCCGAGTGTTGGCGTATGCTAATGCGAATGAAATCAATTCAGACGCAGGAATCAAGGCGAACCTATCCGCTGTAAAATAATATTTCTAGAATAATAATAAGAAGAAAAGAGAGATTATGATAAAGCCACCTAAAGGGTGGCATTTTTATTGTGCTCGGTCGCACTGGACATTATGCTACCAATTATAACTACAAATTGTAGGATTAATGTTTTTATTCTAGTTCGTCAAGAATGAATTTGCCGATTTTGCCTTCTCTAAAATCTCTCAAAATATAAACTGCAGTTCTTTCTCTGTCTGTTGAACCGCCTGTTAATAGCCAATTTCTTTCGATTGAGATATTGTCTAGTGTTAATTCTTTATCTTCTGGTAATTTATAATATTCTCTAAATATTTTTGCTTGAGAGTCGTTTAGCATGTCTAATAATTCTTGAGCGACCATTTCGTTTGAGTATGCGTTTTCAGAAATTGAATTTACGAAAGCTAATTTCTTTGCTCTATCTTGATCTTCTTGTTTCATTGGGATAATCCCAGGGGTATCAAGAAGTTCTAATTGAGGGTTAATTCTAACCCATTGCTGTTGACGAGTAACGCCAGCTTTAGCTCCAATTTTTGTTTTTGATGAGCGGGTTAATTTATTAATAATACTGGATTTGCCGACGTTTGGCATGCCAACTACCATGACTCTTGCAGGGCGTCTTAAAAGACCTTTTGCCATAATGGCTTGAATTCTTGGTTCTGATAGTTCAACGGCTTTTGAAACAATATGTTTAAGATCTTTTGAATTTTTTGCGTCAGTTGGAATTACAGGAAAGCCTGTTTGTTCTTCTAGGTGCTTAATAAATTTGTTTAATTCTGATTTAATCGTTAAATCAGCTTTATTAAGCAAAATTAAACGAGGCTTTTGACCTAAAAGCCTCGTTATATCTTCATAACAACTTGAAAGCGGTAATCTTGCATCAAGAACTTCAATTACGGCATCCACTAAAGAAAGTTGTTCTTTCAACTTTTTTTCAGCTTTGGCAATATGACCTGGATACCAGTGAATGTGAAGCTTATCTTTTTTCAATTTTTTCCTTAATACGAGTTGCTTTACCAGAACGTTCTCTCAAGTAGTATAATTTAGCACGTTTAACATCACCACGTCTGATAACGTTGATTTTGTCGATACGTGGAGAGTTGATTAAGAACACACGTTCTACACCAACGCCTTGGAATACTTTTCTAACTGTGATAGTTTTGTTAAGACCTGAACCATGCATTTTGATGATAGTACCTTCGAATGCTTGGATTCTTTCTTTGTTACCTTCAACGATTTTAACAAAAACTTTTACTGTATCACCAGCGTTCATTTCAGGTAATTCTTTACCTAAATACGCTTTTTCTAATTCATCAATGATTGGGTTATTCATTTTTGCTTTCCTTTATATTTCTAATCTATTACTAAATTGTGTAATTCCTTAATCGGTGTTTTTATAACTTTTCCACACAAAGTTCACCGACGCACGTCAATATTGTAATCCTATTACAAAGAAACTTATTTTGCAAGCGGTGGGGAGATTTAATGTTACTAATTATTACAGGGAGTAGGTCTTAATTTTAATTTTATTTTTGTGGTCGAAGTTTTTATGTTATATTTACGCCTATGGGACAAGATTATAAAAAACTTTTGAATAAGAAAAAGAAAAAATATTGCGATGTTAAAACCATGGGGGTTAACATCGATAAAAATGAGTTTTATGAAATAATCATGTCTAATTCTGCACATCCTGATAATTTCCAATCTAAAAACTCCTAATAACAAGCATTTTAGCCTGCTTTACAATTTTTTCTCATTGTAATATAATATTATCGGTTAAGTTTTACTTGTAAGAAAAGATGAGGAAGTAAAAAGATGAAAAAATTATTAGCAAGTTTACTTGTAGGTGGTTTCATTGCTTTCGGTGTTCCTGCGTTTGCTTATGCAGGCATTGATGATGTTTGTGAAAACTACTGGGCTCAAGTTGAAATCGCTTCAGTTGTAAGCGATTCTGTAATGACTTTAACAGATGGTAACTTCAATCCAGAAGGCAGTATGTCTCGTGTTGAATTTGTTAAAGCATTATTAAAAGTTTTAGGTCAAGAAAATTTAGAAGTAACTTCAAAAGTTAAATTTTCTGACGTGGCTAAATCTTCTGATATCTATGCTCCAATCGCTAGATCTCAACAATTAGGTTTAGTTTATGGTTACCCAAATGGTAAATTCTTACCAGATAACGCAATGTTAAGAGATGAAGCTCAATCAGTAATCAGCCACATCACTATCGATGCTGACGTTGATTCTTCAATCGTTGCTAAATACGCTGATGCTGACAAAGTTCCAGCATGGGCTAACGAAGTTTACGCTAAAACTTTATCATATGGTATTTACGTAAACCACCCAAATGAAAACGAATTAAGACCAACTGAAGAATTATCAAGAGCTGAAGCTGCTGTATTGTTATATAGATTGAGACAAAGATTAAATCTTGTTAAAACTGAATACAAATCAGAATCAGTTTTAGGTACAGAACACTTAAACGTTTCTAAAAAGGCTGAATCTAATGAAGTTGTTATCACTAACTTAAGAAACATCATTAGAGAAGGCAACGTTCTTGAAATCGCTTTCAACGAACAATTCAAATCTAAATTACATGCTGCTGGTGATCAAATTACATTCACAAACCCAGAAGACATCGTAACTGAAGAAGGTACTTTATTATTCCCAGCTGGTTCTACTTTCTATGGATCAGTATTGGAAATTAAAGATCCACAATGGTTCAACAAAAACGCTAGAGTTTATGCTCAAATCACTAAAGTAGTTACTCCATGTGGTAAAACTGTTGATTTGAATGCTAAACCATTCTACAAAAACTATGAATTAAAAGAAGGTCCTTGGATGACAGCTGGTAAAATCGCACTTTACACAGTAGGTGGTGCAGCTGTTGGTACTGGTGCTGGTGTAGGTTTCTCATTCATTCCTGATCCAGACAAAGTAGGTACTGGTGTTGCTATCGGTACTCCTGTTGGTGCTGGTCTTGGTTTAATCACAGGTCTTGTTACTCCTGGTTTGAACTACAACGCTAAACAAGGTGAAGAAATCCAAGTTATCTTACTTGAAGATGCTAGCATCGTTAAGTAATCTTCTTTAAAAGATAATACTGAAAAATCCGATTCGGGAAACTGAGTCGGATTTTTTATTGCAAAAATTAGTTACATGTATTAGTTAAAATTTCTAGTATGTACTAGCCTCTCGGTTATGGGATTAAATTTTAAAACTTATAAAATGAAAATGTAACCAGTTGTATTACCCAGTTAAATAATAAGGAGATAGTATGAAAAAATTATTAACAACACTTGGTTTATTTGCATTCTTATCTATTCCAACCCAAGCATTTGCATGGACCTATAATGGTTTGGGTAGTTTAAATCCGTTTACAAATTTTGGACGTAACGATAATGTTGCTTGTGGTTGTCAGAAAGTAGAAAAATGCAAGAAACCTAGACTTACAAAATGTGAGAAACTACATGGTGTAAAAATTAAACGTGGTTGTGTAACAGGTTGTGCAGCTCCTATTCAAACTTATTATTACAAAGTGTACCCAAATAGACACAATTGTAATAACTGCCAAAGAGCTTTTGACTAAATTTATCTCTAGTTTGTAAGTAAAAGGCGGCAACGCATAGCGTTGCCGCCTTGGTTCTATGTCAAAATTTTATTAATATTCAATATTTTTCAAAGCATAAAAAATCTTGTCAGTAATTTCTTGAATATATTCTTGGCTTACAAGTCCATTGATAACAGCATCTGAGATTTGGTAAGCTGGACGAATATATTGTTGAGCAGTTTTGTTTACATCAGCAAATTGTAAATCAGCTGCTTCGCCAGTTTTGCCTCGTTCAGCGGCTCTTTTGTACCAACGTTCTTTGATAACTTCAAGAGGTGTGAATACATAAACTTTAACGTCCATAATATCTCTAACACCTTCGTTTAGAACGTATAAGCCCTCAGTTAAAATAACTTTTGCAGGTTTTTTCTCATCTCCATTAGGGTCAGATTCACAAGTTACGAAGTTGTATCGTGGTGATCTAATTGTTAGACCTTCTTTTAGTGCAACTAAATGGTTTTGCATTAGGTTAAGGTCAATTACATCTGGGGTATCGAAACTAAATCCTGTTTTGAATAATGCTTCGTAGCTTCCTGCTTCTTTAAGTTCTTTTGAAGTATCTTTGTAATAATCATCGCAACGGATTACAGTGTAAATACCTTCTCTCTTATCTTTGACGCAAGCTTTGATAGTGTTGTCAACGAAAACAGTTTTGCCAGAAGCACTTTCGCCAGTGATACCAATTAGGAATGTGCGTTTCTTTTCTTGAACAACTTTTCTTGCGATATTCATAATCAAATTATCTGATATTTTTAAAAATAATGGTTGTTCTTGTTTTTTATCTTCTTCTAAAATCTGTTTCAAGCTATCTACAATTTTCGAGATAATTTCCATATCTCGTCGGTTTGAATAATAATCATAGCTTGTCATCTCAAAATCTTTCAACATACATACTTCCCTTTTGCAAATATGGTAACATTGTACTTTAAAATATTTTAAACCTCTACAAAAAATGAAATTTTGTAACAAAAAATTTATGATTATTAAAGATTTTTATAAAACTTGCCGATAAGGTATTTGTTAAGACAAATAGGAGTATAATTTATGTATCAAGATGAAGTTTTTGAGAGTGCATTAAAAGATTCAAAAGAAGAAAGTTTAGCAGAATTAAAAACTGAAGTAAAAACTGTTGAAAGATTAATCGAAAGATTATTAACACAGTTGTTAGAGTGTTCAACTTCAGTTGCTGAACGTGATTTCCACGTATGTGGTATTTAAAAAGAGAAGAATGAAAAAGAAAGAGCCATCTTTTTTAGATGGCTCTATTTTTTATCAAAGAGGGGATATTTTAAACATAGTATTGATATTGATTATTTATGTAATCGTTGAATGGATTAACTGTTGGAGTTGTTCCGAAGAGTTGTTTATAATATATGTCATTTGCATATTTGTCGTTTGTCATATTCATATTTGGATAGATTGCATATGGGTTGTTTAAACCAGTTTGTGGAACTGAGTTCAAGTTGTTGTATGCATATGCTTGAGTTGGATCGTATGATTGAATTGGAGCTTCTTGTAACTTTTGAGTATTAGTCTGCTCTTGTTCTAATGCTTTCATTTCTTTTTCAATAGCTTTTTCAATGTCTTGCATTGTGTAACCAGCTGCTTGTAATTGTGTGATTTCTTCGTCTTGGAAACCACAAGATCTTAATGCTTCGACTTCTTCTTTTGAATATTCAACTTGTTGAGCCTGAGCTTGCGCTGCAGCTTCTTTTTCAGCTTTTTTCTCAGAGTGAGTTTTACCTCTAGCAAACATTCCGACAAAGCCACCAACAACTGCACCGATTGCGGTACCAACAGGGCCAAAGCAAGAACCGATTGCAGCGCCTCCTGCTATACATCCTAATTCAACGCCAGCTCCGCCGACTTCTTTCATACCAGCTTTGAAGCCGCCATCTTTAAATGCGCTAATAATATTTGGAGCTTCAAGTGCAACTGTTAATACTGCACCAATTAAAGGCATTTTCTTCACGAAAGCTTTACCTGTACCTTTTAATCCAGATAGAAGTTTGCTTGAACCTTTCATTGCCCCAGCTTTTGCTCCAACTTTAAAACCCTTGGCAAGGTCTTTAGGTGTATTTCTTAAATTTTTCACAAGTCTAGAGAAGAAATTTCCAGTTTGTGCATTGTTATATTTTTCTAAAGCCCTGAATCCTGCTTTACCTTTTTGCCAAACAGAACCTTTTTGAGCTTTCATTGCTTTTCCGATAATTCCAGACGAATCCCCCAATAAAAACTCTGGTGTAACTTTTACAATACGTCTACCATAACCTAAGGCTTTTGAACCGCCTTTTACTAAAAGACTCATAATTCCCATGTTTCTTTCCCCTATTAATCTTTCTAATTTCCCCTATACTTTAATAAAGTTTTTTTTGATTCAATAATTGATTAATTGTAAAGAAATATTAATATTAAAAACAGGACCTTAGATTTTAAAGTCCTGTTTCTTAGAGAAAATTATATGTTAGTTAGGGATTTATAATTGACATTTGTGGTTGCATTTGTAATGGTTGTTGCTTTTGAGGTTGAGCCATCATACCACTTGTCATATTTGCTGCTAATTGTTCAAAGTTAATGTTTTGAGCGAAAATATCTTTACTGTAACTGTTAAGAGTGCTACCGCCCATTAAGTTTGTTAAGTTGTTAAATTCTTGTTGTTGAGCAAATGGGTTTGTAACGGCAGTTTGTTGTTCTGGGTATGGGTTACCTTGGAATGTTGGTTGAGTAACTTGTGGTTGCATTTGTGCTTGCGCTTGCTCTTGAGCTTGTTGATAATAATCAACTTGTTGTTGGTATGCAACTTGAGGTTGTTGTTGATATGGATTTGCTCCTTGGAAAGGAACTTGTTGTTGAACTGGAACTTGCGCTTGAGCTTGTTGTTGAGCTAATGCTGCTTCTTCTGCTGCTAATTGAGCTTGGTATTCAGCTTCTGCTACTTTTTCAGAATATGTTTTACCAACAACTTTGCCTGTTAGCCATTCACCAACCATCCAACCAATACATGTTCCGATACCTGGACAAATTGCAGAACCAATTGCTGCGCCGATACCACCACCAGCTAATCTTCCTGCCGCTTTACCGATTTCTTTTACGCCTTGTCCGATACCTTGTTCTTTAGATGCCTTAACAATGTTTGGAATTTCAAAAGCGATTGTCATTAAAGCACCGATAAGTGGCATATTTTTGCCAATACCTCTGAAGAAACCTTTTGTTCCGCCAACTATCGAAGCAAAGATACCTTTTTTTGCTCCAAGTTTAGCTCCTGCTTTTGTAAGTTTTGAGATTGAACCAATGTTGCTAGTTATTCTTGTGAAAAATCCGATTTTTGCACCATTAGCTGCCGCTGATAATTTTTCAGTAGCTTTAATACCTTCTTTTGCGGCTTGGAAAATTGAGCCTTTATTTTTAATTGTAGTTCTGATGGCTTGTCCTGCTTTTTCTGCACCATTACCTAAAACAAGGTCTGGAATTACTTTCACAACTCTTTTTAAGCCTGAAAATATGTATGAAATACCTGTCATAATTTACCTACCTTAAAATAACACTAAAAATTAACCTACACTTATATAAAGTTTTTCTATTTTATGAAATTGCTCGAGAGGAATTTTTTGTTAATATTTGTTAATGTTTCGGATATTGGCAAAACAAAAGGCGGTAGTGATGTACCGCCTATTAACCAGATTTACACTATGTAAGTGTTCAGAAAGGATCTGTTTTAAGTTCTATTCTCCTAAATTAAGTTGAGAGAATTGAACGATTTTGTTTTTACCACGTTTTTTAGCATTATATAATGCGTGCTCAGAATATCTGATGATTGTATTTGCATCTTCTTCTGCGTCTGGAATACAAGGGAATGTTGCAATACCACCAGAAATTGTGATTGGGTGACGTTCTTCTTCTCCAGCTGGAATGAATTCCATTTTTTCAATATCTTTGCGGAATCTTTCAGCAAATAGAAATGCATTATCTTCTGATGTGTTTGGAAGAACAACGATAAATTCTTCATCACCATAACGTGTTAGAATATCTTCTTTTCTGATAAGTTGTTTTAATTTATCAGCGATTGAACGTAATAAAACATCGCCCCATTCGTATCCATAAATATCGTTTACAACTTTGAAGAAATCTAAGTCGAACAATAATACAGAAAGAGCATTTCCGTAACGTTTTGCACGAGAAATTTCTTGTTCCATACGTTCTAGTAAGTATTTTCTGTTGTGTAAACCTGTTAATTCATCAGTTGTAGAAAGAGTTTTTAATTTATCTCTCAATTCTCTGATTTTCAACATATTTTTTACACGAACAACTAATTCTTGGTTATCAACAGGAGTTTTTACATAATCGAAAGCAACTGCTCTAACAGTTGTTCCTTTAAATGTTTCTCCAATGAATAAAATTGGGAATTTGAACTTTGTTACCATTAAAACATCTTTAATGTCTGGTACGCTTTCAATAACAATAACGCCTGGATTTAATGCTTCATAATCCTTTAAGTTTGCAGAATTTTCTAGTCTAATATTAACATCTTCTAATGAAGATAATACGTCTGCAATTGCAGATGAATTTTTATCTGTGTAAATTACTATATTTTTCATAACCTATCCTTTCTACTACAAAGTATCATATTGTTTGGCTTGGGGCAAAATCGTAACGTTTTTTAATAATTAAATCAATCAAAAAGATGGGGGTATTTTAACTTCAAGATGATAAAATAAACTTAAGGAAGGTTTATTATGGATTTTTCTCAACAAAATAATATTGATAGAGAGTTTTACAGAAAAGATTTTTCGGAAGTAAATGTATTACTTCGTAGAATTCGTGAGGCATTTGTTTCTGGTGCAGAAGTATTACTTAATGACTTGGCTTTGGATGAAATAATCAAGTATGATAACAGACTGACATATGTTTATATTACTCTTTTTCAAGATGGTTTAAAGCCTATTAGATGGGGCGCTTGTAGGCAAACTCTTGAACAGACTATCAATCGAGATATTTCTCAAATTAAAAATAATAAATCTTTCTCTGATTTTGATGTTACAAATCCTAATGTTTGCAGGATTATGTTCGAATATATCACTGAACAGTTTCCAGTAAAGTTAGAGGAGATAAAATCAGCATCATTTGAGCAAAATCGCTTTGAACCAGGAATTTCAGGGATAAAACTTAATTATGATGGGAAAACTTATATTTATACTCCGTCTGAGGCTTGGTCAAATAGTCAGATGGATTTGAAATCTGCACTAAATACAATTCTAAGAAAATCCCCAATTAAAAATATTACAAATAAAATTTCTGAAAGAATTGATATTCTTAAAAATTCAAAATATGAATGTTTTTTAGTGAAAAGTAGATGCTTTGTAACTTTTAATGATGATATTCTTCCATTGTATCGTGGAAATGTTTTGTGGGAATATTCTTTGGATAACGTGAGAGAAACTGCGTTAAATGGTGCTGATTGGATCGTAAAATATCAAAAAGATAATGGTCAATATTTGTATTATTACGATGCTAAAGAAGATAATTATGTAGATCACGAACATCCAAATCGAACAGAAAATGATTTATATTACAATGATTTACGCCATTGTGGTGGTATTATAACTTTAATACGAGCATATCAATTAACAAAAGATGTGAAATATCTGAATTCTGCTAAAAAAGGTTTGGACTTTATAACAACAATTACTGAAGAACATCAAGTTGATGGTAAACCTGCTGGCTATGTTTTCTATAATAAAAAAGCAAAACTAGGCGGAACTGGTATGATTTTGATTGCGATGATGAGATATCGTATGGAAACTGGTGATAAATCATATGATGAGTTTATAAAAAAATATACAAGACATATTTTATCAAGGATTTATAAAACTGGGGAAATGTTAGGTTATTATATCCACCCAAGTTTTCAAGACGGAAAGCCTCTTATTGATATGACGGATGACCAACGTCGTGAAACATTTTCATTCTATTACCCTGGGGAAGCTTTATTAGGCTTAGCATTATTTGCAAATCATTTTGATGAGGATGATGATTTGCTGGATGAAGTTCTTGAAAAAAGTCGAATTGCTTTAGACTGGATTGTAGAAGAAAGACCAAATGTCTATTCTGATTTGTTTACGGCTTTGCCATCTGATGCGTGGTTAATGCAGGCTATTGAAGAATGGGCAAAGCGTTCAGAATTTCAAAAAGATAGTTATATAAACTTTGTTCTAAATGATGCAAGGACAATGATTGTAAAAACTTATCAAAAAGACGATTCTCCATATATTGATTATGAGGGTGCATATTATTACTATTATGGTGACCATTACTATCCAGATGGTTCAAGATCTGAGGGGTTGATTGCTGCATACTATCTTGCAAAAAATTTGGGTGATAATGAATTAGCACAAACGTTATTGGATGCTTGTAAAAAGACTGCAAAATCTCAAATGGTTTTGGTTAATACGCCAGAAAATGTTTATGCTCATAAGAATTCTGAAAAATCACTTGGAGCGATTAGATTTAAGGCTACAAGACAGTGGGTGAGAGTCGATTCAATTCAACACGTTGCTTGTTTCTTTTTTAGGTTATATTTTGCAGAAAATAATATCTGTGTTATATAATGAAATAAATGATTAAGGAGGAGCTAAGTTGAAAAAGAAGATTGTGTTAGGTTTTTTATGCTTAATGTTAATCTTGGGATGCGTTTTTGTACCATTTTGGATGTTCTCAATCTTGGCTTTGCCTGTTATGTTTTTAGCTGATTTATGTAATTTATTACTTCCAGTGTTGGTAATGTGTATAATTGCCCTTTCTGTAAGTGCATTTTTTACAAAAAATTATACCAAGTTTAATAATGTTATCGGGATTTTGACATTAATTATGCTAGTTGTGTTGATGAATTTATTTATCGAAGTTGTTAAATTACCTTTTGTGGCTATTCTATTTGTTTTACCGATATTATTAGCGTACTGGATATATAAAAGAAATGATGTTAGATATTATTTGTTAGTTTTTCCAGCGATAATTTTAGTTGTTATACTCATTATGTACTTATGGTATAGGGTTGTGGTGTAGGTGAATTATGAGTATAAGGTTTAAAGATTTAGATTTTCAAATATGTAAATTTAATATTGCATTGTTTTTAAGAGCCGTATTGTTGTTACAACCTGTAATTTTATTTTTCTATAATGAAAATAGTTTATCGGTTCAAGATTTATTTTTCTTTCAAGGAATTTTTTATCTTGTTTCTATTTTATCTGAAATTCCTGTGGGATATCTGTCTGATAATATTTCACGCAGAAAACTTTTAATAATTTCATTTTTAATCTTTTTATTTATAACTATTTTATGGTTATTTTTTAAGGGTTATTATGTAATTTTGGCTGGGGAAATTTTGTTTGCTTTATCAAAAGTTATGATGGACAATGCCAATTCTGGTTATTTATATGACTATCTCGAAAATAAGAATATGGTTAAATATTGGGGCTATTTGAATTTTTATTTAGCTTTTGGTACCGCAGTTGCTGCGATTGTAGGTACTTTCTTGTATCAACATTATGGTTCAGAATTTATCTTGATTGTTGAAACTGTTTTGATTTCTATTAGTATTTTACTTGTTACATCTTTGCCTGATATCAAGCCAATTAAAGAACAAAATATTACTAAATTATCTATTGTGAAAGATTTTAGAGATAAATTTGATAATTTCAAAAGTAGTATTAAAAATATTTATTCTAAGACAGAGATGCGACATTATATATTTTATTCAGGATTATTGTCATCTTTATCAATATTATTTTCGGTAAGTTTCCAACCTCTGATGCAACATGCTTTGTTCCCAGTTGCGTTATTTGGAGTTGTGGCATTTATAAACCATGGTATTAGAGCGTTATCTGGCGTTGTTGCAGGTAAGTTTCTTAGAAATTTGAATATCAGAAAATTAATTATACCTTTATATGTATTGTATTTTGTTGCCTTTTTCTGTGTGTTCAAGATGATTTCAGTAACCAGTGTGAAACTTACTTTTACTTTGTTGTTTGTAATTTGTTTGATTATCGGTGTGCAGTTAGCGTTTACAATTTTACATGTTAGTAGATTGCATAAGTTTGTTTCAATCGATTATCGTGGTAGTCTGATGTCTGTGAATAATTTTGTATCAAGAACTCTTGCGGCTATTATTCTGATGTCGTCTAAGTTATTTATTGGACCAATTGGCTTGAAAGCATTTTTTATGATTGCTTTTGTGTGTTTTGTAGTATTTGGTTCGTTGTCGATGGTAAATGCTTATAGAGTTAAGGAGTAGTTGTGAAAAAGTTTATTTTATCTGTGTTGACATATTTTTTAATTTCTAGTGTTTCTTTTGCCAAGGAACCGATAAATATTGCCTACACTATTGATAATAACTATGTTATTCCTACAATAATTTCAATTGATTCAATTATAACCACCAGCAAATCTGATACTAAATATAATTTTTATATTGTTGAATCTGGGCTAACTAATCATAGTAAGAATTTGATGAGAAATCATATTACAAAAAATAATCATAATGTAGAATTTATTCCAGTTGACACAGATAAGATTACAAAAGGTGTTAGTTTATATAAATATTTAACTCCGATTGCTATTGCTCGTGTTGTCATACCAGAGATATTGCCTAATGTGGACAGGATTATTTATTTAGATGGTGATACTTTAATCACTGGTGATTTATCAAAGTTATACAATTCAGATTTAGGCTCAAAAACGACTGGTATGGTTAAGGATATTGATGAAGATTTATGCTTGAACAAATTTGATTTTGTCGAATTTAAAAATGGTTATTATAATTCTGGCATGATTTTGATGGATGCTAAGAAATGGCGAGAACACAATCTTTCTCAGAACATTGTTAATACTTTGCATAAAAATTTAGAAAAATATCAAAAAACACAATTTGCAGATCAGATTATCATTAGTGAAGTTTTAGCCTCTGGCATAAAACCTCTTCACAAAAGATGGAACAATCAATGTTACTCGACTATTTGTATAACTGATTTTGATATGAAAAATGGAGGAATTTATCATTATATTCTTGATAAACCTTGGAATAAGTTGGTTGATTTAGAACAAACTCCCTTAAATTTGACTTATATTAACTATTGGAAAAATTCTGAATTCAAAAATTATATTTATTATTATTTGTGGAAAATTGTTATTAAAGCTCATAAATCTCGAAATTCTTTGGATGTGATTAAATTAAAATATACTAGATATTTTGAAGTTTTAAAAAAGAATAAAAAATTTCCAGAATTTCCTGTTGCTGAATGGGATTACATTATGAATAATAGAAATGTTACAGTTTTGTAACAAACTTTGTTAAAATTCTAAAGTTTTCCTTTAAATAAGCCGTAAACATGATTACGGATACGAAAATTATTGAAAGGAAACGCTTAGCACTATGGGTATGGCAGCATCACAAGCTAGATTATTAAGCATTACTGCTCGTCTATCTAATAACGAGATGGAACAGCAGTCAATAGCTTATTCTAAGCAACGTCTTTCTGACAATTCAGAACAGATTAACGATGCTTATTTAGATGCTCTTGCTAAGACTAAATATCAAGTTTTAACTGGTTATAATGGTTCTGATGCTACTTACGCTGATTTATCATACAACCAATTAACATCATTCAATTCTGTTGCTGCTGGTAAACAATATCTTGTTCAAGATCATACTGGCAAAGTTTTAGTTAATGAAGATATTGCTAAAGCTTATAAACAAAATAACGGTGACTTTAATAGATTTTTAAGAGATTTAGGATATACTCAAGCTGATATCGATGTGACTAAACGTCAAGCATCTGAAGATGCTATTCACAATGCTTGGGATATGTACTTAGCTTCTGTTGGCAAAAGTATTAACGATTACGACAGTCAACATATTTTAGATTTTGACTTTACAGCATTTAGTAATGAATCACTTGATGGCTATGTTACTTATGCTACTGCTTATGCTACAGATGCAAATGGAACAACACCATTATACAAAGATAGTACTGGTTATTATAGACAAAGACATCTTCTAGAAGCTAGAGAAGTAACAGAGACTGAAAACGGTCTAACTAAAACAAATGTTATCGTTTGTTACCAAACAGATGAACAAGTAGGTACTGATACCTATGAAACACTTCCAGCATTAGATCACGAAAATAAAACAG
Source organism: bacterium (assembly GCA_017626055.1). Taxonomy (GTDB): domain Bacteria; phylum Cyanobacteriota; class Vampirovibrionia; order Gastranaerophilales; family Gastranaerophilaceae; genus Zag111. The sequence continues at coordinate 24,291 of JAGAJM010000012.1, read as the reverse complement.
GTGTTGGTTATAATACAGAAACTGGTTTGTTCTCTTATTATAATCAAGACAAAGAATTAGTTGAAACAAAAGCATTATATGCAGATCCTGATGATACATTAATTAGCGAAAACCCAAGAAACTACTTAGATGCTGATGGCGTTTCTGAGGGCAAAGTTGCTTATGATATTTATGAAACAAAAAAAGCATTGAACTTCGAAGGTTCAACAGTTGCTCAAAGAGAATTGTTTGATTATGCAACAGCATTAACTGAAGCATACTATAATAACCAAATTTCAGCTTCAACTCAAAACTTAACTTATGATGCTAATATCGTAAATTACTACAAAAATATCTTCAATGAAATGAGAACTAAAGGTTATACAACAATTGATGATGAAACTAAGTTAAAAGAAGCTGACTGGTTTGTAAAACAATTAAAAGCTGGTAAATTACAATTATCTTACTTCTCAACAGTTGAAAAATCATTTGTTGGTACAAGTTTAGATTCTGATGAATCAATTGCACAAAAAGAAGATTCTTCTGCAATGGCTATTGCTGAACAAGTTTACCAAAATGCTATGGATAAGATTGAAAGACAAGATAAACAATTCGATCTTCAGTTGAATAAATTAGAATCAGAACATAGTGCACTTTCTACTGAATATGATTCAGTTAAAAACATTATTAAAAAGAACGTTGAAAAATCTTTCAACATCTTTAATGCATAGGTTTTAAATAATATTTTTTATATCCCCTACAATTAATTTTCGTAACTTTTCCCTACCACTTCAACAAAGTGGTATTTTTTTGCCCGAATTCATTATGAATTCGGGCAAAATTAAAAGTTATTATTTCCACAAGCCTTCTTTGTGAGGTGGAGGTGGAAGTAGAGGTTTTAAGAACATATTAGGAGTTCCCAAACCTTGGAAAGGTGTTCTTGCTTTGTGGTCTTTTTCAAATCTTGCACGACCTTCAGCTTTCATTACTTCTAATTCAGCTTTTTGTTTCTTGTTCAAGATTCTTTCAAATTCTTTTGAATTTTTCTTTCTGATTTCATGAGCTTGTTTTTCAAGAGCTTGGATTTCGGCGTTAATTTGCGCAATCTTTTCTTGTTGCATTTGTTCTGCCATTCTAGACATCTTTACCATTTCAATTTCTTGGTGTTTTTGTTTGATTTGTGCCATAATTGGCTTCATTTCTTCTCTGCCTTGAGTATGTAAAGCTTTTGCTTTTTCTTTTTGTTTTTCTGACAAGTTTAAGCGTTGCTCGAATTGTTTCCTCATCTCTTCTTTAGAAGGACGTTCAGGTTTACTTGGTACCTCTTCTTGTTTTGTAGTATCTGCTTTTGGAGCTTCTGGTTTTTGTGCATAAACTGAAGTCCCTGATAATGTTAATATTGCTGTTAATAGTAATAATGAAAATGTTTTTTTCATTTTATATTCCCTCACTTATCTATAATATATCTTGTAATTTTTCTGCTAATTCTTTTTTAGCATTAAATATTCTGGATTTAATTGTCCCAACTGGGCAATTTAATCTTTTAGCACATTCTTCGTATGTGTAACCATTGATTTCGCACATAACGATTACTTCTCTAAACTTCGGTTTTAATTTGTTGATTGCATCAACGATTTTTCTTTGTCGTTCTTTTTTTGAAAGAGTTTCTTCTGGTGAAATTTTTCTATCTTTGATGTTTGTTATAACTAAATCATCAGACGTTGATGTTTGAAAAACCTTATGATAGGACGATTTTAAATAGTCTAAGGATGTATTTCTTGCGATTGTCGAAATCCAACTTTTTATAGAACCTTTTTCTTTGTATTTATCAGAATTTTTCCAGATTTTAACATATACCTCTTGTTCCAAATCTTCATTTTCTTCTTTGGTTATAAGACGTATTATATTTTTAATATTTTGTTTGTTTGCTTCTATTACTTTGTTAAAATCCATGAATTCCGTTCTACTATTCTATGTAGATAAGCCCGTAAGAATCTACTGGTAATCCTAAATCTTCAGAACTTAATGCTGCTCCGTATTTTAGAGTGTCAGAAACATCTGTGTTAAAGTTTAGAACTCCTAGCGTTGTTCCACTAACCATAAGCATAAATAACGCACAAGCAACTTTTACTTTAGCAAGATTTCTTCTTCTTTCTCTAAAGTAAGGTCTAACTTCTTTAATTAGCTCAGAAACTTTTTGCATTTTTTCGTGTTCTAAACGGCAATCTTCACATTCTTCAATGTGTTGCATAAGTTCTTCTTCGCTTCTAAAAGTAAAGAGTGATTCGTATTTTGTGCATTTTTCTTTCATCTTTGTAACCTCTGTACTTGTATAACGATTGTAAAATAAAAAAGTTCATTTTTCCACTTGTTAATATATGTTTCAATTTCTTGCACAAAGATTTTTTTGATAGTAAAATATAGGATGTATAAGGGGAGAAATTATGGAATTTTTTAGAAAACATAGAAAAATTATCATTGGGATTATTGCAGTTTCTTTTATTGCGTGGACCTTTGGAATGATGATTTTTACTGTATTAGCAATATAACGAAAATTTAAGAATGATAAAGAATTTTATTTCTAAATATATTTTAATAGGCTGGATTGTTTTAGGGACTTTGTGTGTATGTGAGGTGCCGTCTTTTGCTGCTGGAAATAATGAGGCTTTGAACAAACAATTGCAACAAACCAATTCAAAACGTGATTATTTTAGACAAAAGAAAAATCAAGCAGATTTAAAACTTAAAAAAGAAAGAAATAAATTAAATAGCAACCAACAAAAGCTTGAAAAAGCTCAAGTTCAGCTAAGAACATCAACTCAAAGATATAATTCTTTGATGTCCAATTTGAATTCAATGGAACGTCAATTAAACGCGGCGCTTATTGAATTTAAAAATATCGATTCGGAAATGAAGTCACGAATTCGTCAAGTATTTAAACACCAAAGATATGGCATGTTTGAATTGATTTTGTCTGCAAATGATGTGAATTCTTTAATGGATATGTTTTATTTTGAAAAAATTGTTATCCAAGATGATTACAAAAGAATGCAGGCGGTTAAAACAAAAGCTGATGAAATTGCGGTTCTAAAGGCTCAAGTTGAACAACAAAAACGTTCAGTTGAGGCATCAATCAGGGATATTAAAACTCAAAGGGCAACAATTCAAGGCTCAATTGCTGAAAATAAAAACATGATTCAGCGTTTACAAAATGATAAGGCTTATTATGAGCGTTCAGAAAGAGAGTTAGCTAAGCAATCTGAAAATATCCAAAATATGATTGCTGGTGTAACCAAAAAGAATGGACCTTCAACAATTAAAGTTTCATCAACAGGGTTTATTTATCCAATTTCTGGACGTATTTCATCTCCATTTGGTTGGAGAACTCACCCTATATTTAAAAGTAGAATTTTCCACTCTGGTATTGATATTGCTGGTCCAAATGGTGGTGCTATCAAAGCTTCTAATGATGGAAAAGTTATTTTCTCTGGATGGTATGGGGGATATGGTAAGGTTGTAATTCTAGATCATGGTGTTATCAATGGTCAACCAATCACAACTTTGTATGCTCACATGTCGGCTATTACTGTAAGTAATGGACAGACTGTAAAAAAAGGTCAAACAATTGGTAGGGAAGGTTCTACTGGTTATAGTACAGGTCCTCACTGCCACTTTGAGGTTCGTGTAAATGGTAAGCCTACAAACCCTATGAATTATATTAGATAGTAGAGGAATCGAAAGTTGAAAAAATATTTATTAATAATGGTATTAGCTTTAGCAATTTCAAGTCCATCACATGCGATGGATAGTGCGGATGTATATGATCCATCGGCTTTTGATTCAACTGGTGAATATTTACAAGATCAAAGATTTTTTGAATCCCCAGCTAGTATGGTTATGCCAGAAGTAAAAAATGTTGGTAAAAGGGATTATACGGATTATGCATTTGAACAAAGAGCTGGTGGTTCAGGGGAATACAAAGAAATAGATCCAGATAAAATGCCGTTGTTCAAAAAGGTTCGTTTGTCTGTTCAGCATAAGATTTCTTCACGTGTAGAAGAAAGAGAAAGACGTATTGAATCTGGAGAAGATAAAGGTCTATTAGAAAAATTAAAATTCTGGGATAAGGACAAAAAAGCAACTGAAAACTTATCTGAGGCTGAAAAATTGATGTTATCTGAACAAGGTTCTATTGTTGAATCTATTCAGAAAGAAATGACATCAGAAGAATCTTCTGATGCGATTGCGTTAGAATCTGGAGTTTCAAAACACGTTACTGAAAAAGAAATGGTTTTGGATTCAGATAAAATTACTTATGATGATGAAAGTGGGGATATGATTGCTCATGGTCGTCCTCATTTAAGTTTTCCACAACAAGGTTTGAAAGTTCTTTCTGACACTATGTTATATAACCAAGATTCAAATATCTTAAAAGGTTATGGTGATGTTGTAGTTTTCAAAGGTCAAATGCCGACAAAAGCTGATTCGTTTGAGATTGATATGAACGAAGAAACTATGATTATGTCAAATATTGCAGCTTACACTGAAGAATTTATTATGGATGCTGATAAAGCTATGCAAAAAGATTCAAAGTTGTATTTCGAAAATGGTTATTTACACTCTGATGTTTCAAAAATTCATAGATTTCACTCAAGAATGGTTGGCCCAAGATTCTGGGATATGATTGTTGATCCAGAAAAACAAGCGTTATTTTTAAGTGATCCAACAGGTAATGATTTACATTTAGATATTGATGAAGTTCTAGTTGATGCTAGAAGTAATCATAATAAATATATTGCAAAGAAAATAAGAATTAGTAAAAATGGCAAGCATAAATTTACTTGGCCAAAGATGACTATTTTTACAGATAAAGAAGGCGGAAATTTTGAAGCGAATTATCCAGAATTTGGTACTAAGAGAAACTTAGGTATGTTCGCTGGTCCTGGTTTTGTATTTGGTGGACCAGGTGGCTCTGTAATGAAGGCAATTCCATTTATCAACTATAAAGATAGTGATTTTGGTATTGGTGGTTTATTAAAATATAAAAACACATACAATTCTACATTCTTGGGATATGGTACCGCAGCGGATATATTTATCTTAAAAGGTCGTCAACGTTTAGATGATAATTTGTTCTTACAATATGTTGCAAATACATATACTGATGAATGGTTCTTGGGTGCAAGAATGCCTAAGTATGGTGCAGAAGTTTACTATGATAAAAAATATAGATTACCAGACTTTCTAGCGGAGGGAAAACACTTATCTTTCCGTCATAGAGCTGGTGTTGGTATAATGGAAAACTTTGACCGAAATCGCCATGGTGAACATCTTGGTGGTGGCAATATGTCAACAACAAGATTTAGATATATGGCAGAAGTTGCTCAAACTTTGTATTCTTACACAGATGAAGATAAAAATTTACATTTTAATCTTTCATTAGCATTACAAGGTTCTGCTGCAGTTTATGGTAATGGCGATACCCAGTTTATTGGTAGAGTTGGTCCTCGTGCTCACTTACAATACAAAAACTGGATGCAAGATATTGCGTATTTCCATTCAGGATTTGAAGATAATACTCCATTGCCAAGATACGACAAATATAGATATGGTGCATCATCTGTTTATATTTCAGAAATTATAAGAATTAACAAATATCTTTCTGTGGGTTGGTCTGGTTTGGCAAACTTGAGTGATGATGCTCCAAATGGCAAGGTTTTCCAAGAAAATAGATTTGTAATTGCCTTTGGTCCAGATGATTTGAGAATTCGTTTTGGGTATGATTTTTTCAGAAGAACAACATTCTTTGGATTTGATGTTGCTTTTGATACAAAAGGTACAAGTGTAAACTATGGTAAAATGGAAATTAAAAACCCAGAAAGATTGAAACGAAACAAGGCTCGTAATGAACGTGCATTAGCTTTTGCGCCAGCTCAAAAACCAGCAGAACAAAATATTTCAGACAAAAAATTTGGCAAAGCTAAAAAATCTGAGCCAGTGAAAGTTTTACAGTACGCTCAAGTTATAAATATTGAAGATCCAGATAGAGAAACAATTGATTAGTATGCTAGAACAAATAATAAATGAAATAACTAAATACGGAAAATTAGCAGGGGAAAAAGGTTACACCCCTGGGATTTCTGGTAATATTTCAGCAAGATTTGGTGAAAATGTTGTTATAACATCTTCTGGTAGTGCAAATGGGTATTTGGAAAATTCTGAATTCAGCGTAATCGATTTTGTTGGAAATTCTGTTTCTGGTAATCCAAAGCCATCTAGTGAAAAGTTTTTGCATTTGGAATTTTACAAAAAAAGACCAGATATAAATTATATTTTGCATGTACACAGTCCATATTTGACTGCCTTTGCCGCAAGTGGATTGGCTTTAGAAGATGCAATTTCTCCAGAGATTGTGTATTGTTTTTCAAAAATTCCACTTGCTGAGTACGCATTACCTGGGTCAAATGACTTGGTTGAAAAAACTGCAATTTATTTTGAAGATTATGATATAGTGTTGTTAGAAAACCATGGTGTAATTGTAGGTGGAACTACAATGAAACAAGCATATTTGAATTTGGAATTAGCTGAGGAATATGCAAAAACTTTAATTTGTGCAAAAATTCTTGGTGGTGCTAAAATATTACCAGAGGAAGAAGTTAAAAAGATTTATTCATTAAGACAAAAGTAAAAGAGGAAATAATAGTGTCAATTACATTAGAAAATAAACAAGGACTTATAGCTGGAGATGGTTCATTACCTGTAAAAATGGCTCAATATGCTAAAGAAAACGGGTTTGAAGTTATTTGTATTTCTTTGGCAAAAGACAATGTTAAAGAATTGAAAAAATATTGTTCAAAAGTTTATTCTTGCCACCCTGGGGAAGTTAATAAAATTGAATCAATTTTGAAAGAAGAACAAATTAAACAAATGACATTTTTGGGTAAAGTTCACAAAAAAGTTCTATTGCAATTACACAAGTTTGATAAACGTGCAATTGATTTGATTAAAGAAGCATCAAGATTAAATGACGATCAAGTTATGTTGATGATTGTTGAAGAATTATCAAAAATTGGTGTTGAAGTTTTAGATCAAACAATTTTTATTAAAAATTTAATGATTCCAGCAGGTGTTTTGGGTAAGCACAAACCGACTGAAGCACAAATGGAAGATGTAAATTATGGCTTTTGGCTTGCAAAAGAAATGGGTAAACTTGATGTAGGTCAATCTGTTGTAATTAAAGATAAAATGATTATGGCAGTTGAGGCTATTGAAGGCACTGACGTTTGTATTAAACGTGGTGCAAAACTTGCAAAAGAAGGTGCAGTTGTTGTAAAAGTTTCAAAACCAAAACAAGATCAACGTTTTGATATTCCAGCTATTGGTATGAGAACATTGAGAACAATGAGTTATAGAAAAGCTTCATTGATTGCAGTTGAAGCGAACGAAACAATTATTGTAGATCAAGAAAAAGTTGTTAAATATGCGGATGAGCATAATATTGTAATTATGGCAGTATAGATGAAAAAGTTATTTATAATTACAGGTGAATATTCTGGCGATATCCATGCCGCAAATGTTGTAAGAGAATTAAAAGCTCTTGAATGTGATTTGCAAATTGAAGGTATTGGTGGGATAAATCTTGAAAAAGAAGGTGTGAAACTTTTTTCAACTCAAGAAAAAATGTCAGCAGTTGGGATTTCTCCTCAAATTATTTTTAATCACTACAAATTAGGTAAAGCTGTCGTTGATTATTTGAAAAATGAGTACAAACCAGATTTGGTATTATTAATTGATTATGGTGCTTTTAATTTGTCTGTTGCGAAATTTTTGCATGATGCTGGGATAAAAGTTTTTTATTATATTCCTCCGCAAGTTTGGGCAAGTCGTAAGTATAGAATCAAACTTATCAAAAAGTTTGTTGATAAGGTTTTATGTATTTTTCCATTTGAAAAACCTTTATATGCTCAATATGGAATTGAAACTCAATATGTAGGTCATCCTTTAGTTGCTCAGTTACCATCGGCAGCTGGTCGTAGAGAGTTTTTTAGAAATCATGGATTTGATCCAGATAAAAAATTGGTTTCAGTATTCCCTGGGTCAAGAGAATTTGAGTTAAAAACATTGATGGGAATATTCAAAGATTCTGTAAGACGTTTACAACAAAGACATCCTGAATTGCAATTTGCAATCTCTCAAGCTCCAAATTTATCAGACGAAGTTTATCAAAAATATCTTGGTGATTGTGATATTAAGGTTATAAAAGGTGAAAATCAAGCGCTTTTAAGTGTTTCTGATGCTTTGATTTTAGCTTCTGGTACAGTTGCTTTAGAAGCATGCTTATACAAAACGCCAATGATTATCTCTTATCGTGGACCAAAGATTTTGTATTGGATTTATCTACTTGTAAGATGTATAAAACGTGTGTCTTTACCAAATATTATTGCGGATAAAGATATTGTCCCAGAGCTTATCCAAGATAATGCAACGGCTTTGAATATTACATATGAGATAGAAGAGCTATTGTACAATCAAGCAAAACGTGAACAAAATATAAAAGACTTAGCTCAAGTTAAAGATATGTTATCGAATAAAAATTCTGCGCTTGAAGTCGCAAAAGTTATTGATATTGAGTTGTTTTCGTAACATAACTTTAAATCGTACATTCTAATTAGCAATTTTATTTACTTTTACGAGTTTATAAAAGTGTAGGCTAGTGATTTTATTATGATTAATTCAATTCCAAAAATTGAACAAAAAGACTCAGTTAAATTCGGTCAAGTTACATCCCAAAAACTTCCGAGCGATTTTTGGTTGCCTATACAAGATTCCGTTGAGATAAGTAAACCAAAAGAAGAAGAGATTAAACAACCTCAACAAGAGGTAACTCAGCCTATTGAAAATACAGAAGAAGAACAAAAAATCACAATCACTACGCCAGATAAAGCAAGAAAAACAAAGAACCTGACAACAATTGGGTTATCTATTGCAGGTGCTACGGTATTGACTGCTGCGGGAATCTTTTTAGTCTTAAAAGGTGGGACTAAAGGGCTTACTAAAAATTTTGAAAAATTAAGAGATTATTTAGAAAGACAACTTTTAAAATCAAAACTAGAAAACGAAGGTGAGATGACTTTTGTAAACAAGGTTTATGTTTACATGATTAAATCATTAGATACACTTGTTAGAAAAACAGAAGCTATTAATAACTTCACTAACCTAAAAGACGTTGCATTTAAGAAGATGATGGGACCAAAAGGCTTCTTAAAAAAAGCTCACGATAGTATAACAAGATTGTTTGAAAAAATTGGTCGAAAATCTGTGAAAAATGCGTACAATTCAACTTCTGGAAGAATGAAAGAAACAGCATTACTTCGTAATGTATTAGAACGTACTATCCTTGCAGGCGACTCGTACGATATTGTAAATATTAATGGTGTGAGAAAAACAAAAGCTCAATGGTTAGCTCAGGTTGATCAATTAGCAAAAGAAATGGAAGCTCTATATCAAGGAACATTCTCTGAACGTAAACTAGGTTCTAGATATTTGACATTCAAACGAGCTGCGATGAATTTACAAGAGTCATTTTCGTCGTTAGATGTATTCTGGACAAAAGATTTCTTTACTAAATTTATGGCAGAATCTCAAATTGTAAAAGAAAAAGAACTTGTACAAAAAGCTGTTCATAAGACTAGAAGACAACTTTCATATTCAATGGCGGATATGGTTCAAGATTCTAATAACTTAATTATGCGAATGACTGGTTCAATTACATTTAAAGATGCTAATCGAATCCGTCAATTAAGAGTAATTAAAACCGATATTAGAAATTTTGCAACTTCTGGTAATAATGACCCTGTTCTAAAAGCAAGAATTTTAGATAATATTTCATCATTTACAAAAGATTTGAAAGCTGCAATTCAAAACAAAACAATTGATGAAAAAGTTGGCGCAGAATTGCTAGAAAATATTACAGATTTGAATGATGTTGTAGCAAATTATAGACCAGGTAAAGTCGAAGAAATTCTGAATATTTATAAAGCTATCTTACCAAAAGATGAATATGCGAAAATTGAAAAATCATATAAAAGCGGAGTAAAATCACTAGATAAATCTATTCGTATAGAAACAGAAGAGTTTGTAAGTAAATTAAGGGATCTAACATTAGGTTCAGCTCCAACAGATATTCTAACAATGTTAGGTGCGGTTGGTTTACTAGGATACCAAATTGGAAAATCAGATACAAATGATGAAAGATTGTCTATTACGTTAAAATATGGTATTCCTGCATTACTTGGTCAAGTAGGGGTAACTTTGTACTGTAATGCTAAGTTGTTTGCGGGTACAAAATCATTACTAATCGGTACTTTATCTGGTTTGTTATTGAACAGAGTTGGGGAATTTGCTGATAATCAATTTAAAAAACACAAGCAAAAGAAACTTCAGCAAGCTGGAGCAACTGTTGTTGCAACACAAATTAAACCAAATGAAGATGTGAAAAATCCTACAAAGACAGTATAGCTTAATTTCTACTTTCTGATAGAATTTCATCAGAGGGGAGAATTATGACCACATTAACCATCAGAGAAAAATTAGAACAAAGAGAGTTTGAAACTTTGAGTGAAATTGCAACGAAGTCTGCAAATTCTAAAGGAAGAAAAGTAGAAGAAGAACAATCTGATTTGAGAACAGATTTTCAACGTGATAGAGATAGAATTTTACATTCAAAAGCCTTTAGAAGATTAAAACACAAAACACAAGTGTTTTTATCTCCGTTTGATGATCATTTTAGAACTCGTTTGACCCATACACTAGAGGTTTCGCAAATTGCAAGAACTATTGCAAGAGCTTTGGATTTGAATGAAGATTTAGTTGAAGCAATTTCTCTAGGGCACGATTTGGGGCATACTCCGTTTGGACATTGTGGAGAAGGTGTCTTAAATGAATTGGTTGATGGTGGGTTTAATCATAATATTCAAAGTGTTCGAGTTGTAGAAGTATTAGAAAATTTGAATTTATGCAAGGAAACTGTTGATGGTATAAGAACTCACTCATGGGGTTTTAAGCCGACAACTCCAGAAGGAAAAGTTGTTCAATTAGCAGATAAAATTGCTTATATTAATCACGATATAGAAGATTCAATTAGAGCTGGCGTAATTTCAGAAAGTGATTTGCCAAAAGATTGTATTGATTATTTTTCTTCTAATCAAAGTAAAAGATTAAATAAGATGATAACAGAAATTGTAAATAATTCTCTTGGAAAATCAGAAATTGCTATGAGTGAAGAGGCTTGGGGTTATACAACCAAACTGCGTTCTTGGATGTTTGAACATGTTTATAATGATGAATCAATGGCAAAGTTAGAAGAAAAGAAAGCAAGACGAGTAATTAAAGAATTATTTTATCACTATTGCGGAGTTCTTAAACCAATTTGTCCATCAAATAAAATCGTACGTGTTGTAACAGATTATATTTCTGGCATGACAGATAGATATGCGGTAGAAAGATTTAAGGAAAATTTTATGCCAACAGGTCTGAAAACTAGCGCAAGAGAAGATTATCTATTTAAACTTGCCGCATCTGAGGATTGATAAATTTGAAAATAAATGTATAATCTAGTTTATGGATATACAGTTTCTATCTGAATATTTAGAGTTTTTAGAAGTAGAGAAAGGTCTTTCAAATAATACGATAGATGCTTATCGTAATGATTTGACGGCCTTTTTCGATTTTTGTCAGTCTCGTGGAATTTCTGAGATAAATAAAATTGATAGAGCTGAATTGAATTCTTTTATTATGAAGCTTCGTGAGGAGAAATACACCCCAAGTTCTGTAATGCGAAAAGTTGCATCATTACGAGGCTTTTTTAAATGGTTTTGTGCAAATGAGTATGGAAAGAAAAATCCTGCTCAAACTCTTGAGCAACCAAAACTTCCAAAAAGGTTGCCTAAAGTTATGACAATTGATGAGTTAAATTCTATTCTTAATTCGAATTTATCTGTTCTTGAACAACTTATAGTTGAATTGCTGTATGGTTGTGGATTAAGGGTTTCAGAGTTGGTGAATTTGAAACTAACTAATATTGATATTAAGCAAAAATATGTTCAATGTTATGGTAAAGGTTCTAAAGAAAGAATTGTTCCTTTTGGAAATAAAGCTAAAGATGCGATAAATAAATATCTTAAAGCTCGAGAAGTTATTATTTTAGAACATAAATTAAGTTCAAATTTGAAAACTTTACTGATAAAAGAAAATGGTAATAAGGTTTCTCGACAAGATGTTTATAATTTTATTAGAAAACAAGGTGAAAAAATTCATAAGCACATTTCGCCTCACACCCTAAGACATAGTTTTGCAACACATTTACTAGAAAATGGTGCAGATTTAAGAGTTGTGCAAGAACTTTTGGGGCATAGTGATGTTGCGACTACTCAACTTTATACCCACATTACTAAAAAACGACTTAAAGAGGTTTATTTTGCTATTAAAGGGTAGGGGGTAAATAAAGATTGGTAACTTTGCAATAAAAATAGGGTCGTGATATTATTTGGGTATGTTAAATGTATTCGTGTCAGGTTTACAACGCCAATCAGGAAAGACTATTGTTGCAGCTGGACTTGCTGCGACAATGCAAAGTTTGTCCTATTCTACAAGTGTCTATAAACCAATCCAGACGGGAGCTATTTCGTTAGGAAATTTTAGAAGTTCTCCTGATTTAGCCTTTATGAAGAGGATTGATTCTAACCTTTCAACACATTCTACATATTTATTTAGAAATACATCTTCTCCTTTTGTTAGTTCTTATGAAGATGGTTCAAAAGTTGATTTGAATACTATATATTCAGAATTTCAAGGCTTAAAAATGTCTGATTGTTGCATTGTTGAAGGTTCAAATAGTATTTCTACTCCTATTGCTAAAGATTTCACAGAAGTTGATGTTGTAAAAACTTTGAGAATTCCTATGGTTCTTGTTGTTAATGCTAAAACAACACCAATGGCTGAAGTTATTTCTGGGCTTAGATATATTTATTCAGAAAGAGTTGATTTTTTAGGGGTTATTATTAACCAATATGATGAAAACTCTGAGAATTTAGAGGAAAAATATTTTCCACAAATCTTAAAAGAATTTTGTGATGTTAAGATCTTAGGTACATTACCAGATTATGGTGAAGTTTCGTCAATTGCTCCAGAAAAGTTAATTGAAGATGTTTTGACAAATATAAATATTGAAGAAGTTTTTGGTTTGAAAATTGCAAAACTAAATTCTTAGTTGTTCACCCCATAACCAAAAATTGCAAAATCGTATTTAATTGGATCTTCTGGGTCAAATTTTTTTAACTTGTTTGTTAACTCAATAACGGCTTTGAAGTCGTTAGCTTTTCTAGTTAAAAGACCTTCTTTGCGTGAAACTCTTGCAACGTGAACATCTAATGGAATGTATAATTCCGATGGCTTCATAAAATTCCAAATCCCAACATCAACTGGTCCTTTTCTAACCATCCAGCGAAGATACATACACATACGCTTCATAGCTCCGCCATTTTTAGGATTAGGTATCATATGGTAAAAGCCTTGTCCAACATTATTTTCGTTTGCTCTTGAATAAAAATAATCGACAACATTTTCAAATAATTTATTTTGTTTATAACCATGTTCAAAAAGTTCTTCAAGTCCGCTTGATGAGTTATAAAGTTTTTTCATAATCTCAAAAATTTCAATAAAGTCGTTTGGTTTTCCAAATCTGTAATTAAAATCACCAATTAGTTTTGGTTCAAAATTTTGGACGAAATTAAGTGGTTCATTTTGCATAATCAAAAATAATTCATCAAGTTTTTTAATGAATTGTTTTCTGCTTCCATATGCCAAAAGTGATGATATAAATCCTGCAATTTCAATATCTTTTGAGTATTCAAATCTATGTGGAAACTGAATTGGATCGTCTTTTATAAAGTCCTCAGTTTCGTATTTTTCAACAAGTTCATCGAGTTTTGTTTTCACACTATCCATAGATAATATTATAATTTCATGCGTTTTGATTTGCAAATGTTGGTTATTTTTTGTAAACTAAATTTTGTTATGGCAGAAGGTCAAATTTACAAAATCCACTCTGATTTCTATTATGTTCAAAAGGATAACCAGACTTTTGAATGTAAAATTCGTGAGGTCTTAAAAAAGCAACAGTTAAAGATTGTTGTTGGGGATTTTGTGGAATTTGATGGTGGTGTGATTTCTAAGATTCTTCCTAAGAAAACCTTTATTCCAAGACCTTCTGTTGCAAATGTTGACCAAATTGTTGTTGTTTCAGCACTAAAGGCTCCAGATTTAGATTTTCACCAATTAAACAGATATATTTCGTTGGCAAAATACTATAAAATCCCTGTTGTTCTTTGTTTTAATAAAGAAGATTTGGGGCTAGATGAAGATTCTCAGGATAAGATTTTATCAATTTATGGAGCTTTAGGGTATGAAATTGTATTTACATCAGCTCTTGAGAAAAAAGGAATTGATGCTTTTAGGAAATTGTTAAGTGGTAAAGTATCAGCATTGTGTGGAAATTCTGGGGTTGGTAAATCTAGCTTAATTAATGCACTTAATCCAAATGTAAATTTAAGAACAAAAGAGGTTAGTGAAAAACTTAATCGTGGAACGCATACTACAAGACATTGTGAAATTATAGCACTGGATGAAACTTCTGCGATTGTTGATACCCCAGGGTTTAGTAATGTTAGATTTGATTTTATGTTGCCACAAGATGTTGACACGTTATTCCCAGAAATGCACAAATATAGTGGTTATTGTAAGTATGGGGATTGTTTACATATCAACGAAGATGGGTGCGAAGTTTTAAAACACGTTGAAGAAATTGATGAAACTCGTTATGAAAGTTATGTTGAATTTGTATCAGAAGCTATTGAATACAAAGAAAAAATAAAATATAACGGAGTTAAAAAAGAAACTGCGCAGAAATTTAAAAATAATAAAGCGCAGGTAAAAATTAGTGAGAAAAAGCGTCAAGCCTCTCGAAATACTCGAAAACAGATGATTTATAAGGAACTTGATAACGATGCAGATGAATGATTATATTGAATTGGTTAATAGTAAATTAGATGAGTTTATACAAATCGAATATCCTCAAACAATTTTTAAATCGATGAAATATACAGTAATGCTCCCAGGTAAAAGGCTTAGACCAATTATGTGTCTAGAGGCTTGTAGAATGTTAGGTGGAGAGTTGGAAGATGCTATTCCAACGGCTTGTGCAATCGAAATGTTGCATGCACAAACTTTAATTCACGATGATTTACCTTGTATGGATAACGATGATTTTCGTCGAGGTAAACCTACTAATCACAAAGTTTTCGGAGAAGCAATGGCAGTATTAGCTGGAGATGCTTTGTTGACTTATGCCCCTCAAATTATTACTAAATATTCTGAAAACTTATCACCATCAACATTGATTAGAGTTTTGAACGAGTATTTTCAATTTGCTGGTGCTTATGGGGTTATTGCAGGACAAGTTGTTGATATTGAATCAGAAAATAATAATTATGAAGGGTTAAATAAGGAAGAAATTTTGAATTATTTACATCTTCATAAAACTTCGGATTTGTTTCAATTAGCAATGAGAACAGGAGCGATTATTGCTGGTGCAGATGAAGAGAAAATTTCTGCAGTTACAGAATTTGCTAAAACTTTTGGATTAGCTTTTCAAATTGCTGATGATATATTAGATGAAATTTCAACATTTGAGCAAATGGGTAAGACCTTGGGTAAGGATAAAGCGGTAGGTAAATTGACGTTTGTTTCTTTATACGGGTTAGACGAGTCAAAATGTAAACTTTCTTGCCTATTTGATAAGTGCTATGATATAATGAACCAATATAACATTGTATCGGATGTGTTTAACGATATGATTGACAAAATCAGTAAGAGAGTAGGTATATAATATGTTGGATTTGTTTAGAAGTACAATTGAAAATAACGGCTATGAAGTTATTATTTGTGGTGTAGCTTCAGCGTTTTTTGCACAAGTTATTAAATTTATTTTGTTTACTATTAAAACAAGACGAGTTAACTTTAAGATATTTTCAACTACTGGTGGTATGCCTAGTTCTCACTCAGCGGGGGTAATGGGTTTATCAACAATCGTTGGTATAATTCAAGGTTTTGATTCTGCGTTATTTGCAGTTTCTTTAGGGTTTTCGCTAATTATTATGTATGATGCAGCAGGTTTAAGACGTGCAGCTGGTAAGACTGCTGCATGTTTGAATAAAATGATGGATGATTTTTATCATCACGATATGCAAGCTGCTGGTGGTAAATTAAAAGAATTATTAGGCCACACACCATTAGAAGTTTTTGTAGGTGCAGTGTTTGGTATATGTTTTGCATATTTGTTCCACTGGTTTGTATTAGGTTAGAGGATAAATATATTGAAAATGTAAAAAGGCTGGGCGTAGGCTCAGTCTTTTTTTATAAAATAACTTTATAAAATATTGAAAAATTTTTGTAGGTTTTGTACAATTGTTTCAATAAAAGGGAGTCTCTATGGCAGAAGTACAAAAACGAATTTTGATTGTAGATGATGATGACGAAATCAGAGAGCTATTAGAGTTTGATATTGCTAGTAGTGGTTATTTTGTTGATACTGCAAAAGATGGTTTAGAGGGTTTAAATAAGGCGTTAAATAATACTTATGATTTGGTATTGTTGGATGTTATGATGCCGAAAATGAATGGCTTCGAGGTTTGTAAAAATATTAGGCAAGCAAAACTTGCGGTACCAATTTTGATGCTTACTGCTAAAGGTACAATTGATGATAAAACTGTTGGTTTTGATTCTGGTGCTGACGATTATCTTGTTAAACCTTTTGATATTCAAGAAGTGCTTTTAAGAATTAGAGTTTTATTGAGAAGAAATGAAGTTGTTATTGATGATTCTCCATTGTCAAATGAAATTTTAAAATGTGGAGATGTGGAAATTTATCCAGAATCTTTGGAAGCAGTTATTGTTAATAGACGTGTAAAATTGACTCCAACAGAGTTTGAAATTTTGTATTGCCTATTACAACATTTCAATCACCCTGTAACTTTGGCTACATTATTAGATGAAGTTTGGGGATATGATAGTAATGAAGATGTTAGGATGTTGAGAGTTCACGTTGGTGGTTTGAGAAATAAAATTGAACCAAATGCTAAATCTCCAAAATATCTTCATACAGTTACTAATGTTGGTTACAAATTAACACCATTTGCACAAGAATAATTATGAAAAGATTTAGATACGAATTGAAAAGATTAAAAATTATTGAACAAATTGCGATAGTATTTTTTATAGCAGTTGTTATTCCAATATCTATTAGTGGCTTTATTATCAATAATGTTAACCAACATGCAGTTAGGTATCAGTTAAGAGAGTCTGCAATTCTTGTTGCAAGTATGGTGTCTGATGAAATTGATTATTTCTTTAAGACTAATGAAACTACGTTAGTTCAAATCGCTGATACTTTGGAATATTTGCCATCTAGATATTTGAAAAAGAAATTCATTCAAGATATGGCAAAACGCTATCCTAATTGCGAAGATATTATAATTGTTCATAGTCAACAAGAGCTTGAAAAAGTTGCAGAAGATTCACATATTAACGAAAAACCGATTCTTTCTACTCAAATGAAAGATGGTTCGTTCCTTGTTGTTATTTTTAATGCGAATAATTGGGATTATCAATTGTTTAAATCTTTAGAAAAAGATAATCGCCAAGTTTATATTATGGATGATAATAATAGACTGATTTCATCCCATAATTATACGCCAGAAGTGTATAAAGATACTGTTGATTTGTTACCAGCTGAAAAAGTCGAAGATGTTCCAGTTATTTTTGGGGATGAAAAAAATAGACCTTTTGTGTATATTCACAGGACTAATCCGAATTTAACTATTGTCGTAAGTACGACTGAACATATGACAAAACGTGCAATTATTGATGGTCGTGTAAAAATTATTTTGTCAGTATTATTTGCTATTTTGGCAATGATGGTTTTGACAGGTTTTTATATTTACTATTTGTATATCAATATTCGCCAATTGTTCAAAGGGATTATGGCATTGTCTAAGGGTAATTATCAACGACAAATTAGACTTTTATCAACAACTTTTACGCCATATGAGATTGTATTCTTAGCAAATGAATTTAATAACATGGCATCTGAAATTCACAAATCTTATATTGAATTAAAACGTAAAAATGCTGAGTTGAAAAAGTTGAATGAATTCCGTTCAAATTTGCTAGATACTGTTTCGCACGAATTGAGAACTCCTCTGACAAGTATTCAAGGTTACACATCAAGATTGATGCGCCAAGATATTGTTATCGATGAGGAGACTAAACAAAAATCTTTACGTATTATAAAAGAGCAGTCAGAACGTTTGAAACGATTGATTGAAGATTTGTTGACTATTCCTGATATTGAGGGGTTAAGATTGCAAACAGATTTAGGTAATGTTTGGTTAAATGATGTGTTTGAACAATCAGAGTTATTGTTGAGAAAACATGATGGACATGAAATTGTCGTGAATATCCCAGATGATTTTCCTCAAGTTGTTGCGGATAAAGGTCGTTTAGAACAGGTTGTAGTGAACTTGTATGAAAATGCGATTAAGTATTCCTATCCAGAAACACCAATTTATGTTGATGTTAAACAAGAGGGTACTAAAGCTATATTAGAATTTAAAAATAAATGTGATGTTATTCCGCTAAAGAAATTAAAATCTCTATTTGATAAATTTGTAAGGCTTGATGATGAAATGACAAGAACAACAAGGGGTTCTGGTTTAGGCTTGTTTATTGTAAAAGGTTTGATTGAAGCTATGAATGGTTCGGTTGTTTTAGCATCTGATGAAGAATATGGTTTTCAAGCAAAAGTTACTTTAAATATTGCAAAGGATGAATAATTATGGAATTTATGAAATTTGCAATAGATGAGGCGAGAAAAGCTGTTGGAGATATTCCTGTTGGAGCGGTTATCGTTAAGGATGGCGAAGTTGTTGCATCTGCTTTTAATACAAAAGAAAAAGACAATGATGTTACATCGCACGCAGAAATTCTTGCAATAAGACAAGCTGAACAAGTTATGGCTAACTGGCGGTTGGATGATTGTGATATGTATGTAACGTTAGAGCCTTGCCCAATGTGTGGATGGGCAATTTTACAGTCCAGGATTAAAAATTTATATTTTGGTAGTTATGATAATAATTATGGGGCTTTTTCATCAAAGATAGATTTAAGAAAAATTGCAAGTACAAAACTAAATGTCTATGGTGGAATACTTGAAGATGAATGTAATGAGATTTTGAAAGCTTTTTTTAATCAGATAAGAGAATAGATTTAGTTCTCTAAAGTATCTTCTTCAGTCCATTTTTTAGCGTCAAATTTTAAATCAGTAAGTTTCATATCTAAAGACTCAACGTAAGGTTTGAATTTAACCAAAAGTTGGGTCTTTCTTAACATAAGTTCTTGTGCAACTGTTGGAGTTTTACACGCTATAACCATAATTGAACCTTTAATCATTGAATAAGGTTTTGATTGTTGGGCAAATTTTTCCCCAGCAACTTTTTTCCAAAATTTACATAAGTTAGCACGAGTTAAAGCCTTTCTAATTGCGGCGTGCTTTGCTAAATCTGCAATTATGTCTTCTATGTTTTGAAATTTTGTGTATAAAATTTTCTTCATAATTTTGGTAAGATTAGTTTTTGTGTTAAAATCAGAAAATGGTTATTGAACACTTAAATAGTATCATAAAGAATTCTAAAAATATATTGTTAGTTTCGCACATAAATCCTGACGGGGATACTTTGGGTTCAATGTGTGGTTTGTATTCTTTAATTAAAGATAATCTAAAGAAAAAATGCGATATGGTGGCAGTTTCAGATGTTCCTGTAACTTATAGTTTTTTACCATATGTTGATGAAGTCAAGCATATTTCTCAATATGATTTATCAAGAGAGTATGATTTGGTTATAGCAATTGATGTTGCAGCTATTGATAGATGTGCGGAAGCTGAAAAACTATTTAAAAAAGCAAAAAATACGATAAATATTGACCATCACGAAACAAATATTGGTTATGCTGGGATAAATATAATTGAACCTCAAGCTGCGGCAACTGGTGAAATAATTTTAGAAATTGCAGAAAAACTTGATTGGAAAATTTCATTAAAAACTGCAACAAACCTATATGTAGCAATAGTTACAGACACTGGTTGTTTTAAGTTTTCAAATACCACTCAAAGAACGATGGAATGTGGGGGTAAATTGATTTCGTTGGGTGTAAATCCATCTGAAATTTACCAAAAATGTTATGAATCATCTTCAAAAGATATGGTTCTGTTCCAAAGCTATTGCGTGAATAAAGCAGAATTCTTGAATGATGATAAAATTGCTTATACAATAGTTTATAAGAAAGATTTGGAAAAATTTAATAACCAAGGTGAAGACTTTACCGATGGTTTAACAGAAAAACTTAGAGCGATAAGAACTACTGAAGTTGCTTTTGTTGTAAAGGAATTGAATTCTACAACTTCAAAAGTTTCGATGAGAAGTAAAGAAAAAGATATTGCTCAAGTATGTTCAGCTTTTGGCGGTGGTGGGCATAAATTAGCAGCTGGTGCGGTGATTAAGGCAACACCTAAAAAAGCGGTTGATATGTTATTAGAAGAGATCAAGAAAAAATTATATGATTAAGAAACTATTTAGAACAAGTAAATGTGCTAGAACGCTTATAAAACTTGTAAAATCGATTATTAAGAACGATTTTTATGGTATGGCTGCAGAAATGGGCTTTATGCTTGTTGTGGGTATTTTCCCATTTATGTTGTTCTTGATGGCATTGTTCGGCTGGATGGGTAATCGTTCGTATTTGGATTCTATCTTGAGGGTATTATCAAATATTATGCCTCATCAAGCAATGAATTTATTAAAATCGGTTATAGAAGAAACGATGATTTTCAACCATGGTACTCTAATTGCGGTTATCGGTATTATTACAACTTTGGTTCTTTCTACAAATGGTGTTGCTGTTATTCTGAAAGGATTAAATAGAGCATATAAGGTTGAAGAAACCAGAAGTTTTATTTATACAAGAATACTTTCATTCTTGATGGTTTTTGTAAATATTTTGGTATTGTTTTTAACTATTAACATTATTATCTTTGGTAAGGTAATAATTATGTTTTTAGTTGCGCATTTTGGTTTATCAAAAGCTATGGCAATTACCATTTTGACTTTACGCTGGCCAGTAGCCTTTTTGGCATTGTATTTAATGGCTTTTTTAAGTTACTATATTTTGCCAGATTTACGTGGAAACGAGGCGTTTAAGCGTAAGAGTGCATTACCAGGGACAATTTTCTTTACAACATTTTGGTTACTAGGTTCTTGGGGCTTTTCAGTTTATGTAAATAATTTGAGTACATATAACTACGTATATGGTACAATTGGTGCGTTCTTTATTTTGATGATTTGGTTGTATTACACATCAATTCTTCTTTTGATTGGTGGAGAAATAAATTCTCAAGTTTATAATCGATTAACTCAGCGTTCTCAAGAATTACGTGAAGAATTAGCTAATCTTCGTTTGAAAACGAGATATTCAAGAATGCATAAGTAAATACTATTCTGATTTGTAAAATTTTCATGTTCTTGTTATGATGCAAGTATGAAAGATATGTTAGATAAAATTTTACAAATAGAACAAAGATATAAAGAGTTGGGTGAAACTCTTTCAGATCCAGCTGTAATTCAAGATTATAACAAGTTTAGAGATTTGTCTAAGCAAAGAAAATCTATGGAAGAAACAGTTAATTTATACTATGAATGGAAATCAACCACTGAAGCAATTGAAGATGCTAAACAAATGCTTTTTGAGGAAAAAGATGAGGAAATGCGTTCGTTTTTAAAAGCTGAAATGGAAGAAAATGAGGCTAAAATTCCAGTATTTGAAGAAAGAATGAAAGTTCTTTTACTTCCTCGAGATCCAATGGATGATAAAGATATTATGCTAGAAATCAGAGGCTCTGCTGGTGGTGATGAAGCAAATATTTTTGCGGGTGATTTGATGCGTATGTATTTAAGATACGCAGACAAAATGGGCTGGCAAACTCAAGTTTTGAGTAAGACAGACTGTGAGGCTGGCGGTGTTTCTGAAGTTATTATCTCCATGAAAGGTGATAGCATCTATTCACGTTTAAAATATGAATCTGGTGTTCATAGAGTTCAAAGAGTTCCTGCAACAGAATCTCAGGGTAGGGTTCACACATCAACTGCAACAGTTGCAGTTATGCCTGAGGTTGATGATGTTGAAGTTGAATTAAACATGAACGATATTGAAATTACAACCGCTCGTTCAGGTGGTGCTGGTGGTCAAAACGTAAACAAAGTTGAAACTGCAGCACGTGTATTCCACAAGCCTACGGGAATTATGATTTTCTGTACAGAAGAGCGTTCACAATTACAAAACAAAGAAAGAGCTTTACAAATCTTGAAGGCAAAACTTTATGATATGGAAGTTCAAAAACAAATGAAAGAAGTTACAGACCTTCGTCGTTCTCAAGTTGGTACTGGTGACAGAAGTGAACGTATCAGAACATATAACTTCCCACAAGGTCGTTTGACTGACCATAGATTGAATCAAAACTTAAATGTTTGGACAGTTATTGATGGTGAATTAGACGATTTGATTAACTTATTGGTTGAATATGACCAAAAGTTAAAATTGGAAAAATTAGCAGAGGTAGAATAAGAGGTATTTGGTGACAGAAAGACGTTGTGTTAGTTGTTGGCAAGTAAAAGACAGAAATGAACTAATCAAAATTACAGCAGACAACTCTTGTGGAAACGTTGTTATCAACCCCGATTCCTTAACATTTGGCAGATCCGCATATCTTTGCTATAATGAAGCGTGTATAGAGACGGCTTTCAAAAAAAATAAACTGGCAAAACATTTAAAAACCTCTATACCAAACGAATTGAAAGGACAGTTACTAGATGAGTTACGAAACAATTAGAATAAGTGAATTAGCAAAAGAACTTGGGCTTCAAAGTAAAGAAGTTATTGAAAAGTTCGCACAAATGGGTATCACAGGCAAGACTCATTCAAGTACTGTTACTGTTGATCAAATTAGCAGATTAAAAGATTTTATCGCAAATGGCGGTGTGAAATCTGTTGCAAAACCTAAAGCTTTTGTTGTTAAAAAAGCTAAACAGGAACCTGAACCAGTGGTTGAAGAAAAAAAAGAAACTCCAGTTGAGAAAAAGCCAGTTGTTGAAAAAGTTGAAAGAGTTGAAAGGGTTGAACGACCAAAAGTTGAAGTTGTTAAACCTGCAAGCCGTTTGGAAATTGTTAGAAAAGCTCCTAGAAAACCAGAAGGTGAAGAAGTTAAATCAGAAAGACCAAACAAGCCATTCCAAAAAGGTGATAAGAAGTTCCCACCTCGTGGCGAAAGACCAACTGGTGACAAAAAGTTTGTAAAAGGTGAAAAACCAGCTGGTGAAAATAAAGAATTTGGTAACAAAAAACCTTTAGAACGTCGTATAATTCCTCAAGAAATTTACGATAATAAATCTGGTCAATCAAATTCAAAACGCAGATCAGATAATAAGAAAAAGGAAAAAGATTTTAATTCTAAAAAAGAAGAACAAGAAAGAATTTCTCTAGAAAAAGCAGCTGCTCAACACCATAAGAAAAAGGTTCAAAAAGCAGAAGCGGTAGAAGAAGTTAAACAAATTGTTGTAAATCAGGCTATGACAATTTCCGAATTGTCAGAAAAAATCAAAAAAACACCAGCAGAGATTGTTAAATTTTTAATGTTGAATGGTGTTATGGCAACAGTTAACCAACTTATCGATGTTGATGTAATCAAAAAAGTTTGTGCAGAGTATGAACTTGAAGTTTTAGAAGAAGATTTAGATGCATTCATCGAACAAGAATTGGAAAAAGAAGAAAAAGCAAAGGCTTTATCTGAAGTAGATAAAAAATTATTGAAGAAACGTGCTCCAGTTATTAGTATTATGGGTCACGTTGACCATGGTAAAACTACATTATTAGATAGTATCCGTGCTTCAAAACACAAGATTGTAGCAACTGAGGTTGGTGGTATCACTCAATCTATCGGTGCTTATACTGTTTATTTAGGAGATAATAACGATAAGAAAATCGTATTCTTAGATACCCCAGGTCACGAAGCGTTTACAGAAATGCGTGCTCGTGGTGCAAAAGCAACAGATATTGCAATCCTTGTAGTTGCAGCAGATGATGGTATTATGC
>JAGAJM010000011.1 GCA_017626055.1 bacterium | reverse complement strand
GTTCTTTGTTGGTTGATCTGTTGTCCTTCGAACTCTACATTTGTCTTTCTTGCTGTCAAGCTCAAAAATCTCGCTTGAGATGCTGCCATTCCCATGGTAGTTTCCTTTCATTTTGTTTCCTATGGGTGTATTATCGGCAAATGGACAAGATTTCTTTAATTTCTCGTCTGTTTACTGTAATATTTCGTTACAAACATAATTAAATCCTATTTATTATTGAAAAATTTCCCATAAGAGATATAATATTAGTACAGTACATTAACAACACCGAAAAGACATTCATGGGGACGTTTTGGATTTGACAGGATGTTTGGTGAAAATAGGTTGCGAGTCCGAGCGCTGTTCTCGGTTATCAACGAGCAAAACAAATTAAATGCTAACGTTATTGAAGCAGACTTCACTCCAGCTAGAGCTGTTGCAGCGTAGTCGGTGTAGCTCCTTATAGGACCCAGCTTGCCGGTTTTATAAGGCCCTTATGCAAGACGCAGTACGTTGATGCAAAGTAGGCGTATCAAGATAACTTTGTGGGGTTTAGAGTTTCCCCTAAAATAAAACCTAGGATTAACTTGTCGGGTTTAGTTTTTTTCCTGAGTTAATCGAGAGAATAAGAAACTACACTCGTAGATATTTATTTTGATCCATTTTGGACGTGGGTTCGACTCCCACCGTCTCCATTTTTATAAAATTTATAATAGGTGTTGTGGGAAGAGAACCCACACAAGGCAAAGCCTTGTCAGTGGTTCGAGCGAGGAGTGAGCAGAGGGCGGAGTATATTTTGCTAGTGGAGAAAGCCACAAAAGCAAAATACGAAGACCCGTTTAATGCGAACGACTCAAGACACTCCCACCGTCTCGAGAGTCAAAGAGTCCTTTTGTAATTCAAAAATTAAAATACATCTAATATTTATGGTATAATTTAGGCAAAAGTTGAGGTGTAGTATGAAAAAAGTCTTATTGGTTTTATTTTGTTTATTAATATCAAACTCTTGTTTTGCTAATACTGATCATGGTTCTATTTCAAATAAAAGAATATTTATTCAGCAAGCACTAGATGATGGAGCATTAGGTTATATATGCCCTAAGTGGTCTTTATGTGATGATGATTGTTATGCAGGACAATTTGTTTATTTTAATTTTAATTATGATTTTGTTGATAAGCAAAGATTTAAGGTCCCTAGAAAATATACATTGTATGCTGATGGTGTGTATAAATATGTAAATTTGGAAGGGCATTCTAAAACAGTTCGTAAAGTTGATATATATTTAAAAGATTGAAATATTTTGTAAATTGGAGTTTTTATAAAATAGTTTTTTCTTTAATAAAATATACATAATCTATTTGTAAAAATTATCATTATATTTTAGTTCCAGAAATTATTTCCAGAAGTATTTAATATAGTGATGGAACAAGTGAAAAAATTTTGAAAAATATAGGATATAGGAATGAATATTTTAATTTTAGGGAATGGGTTTGATATCGCACATGGTTTAAAAACCAAGTATACTGACTTTTTAAATTATTGTAAAAATGAGGACAAATATAAACCTTTTTGTACAACAAATATTTGGATGAAGCATTTTTTAACTAGACAATCAGAATTAGGCGATACTTGGATAGACCTAGAAACTGAAATATATGAAGTAATAAAATTTATACAAACACTTCCTTTAATAGCCCAGAAGAATAGTAAAAAAGTAGATGAATATATTTTTCGTGTCCCCAAAAACTTTTTTGACTTTAGTCTTTTTAAGATTAAAAATTTTTTAAGTAAACCTGAATATAATGATGTATATAGCAAAGAAGGAACTACAAAGGATTATAATGTATATTATCATGTAGAAAATTATGTTGATTTAGCTAATCTTTTACATGATCATTTGAGACTTTTTAC
The DNA here is from genome assembly GCA_017626055.1 of bacterium. Classification (GTDB taxonomy): domain Bacteria; phylum Cyanobacteriota; class Vampirovibrionia; order Gastranaerophilales; family Gastranaerophilaceae; genus Zag111. Next base: position 78,486 of record JAGAJM010000011.1, on the reverse strand, counting down.
AAAAGCTTTAGAAATATATCTAAATGAAGAAACTTTATCGACCGATGCTAAAAAATATAAATTTAATCTGGGTACAGATTGTATAAGTTTATTAAATTTTAATTACACAAGTACTTGTGAAAAATTATACAAAACAAATTTTAATTATCGTGATTGTGGCATAAAAACTCAATCCATATATATACATGGTAAATTAGGTAATGACCCTAATTTTTGCAATTTGGTTTTTGGCACACATAGCTTTTTTAATTATTTGCCGAATGATTTAAATGAAGAAATTCCCGTCGAGTTTAACGTTTTTAAGAAACACAATCAAAGACATAGATATCAAACAATTAGATCATATCAAGCTCTATTAAATGAATTGAAATACCCAAAGAAAATATATACAGCGACTTTTCATGTTGTAGGTCATTCTCTGGATAAAGCTGATCACAATATTTTAAAACACATTTTTCTGGCAAAAGAAAAAACAATTATCAATATTTATTATCATGATGAAGAGGCTCAAGAAAGATTAATAAATAATATAACAAAAATAATTGGAGAAGAGGAAGTTTTAGCAAAAGTCAGAATGATATATCAGCATGATCCTTGTCATGGAATTTTAATCCCCATTGAAGATAAATAACTATAAATTTGACCAACCATTTAAAGTGATGACTATGTGAGGCAAAGATTATAATAGAATATTTACCCCACATACTCATTCACAATCGCAATAAGCTTTTTCACATTTAATTCTGGGTCTTGGGTGCCGTTCATTATCGCTTCAAATATTCCCACTTTTAACTTCCCCTCTTTGTAATGTTTTTTAAAATTTTATTTGCATGAGAGCTCCATTTTTATATAATAAAATCAAAAGAAAACTAGGGGTTAAGAAATGGCTGAAGAAATTAAATATACACCGAAAGAGGAATTTATAAACGCTTTCACACACTCAATTGGGGCGTTATTATCAATTTATGCTATCGTAATGCTTTCGGTTAGTTCTAAAACCACACTTCAAGCAGCATCAACTGCGGTGTTTGGTTCAATGTTATTTATCCTTTTCCAAGCTTCAACCCTATATCATGCGATGGTGCACAAAACCGCAAAAAAAGTTTTCCAAAGACTTGATAGAAGTGCAATTTATATGCTAATTGCAGGAACTTATACACCGATTTTACTTTTGACAGTATCGTTTCCATTGTCTGTTGCTTTGACTGCGATGACTTGGTACTTGGCGATTTCTGGAATAATTTATTCTTGCCTAACCTTGAAATTCAAATACCTTTCAACAGGTTTGTATTTGGTGATGGGTTGGTTATCAGTATTTTTGTTTTATTCAATTTGGCATAACGCAAGCCATTTAGCGGTTTGGTTGTTATTATTGGGTGGATTATTCTATTCAAGCGGATGTATTTTCTTCCACCTAAAACAAAGATATATGCACTGCGTGTGGCACTTATTCGTAATCGCAGGTGCAACCTGCCACTACTTCTGCATTATGGAAATCCTAAAAGCCTTGAATGGCTAGGGGTAAAACTATTTTAGATATTTATCTAAAATCTCTTGTTTTTGTTGTTTTGAATTGTCGATTACCTTTTGAGCTTCAGCAATTTGTTTTTCAAGTTCTTCTATTTTAGTTACGATTTCTTTTTGTTCAACCGAATTTGGAACTGGAAGTATAATGTCTGAGATATTTTCTAAACTTAAATTTGCTCTTGCAACTTCTTTTTTCATTGTATCATACATTTTTTGTGCAACATCAGAGTTCAAAAAAGTAGATACATATTTTGAATTCATTAAATCTTTTAATCTTACAACACATACTGCTTGGTTTATATTCGCATTTGTAATATCTAAATCAAATACTGCGGCACGACCAATCGATGCACCTACTATGTTTATAAGGATATCTCCTTTTTTAAGAATTGAACGAGCTTGTATTTTATTAAATTTATCTTCTAAATATTTTTTTGATGTCAAATCTAAATAATTTTCTCTTACATTTTCGCTCGTTATAAATAATATCCCAGGTTTATCTATGTAATTAATACCTTGCCAGTTTGGAGATGAACCTTTTGTAATTAGTAGAGCAACTTCTTTTAATTTTAATTTTTTTGCTTTTACATTATTAACTATTTCAAAAATTTCATGTCTATATTCTTTGATTTTTAACTTATTATTTATGTTTATTTTTTCAATTTTATCAATTTCATCAACAATTTTTTGCTGAATTTCAAGTGGTGGAAGCGGTATTTTTATTTCAGCCATTACATTGTTCATTAATTTCGGGTTTGCAACCCTTACAACATAATCAGAGGTAAATTGTGGTAATATAACAGATAAATATTTCATATTTATACTATTATTTTTTGCTTTTAAAGTTCCACAAACATTTGTACAATTAAATTTACCATTCCTATAAAATACGCTACCAGCATAAATACCGTCAGTAGTCCAAGTTACATATTCACCATTAAAGTCATAAGAATTAATATTTCCTAATATACCCTCATCCATAGATTTTGATGAATACACAGGATATTCACCTTTATTTTCTTCAATTTCTTTCTTGTTGATAACCCTCCCTCTCCCAATTTCGCAAATATCTTTTACCTTTATAATGTCATATTTACTTTCAATTTTTACTTTTTTTTTAGAATTCAAATTAATATTTTTTTCAAAGTCGGTTCTATCAAAAGTCATCAAATCTAATAACTTAATTCTAGAAACATTATCTTTTAGTGTTTCATCAATATTAAAATCAAAATCATTTTCAAATGCTTTATAAATGTAGGTACTTGCTTTTTGCGGATTATCAAATGAATTTATATCAAACAGTTTCGTACATTCATCAATAGTCTTATTTCTCTGTATTGGATGGATACCCTCAGAGCCTCTGCGATTTGAAAATTCGTAACCTAAAAATTGCTTTTCGGCATCTTTTTCACCAGTTTTGACTATTACAAGTTTTTGAGGATAAGCAAGAATAAAGTAATAAATTTTTTCTTTTTCAAGTTCAATTACTTTATTCCAAAATTCTTTATCCAATTTAATTTTATTTGAATATTCTTTAAATAAATCATGGTTTTTAACTTTTTCATTTGGTTCTTTATTTAACAAAGTCAAATAATCACCAAAAGTTAAACCATCCCAAACATAATTAACATATTTTTGAATAGGTGTTTCAATTCCGTTAATTGTTACATCTGTTTGATTTTTAATAAAATTCACAACAGATTTTTCAAGATTTATACACTCGTAATTATTTCTTCTTCGTAAGAATAACACAACAGTATTTGTTCCTGTTGCCATGAATGTATTTGAACCAAGTTCAGTTATCGCAACTATTTCAAAATATTTTAAAAGCAATTCTCTTGTTTTTGTATAAATTCCAGTATTAGTTAGAATTGAACTTGGTAATATAATGCCAGCAATACCGCCATCTTTTAAGAGTTGTTTTGTTCTTTCAACAAATAGACATTCAATTTCTGATGAATTATCTGTTAATTTTTCATATAAATCAAAATCTTTTTCTGTGTAATAATCTCTTGTTGTTTGCCTAAAAGCTGATACCGAATAAGGGGGATTACTCAAAAGTATATCAAATTGTTGGTTGTCTTTTAAGTTATCTTCATTATCTTTTTTTAATTTACCTTTGTAATCTTTTGTATTTACAAAGTTGCCTAAACCATCACTTAAAATAACATTGGCTAAGCCGTCACCATGTAAATAACAGCCAACTTTTCCTACTTTAACAAGACGGTAATCTTTTTCTACACCATAAACGTACTCTGTTGCCCAATCATATTGATCGATTTGCCAGTTTTTAATTTTTCTAGCTGTTTTATCAATGTATTTATTTGAGTTCTTGTTATCAATAATGTTTTGAACTTCATGCATGTATTCTGTGATAAAATGCCCTGAACCAGCTGCATAATCAATCATATATGGCAATAATTCGCCATTTTTTGCTTTTAGTTTTTCATCAACAATACGCTCTAATGGTAAACTTTTAATTATAAATTGAGCAATTGGAACAGGTGTAAAAAATTGCCCTGCTTCTTGTTTTAAACCAGTTGTAAGTAACAATTCAAAAAAGTCTGATAAATATTGTTGCCTTTTGTTATATCTAATTCTATAACCTTGCAAAAGTTCAACAACTTCTTTAACAATTTTGGCATTTTCTATAAATGAATCGTGGTCATATACTTCTTTTATTGCAAATTCATTATTTTTTTCAAGTCTTAATGTGTTGATTTCTTTTAGTAATTCGTTTTTGGTTTCTTGAGAAAGATGTTTGTATTTATTTTCAAATTCTTGTTCATCAAAATCACTAACTATTCTTGATAAAAAAACCTCCATGCCATTTTTGTATAAATCAGTTAAACGTAACTGAAATTTCACATGGTCATCAACGCCTTCTTTCCATTGAAAATCTAGTTCTTCATCTTCATTTTTAGATGTTTCATCGTAAACTTTACATAAAAATAAAGTGAAAATTTTATTAAAAGCATTTCCTTTATCTGAAACCACATTATGCCTTAAAATTTCAAGGAAACGATTAAAAATAAAACTAGAATCTTCTTGGTTGATTGGTTTTAATTGACTTTTTACCAATGCTTTGCTTTCAAAACAATATGGTTCAACCCAAGAATCAAAAATACCATTATCTTTAGTTAATTTATTCCACTTTTCGTAAAAATCTTTTACGTCGCCAGTTCTATAATCATCTTCAATTTTTACAATTTCATTTTTATAAACAATTTGATCATTTTGTAATTCAGAAGCATAAAGCATTATAACATCGGCTTTATTGCTAAATTTAAAATAAGTAAATAGCTGCCCACCATCTTTATTTAATTTTGCAACAGCTTTATCAAACTCTTTACCATAAGTTTTACATTCAATTAAAAGATATTCAGAACCATCATCACGGGTAATGCAAATATCAAGTCTGCCAGTATGTCCATGACCTGCTGGCCAAGTTTTTTCTAAGATAATATTTTGTGGCTTATAACCTTTTTCTAAAAGTCTATCAACACACTCTAAAACAACCCAATTTTCATCTTGAGAAAAATTTTGTGTTGTTTTGCAATCAGCACCTATAAGCTTTCCATAGCCGATTTGCTTTCTATTGAAATCTATTTCAATAGAATAATTGTGCTGTGAATATTTTTTTTCATATATTCCAACAACACCATCTTTAGGCTGAAAGCCTAATAAAGTAATTAATCTTTTTATGTCTATCATACAAACAACTTTCTCAAGAAGAATTATAGCATAAATAATATATTAAGACATTTTATTTACATTTTGAAAAGATTTACCCCTAATTCAGCACATACTCGGCTTTGGTTTTGAGGGTGTCGAGGATTTGGCGGTAATCGGTTGTTGTTTGTGTTGGTTTTGAGGTTTCGATTACCTCTAAAAACACTCTAGCGTTCTGCGGTTTCTGTCCATCTAAAAACGTTTCACTCTGTGCGACATCAACCCTTGCAGGCACAATAAGCCCACTTTTTGTAAACTCTTTCAAATTCTCACTTGAGGATAAAAATTTAACCAACTTAAGTGCTTCAGCTTTATGTTTAGAACTTTTTGCTACAACCCAACCTGAAGAATCCATCGGCACAACCCCTGGGAATTCCACAACATCCCAGTCAAATTTGGCATCCTCTCTAAATTTTGGGCTCATCCATCTTCCAGAAATATACATTCCTAATCGACCTTGCAAAAACATTTGTGCCATCGTCGCACTTGCTGAATGTTCTTTAAGCGGTGCAACTTTATACTTATGTCTTAAATCTGCATAAATTTTTAATGCCGTTTGAACCCTCTCATCTTCAAACCTTGGAACTCCTTCAACCCCAAAAGTCATCAAATAAGGCATATAAAACAAAGGTTCTTCTTCAAACGAAATTCCAAAAACTTCAGGAGCGTTGGTTAACTTTTTAGCAGTATCCAAAAACTGTTCATAGCTCCAACCTTTTTTAGGATAACTTACCCCCTTTTTGTCAAAAAGACTTTTGTTATAATAAATCACAAGGTTAGAAATATCTCTTGGAACACCATAAACTTTATCCTCCCAACTCAATGTTTGAACTGATTTTGGATAAAATTTATCAAGCTCCAAATCTTTTTGATAAGGGGTTAAATCTTCTAAAACTCCTGCATTTGCATAGATTGGCAAATATTGGTTATTCATAAAAATAACATCTGGTGCAGTGTTAGAAGCGAAAAGCAAATGAATTTTTTGAAAATAATTTTGCGGGATATGTAAAAATTCAACTTTAATATCAGGGTTTTGTTTTTCAAACTCAATCAAAATGGGCTTCAAAATCCTCATTTCAGATTCTGAACCCCATGATGAAAATTGTATATTGACTTTTTGCGGTGCTTTCCTGTCAAAATTCAAACAGCAAAGCAAACTCGCTCCTATTATTAAACAAACAAGTAAAATAAATTTTTTAAGCATTATCTAAATTCTAAATTTCGATAAGTGTTCCCATTTTGTCTTTTGAAACATCTACCAAGCATTTAAAACCGCCAACTCTAACGATATAAACGCTTCCGTGATCTTGTCTTACTTGGATAGGCTTGTCAACAACTTGGTCGAATTTTTTCAATACAAAAATATTGTCCTTAATTCTACCAACTAATGCTGATACACCATCAATATTTACAACATAGAAACCTTTTTCAGAATCGATATTGTAACCAGATTTAACAATTAAACCATTCATATAAGTTGCAGGACTAGCATTTTTAGTCATTGGGTTAGAACCTCTAGAAATAGGGTTACTTACACCAGAGCGACTCATTGCTTGTGCTGATGATGATTTAACTTGTGATAAAGTGTCGGCAACTGAATTTCTTGATACTGTTGCTGTTGATGTAGCTTCTGAATCTAAAAGTGAGATGTACTCATTCAAAGAAGATACTAAATAGTTTTCATTTTCCTTGCTCATTTTCATTTCCCCATTATTTGTCAAATACTTACTACCTGTTGTTAATAAATCAGAAATTGCTAGTTTTGATGCACCTGATTTACGTCTGTTTACACTCAAAGGTGAATTGCTAAGTTTTACAAATCTACCTTCTTCATAAGATTTATTTCTAGAAATCTTTTTGTCATCTTCAAGTAAAGATCTTTGAGTTTCTTTTAAGCTCACTGGTTTGGAGAAAGATTTCAATTTGATTTCTGAAATTTTGTTTGTAATTGCGTTGTCTTCTGATTTAACTTCGTTTGAAACTTCTTCTGGCTCTTTCGCTGTTGGAGTTTGAGCTAAAGAATGTTCCATTTGCGAAATTTTTGCTTGTAATTTTTCCTTAACCACATCTTCATGTGATTTTACGATTGGTTGAGGTTTTAGTTCAGCTTTTGGTGCTGACACAACCTCTTGAACTGGTTGTTCAACTTGGACTTCTGGCTCAACAATAGCTTTTTTCAGACCAGACATATCTGTAATGTATGACATTGCAGATTCGTCTTTTTTAGGTTTGCGACGTTCTTCTTTTTCAACATACATTTTGTATTTTTCTTGCCAGTTCAAATCTTTGTTATTTGCAATATCATAATATTCACGTCTGCGACGTTTTGCAGCACTTTGCGACGAAAGTTTAAAGAAAGATTCAAGTCTTGATTGATCTTTTTCGTTAGCGTGTTTCATTGCATCATACATTAGGTATAAAATTCCCAACAGTGCAACACCTCCACCAGCAAACAAAATCCATACTGGCATGTCATGAGATGTTTTACTTGGTGTCGAAACTGGAGTTTCAATAGCGGATTCAGCAACAACTGGTGCAACCTCTCTAATTGGAGCTTGTTCCTCTGCAACCAATGGCTCAACCTTAACAGATTTAGTTGGTTGTTCCACAACTATCTTATGTGAAACTCTTGGTTCTAAATCGATAATACGTTTACCATTTTTATCAAATTTCATTCTTGGAACGTAAGTATCAGATGGAGTTTGCGCAACTGGTTGTTTTGTTACAACTTTTGGTTGTACCTTTGCCTCAACTTTAGGTTGAGTTACTGCTTTTGGTTGAACTTTTTGTTCAACTTTAGGTTTTACTGTTTCTTTTTTCGGAGTCGAAGCTACCACTGGAGCTTTTGGTACTGAAACAGGTATAACCTTTGGAGTAGATGTTTTTTGTGTAGTTGCCTGAGTGACAGGCTTTGTCTGTGTATTGTTAGTTGTTGTTTTTGCAACCTCTTTTGGGGTAGCTTGTGCTTTTGGCTGCTCTGTTGCAGGTTTTGTTACTGCATTATTTTTAGCAATAATTGCTTGAGAATCTTTTTGAGCTTGTGTTAGAGGATTAGTTTTTTTCATATGAGTTTTGATATTGATAGGTTTTGTAGTGCCAAAAGTTACTTTGGTATAGCCACCAATACCATCATTAACGTGTTTTACCTCAACATCAGTAATTAAATCTTTTACACCACCAATACTTGGAGCAACTGAAGCTGTACTTGAAGTATTTGGTAGTAAAACAACATATCTGTTGTTAGCTTTTCTTGTAACAACAGAATTTGAAGCTTCTCCAGTAGTGTAGAATGTAACGTCAACAGTATCTGCCGCAGATGATTTTTTTACATCCATCTGTAACAAATTACTTAAACTATCTGCTACTGCAGGATTAAAGCTAGTAAATAACATAGCTAAAGTCGCTGCAACAATTATATTTCTTTTATTTTTTCCCATGTCCTACGTTAAATCTAACAACTACACATTACATTTATATAATAACCGAGAGTAAAATTTTTTGCCACTTTATTAAAAAAAAATAAAATTTATGTTACAATATCTTTATGAAAAGCGGATTTGTAGCAATAATAGGACGTCCAAACGTAGGTAAATCTACCCTTTTAAATCAAATATTGGGGCAGAAGATTGTTATTGCAACAGACAAAGCTCAAACTACAAGAAAAAGAATTAAAGGCATCTTAACAAATGAAGAAGGACAAATTGTGTTCATCGACACCCCAGGGGTTCACAAACCATTAAACAAACTTGGGGAATTTTTACTCGATGAAGCAAAAGTTGCCGTTCCTGATGCAGATGTAATTCTATTTTTAGTAGATGGTTCTGATCCTGCTGGTAAAGGTGATAAATGGATTGCGCAAAACATTTTGCAAACAGAAATCCCAATTATTATCGTCATGAATAAAGTTGATAAAATTAAAAAACCAGAAAAAGTTGAAGAAAATTTATTAACTTATAAAACATTGTTTAATACAAATTTACCAGTTGTAAGAATTTCGGCTAAAACTGGCAGAAATATCGATACACTAATTAAAAATATTTATAAAAAACTTCCAGAAGGCGAAGCTCTTTACCCAGAAGATATTGTAACAGAAGAAACAATGCGTGATGTTACAGAAGAAATCATCAGAGAGAAAATCTTACTAAATACATCAGATGAAATTCCTCATTGTGTTGCGGTTAAAGTTGAAAAATACAAAGAGGAAGAAACTATCGATAAGATTTCAGCAATAATTTATTGTGAACACAAAAGCCAAAAAGGTATTCTAATCGGTAAAGGTGGAAGTTTACTCAAAAAAATTGGAACAGAATCGCGTTTAGAATTAGAAAAAATTGTTGAGAAAAAAGTTTTTCTGGAATTACAAGTAAAAGTCGAAAAAGATTGGCGTAAAAAAGACAAAGTTTTGAAAACATTTGGTTACCAACAAGAAAAAGAATAAAAAAAGAAGATTTAATTAAAAATCTTCTTTTTTTGTTGCGTATGTATGTTTAAGTATTTAAAAAACTTAGTTCAAAGTTCTAAGAGTTTGAACAGATTGGAACTTACTAATTTCTTTTAAGTATTGATCCAATGCTTTGTAGCCATTATAAATTTCATTTGAAATTGAAGCATAACGGCTTGCTTCCAAGAACTTCAATTCCTTAACTCTGATAAGTAAAATATTATCAGACATATCCCTAAGCACTGCATCCTCAGAAGTTGACCATTGTTGTAATAGTCTTAATTCGTCATACATTTGTTTCATAGTTGTAAATTCCAAAATGTTGAAATCATATTTTTCTAACATAGATTTTTCAACGTTAGAAATTCTGCTCATACATGCCTGAAATTTGAAAACTTTTTTAATAATAAGATAGTTGTCAGCAATTCTTTTGTGAGAAGAAGGCACACTGTTTTTTGCAAGTAAAGCTGCAAAAGAACGAGATGTAAAAGTATCGTTTTCACTAGAGAATGCACTTTTTGTCGATAAGTCAAAATTTGATTTATTATCTATCATATCTTTTAACATTCTGCCTCCGAATTCATGAAAGATAATAAATTAATCAAATTTCTTTGTCATGATATTTTGTCAAATTGTTTACAATTTTTAAACAAAATGTTTTAAATATTATTTGTAAATTCATCCAACTCTTTAAATGCAAAAAATTCATTCATTGAAATGCCAAGACCAGTACAAATCTTTAAAATTGTATAAGCTCGAGGTTCTTTCATGTTTCTCTCAATTTCACTCAAGCCACCTTTTGATATTCCACTTTGGTACGCTAATTTTTCGAGCGTCAAATTTCGTTCCTTACGCAACGATAAAATTCTTTGGCAAATTAACTTGTTAAACTCTTTATTAGTCATAACTTCACACTTGTTCATATTTGTGAACTATATGTTGATATTACAACTTTTATTCAATACAATAGTTCATACATATGAACATTGATTGATAAAGCCTAGGCAATGAAATATAGCCAAATGGCTAGCTAGAAAAATAATGAAAAATTTTGTATAATTTAGTTTTTGGAGGTAAGAATATGAAAAAGATTATTAGTTTAGTATTATGTTTATCATTTATTAGCTTACAAGCATCAGCTATTGTTTTACCAGAAGGAAAAGCTATTCCTGTAAAACCAGTCCAAGAACTAAATGCTGATAACTTAAAGCAAGGTGAAACAGTAACATTTGAAGTAGCTCAACCAGTTAAAGTAAATGGAAATGTTGTTGTAAAACAAGGGACAGAAGTGACTGCACAAGTTGCAAAATTGAAAAACAATTTTATCCTAGGAATTCCAGGAGAAATGGAATTAACAAATTTCCAATTAATAACTAATGATAATGACCCTATTCTTCTTCGTGGAAATATTAGAGATAAAGGAGAGGGCAGATATTGGGCTCATGTTGGTTGGATTTTCTTATTCCCACTATTATTTGTGAAAGGTGGCGATGGAAAAATCCCTGCAACAGTTCAATACACTATGTACACAATGGAAGAAGTAAATTTGTAAAATAAAAAGGAGCTAAAAGCTCCTTTTTAAATGAAAACCAAACAAGTTAAACCATTACATACATTTACCCCCTTGACTTTTTGTGAAAAAAACTTAAATCTAACATGGCATAAATCATACGAAAGAATGACCACTTTCATAGTGAAATATGTTACAAATAATATGGTAAGAACTAGATATTGGGCAGGTAGAATAATAAAATGGGACTTAGTCTTAATAACATATATCAACGACCATATGTAAGACAAGAAAATCGTAATCCTATCAAAAAAAGAGAGGACGAAGAAAAGTCTGCTGCAACCAATGCCCAACGAGAACAAGAATCAGGTCAGAATTCAAAAAGCAAAGGGCTTCAGTATGTTGAACAAAAACAACCAACTTACACCCCTGCTTATGAACAAAAGTTTGCAATGCCCGTAGCTAATGCTTATGCTGGCGTAAATGTAAATTCCAGACCCCAAACCACTCAAACAACTGTTACAACCCAAGTTGCACCACAAGAAAAACCTGCAACAGCTATTGATAACCGAATCAATATTGCTCAAATTTTAAAAGATTTTAAAAACACATCTTTAGCAATCGGTACTCCTGATGATTTGAGTGAAATTGTTGACGGATATTTAGAAGTTGTAAAAAAACAAGTTCAAAAAGATAATGCTGATGCCAGACTTGTAAAATCAACTCTAAAAACTGCTGCATCAGTTCTTGATAAACACATTTCAGAAACATTAGGCAAAGATTCTAAAGTTGTTGAAAACTGGGTTGAAACATTATTCTTACAGAATATTGATTTGAAATTTAACGAAGAAGATATCAACGAAAGATTTTTGGTACGCTTCCCTGACGGAACAACTAGCCAAACAAAACGTCAAGAAGAATTAAAAGAAACTGCTCAAACAGAATCAATTCCACAACAAGCAACTGAAGAAAATTCAAATGTAATTCCAATTTCTGTTGCAGGTCAAACAACCTCAACAAAAATTCCACAAGATAAACAATTAAAATCTTTATTTATCCAAGCTAAAAAATATGCTTACGCAAACGACCCAGAAAACGCTATCAAATCATTTGAACAAGCACTTAATCGTGCATTAGAAATCGATGATACAGAAACTTCTGGAAAAATTTATTATGAAGTTGGAAAAATTTATGATGATCACGATTATATCGCACAAGCGTTGAAAAGTTATCAACAATCATTACAACTTTCAACTGATGAAAATGTAAAAACAAAAGCCCACTATTCAATGGCACAAATTTATGACGATATAAATCAAATTACACCTGCAATGGATCACTATTTTAGTACAGTTTCTCACGCTGGGGAAGCTGAAAACTTACCTGCTCAATCAGCATCATTGACAAAATTGGGCAATATTTATACTGATATGTATGAAAAAACTGCTTTTGATTATTATGAAGTTGCAACAGGTTTGGCTGACGAAACAAACAACAATAATTTGAAAGGTTTTGTTGCTTCTAACACTGGTAAAGCATATATGAAATTTGATGAACCAGAAAAAGCATTAAAATCATATTCTCAAGCGGTTAAAAATTATACTGACGCAGACACTCCACTAAAAACTGCTCAAAACTATCTTGCAGCAGCTGATATCATGGTTGAATTTAATAATATCGGCAAAGCTCATAATCTTTTAACAAAGGCTCAAAAATTTGCTCGTCAAACAGAAAATGTTAATTTGATGAACGAAATAAACACTAAAATTAAACAACTTGAAGCCTTGGATGTTAAGTAAAAATTGCTGAAACTTTGTAAAATAATCTGTTTATTATACAATTAGGTTATGAATTTAGATAGCCAAATTGATAGCATTTTATCGCCAGTGGCGAATAAGATTTCAGGAATCATCTTTTCTCACGTAACAATTAACGGAGTACGTGTAGAATTTTTGATTGTGTTATTGATGATTGCGGCATTATATTTTACTTTTAGAACAAGATTTATCGGCTTGTGGGGATTTAAACACGCAATCGATTTAATCACAAAAAGATATAAACACGATGATACTATTATCAAGAAAAAACAAGGTGAGGTATCGTCTTTCCAAGCTTTAACTGCAACCATTTCGGCATCTGCTGGCATGGGTAATGTTGTTGGCTCAGCGTTGGCAGTTTCAGTTGGTGGTCCTGGGGTAATTTTTTGGATGATTATTGCTGGAATTTTTTCAATGGCATTAAAATTCGCAGAAGTTTTATTAGGTATCAAATTCAGACAAATTAACAAAGATGGTTCATCTTCTGGTGGTCCAATGTATTATATTATAAATGGACTTCGTGCACCTTGGATAAGACCTTATACACCATATTTAGCAAAAATTTATGCCATATGTTGCGTATTTGCGATGATTGGGGGTTGGAATTTGTTCCAAATCAATGCAATCACAACTCAGATTTCTAACGTGACAGGGCTATTTGAAGGTTATCGTTGGGTATTTGGTTTAATCGTTGCAGTTATAACTTATATAACTGTAATCGGTGGTATTAAATCAATCGGAAAATTCACATCTAAAGTTACACCTGTTATGTGTACTTTGTACGTATTTTCAGCATTCATAATTTGTTTGTTAAATATTCACCATGTACCAGAAACAATTTGCTTAATTATTAAAGAAGCATTCAAACCTCAAGCTGTTGTTGGTGGTGGATTATTTGGATGTATGTTGTGGGGGTTTAGACGTGCAATGTTTGCAAACGAAGCAGGCTTAGGAACTGCACCGATTGCGTTTTCAGCAGTAAAAACAAGTAAACCTGTCGCTCAAGCATTTATTGCAATGTTACAACCATTTGTTGACACTGTAATAGTTGGAGCTGCAACTGCATTTATCATTGTTGTAACTGGTGCATACTTAAATACAAATGGTATTGAAGGTATTGAATTAACATCAAAAGCATTCGCAACAGTTTGTCCATTCTTCCCAATTTTATTAACATTTATGGCAAGTTGTTTTGTATTATCAACAATGCTTTGTGGTTCATATTACGGAACAAAAAGTTGGACATTCTTATTTGGCGAATCAAAAGCTACAACAAGAACTTTCCAAATAATTTACTGTTTATTTATCATAATCGGTTCTGCGATGAACTTGAAAAGTGTAGTGAATTTGTCAGACGCTTTTACATTATTTTTAGCCGTTCCAAATTTGATTGCAGTATTTTTATTATCTGATATAATAATGAAGGAATTAAAAAGATATTGTAAAAAATATAGTATCGGATTTTTTAAAGAACAATAAAGACTACATAAGAGGAGAGATTATAAATGATTAAAAAAGGCTGTTTGGATATCGTTCAAGCAAAATGCGAAAATTGTACAGATTGCATCTTGGCAAAAACTCGTAAAAACGTAGTTTTTTCAGATGGTAATCCTGAAACTGCAAGAATTGTACTTATCGGTGAAGCTCCTGGTGAAACAGAAGATGAAACAGGAAAACCATTTGTAGGTAGAGCAGGTAAATTGTTAAACCAATTCTTAGAAGAAGCAGGCATTTCAAGAGAAAACGATTTATACATCATCAACACTGTAAAATGCAGACCACCTGAAAACAGAGTTCCAACCGATGTAGAAAAAGCATTATGTGAAAGATATTTGACTGCTCAAATTGATATTATGAACCCACAAGCAATTATTTTCTGTGGTGCAACTTCTCTAAGATCATTCTGGGAAGATAAAAAGGTTCAAATTTCAAAAGTTCGTGGTAACTGGTTCAATGTAACAGTAAATGGCAAAGAATATAGAGCAATGGCTATTTTCCACCCATCTTACTTGTTAAGAAACCACTCAATGGAAGAAGGTTCTCCAAGAAGATTGATGCAACACGATTTATCTGTAATCAAGTCAGAAATTCTTGGTGACAGACAGGAGTGTTCCACCAACCCTTTCAATAAGGAATTGGCTTTGGTCTAGTCAAAAAATAAAATTTATATCATATTCAAGACAAAAAGATACGGTTAAAATCTAACCGTATCTTTTTATAGAAATATAGCCACCTCCGACCGAAAATCACACATTAATCTGACAAATAGATAAGCCACTGGTAGCATAATGCCCCGTCCGGCCGAGGACAATAAAAAGGGCGCTGAAAAGTATCAGCAACCCGTAAAAAGATTGATTATGATGGATGATTCGATTATTTATTTTCCCCTAAAGTTTTATTTTCCCCAATTTAGAATTTTTGATTAGTTTTGTAAGACTAAGATTTCCCCGTTAGTATATCTCTTAATTATCCCTTACATATATATAAACAATTTTTCTTATTAAAAATTGCCATAAAGTTTATATACTGCTTAAACTTTCTTAACATTCAACATAGGATCACTGTCCATTGTGGCTTTCACAAGTGCTGTGAACAAGAATGGATGAACTTCACCACGTTGAACATCACCATAGATTACAGTAAGTGCACTTTTTGGAGCATAAGCATCTTTGTAAACTCTTTTTTCAGTAAGCGCAGAATATTTATCGGCAATATTTAGAATTTGCAAATTGATATCAGGAATATAACTTCTTCCTGAAGTATTGTCTAAATAATTGTCGTGGTGATTTCTAACCAAATCCAAAACTTTGTCACTTACACCAGTAGATTTTAGCAAGTAGTAACCAAGCTCGGTATGTAAATCCATAATTTTATGTTCCGCATCTGTAAGACTACCATTTTTATTTAAAATTTCGGGCGGAATTAAAACTTTGCCAAAATCATGAAGCAACGCTCCATCTTTCAAGTCTTTAATATTAACTTGTTGTTTAAGAGCTGGTGGTAAGTTATTGGCAATTGCAACCGCAATATTTTGAGTATCTTTAGCGTGTCCATCTCTAAGTTCGTGTAATTCTTTCATATTCAAACGCACAGGAATTTTGTGTTCAGATAAAATTTTCTGAACTTCAGGACTGTTAGCAATCATTTTCTTAATCTCAGCTTCTTCAAACAAACGAACAGGCGAAGTAGCTTGGAAAGTATCCACATTTTTGGTATTCCCAAAATGAACAAACTTTCCGTAACTATTTACTTTTAAATTTGGATTTAGCCCGACAGAATATCCGTTTAGGCTATTCAAATCTATTCCCATCTAATTTTTCCACACGAAAATATTGCTACTTACCTTACTTATATATAAAGGCATTTTTTTGAGATTTTTTGCCAAAAATATACAATTTGTTAAGCAACATTAAAACTTTATTTTATTATGATAGAATTTAATAGTTATGAAAGAAATTAAAAAAGTTTTAATATGTGGAATAGGGGCAATCGGTTCGATTTTTGCACACAAAATCAGCAAATTCGACAATGAGAATTTGAGAGTTTTAGTTGATGAAAATCGTATTGAAACTTATGCAAAAAATCCCAAAATCTTTAATGGTGAAAAGTTAGAATTAAATTACATCACCCCAGATAATACTGATTTCAAAGCAGATTTAATACTTATTGCAACAAAGTTCAATGCCTTAGATGAAGTTGTTGAAAATATCAAAAATTTCATTGATGAAAACACAATTATAATGTCTATTTTAAATGGAATTTCAAGCGAAGAAATTATTGCTCAAAAATATAATTGGACAAATATTCCTTTAGCATATTTTTTAGGACACAGTGAAACTATCGAGACAAATAATTATACATACGATGGTAGAGGATGCGTTGTTTTTGGTGTAAAAGAAAACAAAACAAACCCAGAAATTATCAATACTCTAAAAAACTTTTTCATTAAATCCAGTATAAATTACAAAATTCCAGAAGATATGAACTACGCATATTGGCTAAAATTTATGTTAAATGTAAGTACCAATCAGCCATCTGCAATTTTAGGATTAACTTTTGGTCAAATGACATCAAACCCTGAATTTATGAGTATGTTTAATAACATTATGACAGAAGTCCAAACAATTGCAAAAGCTGAAGGTGTGAACAACACTGAGAAAATGATTCCAGATGCTTTACAAGCATTACACAATCTTATGCCAGAAGGTAAAACTTCTATGCTTCAAGATGTGGAAGCAAAACGTCAAACAGAAGTTGAAATGCTTGCTGGTGTAATAATTACATTAGGAAAGAAACATAATATCCCAACCCCTTATAATACAGTAATGTATGAAATGATTAAAAGTATTCAGGGAAATTATTAAATTTTTTACAAATCACTAGCAAAAAATTTTTTTATAGGTTTTATACCTATATAAATTTGCAATGCAATAACCCCTTGAACATAAAGAAAAAACATTCTCAATATATTAAAATATATATCTCATACTCAAACACTATTCAATTTACTCGTTTTCTGTTCCTAATGGTTTTATTATTTAGTACATGACTTGAAAACCCTTGAAAAAAAGTGTATAATCTATATATACGTATAAGACTAAATACAGGATATTATAGAGTATGAAAAAAGCCCTTACTATTGGCGAATTACTAATCACAATGGCTATTATTGGTGTTATTGCAACTTTGGTTTTACCAGGATTCTTGAAAGATTATCATAAGAAGTTATATGTTACTAAGTTGAAAAAAACTGTTGAAGCAATCGAAATCGCTATTAACCAAGCATGTATCGACAACAATGTTTCTTACTTCAATCAGACAATATATAGCCAATATGTCAGTGGTGGCGGTAATCAACAAGCCTTTTTGGACAAATATTTCAAAAAAGTTGGTAACGTTACATCAAGTCCATTTAACTCAAAATATAGAACAGTAGGTGACAACAGCGAGAACACAATAACCTTTGTGAATAGCGGTTGGGCAAAGTTAGCAAGTGGTGAAGCAGTATCATTTTTCTGCCATACAAAAACAAATTGCCACTTCAGAGTAGATGTTAACTCAACAGATGGACCTAACGTTGGTGGACGAGACTTTTTTGTTGTGAATATTGACCCAGATACCAACCAATTATATAACGGATACCCCACAGCTGGTTGTACAACAAACTTCAAAGGCGAAGGATGTTTTGGATTACTGTTAGAAAACAATTGGGAAGTTACTTATTAATTTAGGAAAAATATATGAAAAAAGCGTTTACATTATCAGAAGTTTTAATTACGCTAGGGGTTGTCGGAATCGTTGCGGTTTTAACTATTCCTGGGGTTATGAAAAACTACCAAAATAGGTTATATACAGCTCAGTTAGAAAAAGCATATGCACAAATCTCTGACGCAGTACAATCAGTTATGAATGATCAACACGTTGATAACTTCTATGAAACAACTGCTGGCAGATATGCGAATAAATGTGATGCCACAACTGGCGAATGTACGGAAGGTTTAGGCTACTTACTAACAAACTACTTCAAAGTTATCAGAAAAAATTGTTTAGGTACTGGTGATGATGTTTGTATGTCAACAGATACTGGTGTTTACAAAACCATAGGTGGTACAAACACAAAACCTGATGGGGATTACTTTATTCAAACAATAACTGGAGCAACAATCGGTGGGAAACTAGACACAACTACTATCCCTAAAAAAGTTAGATTAATTGTAGATGTTAACGGACTTGGACAACCTAATGTTGTTGGTCGAGATGTCTTTTCAATTGAAATTCAAGAAAATGGGACATTAACTGATGTCAACAAATCAAAAGGTGATATATGTACACAAATAGCATCTAATTCTATATACTTGGCAGCTCAAGGTTGCCTAAGTAGGATTATTGAAGCTGGTTGGAAAATGGAATATTAGGAAAAATTATTATGAATAAAAAAGCCTTTACATTATCAGAAGTTTTAATCACCTTAGGCGTTGTCGGCGTTGTTGCGGTTTTGACAATTCCTGGGGTTATGAAAAACTACCAAAATAGATTATATACAGCTCAACTAGAAAAAATATACGCTCAAGTTGCCGATGCTGCTCAATCAATTATGAATGATGAGCATACCGACGACTTTTACGAAACAACCGCTGGTGGAGCAACAGTATGTAATGCAACAACAGGTGATTGTACATCTGGATTAGGATTTTTCTTACAAAAATATTTTAAAAATATTAAAGAAAACTGTTTAAAAACTGAAGAAAAATGTATGCCAACCACAGCTGGTGCGTACAAAACAGTTGGAGGTGTAAATATATCACCACCTTCTGGTAATTACTTTGTTCAAACTGTTTCAGGTGCAGCTATTGGCGGTTCTTACAACTCAGCCAACAACTGTACAAGTTTAGTTGTTGACGTTAATGGCGTTGCGCCACCAAATGTTGCAGGTCGAGATGTTTTTGCGATTGATATTCGTTCAAACGGGACTTTGGCTGACTACGCAAGTGGTTGTAGCCCGACTAGCGTAGGTGCTCCTGCCTCAAATTGTACCGCAGGAAACACCAGTACATTATATGAAGCTTCATCTGGTTGCTTGAATAACATTATTGAAGCTGGTTGGAAAATGGAATACTAGGAGGATTATCATGATAAAAAAAGGTTTTACTCTTGCAGAAGTATTGATTACTCTTAGTATTATTGCGGTAATTTCCGTTTTGACAATCCCATCAGTAGTTAAAAACTACCGATATAAAACTTATGCTGCAAGTGCTCAAAAAGTTTACTCACAAATAAATGATGCAGTATCTACAATTATGACAGATGAAATGGCTTCAACTTTCAGCCAAACAACAGCAGGTGTTGCATATTCTTGTACAAATGTTAAACAAACAGGTGCTTGTTATTTTCTAAGAAATTATTTTAAAGTTGTAAACGACTGCCCTGGTCGTCCAGCATATGGTTCAAAATGTCTTGGTAAATCTTATACAACACTTGCAGGTGAAGCCGTACCAAGATTTTATGGTGACCACTGTATCCAAACTGCAAATGGTGCAACTGTTTGTATGGAATACATAACTGCTAGTGCCGTTTTACACTATGTATTTGACGTGAACGGACCTGCTTATCCAAACATTGTTGGACTTGATGTTTACACAGGGCGAATTGATGCTGAATCTGGAGAAGTTACTCCTTGGGGTACAGATGAGGCTAACTGTGGTGTAAAAGTTTCTGACTGGGGACACGTTGGGGATTATGCCCAAGGTTGTTTATACAAACTTATAAAAAATGGTTGGGTTATTACTGACTAAGAAAATATTTTAACAAATTAGCGGGGTTGATAAAATTTCAGTCCCGCTTTTTAAATATTTAGTCTATCTATATGACAAATTCTGACGACTTATTTTCTATAATAGTAGAATGGAAGAAACAGTTATCGATAAAAAATATACGGATTTTATTGAAAATCTAATAGAACAAGTTACACCTTTACTTCCTGAGGATGTAAATGAACTACAAAAAAGTTATCTGATTACAAATATCAGAAAATCTGCTATGCTTATGGCTTCTTCCATGCCAGATAATGACGAGTTTAGCAAATTGGATTTTGAACAACAATGCTTCTATATCCAAGTCCTAGCTGAATGGTCTTTTCATAAAGAAATCGACCTCTTCCGCTCTGGTATTCCCGCTAGATACTGGAAAGGTGTTATGCAAAAAATTTGGTATGCCATGTGGGAAGTTATGTATGCTTGCGTAAAAAATGATGCGCCTGAAACAGTTGTATTATCTTTAGTCGAGCGATTTGTGAATAGGACTTACAACGATGCAGTTGAAGACCTAAAAGCCTCAGACATTATTGATGAAACCATCGAAGAACAAGCTAAAGAACAATCAAACATTAAAAAAATGGCTGAAGAAATAAGGGAAGTTGCAAAAACTAAAGAAAAAATAAAAGAATTTTTCAAAAGACTTGTTCTTGCAATAATAATTGGTTCAGTTGTATCAGTTGCTATTATAAAATTTAAAACTATCGGTTTGGCAGTTATCCTAACCATTCTTTTAGTTTACCACTTCATGCCAACAAAAAAAGATGAGGGGTAGAGGAAAACTTCTAGAATTCTGTCCACTTGCGAACAATATTTGTTTGATTTAAGATTGAATCGTTAAGTGTTACTTACAAAGGAGAGAAAATTATGTCAAGAAAACCTATTATCGCTGGTAACTGGAAAATGAACCTTTGCCAAAGCGATGCAAAAGCTCTATACGAAGGTATTAAATCATTCGTAAGCAACTTTACAGCACCTCAATTACCAGTTGTTGTAATTGCACCTGTATTCACATCAATCAACCAAGTTGCAGAAATTCCTTGCTCTTGTGGTTGTGGCGAAAGCAAACTTTATGTTGCTGGTCAAAACTGCCACTGGGAAAATTCTGGTGCTTACACAGGTGAAATTTCTGTTGAAATGTTAAAAGATGCTGGTTGCTCATATGTAATCATTGGTCACTCTGAAAGAAGAGAATACTTCTCAGAAACAGATGAAATGATTAACAAAAAAGCTAAAGCTATCCTAGCTGGTGGTTTAATCCCTATCATTTGCTGCGGTGAAACTCTTGAACAAAGAGAAAGCGGTATTACTGATTCTCATATCGCTTCACAAATCAGAGCAGCTTTAGAAGGTATTTCTTCAGAAGACGTTGCAAAATCAGTTATCGCATACGAACCAATCTGGGCTATCGGTACTGGCAAATCTTGTGATGCTGAAGAAGCTAACAGAGTTATCAAAATGATTAGAGGCGTTGTTGCTGAAGTTTCTGGCGCAGCTGCAGCTGATTCTATCAGAATTCTTTATGGTGGTTCTGTAAAACCTGAAACTATCGAAGAACAAATGTCTAAATCAGACATCGATGGTGCTTTAATCGGTGGTGCTTCACTTAAAGCTGATAGCTTCAACTCAATCATCGAAAAAACTATGAAAGTTGCCGTATAAAACTTTTATAGTTAATACAAAATTGAAAGACCCAACCAAATGGTTGGGTCTTTTTTAAAATCTTTATGCAACTTGTTTTGCTTGTTCTTCTTTTTCTCTAAATTCTGCTGTTCCTGGGAATTCATCAGAACCTGTTCTCCATTTTGTAATAAGGTACTGAACTTTTGGAATAATTGTTGACAAGAACAATGCAGAGATAACAAAACCACTTCCCCAGTTAAGAGCATTCATTCTCAAGTTGTGGTTAGATGCTTTATTCAACAATGATTGAGTAACTTCACCAGCATTTGTTTTTCTTGCTCTTTCAATTACTGAGTTTACGAAATCAATAAGTTCGTGTTTATGAGCATCAAGTTCAGATTGAGCAACAAATTTATATCTTTCCATAAATTTCTTACCAAATCTGTTTTTGAAGAATTCTTGTAAGAACTTAGGATTATTCAAGTGTCCACCAGTTAAGACATCTTCCACTTGAGTTTGAGTTAAGATAGACATACCTTTAACTTGAGGTTGAAGTTTAGACATCTGTTCAGCCATTTCTTCAAAGTGCTTAAGTTCAGATTCTGGTACAAGCGATTTAAGTTCAGCTTTGAATTCGTCAAGTGAGATAATTTTGATTTTTTCACCTTGGAATTTAGCTTTAAATTCATCTGATAATGTAACTCTTTCACCAAACATATCACGTCTGAATGTTTCGATATCAACTTTTTTACCTTCAAATCCTTCAACATAGCCTTGCATGTATTTGTTTGCCAATTCAGCTGAAACTGGGTCAAGTCTTGTACCATACATTAACATACTTGATTTTTCATTTCTTTGTTCAAGTTTATTCAACCAAGTGTTAATATTTGGCATATTGAACATATAGAAGTAAATTGATGCGATATCTCTGAATAGAATTTCTACTCTTTCATCATTATTTCTAGCTGAATAAGCACGACCAGTTGATGTCCCAACGTCAACTGATAACAATTTATAATTTCTATTGCTTTCAAATTTGTTAGCTAGTGATAACAAATTGATACCGAATGAAACATCTTTTTTATCTTCTTTTTTATCTTGAGTTTGAGCAAAATCATTGAATGTTGGTCTTGCTACAAATGGATTATCTTTTGGATCTGAAAGTACTACATTAGCAATTTCTGTTGGAACTTCTGGAGTATTTGAGGTTTTATTATCATCTTTGTGATAAGAACGAGTGATTGCTTGGTTAATTTTTGGAAGAACCAAACCAATTAAAGCGTTTGCAATCAATACACTAGAAATGACTTTAGCAAACTTAAATTTCGCCATAGTTTTTTCTAAAATCTCAGCACCTTCTTTAGTTCTCTCGTGAGTTAAATAATTTGTAAGCGGTTTACGAACATCATCATTGGCAATACTTACATTAATATTAGGCAATTTTAATAATTTTTGACCAATTTTTTCAAATACCCAGTTAAGTGCAGTTACCCCACCTAACCAGAAAACAGCTCCAGAAAACTCTTCTGTAATTCTTTCTCTCGCTTCGTCAAAACCACCTCTTTGATAGGCTTGGTAAGTTCTACCAGCTTCTACAAAGGCTTCTAAAGCAATAACAGGCAAAAAGCCGTCACTAGCCATCTGTTTTACCAGATTTCTAGACATGACGCTATGAGTATTTGCTATTGGTATATTTATCGGTTTTATTGCCATGATTATATTGCTTTCTACAATATCTATTTAATACCGCTCAAGATATTTTTTTGCGATAAGCTAAGAGCGTTTTAATATTTTGTTACAAAACATCTTATTTACTACCTTTATCCAAATTGATATGTTACAAATATTTAAAGTGGTATAATATAGTAGCAAGATTTTTTTTGTTCTGATTTCTAATAAGTACAAACAGGAAAGAAAAATGATTACTAGAGTAAATTCATATAACCTAAATAATCAACCAAATTTTACCGCACATGGGGCTCAAACAGATATGAACAAGAAGCAAAAAGCTATTGTTTTAGGTTCTGCCATTGCAGGCACTGCTCCTGTTTTAGCACTTCTTGCTCATAGAAAAGGATTTTCACTAAATCCAAAACAAATATTCAAAACTCCAATAAAAGATTGGGCTATTTTCAAATACAAGCCTGTAAATGAATCAATCCAATATCACGAAAAAGAAATTCTTGGAGTTGCAGCAGGCTCTGTTGCTGGTGGTTTTATTGGCGGTTGTTTAGTTGATAAAAAAGAAAACCGCAAAGCAAAACAACGTGAAATATTAAGCCAAATGGTTGGCAACATTGCTGTTCCAGTATTTTTAGTAGGACAAGGCGCAAGACTTTACGGCAAATATGAAAATCGTATTGAAAATGCAGTTCCACAATTTAACCTTAGCAAAATTTCAAATGAAGCATTGAAAAAAACTGCAGATTTCACCAATAAATTTATGAAAGTTCTACCTAACGCAGCTTGTACAATTGCGTTCCTAGGTGTTGGAATTTATGTTGGAAACAAAGTTTCTAACTTCATCAACGAAAAACTTTATAAAAAAGAAGTAGATAGAGAAATTAGAGCAACAGATTTTGCTCCACACTTTGACGACTTGTGTATGGCAATTTCAATGATGAATAAATCATCATCTGTTGGCTCATTATTAGGCAGATTTATCCCACTAGCACTACTTGTACCAGGTTATCAAACAGGTATCACTCAAGAAGATAAATAAGTTTCTCTTAAATATCGCCTAAATTGTCAATTTTGAATAGGCAACCAACTTCTTCGTGCGCTAAAACAGTAATATCGTTTAAATACAAAGATAACAATGTGAAGAAAATTTGTCTATATTCCATTGGAACAATCAATTTTGGCGCATGAATACCTAATTTTTTAGATTTTCTAATGATTTTATCAGCTAATTTTTCAGCTAACTCCCCATCAATTTTAATTAGACAATCTTCACTGTCATCACAACCTAAAACAATATCAGCATAAGTCTTTTCAGAAAGTTCAAATGCGCTAATTGTTTCACCGTCTTCATTTGCATAACTTCTGCAAATTTGTCTTGATAATGATAGGCGAATTTTGTTTAGAATATCAGCTTTACTTCCATCTTCAGCAAAATCATTAATTTTCTCAAAAATGTAAGTGATATTCTTAATTGAAACTTTTTCTTTGATTAAACTTGTCAAAAGATATTTCACATCAGAATAAGTCAACAAATCTGGAATAATATTTTCTATTAAGAACTCGTTTTCTTTTTCAACAACTTCCAAATACTTGTCAATATCATCATAATCTAGTAAATCTTCAACATGTTTTACTGCAACATATTCCAATGCTTTTGAAATATATTCTGATGGCGTCAAACCTTTTTGCCAAAAGTCTTTTGCCTTGTCTTTTTCAACCCAAACAACGTCTCTATCAGTAATTGCATCAATAGCTTTTACAGAATTTTTGATTTTTGTATTTAATTCATCAACATAAAACATCAAATGATTTGGGCAAACACCAGCCTTAAATACTTCCATACCACGAATTCTGATACTAAATTCGCAAGGATTAAGATTTTCATCATCTTTAAATACAACTTTTGGAATAATATAACCTTTTTCCTCAGTCAATCTAAGACGTGATTTAACAGTTTCTGCAATCAATTCTTCTCCAGAATTATCTCTATCAGAATCTACAAAACCTAAAAGCTCTTCACTCAAATAGATTGTCAATTTTTCTTCATGAAGCTTTGAATACATCAAATCTGGTGATGTTGCTTTATTTAATTTTGCCTTCAAATCTTCTAATTCTTTCAACCCTGCAGAAATTTTGTCATTAAGTTTTTTTCTTGAAACTGAAGCTGGAGCTTCACCTTCAAGTTCAGCCTTAATCTTATTCATTTTTTCTTTTTGTCTGCGGATTTGAGATTGAATTTCCAAACATTGTTCATATTCAGTCAATTTAGGAGAAAGCATTTTTTCCATTTGACTTTTAAAATCGGAAATATTGATTATGTCAGACTCAGAGGCAGAATCTTGTTTTGCAGGACGCATAAAAATACAGTTCAATTCTGAACCTGATTCTTCATCACCTACATCATGCATGCTGTATAAATCCCAACCATTCATTGACATTTCATTCAACAAATTTTGTAATTCTTGAGCATCTTCCCCTGAACATGTTTTGATAACATATTCCATTCTGTTTTTTCTAAACATAATCTTATCCTTTTAAAATTTTAATTGCTTCAATTGCAGTTTTGATAGCTCTTTCAGTATCGTGAACCACAGGATTTTCAAGACTTAACTTTTCTCTTTCTTGGTTCGCAACAGTCAAGAAAATTGAACCTACTTTTACATTTAAGTAACTTGCAACGACAAATAATGCCGCAGATTCCATTTCAGAAGCCAAACATCCTAAACGTTTCCACGCTTCCCATTTGTTTTGCAATTCATAACTAACAGGCTTAGTTTCTGGACTATGTTGACCATAGAAAGAATCCTTACACTGAACAACGCCCGTATGATGTGTATAGCCTAAATTTTCAGCCGCATCAACTAAAGCATTAACTATTCTAAAATCAGCAACCGCAGGAAACTCAATCGGTGCGTATTCTTTACTTGTACCTTCAGCACGAATAGCTCCAGTTGCGATAACTAAATCACCACCTTTAATATCAAGTTGCATACCGCCACATGTACCAACACGAATAAATACTTCTGCACCACATTTTACAAGTTCTTCCATCGCAATTGCCGCTGATGGTCCACCAATCCCAGTAGAAGTTACACTAACTTTTTCACCATCAACATAACCTGTATAAGTAACATATTCACGTCTGTCTGCCACTAAAACTGGATTTTCAAAATACTGTGCAATTTTTTCACAACGTTTTGGGTCACCAGGAAGAATAACATATTTTCCAATGTCACCTTCTTTTAATCCAACATGATATTGTCTGCCATCATCAGAATAGTTTTTCATAAGCCAAACCTATTTTGTTTCTTTCAATTTTTGAATAACTGCATCAGTGATATCAACACCACCAACAAAGATTACTTGATTAGATAAAACTGCATCAAGTTTTTGAGTAACCATAACAGATTTTGCTGCAGTTTGAACTTGAGTAAGAATTTGAGATTCTTTTGTTTGTCTTAATTTAATCAACGCATCTTCTTTAGCAATCAATTCTTGTCTAGTTTGAGCTTCAAAGTTTTGTTTTTTCAAAGGTGTATCTAACGCTTTGTATTGTTTTTCTTTGTCAATCATATATTGTTGTAATTCAAGCCCTTTTGCATCAATTTCTTTTGCAGCTTGTTGAGCAGCAGGATAACTTGTCAAAACTTTTTGATAATCAATATATCCAACTTCAGCACTAGCAGATAATCCAGTAGAGAATACAAAGCCAGCAGCCATAAGTAAAGCCATCATTTTTAAGTTTTTCATAAAAAACCTCCTATATTAAATTTTAGTATAATAAATCACCTACACCGAATGTGAAGTAACCATGGTCTGAGCCATTTCTACCCGCATTTGTAAGCGGAATACCATAGTCGATTGATAAAGGACCCATACCTGGGATAAATACTTTCAAACCAACACCGGCAGATACCGCATATTCAGGTCTGTCGTAAATTTTGTTTGAAACTGTGCCATCGAATACTTTACCTGCATCAGCCCAAACTGTGAATCTAATGTTATGTAAGAATGAAATTCTTGTTCTATCCATAAATGGAATTGGTGTTGCAAATTCAGCAGAACCCATGATAAAAGCATCACCAGTACCAACACCACTCATTTTGAAACCTCTAACAGTATATGGACCCCCTACACGATATGCCATAACTTCTGGAATATCGCCATGGATAGCTCCACCCCCTTTAGCTGTGAATGATAAAGATGACTTTTTACCAACAGGAATATATTGTTTAATCATACCTGTAAGTTTTCCGTTTGTTTTATCAAATCCATCTAAGCCAAAGTTTTCATCAAATCTGATACTAGCCATTGTACCATGTCTTGTTACAGTCGCAGAATCTCTTGTATCGTAAATCAATGCAGGACTTAAAGATAAGAATAATCCGCCCTCTAACTGTTTAGCACGTTCTGCAATTGGAATATTGTATCGTTGATACATTCTTGAAATACCATTGAAATCGCCTTCACGAACATCAATATTTTCAAGACCTAAACTGAAAGATGCTGTTGCATGTCTATTCTTTTTGAGTCTGTGTGCAACTGTCATTTCTGCACCAATTCTTCTTTCAATAGCAAGTGGAATTTGGTATGAACCAAAATCTCTAAAGAAGATTCTGTTATTTAAAGAAGTATCTGCATTATAAAAATATGGTTTAAAATAACTCAATTCAGCTTGAATATTCATATGGTCTTTAACTGATGAGTCATTCAACATAACCCCAGTACCAACCAAACCTGTTAAAGAAATTCTTTCAGCTCTGCCACGGAAGTTAGTTTCAGTAATACCCATAGAACCAAACAAACCAGTAACTGTATCAACACCACCACCAACAGAGATACTAGCAGTTCTTTGTTCTTGGATTTTGATTGTGATATCGTATGCATCTGGAATTTCTTCACTTGGTTCAATTTCACGAGTTACATCTTTGAACGCTTGAGTTGCATACAATCTAACCAAATCTTCTTTGATAAGATTTTCATTATAAATCATTCCTGGTTCAGTCAAAATGTTACGAGCAACAACATAATCTTTGGTTTTTTCATTACCTTCAATCATAATTTTGTCGATAACACCTTCTTTGATACTAATATTGATAGTACCATCTGGATCATCTGTAACTGAATCAATTCGAGCTAAAATGTAACCTTTTGAAGTATATAATTCTTGAATTTGAGAAATTGCAATATTTAATTGAGCGATATTTTGAGGCTTACCTTTCATATCATTTAAGGTTGCTAAAATATCTTCAATAGGAATAACTGTATTACCCTCAATAGTAAAATCTTTAACTGGGATATTTTCTTCAACAACAATTTTTACAGTAACTGAACCATCTTCATTTTTAGACGGAATAGCTTTCATTTTTTCTGTAAAATAACCCATTTGATAGATAGTTTTTAAATCTGTTTGTAACAAATCACGAGAATAAGTTCCACCTTGCTTCATTTGGATTTTTTCTCTGATTTCGTGTTCTGCAACAGAATTTAGACCATAAATTTCAATATCTTTAATAAGTCTTAATTCTTTATCTACTGGGGTTTCTGAACTTGTTTGAGTTTGAGAAGTAGCAGAACCATCTTGGCTTTTAAACATATCACTAGGACGTGGAACATCCTGAACAGCCTCTTCTGAAAGACCCATTCCGCCCCATACATCATCCATAGCGACAACATTTGTCTGTGTCATCATAACCAAGATTACTGCTAACAATAATTGTTTAGTAATTTTATGAAATTTCAAGAATATACTTCCTTACAAACTCTCACTCTTTGTTCAATAAGAATTGTAGCATAAATTATAAAAAATGTACAAAATATTTACATCTATTTACCAACTACAATTTTATAAATTTTATTTTTATTCACGCCATATAATTCTGATAAAATTACCGAAATATCTTTTGCCCCAAAACCCTTGTCTTGTAATAGTTTTACCTTATCTTCCATTTGAGTTAAATCAGAAACTTCACCATCTCTATATATCAAACAAACAAATTCACCCTTTGCAACATTTGTTTTCAGATGTTCAATTACATTATCAATTTTATCAACTACAACTTCTTCAAAAACTTTTGTTAATTCTCTACCAAATGCAACCTTACATTCTGGTCGAACATTTTTGATAATTTCTAAAGTTTGAATAATTCTATTTGGAGATTCATAAAAAACAAAATCACTAAATTTGTATTGAAGTGCTACTTCTTCAATTTTCGCTTGAGTTTTTGGTAAAAATCCGATAAAAGTGTAAGTTTCGTCCTCACGAGAAACTTGAGATAAAAATGTTGCAATAGCATTAGCCCCTGGAAGCGCAGTTACAGAAAAACCATTATCTCTCAATTCTTTCACTATAACTGAACCTGGATCACAAATAAGCGGAGTTCCTGCATCTGATACAAGAGCCATTTTTTTCCCACTTTTTAAAGTTTCAATAATTTGATTTACACGCTCTTTTTCATTGTACTTATGATAAGAAACACATTTTGTTCTGATATCAAAATGGTTCAACAATTTTTGGGTAACACGGCTATCCTCGCAAGCAATCAAATCGACTGATTTTAAAACTTCAATTGCTCTTAAAGTAATATCACCTAAGTTTCCAATAGGTGTTGGAACTATGTAAAAATCGAATTCTTTCATAAGACCATTTTAACATGAAAAAAGAGTTGCAGATAAACCCGCAACCCTTTTCAATTATTCAGAAATTACAGATTAAACTGAAGCTAATTCTTTAGCTCTTTCTAATTGTAATGTAACTGTTGTGATGTCACAAACAGAGCTTGGTCCAAAGTATTGGATAGCACCAGGGAATAAATATCTGTCATTTAATGCCCAGTCTTCTCTGTTGTCAGCTAATTGTTTGAATACAGGTCCATCAAGTCTAACTAGAGCTTTTTGGATAACTGGTTTCATTTCGCCGTGACGTTTTTCCATATTCATCATCATTGTAAGAGGAACACCGCCAGCAATCCATTCAGAAGCTGGAGCAGTTAAGTTTCTAACTGATGATAAATAACCTGTTAAACCAAAGTTAATCAAAGCAAATGCGTTGTAACCTAGTGAATAACAGTAATCTGCATCAAAGTTTGATGGGAATGCACAACGTCCTTCATAACCGAAGAAGTGTGATTGTGCTGAGAATTTACCAATGAAATCACCTTGAGATTTTAATTCATCAAGTCTTGTTGAAATCATTTCAATTAACAATTTTTCAGTTTCAATTTTTGAAACTTGAACGTTGCCGTGTGGGTCACGATCAGCAAGTAATTGTTCTTTAATCAATGCTGGAAGTGAAGAGTAAACGGCAGCATTTGCTGAATCTAATCTGTTTTCAACGATATCAAATTTTTCTCTGATTGTTGTTGCATTAACAAAACTTGGGTCAGTTTCTAAAGTAGCCATAATATCGTTCAAGTTAGAAATCATTGAACCCATTTCTGGAATAAATTCGATTAAACCTTCAGGAATTACGGCAATACCGAAATTTTTACCAGCATTTGCACGTTTAACAATAATATCAGCCATATAATCAATAATAGAAGATAAAGACATTTTCTTAGCTTCAACTTCTTCAGAGATTAAAGTGATGTTTGGTTGAGTTTGTAATGCAGCTTCTAAAGCTACGTGAGAAGCACTTCTACCCATAATTTTGATAAAGTGCCAGTATTTTTTAGCTGAGTTAGCATCTCTTTGGATGTTACCAATAAGTTCTGCATAAGTTTTTGTAGCAGTATCAAAACCGAAAGAAATTTCGATTTGTTCATTTTTCAAGTCGCCATCAATAGTTTTTGGACAACCGATAACTTGAATACCTGTATTATTTTTAACAAACCATTCAGCTAACAATGCAGCGTTAGTATTTGAATCATCACCACCAATAATAATAACAGCAGAGATGTTTAATTTTTTACAAACTTCCAATGATTTTTGGAATTGTTCTTCTGTTTCTAATTTAGTTCTGCCAGAACCAATAATATCGAAACCACCTGTATTTCTGTAATCGTCAATGAATGAATCAGTGAATTCTACATATTTACCATCGATAATACCAGATGGGCCACCTAAGAAACCATATAATTTGTTAGATGGATTAGCATTTTTCAATGCATCATATAAACCAGCGATAACGTTGTGACCGCCAGGAGCTTGACCACCTGATAAAATTACACCAACATTTTTAATTTCAGAAGAACCTGAAGAAGATGTTGACTTAAATGTTACAGTTGGTTTGCCATAAGTATTTGCAAATAAAGCCTTGATTTGTTCTTGATCTCTAACTGATTGAGTTGCAGATCCTTCAACCAATTCCAATGAATTAACACCGCTTTGTAAGCTAGAAGGAAGTTTTGGTTGGTACTGTAATCTTTCAATTTGTAATGGTGAAAGTTTTGTCATTTAATTGTTCCTTTCCTTTTGTAACAGTATTCACACAAAACATCTTACTACAAACAAGAAAAAATTTAAAAAATAGCCATAAAGAACCTGTTCACTTATTCTCTTATTTACCCTTTTGTAAACAAATTTTAATAGAAAATTTGAGTTGTATTTCAGATTGTAAAGAGGATTTTGAAAGTTCAATCTTTCGATTGAGCGATTTATTTTTTTTGCATTTTTTAAAATGAAAAGTGTTGATTTTACACGTTTTGAACCTATTTTAAAATGTAAAGTTTTGTTAAAATTACTACATTTTTAGTAAAGTTGCATGTGAAAATTGCCGACACATGATTTATAATAAAAGTAGAAGTCCCTAAAACTATAAATCGCAGTTAATAGCCGACGGATATTTTGTTATAATCAAAATAGAAAGGCAGCGAATATATGAGCAATATACAACTTCAAAATGATTTAGAAAAATTAGTTGAAATTCTGCCCGACAGGATTCGAGAGTATATCGACTACCACGTTATGGACGATGTTATAGAAATTGTTCTTGACATTGGGCGTCCTCCCGAGATAAGACATTCAGACGGAAAGATTGAATATCTTGGTAACACCGACATAACTTATGAAGATATCGAGTATATTACTTCTAGAGTTCAAGAGTTTACTTCAGATAATAGATCAGGTATTCCAGGAACGTTACATAGAATTAGTGCAATCAGAAATAGACAGGGCAGGGTAGTAGGTCTTACGTGTAGAATTGGTAGAGTCATCACGGGGACCATTTCTTGTATTAAGGACATCTGCCTTCAAAATAAAAGTATCCTATTCCTTGGTCGTCCAGGGGTAGGTAAAACTACAAAACTTAGAGAAATTTCACGACTTGTTGCAGACGAATTAGGCAAACGAGTTGTAATTGTTGATACATCAAACGAAATTGCAGGTGATGGTGATACTCCGCACCCAGCAGTTGGACATGCCAGAAGAATGCAGGTTAGACAACCAGAATATCAAAAAGATATTATGATTGAAGCTGTTGAAAACCACACTCCAGAAGTTATTGTTGTTGACGAAATTGGTACAGAAGCCGAAGCACAAGCAGCAAGAACAATTGCAGAACGTGGGGTTATGCTTATCGCAACTGCACATGGTAATAGTTTAGAAAGTTTGATTAAAAACCCAACATTATCAGATTTAGTCGGCGGTATTCAATCCGTTACTTTGGGTGATGATGAGGCAAAACGCCGTTCTTCACAAAAAACTGTTCTTGAACGTGAGAAACAGCCGACTTTCGATATCGTAATCGAAATCATTGACCGCAATACTTTAGCGGTATATAAAAACGCTTCAGAAGCAGTTGACTACATCTTAAGAGGTTGGCCAATTAGACCAGAACTTAGAAAAGTTGATAAAACTTACAACTTCTCAGAAGATGTTGCTCAAGAAAAAACTCCAACAGTAATCGACAAAATTAACGCTTTGGATGAAAAAATTGAACATCCAGAAAGTTTAAAATTTAGCTTCTCAAGACAAAAATATGTTGAGGAAGTTAAAAAATTCAAAAAAATCTATCTTTATGCCGTATCTAGAAGTATCGCAGAAAAAGTCATAGAAAGACTTGACTTGAACGCTGAAATTACTAGAAACCTTGATGATGCTGATATTGTGATTGCACACAAAAACTTCATCAAGGGCGGTGCGAAGGTTCTAAGTACAGCAGAAGAAAACAGATTGCAAATCTTCTATGTAAAAACAAATTCAATGGCACAAATCCAAAAAGTTATCAAAGACGCTCTTGATATTGCAGAAGTAAATGACAGACAAACATTCTACGATATTACAGAAAAAGCTCTTGATGAGGCAAAATCTGCAATTGAAAAAATCTTAGCAGGTTCTGGAGATATTGAATTAAAACCACAAAGTACCCATATCAGAAAACTTCAACACGAGTTAGTTGAACAACACAACCTTGAGAGTAAATCTATCGGCGAAGGCGAAAGCCGTCATTTAAGAATTGTTGGCGGTAAAGACTTCAAAGAAAAATTAGGATAAACCGATATAGTCGTTCCAGACTAAAATAACAAGTTTGAGCCCTTCCTTAAAGTGCGGAGAAACCACGTCATTCTACCAAATCTTTTCGGAGGGGTTCGTGTATTTTTACAAACATTAAAAAATAATAAATTTCTCTTGAGAATTGAGCTTGATACTTTATAATATAAGTATATTATGTTGTGAAGGGAAATGTTTTATGACAATAGAAAACTCGAATCCGTTTAAAAACGAAGATGTCGTTGTAAACGAAGAAAATACTAACACTGAGGAAATTAAAGAAGAAGTTGAAGAGACTTCTGTTGAAGAAAATAAAAATGACAAACTTCAAGAAGAATATGACAAATTAAACCAACAATATATTCGACTTGCTGCAGATTTTGATAATTACAGAAAACGCCAAGAACAAGAACGCGAAAATCTTATCAGATTTGGGACAGAAACCACTTTAAAAGGGCTATTAGAAGTTCTTGATAACTTTGAACGTGGTCAAAAAGCTTTGGAAAAAGTTGAAGACTGCGAAAAAGTAAAAGAAAGTTTTAATCTGGTTCATAAACAAGTTTGTGAAACTTTGGGCAAATTAGGTTTAGAAGAAATCAAAGCAATTGGTGAAGAATTCGACCCTAACTTCCATGAAGCGGTAATGCAAACACCAACAAATGAACACCCAGAAAACACAATTATTACAGAATTACAAAAAGGCTACAAGCTAGGGGATAAAGTTTTAAGACCTGCGCTTGTAAACGTAGCGACAGAAGGATAATCGCTACCAGACTTGAGGATTAGAAGGAAGTATATTAAAAATGGCAGATTATTATGAAATATTAGGGGTCTCAAAAGAGGCAACTAAAGATGAAATAAAATCCGCTTTCCGCAGGAAAGCCAGAGAACTACACCCCGACGTTAATAAAGCCCCAGATGCTGAAGAAAAATTTAAAGAATTGGGTAAGGCATACGAAACTTTATCTGATGACAATAAAAGAGCTACATACGATACATATGGCGAAGATGGTTTGAAAAACGCAGGTTTTGACACAAGTGGACCATTCGCTGGCGGTTTTGGCGATTTAAATGATATTTTTGAAAGTTTCTTTGGTGGTTTTGGGGGGTTCGGTTTTGGTGGCAGGCCAGACCCAAATGCACCTCAACGTGGAGATGACTTACGATACGATTTAAGATTAAACTTTGAAGACGCTGCTTTTGGGGTTAATAAAGAAATCCGATTTGATCACCTAGAAGTCTGTAAAGATTGCGACGGCACAGGTGCAGAACGTGGTTCATCTAAAAAGACTTGTCCTCAATGCGGAGGTTCTGGTCAAGTAAAAACAGTTACAAGAACTCCTCTTGGCAATTTTGCACAAATTACAACTTGCCCTCACTGTAAAGGTGCTGGTCAAGTAATCGAAAAACCTTGTAAAACATGCCACGGACAAGGTTTGGTAAATCGAGAAAAGAAAATCGAAATTAAAATCCCAGCTGGTGTTGATAATATGTCAAAAATCAGAGTATCTGGTGAAGGTGACTGCGGTATAAATGGCGGACCAAACGGGGATTTATTTGTTGTAATCCATGTTGAACCATCAGAATATTTCAAACGTGATGGCATAAATGTATTTACTGAACTTGAAATAACTCCAGCTCAAGCTGTTATGGGGGATTCTATCGCAATCAAAACACTTGATGGAGAACAAGAAGTACAAATACCAGCAGGCAGTCAATACGAAGATTTGGTAAAAATCAAAGGTGCTGGTGTTCCAGTTATCACAAAACCTGCACAAAGAGGGGATCACATTGTTATAATAAAAGTTGTAATTCCTACAAAATTAAGTGAAGAAGAAAAACGTTTATACCAAAGATTGTATGAATTAAACGGAGGCAAAAAGCCTCAAAAATCAATTATGTCAAAGGTTAAGGGAGTATTCAAATAATGCGTAAAATTTTAGCTGCAATTTGCATAGGTTTTTTAGCATGCACAACAGCATTTGGTGCTGAAGTTCCAAAAACTGTTCAAGATTTTATCAACAAAGATTTTCCTGAAACGAATTTCCGTTTTGATGGTGCAATTTTATTGCCAGATAAAACAATGTACATCCCAGTAACCCCTGCAAAATTAGAAACTCCAGCTGAAATTTCTATCAAATCAAGTTACCCTGAAAATATGGGAATGAAACAAAAACCTGATATGTTGATTTTGAACAATAATTTTGTTCTTCTAAAAGTTATCAATACAAATGGCAAAAAAACTGTTATCAACTTAGTTGATGTTCCTGCCGAATTGCAATCAGGTCTGCTTCCTCAAGAAATTTTATTGCCAAAAGGTCTTGTTTTACCTGAAAACCTAAAAGGAATTATTGGTAATCTTGATGTTTCAGTTGCTCAAGATACAGGTTTGAGAATTAACAACAACAGAAAGAAAACTAAAAAATCAGAAACAACTCCTGTTGAACCGTTGAATAACAAATCTTTCTACATCTCAACAGGTGCAAACAAAAATATTCAAGTTATCCACACAAATTCTAAAAACCCAGAATATTCTCTTGAACAAGAACACGTAATTTATGATTTAAAAGCATATAATGATGAGTTTTTATTTGTAACTTATTATGACCACAAAGTTATGAATATTATTTCTTTAATGGATGAAAAAGTTATTAAAAAAATTAATTTTGAAACTTGCCCAGAGCAAATTCTTATTGATAAAGACAAAAAACTAGCATATGTAACCTCTAGTGCAAACTCAAGTGTATATGTAGTTTCACTAGAAACAATGACATTAAAAAAACAATTAAAAATTAATGGTTACTGTGAAAAATTTACACTTACACAAGACGGAACAAAAATGTTCTATGTTGACAGAAATACCAACGATATTTGGGCAATTGAACTTGATAACAATTACAAATTAAACAACATTGGACGTTTCCCAAATATCTCAAAAATCACTTATGCAAATGGTAAAATATACATCATTAGCAGAACAAAAAGCAGACTTGCAATTGTTGACTACGAAACAAACGAATATATTACAGAATATGATGTTTGTGAAAAACCTGTTGATTTATATGCGTATAATGATGACTTGTATATCTTAGGTGCACAAGAAAATATCGTAGAAGTTTTGAATACTAAAGAAGATGTTATTACTGATAAATTATTCTTAAACACAAACGCTTTTGCAACAAATATTACGCCAATTGAAAACAGTAATTTAATCATGATTACAAATGCAATGTCTGGTTTGTATTCAGTAATTGATACTGACTTAAAAGAAGTTGTAAAAACAAGTCCAATTGATGTGCCAGTAAGAGCTATGACAATTACAAATAAGGTTAAAACAATAAAATAATGATTAAAAAATTTGATACAACAACACAAGAAGTTTTATTAGAACTAGAAAAAACACAAAAAGAATTTTGGAATATTTCTCGCACAACTGCTGAATTTTTATACAATTTTATCGTTGATGCAAAATCTCAAAGTGTTGTAGAAGTTGGAACTTCAAATGGTTATTCTGGAATTTGGCTGGGCAAAGCTCTTAAGCAAACTGGCGGGAAGTTAATGACTATCGAGTTTTATGACAAAAGACTTGATGTTGCAAAAGAAAACTTTGAAAAATGTGGCGTTGCAGATATTATCACTCCAAGAAAGGGAGATGCCGCAACTATTTTAGAATATTTACCAGAAGATTTTGAAATTGATTTTGCCTTTGTCGATGCGCAAAAAGCTCAATATATCAAATTCTTTCATTTAATTGCACCCCACTTAAAAGTGGGTGGTTATATTGCTTGCGATAACGTTTTATCACACGCTAATAAAGTTCAAGATTTTATAGATGATATCAATGCGAACCCAGATTATGAAAATGTAGTATTACCACTTCCTGCAGGTTTGTCATTAGCTAAAAAATTAAGATAGGAGATTTATATGAGCGACAATTGTATTTTTTGTAAAATTATTAGAGGGGATTTTGGAACAGAATTTGTTTACGAAACAGAAAACACTGTCGTATTCAACGATATAAATCCAGCAGCACCAGTTCATATGCTAGTTTGTCCAAAAGTTCACGTTGAATCATTAAATGAACTTGAAGATACAGCTTTAATGTCAGAACTTTTACAAACAGTAAAAGCCGTTACTAAGAAAGTTGGCTTAAAAGCATACAAAACCCAAATCAATACAGGTAAAGAAGCTGGTCAAGAAGTTTTTCACCTACACATTCACATTTTGGGTGGTTGGGAAAAGTAACATTTTATTAACAGAACCCCAAAATCTTTAAAGATATTTTGTAAATCTGCCGAACACCTCATTGTATAGAACTATATATGAGGTAAAAAATGGTAGATATTAACGGAAAAAGTTACTCTGATATTATCAAAATCAAAGGAACAGACAAAAAAATTGACCTTACAAAATTAGAAGGTTTACAAAGAACTGAACAAAACAAAGCTATCTTTGATATGGCTGATAAAAACAAAGATGGTGTAATTGATAAAAAAGAAGTACAAATTCTTCAGGGTAATCTTTTAACTGGTTCAGGGGGAAATGGAAAGATTTCCCAACGTGAAGCAAATAGAAATTATGGCGAACAAATGAACGCATTTGATGCCATTAATGCACTTGCAGACCAACAAAAAGCCTTTGAAGAAGGCAAAGAATATATCGAAACCAATGGCAATAAATCTACCCATTATTCAAAAGGTTATAGTTACACTGAGGTAAAAGATGGCGAAACAATTCACCACACAGTTAAAGGGGTATCTTATACACAAGAAACTGACCAAAATGGAGCCGTTACCACAACTTTAGACGACGGAACTCAAGAAATCCAATTTAAGGATGGTACAAGTCAACAAATTAAAACTGACGGAACAATTATTACCTATGATAAAAATGGGAATAAAACCTCCGTTATGGCAAACGGAAACACAACAACTTTCCCAGATGAGAATACAAGTATTACCAAAAATCTTGACGGACAAACTATCCAGACAGTTACAGTTAAGGATGGAGCTATCGTTCGCACAGATTTTGAATATCAAGATGGTAAAACTATTGAACGAGAATTTTCAGATGTTGGAGATGATGCGCCATTAACATCTATCACCGTCAAAGAAAAGAAAGATGGTCATAACATCGATACAAAATTTGCAACAGAAGAAGATATGGCAAATAATAAACCTTCTGAAATTGTAACCGATGCGCATAACCCAACACAAAAAACTGTAACTAAATTTACTTATAACGAAGACGGAACATATTCGA
The DNA here is from genome assembly GCA_017626055.1 of bacterium. Classification (GTDB taxonomy): domain Bacteria; phylum Cyanobacteriota; class Vampirovibrionia; order Gastranaerophilales; family Gastranaerophilaceae; genus Zag111. Next base: position 39,153 of record JAGAJM010000011.1, on the reverse strand, counting down.
CTGAAACGACAGATTCAGCTGGTAAGAAAACTGTTAAAAATTTCAATGCTGACGGAACAGAAATTGTTAAAGAACAAAAACCAGAAGTTCCTACAACACATACTGTTGTAAAAGGTGAATCTATTACCCAAATTGTAAAAGATGCACTTTCACAACAAGGTATTGAAAACCCAACTCCAGAACAGTTAAAAGAAGCTAAAAAAGAATTCCTAGAACTAAATAAAGATTTAGTTAAAACTTACAAAGGTGTAAAAAAAGAATGGCACGGAAATAAATTCTTCTACCCAGATGATGTTGTTAAAATTCCAAACTTTGTAAAAGAGGAAGCTGCTGCACCTGTTAAGGACAACAATACAGTTGAAAACAATGACAATACTGTTGAACATACATCTGGCAATACTGACCCAAAAGATGTTGAAATTCCTGAAGAAACAAAAGCAAGACAAGCAGAACTCCAAGAAATATTTGGACCTGAAAATAAAGTTGAAATAGCAGAAGACGGAACATTTGTCGTAAAAGATACTAATGGTAATATCCTTCCTGAAGCTACTAAAATGGCAAATGGTGCGACCGATAATGATTCAGAAATAAATCTTATGATGGCATATGATGGAGATGGAAGTTCTTCCCTTGATATCAATGAATACACAAACTTCATCATTGAATTTATGGGTGAAGCAGGCATTACAATTGACGATTCCAACAGAGAACAAATATTAAATCTAATTCAAAATGATTTTGACTCTATGGATGTTAAAGATAAAAATGGCGCACTAACTAAAGCCGAATTAAAAGAACACGCAGAAAGAGTTATCGGCAATTTCGCAGATTCTGTTAATGAAATTTTAAACACTCCAACAGAACCAATTGACGAAACAGAAAAAGAAAATGCGGCTCCTGCAGGCAAACAAAAAGACTCGTTAACTCAAGAAGAAATAAATGCTAAAATCGGAAGTTTAAAACCTGGAGAAAGTTATTCTTATCAATTAAAAACTTCAGTAAGCTGGGGTAGCGGTTCAAGCTATGAATCAAAACCTATAACTTGGACAAGAAATGAAGATGGAACACTAACTAAAACAGCACCCGATTTCGTTCATACTAAAGGTAAAACATTAACAAATAATTACTCAACTACATATACGTCAGATGGAAAGACTGTCATTTCATATGAACAAATCCCTGAAGGTCTTTACCACATGCAAGAAATCGTTTCTACAAGACATTTTGAAAATGGCAAAGCAACTCATCTTTCAACAGATTTGTCTAACCTAGATCAGACACTAATAAAAGATACTATCACCAACGCTACTCCTGTGGCAAGATTAATGTCTTCTCTACAACAACAAGCTCCTGCAACTCAGGCTAAATTCTCTAACCAAGAAATTAAAAATTCAAATGGCGAAACTGTTGTAACTTATAGAGATGGCAAATTCTTCAATGCAAAAGGCAATGAAATTAACTACGGAAAAGCCGCTAAAATCATAAACGAATTATACAAAAATAACGAACTTGGTTCTTTAATTCAAACATTTAAAGCTGATGAAGCTGAATAATATTTGAAAATAAATTTTTATATGATAACATAGGTTACGTGAATTTTCACGTAACTTTTTGTTTTAATGATAGAAAGGGAACTTAAGAATGAAAAATGGTATTGAAAATGGTTACTACCACGAAATTACCCCAGGCGGTTTCGGTATCGCAATAAAAGCTGGAAAAGTTTTATTTTCTGATAACTCTCCATTCCAAAAAGTTGAAGTTTTTGAAACAGATTCTCAACTTGGCAGAGTTTTAACACTAGATGATTTAATGATGACAACAGAAGGTGATGAATACCATTACCACGAAATGATTGCTCATATTCCAATGATGCAACACCCATGTCCAAAATCTGTTCTTGTAATTGGTGGTGGTGACGGCGGTACTATCCGTGAAGTTATGAAACACAAAACAGTTGAAAGAGCTGTTTTATGTGAAATTGACGGAATGGTTATTGATGCTTGTAAACAATACTTACCAACAATTTCATGTGAACTAGATAACCCTAAAGTAGAAATCTTAGTTCAAGATGCAATTGAATATATCAAAGATAAAAAAGATGAATTCGATATTATCTTAATCGACTCAACAGATCCAATGGGTCCTGGAGAAGGTTTATTCACAGAAGAATTCTATACAAACGTTAAAAACTCTTTGAAAAAAGGTGGTATCGTTGCAGCTCAATCTGAATCACCTTTTGTAAACAGAGAAGAAATCAAAAAAATGTATAACTTATTGAAAAAAGTATTCCCAACAGTTTCAACATACACATCAAATATTCCAACATACCCTGGTGGATATTGGGCTTGGGCTTTCTGCTCAGTTGATGTAAAACCTTTGGAATACTATAACGAAGAACGTGCAGCAGAAATTATTCCAACTTGTAAAATCTACAACAAAGAATATCACAATGCTCGTTTCGCTCTTCCAAACCACTTGAAAGAGTTACTATAATCCAATATATAAAAACAAAAGCGGAAAATTTGAGATTCTGAATTAAGTCCAGAATGACAGATTTTCCGTTTTTTCGTTAATTAATTCTTATTTATTGAATAATTTTTATATGCATTGACCACCGAATTATATGCCGTTGGGATATTAACAATTTTGTGGGTTATATAATACGGATTTGTAAAAACAGAAAAAACCTCAGCCCCAACCGAAGTTGTAGCATTGGCAGCAACTCTTAATGGTTTATTACTAATTTGTTCTTTTGAAAATCTATAACGAAAAGGATTATTACTCTCATACAAATCGTAAGTAACAGTATCTATTACTTGAGGTACAGGAGTTGAATCAACCCAATTGGATAAATCTATTACATTTTGTTTAAAAGCCGTAGCTTGAATCAAATTCATACTAATATTAAATCAGAAAATGAAACTTTTTGCTATTGGTAAAAAGCACCAATTATAAAAATTTACCCCTACCACCAGCCATAATATCTTGGTGAATAATAAGGTCTAGTTAAGTAATACATACGCTGAGCATCAATATAATTCCTTTGTTGTTGGATAGCATTACTACGTTGTTGCTCTAATAACAATGCCTTTTGAGCCTCAAGTTGTTGAGCTTGATAATACTCTGTTTTCTTATTTTGAACATATGTATTAAAATCCTGCGACAAAGAGTTAAACGCATTTGTTAATTGTTGTCCTTGATATTTTTTCAAATATTGATTTGCGGTTTTAAAAAACTCATCTTGTTTTTCTGTAATCTCAGAAACAGGAATTCCTTGAGGCATCTGTTTTACATAATCAATCCACTTTGGAATTTTTACAAATTGATTTGTTTTAGAAGTTGAAGCATCAAGTTTCTTTTGCTCTAAACTAGCAATTACATCATTTGCCATCATAATTTGACTGTCGTTTTGCGCAACTTCTCTTGCCTTATAAGCATATGATAATTTTATATTGTCGTATGCTGATGTTGCTTGAACTTTCATCAAATTATCAAAACCATATAATTCATTTAATAATTCCAAAGCGTATTTATTTGCTTGAGGATAATCTTTTAGTGCAAAATAAGATGCATATAACAATTCTTTATCTTGATATTGTACTTCTTTTAATTGTTTTGCATATTTTATCGCAGATTGATAATTTTTCATCCCATAATAACAGTTAGCAATAGATGCTATAATCAAATCATCGCCTGAGCTTTCATACAATTTGAAATAATTTATCGCTTGATTAAATTGGTTTAAACTGAAATGCAAAGTTCCAAATGTATAATTAACAAGTCTTATGTCAAAAACTTGTCCTTTTTTATCCATATCATTAATCTTTTTCAAAATGCGAAGAGCTTCAGCATTATGTCCTTTTGAATAACATTCATCAAAATACTGCAAATATGCAGGAAAATAATTTGGATACTTTTGAAAAATCTTGTTCCAATCACGTTTTTGAATTAGTTTTTGAACCTTTTTTGCATATTCATAATTCTCTTTTTCTGATTTAGAAAGAGTTTTTAAAAATCTTTTTTCTTCATCTTTTGATAAAACAATAAAATCCGCATCAATTTTGCTTGGATTTATGTTGTAATACTTCAAATATTCACCATAGAGCAAATTTGTTCTTTGAAGACTTTGAGTATAAACAGGTGCTTTTTGAACATCAGCTGCAGTAAACACATATCCTTCAGCCGCAAAAACAACGTTATTTGTTAATAATATACACACTGCTAAAGTTGATAATATCTTTTTCATAACACACCTCTTTATCTCTATAACAGTATAACGAAAAAAGAACGGATAAGTTCATTTTAAACCTACCCGTTCTTAATATTTTCTAGCCTACTAAACAGCTTTGAAAACTAATGAAGCATTTTGACCACCAAATCCGAATGAATTTGATAGAGCTGCATTAACTTCTGCATTAACTGCTTTGTAAGGTGTATAGTTAAGTTCAGCAACTTCAGGATCTTGATTATCAAGATTGATAGTTGGAGGAACAACATTATCAGTAAGTGTTTTAACACATACAATAGCTTCCGCTGCACCTGTTGCACCTAACATATGACCATGCATACTTTTTGTCGAAGTTACAAACAAGCCTGGGTTTTCATGTTTGTCACCAAAAACTTTAGCAACCGCGTGAGATTCAGCTTTATCACCTAAACCAGTACTTGTACCATGAGTGTTTACATATTGAACTTCAGATGGTTTCATACCAGCATCAGCAAGTGCTAATTCCATTGCTTTGATAGCACCAGAGCCATCTGGAGCTGGAGCAACAACGTCATAAGCATCACCTGTTTGACCATAACCAACAATTTCTGCATAAATTTTTGCACCACGTTTTTTAGCGTGTTCATATTCTTCAAGAACTAAAACACCAGCACCTTCTGACATAACAAAACCATCTCTGTCAACGTCATATGGACGAGATGCTCTTTCTGGTTCATCATTACGTTTTGAAAGTGTTCTAGCTGCTGAGAATGCACCCAAACCAACATCACAAATTGTAGCTTCAGCACCACCTGCAACCATTACATCAGCATCACCCCATTGAATTGAACGGAAAGCATCACCGATTGAGTGAGAACCAGTTGCACAAGCTGAAACAACAACTTTATTAATACCTTTAAAACCATATTTAATTGAGATTTTACCTGATGGCATATTTACAATTAACATAGGAATTGTAAATGGTGAACATTTGTTTGGTCCTTTTTCAATAATTCTTATGTGGTTGTCTTCAAAAGTTCTGAAACCACCCGCAGCTGAAGATACAATTACACCAACTCTGTATGGGTCAATATCACTTTCTGCAATATTATCCAAACCTGCATCTTTAACAGCTTCATCTGCTGCAACAACTGCAAATTGAATAAATCTATCCATTTTTTTAGCTTCTTTTGGATCCATATATTCTTCAGGATTAAAATCTTTTACTTCGCCTGAAATATGAACAACGTGTCTTTCTAAACTGATTGATTCAGTAGTACTAATACCACTTTTACCAGCTTTTAAAGCATCCCAGAATTTGTTAACGCCAACACCATAAGGTGTAACAGCACCCAAACCTGTGATTACTACTCTTCTTTTTGTCATTGTATTATCCCTTTTTTCCCTAATAATCAAAAAATGCGAGAGAGAAGTATTATAACCTCACTCTCGCAAATATAATAACCAGTTTGAATAATTCAAAATTAAAAAATTCAATTAGTGAGGTAATTACTTACCTAATTTGCTATCAATATAGCTTACAGCATCTTGAACTGTTTGAATTTTTTCTGCGTCTTCATCTGGGATTTCGCATTTGAATTCTTCTTCTAAAGCCATAACTAATTCAACTGTGTCTAATGAATCAGCACCTAAATCATCTGTGAAACGAGCTTCAGGTGTAACTAATTTTTCATCAACGCTCAATTGATCTACTACAACTTTTTTTACTGTTTCTAATGTACTCATCTTCTTTTTCCTCTTTTATAATTTGTATTACTAATACTTTTCTTGTTACATTATACCTTGTTCAATATTTTTTTGCAAGAATTTTACAATTTCTCAAGGTTTTTGTTAATATTCTTAACTTAAATAATTAAGCCACCATCAACTTGTAACACTTGTCCTGTAACATATTCGGCATCCAACGCCAAGAATTTAACTGCTTTTGCAATATCAACTGCTTCACCCATTCTTTTCAATGGAATCATTTTCATATATTCATCAGTATTACCAAGGTCTTTAGTCATATCAGTTGCAATAAAACCAGGAGCAACTGCGTTAACTCTGATACCACGAGAGCCAAGTTCTTTTGCCAATGATTTTGTAAAACCAACCAAACCAGCTTTTGCTGCTGAATAGTTAGCTTGACCTGGGTTGCCATACAAACCAACAACTGATGTTGTGTTTACAATAGCACCTGATCTTTGTTTCATCATTAATTTAACAACAGGTTTAGAAACATAGAATGCACTGTTCAAATTAGTATTGATAACTGCGTTCCATTTATCTTCACCCATTCTAATAAATAAATCATCTCTTGTAATACCAGCATTGTTAACTAAAACATCGATTCTACCATATTTTTCAATGATACCTGCGATAGCTTCATCAACTTCAACTTGGTTTGAAACGTCAAATTTAACAGCTTCAGCGTTAGCACCTAATACTTTTAATTCTTCAACTGTTTTGTTAGCAGCCTCAACATTACCCGCATAGTTGATAACAACGTCGCAACCTGCAGCAGCAAGTTCTAAAGCACACGCTTTACCAATACCACGAGAACCGCCTGTTACTAATGCAACTTTTTTGTCTGTCATAATTTTTCTCCTTATATAAGTTAAATTAAATTTCTATACAGCAGCCATTTCTTCTTTTAAAGAAGTAACTGTTGCCTCAAGTGAGGCTTTATCATAAACATTATAAACATTTACACTAGCATCAATCTTTTTAACTAAACCAGCAAGAACCTTACCTGGTCCAATTTCTACAAATGTATCAATTCCTTCAGCAACCATTTTTTGAACTGATTGAGTCCATTGAACTGAAGAATAAATTTGTTTTGGCATTTTATTTTTAAATTCTGCCCCTAAAACTGTTGCTTGCGCATCTACGTTTGTAAATACAGGAATTGAAGCATCATTTAGGTCTAATTCAGAAACAAATCCTGCAAATTCCTTACCCGCATTTTCCATAAATTTAGAGTGGAAAGCACCAGAAACGGCAAGAGGAACAACACGTCTTGCACCAGCTGCTGATAATAATTCGCCAGCTTTTGCAACTGCCACTTCATCCCCTGTGATTACAACTTGAGCTGGTGAGTTGTAGTTTGCAACATCAACATAACCAACACTTGATGCTTCTTCTAAAGCTTTTTCTAAACTACCTTCTGGAGCGTTTAAAATTGCAGCCATAGCACCACCTTTTGTAGCACCCATCAAATCTGCTCTTTTTTGAATAGCTTTTAATGTGGTTTCTAAATCCATAACACCAGAAGCATACATCGCACAATATTCACCCAAGCTATGACCTGCAGTAGCTGAAACTTCAACATCTAATTCAGATTTGAATGATTCTAAAGCTGCAATTGACATAGTTACAATTGAAGGTTGAGTATTTACTGTCAATTTCAAATCATCTTCTGGACCTTCAAAACAAATTGTTGTAATACTTTTGCCTAAAACTTTATCTGCAGTATCAAAAACATTTTTTGCTGCTTCAAAATTTTCATATAAATCTTTTCCCATTCCAACAGATTGAGAACCTTGTCCTGGAAAAACAAATGCTATTTTTTTAACCATAAATATATCTCCCTATATCGATTTTAATGTTTAAATCCTTATTATGGGCGGCGAGTACTAGCAAATACCTTCACGAAGTCTAAGTACCGCGGCACCCCAAGTCATACCAGCACCAAACCCACAAAGAATTGCTGTTGAACCTAATTTCACTTTACCTTGTTCAACACCTTCTACAAGTGCAATTGGGATGGATGCGGCAGAAGTATTTCCATAATATTTGATATTTGAAATAACTTTTTCATCTGGGTAATCTAATCTTTGTTGCATAGCTTCAATAATTCTTTGGTTAGCTTGGTGAGGAATTAAATAATCAATATCCTCAGCTTTCATGCCTGCATCTTCAATACATTTGTCAATATAATTTGGAAGTGTTGTAACAACGAATTTGTAAACATCACGACCAGACATATGAATTTTTGCATCTGTTTCATCACAAGGCTCAACTAATGGACAATTTTTGCCAGGGATATTCATATAAATATACTGACCGATAGAACCATCAGCTCTAATATCTAAAGATAATACATCATCTATGCCGTCTTCAGCTTCAGTAACAACCATAGCCCCAGCACCATCACCAAAAAGAATAGAAGAACCTCTATCTTCCCAGTCAACTAAACGTGAATTGTTATCAGAAGCGACTAATAAAATATTTTTATAAAGACCTGAACCAATCAAACCTCTTGCAACTTGTAATGAATAAATTAAACCAGAACAAGCAGCAGTCATATCAAAAGATGGAACATAGTTTGGAATTCCAAGTCTTGTTTGAATATTACAAGATAATGCAGGGTATAACTGAGGTGGAGCAGAAGCTGCAGCAATAACACAATCAATATCTTCAATTTTAATACCTGATTTTGCAATCGCATTTCTAGCTGCTTTTTCACCTAAATCCACAGCATTTTCATTACCAGAAACCACACGTCTTTCCTTGATTCCTGTTCTTGTATAAATCCACTCATCAGAAGTATCATACAACTTTGTCAAATCTTCATTAGTAATTACGGTATCTGGAACAGCATATCCTATACCTGCAATTCTAAGTGGTTTCATATTTTTAATCATATTTTTACCCTATCTGTTAATATTTTCAGCAATCTTTTTGTTAATGTCATTGTTCAAGGTTGTAGCCGCAACCCTTACTGCGTTTTTCATAGCAAATGATGAGCTACGTCCGTGAGCGATAACAGAAATCCCTTTAACGCCTAACAACAACATGCCGCCAAAACCTTCCCAATTGATACGTTTATACATATTTCTCAAGAATGGTTTAGCCAATAAACCAATAATGCAACCCAAAATATTTGACTTAAATTCACGAGCAATCATTTTTAATAGCATTGATGCAGTACCTTCAGTAACTTTCAATGCAACATTACCCGCAAAACCATCTGTAACCACAACATCAGCTTTGTTTACAAATAATTCTTTACCTTCAATATTACCAACAAAATCAATTCTTCCTTGATCATGTAATTCTTTTAATAAAGGATAAGTATCTTTAACTAAAGCGTTACCTTTACCTTCTTCTTCACCGATACTCAAAATACCAACTTTTGGTTTTTCAATATCTAAAATATATTTAGCATACACATTACCCATTTGAGCAAACTGAGCCAACATCTCAGCGGTACAATCAGCATTTGCACCACCATCAATTAAAACAACTGGTTTGTTCATTGTAGGTAGAGTAACTGAAATAGCTGGTCTTAAAACGCCAGAAATACGACCTAAACCAAATAAACTTGCAGCCATTGCAGCCCCTGTTGAGCCTGCAGAAACAACAGCTTCACATCTACCTTCTGCAACTGCTCTAACTGACGCAACGATTGATGAATCTTTTTTCTTACGGATTGACTGACCAACCGCTTCACCCATACCAATAACTTCGGTAGCATGAGTGATTACATAATCAATTTTATCAACATCGATTGCAATTCTTCTCTTATGTCCCTTTGTACCACAATCAGAAAGGATATAACCTTTAGCCTTAATTCTATCAATTTCGGCTTGAATTTCAGCTTCTTTACCAACAAGTTCTAGACCTACACCATATTCTTGTGCAGCCCATAAAGAACCTTCTACGATTGCTCTTGGAGCATAATCCCCACCCATTGCGTCTATTGCTATTCTTGACATAATTTTCTCTCTCCAAAGTTTGGTTATAAATCAGAAGCGGCAATTAAAATTGTCGCTCCTGATAAAAAATAATTATTCTTCTGTTTTTTCTTCAGTAGCTTCTTCAGCTTTAACTTCTTCAACTACTTCTTCTTTAACTTCTTCAACTTTTGTTTCTTCAGCTTTTAGAGCTGCTTTTTTTGTTGATTTTTTAGTAGCTTTTTTAGCTGGTTCTACTGCTGCTGCAGCTGCTTTATCAGCTAATCTTACAGGTTGACCTTTGTAAGTGCCACACGCTGTACATACTGTATGAGTTAAAACTGTTTCTCCACATGTAGGACATTTAGTTGTTTCTGGCTTTGTAGCTTTCCAGTTAGCTCTTCTTTTACCTTGAGCTGAATGTCCAGTTCTTTTCTTAGGTACTGCCATTTTCTTTTTCCTTTATTTTCTTGTACTTACTATTATTTTTTTGGGTTAATTTGGATGTTGTTAAAGACTTCCAGTCTTGGGTCGATAATTTCTTCTTCGGTAAGAAATTCTCTCCCTTTACAATTAATACCACAAACTTTTTTATTTGGAAGATTTAATATTACAGATTGATACAATAAGTCATAAATATCAATTTCTTTTTCGCCGTTTAAATCAGTTACAAATTGTCCATCTTTGATTTCAAATTCTTGCCCAGATTCCTCGTATTCCCCTAATAGAGAGCCTTTTGAAAAAAGTTCATCAATTTCAAAATCCAATTCATGTTCAAATTTTTCCAAACACAAATCACATTCTAGATTTACAACTCCTGTAACATTTCCAGAAATTTCTACAAAATCACCCAAAGATTTTGCAGTCAATTCAGCATGAATAGGGGTAACACAATCTATACCTTCGATTTTTTCATCGAATGTACAATATAGCGTTTTATTTTCGGCATTTTCTAAATCTTCTAAAGATAATATTTTTTCCATAGCTTTGATTACATATACTGTTCTTCTTGAATTGCTAGAGCGGCAATTTGGTTAGACACAAAGCATACTTCTTTCAAAGGTCCTTCTGTTTCTTTTCTGATTAAAACAGGGTTTGGTTGAATCATTCTTTCTGCAAGTTCATCATAAAGTTCTTGATAATCTTGAACATATAACACCAATGGTGCTGTTGAACCTTTGATAAATACCAATACTGCGTAGCGTAATTTGATATTTTGAGCATTCATACCTTGTGGGTTAAATTGCTGTGCCATAGAATTCTCCTTTTTTCAGATAAGAATATTTTAACAAAAAACACAGAAAAATCAAGATTAGACATGATTTTCGAGTTTCTGGACATTAAAATAACCTTTGTGGTAAAATTTTTACATCAAAAGGGGTTCATTATATGTGGGATAAACTAAAAGAGCAATTCAATTTACTAAAACTTGAAAAGAAAAAATTATATTTAATTACAAGTTCTGAAAAATTTGTATCTAAAGACGAGTTTTTAGATGCAATAGCATCGGCTCTTCAAGGTGGAGTTGATATTATTCAATTAAGAGAAAAATCAATCCCTGATAATGTAATTGTAGAAATCGGACATAAAATCCGAACACTTTGTGATGAATTCGGAGCGACATTTATAGTGAATGACAGGGCAGATATCGCAAAAATTGTTCAAGCCGATGGCGTTCATTTGGGCTCAGAAGACATAAATGTTTCGGATGCTAGAGAAGTTTTAGGTGACAACGCAATTGTTGGGAAAACAACCCACACTCCAGATGAAGTCGAAAAAGCAATTAAAGACGGAGCTGATTATATTACTCTTGGTCCAATAAGTTTAAATAATAAAAATCCACACGCTATTGATTTTTCAGTAGTAGAATGGGCGCAAGACAATGCAAAAATTCCAACATTTGTGACTGGAGATATCACTTTAAACAATGTTGTTGAATTAACTCAGTCTGGAATTTACAAAATCGCAGTAACAGATCCAATAATGTATGCAAAAATTCCAGAACAAACAGCAAGAAGTTTTCTGAAATACTTACCATAAAAGTAGCTAAGCAGCTAAGATGCCATGAAACTGAGAAATAAAAAGATAAGTTAAGCTTAACTTCCCAGCTACTTAACATCCTAGCTACCTAATTATACATTTGTTGTTAACGATGGTGCGATTGAAATAAATTGTCTTACCAAATCGCTATCCCATTGAATTCCAGCACCTTCTTTAAGAATTGCACACGCTTTTTCGATTGGCATACCTTTTCTGTAAGGTCTGTCACTTACTAATGCGTGATAAGCATCAGCAACAGATACAATTCTTGCAGCAAGTGGGATTTCATTACCTTTTAACTGTTCTGGATAACCTTTACCATCAAGTCTTTCGTGGTGGTATTTAACAATAGGAATCAAATCTCTTAACGCTTCGTTTGGCGCTAATACTTTTTCAGCACCAATCGTAGGGTGTTGTTTCATGATTTCCCATTCTTCATCATCAAGTTTTCCAGGCTTTTTCAATACACTTTCTGGAATACCGATTTTACCAACATCGTGAAGCAATGCACCAATTTTAATTCTTTCAACTTCTGCTTCTGGAAGGTTAACCGCACGAGCAAGAGCTTCTGCGTATCTTGAAACTGATGTTGAGTGACCTTTTGTATATGGGTCTTTTGCATCAATTGCACCAGCTAAAGATGTAACCATTTCCATCAAGTGAGTGTGGTTCACAATTTCTTCTTGGTTGAATTTGTGTACAAGTTCTTCTTCGAAGTTGATACCAATTTGAGAGTGACGTTTTGTTAATACTTCTGCAAATGAATTTAATGCAACATCATCCCAGAAATTGAAATCTGAAGAACTTACGATTGCTGACATACCTTCTTTGTAACCTTTAGCTTGTGAAATAAACATTGCTTGTTCAGCTAAGATTAACAATTTTTCTTGGTCAATTGTACATTCTGGATAGGTTGAAATACCAACAGAAACTTTTACAGGACCAACATCATCAACAAAACAACAAGACAAGCAGTATGTAATATATTCTGCCAAGTATTTTGCATCTTTTGTGTCTGTATCAGGCATGATTACAGCAATTTCGTCCCCGCCGTATCTACCAGCAGAATCGTTTGCTCGAATATTTTGTTTAATCTTTTCAGCAACAGTTTTGATAACTTCATCACCTTTAGCGTGACCAAGTTCTCTATTGATTTTAGAAATATTGTTAACGTCAAACATAACAACTGATAATGGCTTTCTTGTATCTTTTGATTTTGCCATTTCTGTTGCCAATATTTCTTGGAAACCTCTGTGGTTATACAATGAAGTTAAAGTATCTGTATTTGCAAACTTATTAGTCTGTTCAGATAATTGAACGTTGTGGATAAACATTCCTAAGTGATTTGCAAAGAACGATACTAAATCTAAATTGATATTAGCAATATTTTGTCCAACAAGAACAACACCAATGCATTTGTTAATAGATATCATTGGTACAATAACTGAACTTGTTTTCACTAAATATGGAATGTTCAAATAGTTGATATTATCTTTATCTATAACCGATTTACTGTTGAATGCTTGGACAATCGGATTGTTTTCATCAGATAAAAATACTTTTGATGTGTAGGTGCTACTTGTTTTACTGTACAATTTCAAATTGATACATTTTGATTTTTCGTGCAACAAACCAAAACCTACAAAATTCCATTTTAACTTGTGGACGAACAAATTGTTCAACTGAGAAATTAAATCCGCCATATTTTTGTGAGAAGAAAATGCCTCACAAAGATTTTTCATGACATCAAAATAATTCACATTTGGATTTACTTTGAATGTATTTGTAGCGTATTCGTTGGTATATGATCTGGATTTCGTTTTCGTCGTGTTAAAATTGTTGATAGTTTCGATAAGACTGTTGATATTAGACTCTTCCTCAAACGAAATCGGCTTAATCATATCATTAAGCTTATTTTTAGTCTCTTTTAACTTGCTCGAGTCAGGAACTTCAATTGCAGCAGACTCAACAGGTGTTGAAATCATTTTCACACCATCAATTGGAAGCTTTTTCGCCATTGGATTAGAACTGAGACTTTTTCTACCCTGCTGTTTTTTAGCTTTATTTAATTCTTTATTTCCTAAATTTTCCAACAGAATCTACCTACAATTTTCCTTTATAAATCGTGTAATGAAAATATTTTGATATGTGAATCTAAATTATTTTACATTACTACATAATTCTAACCTCATGTAGCCATAAAATCAATACTGCAAACAGACGGAAAAATAGAATTCCGACATGTCTGAATTCCTAAAACATCAACCTATGATTTTATACTTTCTACTACAATTATAGTATAAATTATAAAGGTTCATTTTTCTAGTCTTGAGGGGTTAAATATTAATATTTGTAACAAACTTCTAAAATTTCTAAAGATTTTCTCCCAATGTTCCGATACATACTCTGTAATTAGAATCTAAGGAGTGTATTTAAAATGTTTGAGAAAAAGATTATGGATGTAGAAGATTTAATGGTAGATTATGCTGAAATGACAAGTTTCGATTTTGGCACACTTACAAACGAAGAAATGGATACATTAAATAAAATCACACACAATGAATATGCTAATAAACCTATTGCATTTAAGTATGGCAATTTCAAATTGGTGGATTTTTTCCATTCATTATTAACCACTGAAGGTTAATAGCTGTTAGATTTTGGAGATATGTGATATGAACGAAAAAGAACTGTTTGAAAAAGGATGTTTCTTACCTGAATGGGCAACAGATACTGACGAAAGACCAATCTCAGTAGCCTATTCCTATGAAAGAAAAGATCTACAAACACTTTTAAGCGAATTGGACAATATTAAAGACCGAATTCAAGAAATTCAAGCCAGACAATGGCAACTAGCAAAATTGATTCACTTCAACGAAAATCAATTAGCTAAAGATTAACGACTACCAGACACATACATAATAAAAAGCCATAAAGCGAGTTTATGGCTCTTTTTTTGTACTTTTGTACAAAACTTCAGGGTTGTTGTAAAAGGAGTTTACTAAGCTGTCATTCGTTCGGTTTCAGGCTCTCCCACCGTCTGTAATAAAGCGTCGATTACTTTTGGCATTTGGCAAATAAAAGAATAGTGTCCATTTCTCAAAGAACAACGTTTACAATCACATTGGATTGAATAACATTCCAAGGCTTGTTCTGTCCAATTCTGAGTAATAGAATCAGACATCTCTTCATTGCCTGGCAAATACATATCAACATTTTCATTGATAATGCTCTCCATACAAGCCTCCCAAATTCTTTTTAAGACCTACCCATTTATATTTTAAATTATGACGAGATTGCTTTTATCCTCTATTTAATGGATTTTTGGGGTAAATATAATTTATACGTCATTCTGAGCAAAGCGAAGAATCCCATAACTTGTACTTGTTAACACAAAATTTGTTCTAAATCATCTTCTAAAAGGCTTTTTTGGAATTGCTCACATTCAATAATAAGTTCAAAAATCTGAGCGTACTTTTCACTATGCAAAATTTTTGTTATATCATCCACACCATAAAACTCAACTGTATAAAATGAAGAATTCTTATCTAAGATTTTTATAAATCCAACTTCTTCATAAAGTGCTAATAACATTTCAAAAATTTTCAAAGATTTCCCTAAAAAGCTTGCACAACGGACTAATTCAACTTTCCCAGAATTATTATGAGCTGCAAATTTCAACATCCCAGTAAATATTTTCAAAAACTCTTGCTCATCAAGGATTTTCGGCTCGTAATTCATAAAATGCAACCCTTTTGGTTGGGCTTTTTCTAGAATTAAATCCAAAGTTTGTTTATCAGCAGGGTAATCAAAGAACATTACAACATCACAAGTCGGGATATCCTGCCTAGTAAAGGTTCTTGACCCTATTTCTGAGTACGATTTTACAGTATCTAAAATATACTTACTTTCTGCGAAAACTTTTATGTTCAATTTTGAGTTTTTAATATAGTCATTAACATTGTTCAAAATGCCCGTCTTTGTGCGGTTATCGTAGATTTTGTAACTACATTTTGACACCAAATCTTCTTCAGGCAGAGCATCTGAATGAATATCATCAATAATCAATTGAACCGAAACATTACCATTAAACTCATTAATTTGTGGATGAAAAGCAATATCAACACTATCACCTGAACCTAAACCAATATCACCCTTTTTCCACCAAATTGCCGTATAATCAGTAGCACCAGAAGATACTGTTAGTCTTAAATGAGAATTATCACTACCCATCAAGCGTTTTTGAGTAACTTTTAAACCATTCATTGCAAAAACAGGACTAGGATTTGACGCTCCAAAAGGTTCTAATTGAGAAATTTCTTCAATCAAATCCGTTGTAACATCTTGAGGTTCAACCAACAAATCAATCTTCACAAAAGGCTTCAATTCTTTTGTTGCAGTGTATTCTTTTACTGTTTCATTTAATGCTTTTTTAACAATTTCAAACGGAGTATTTGCACCTGTAAAACTTAGACCAGCGGCTAATTTATGACCACCAAACCCATCAAATAAACTTGCATTGGCATCTAAAACATCATAAAGTGGCACACCCTCAATACTTCTTGCTGAACATCTAAATTGATCTTTTTCTTTTACATAAGACATCAAAAATACTGGTTTATAATATTTTTCAACCAACTTGGATGCTACAATACCAATAATTCCAATATGCCAAGCATCACTATATAAAACAATTGCAGGGTTTTTGTTACCTTCTTTTTGAACCATTTTATCTGCTTGTTCAAAAACCTCTTGGCATAATGTTTGACGAACCTTATTAAGTTCATTCAAACTATCAACTGCCATATTTATTTCATGTGGATTTTCAGAAATTAAAACCTTTAACGCCGCATCAACTGTATCCAAACGTCCTGAAGCATTGATTCGAGGTGCGATACCGAATGCGATATTTTCAGACGTTACACCACTTTCAATTTTATATCCAGCACTTTCCAAAAGTCTTTGCAAACCATAATGCTTACCACGAGAGATAAGTTCTAAACCTTTAGTCACAAAGTATCTATTTTCGCCCAAAAGTGGTACAACATCAGCAACTGTACCAACAGCAACAAATGGCAAAATCTCGTAAACAAATTCTGTTTTCCCATATTTTGTCAAAAGAGCTTGAGCAACCTTAAACGCTACACCACAACCCGCTAAGTATGTTAAATATTCAATTTGTTTTGCACTTAAACTTTCATCCAGAGCATTTGGGGCTTTTGGGTTAATAATTGCAAAAGCTTCTGGTAATTCTTCTGGTGCCTCGTGGTGATCGGTAATAATAGTATCTATCTTAAAACTATTGATAAATTTCACCGCATCAACATCTGAAATCCCACAGTCAACAGAGATTATAACCTTTGGTTTAACAGATGTCATAAGTTTAATCAACGCACCTTTATCAAAACCATGACCTTCGTTTTCTCTATCTGGGATAAAATAATGAACATTTGCACCTAAAAATTTCAATGTCTTATAAAGAACAGAAGTTGAAGTCACACCATCTGCATCAAAATCTCCATAAATAATAATTGTTTCTTTCTCATCAATCGCTTTTGATAAACGATTTACCGCTTTTTCCATATCAGTAAAAGCATTTGGAGATGTTAATGTCATTTCTAATGGATGTAGAAATTCATGAATTTCTTGTTCTGTTTTTATTCCACGAGAATATAGCAGTCTTTTTATTAAAGACTTTTCTGATGAATTTGTACTCTCAAATATCCATTCTTTTTTCATTTTCCCAAGTCCTATTGATTAAATCATAACACAGAAAATTGAGATATTAAATTATGTAAATTTCTTTTTCTTTAGAAAAAAATAATCTAAAATGTAGTTAAAGATTACAACTATACGAAAGGGGTATAATACATGAATAAATTATCAAGATTGTTTGCTATAACATTTGGTGTAATGGTAGTTACTGCTGGCATTGCAGCTGCTGAAACAAAATTCACACCACTAAATTTTGGTGATAGCACACCTGTAAAAACAACTACTGTTCAAAAAGCAACTGTTGATTCAAAAGGTGAAGTATTACTTGACCCATCACAAGTAACTGGTGGAACAAAAATGCAAAATGCTATTTTACAATTAGACAATGCTCAAATCGAAGTAAGAAACCAATTGTTAAACCACAGAACAAGTTACTCTGAACTTGATGGTAAATACAAAACAATCAAAGCAGAAAGAAAAGCTGCAAAGAAAAAAATTAAACAAGCAGAAAAAAGAATTAAAAACTTAGAAAAAGCAAAAAAGAAAATCAGAAAAAACTTTGAACAAAAAATTAACATGTAATTTTGTGACTTGAACAATGTATATTAGATATTAGGCTGGTGAACTGCGGTTTTTCAGCCTTTTTATTTTTATAAAAGAAAAGACTTGATTTTAAAAAATGTTTATAGTACATTTGTTCATGCGGAAGTATTAGCCGATACTTCAACAAAACGCGGGCTGCTAGCTCAGGTGGTTAGAGCGCACCCCTGATAAGGGTGAGGTCGGTGGTTCGAGTCCACTGCGGCCCATATTAAAAAAGACTCCTTAATGGGGTCTTTTTTAATATCTGCATTTGATTTGAATTGTGGAATTACACATTAACGGGCCGCACTCTAAGTATTCAGTATGTGGTTAGAGCACTCTGCCGAACAAAACAATCCAGTGAATTGTTTTGTGAGAGGGCCCCTGATAAGGGTTGTCAAGAATGTAGGGTTCGAGTCCCCCTCCATTGGCTTCTGATAAAACATTCAAACCTAAATACTATACTCCACGCAAAACTTGACATTTAGTCAACTTTTGCTGTTCACCAATGGAGTCCTTGGCCCATATTAAAAAAGACTCCTTAATGGGGTCTTTTTTAATATCTGCATTTGATTTGAATTGTGATTTGCTTTTTAAATTATTTTACTCTATTTTCTTGCGTCCGATTTTGACGTAGGGGTGTTTTAGTATGTATCTATAAACAAAAATAACTACCTAATTAAATCTCAATGATATCTGCTCTCACAGCAAAAGACTTGTCTTATGATAAGTCTTTATTTTTATCTTATTAAACGTTAATAAATAGTTCGTAATCCAAAATAATTTAGTATAATATTTACTAAAAGGGGAAAATCCAATGAAAAATACAATCAAATGTCCAAAATGTCACGAAGTATTTCAAGTTGATGAAGCAGGTTATGCAGCTATTTTAAAACAAGTTAGAGATAAAGAATTTGCAGATGAATTACAAAGTCGTGAAGCTCAATTTGAAGCACAAAAAGATAGTGCCGTTCAATTAGTTAAACTTGAAATGGAAAAAGATTTTAATGAACAGTTGAACAAAAAAGAGTCTGTAATGAAAGAAACTGAAGCAGAAAAAGATAAAATTATTGCTGAACTTAAAAATAAATTGGATTCTTTTGGCAAAGACAAAGAACTTGAGATAAATAAACTTATCAATGAAAAAAATCTTGAATTAACACAGAAAGACAATTTGATTGCAAAACTTAGTGGAGAAAAGGATTTAAGTGAAAAAGAATTTTTACTAAAAGAACAAAACCTCAAAACCCAATACGAAAATGAACTTCGTTTTAAAGAAGAAGAAATTGCTCGCTATAAAGATTTCAAACTGAAACTTTCAACAAAAATGATTGGTGAATCTCTTGAGCAACATTGCGAAAATGAATTTAACAAACTTAGAGCAACTGGATTTAGAAACACTTATTTTGAAAAAGATAATGATTCAAAAACTGGAAGTAAAGGGGATTATATTCTTCGAGATTTTGATTCAGAAGGCAATGAATTTATTTCAATAATGTTTGAGATGAAAAACGAAGCAGATGCAACCGCAACAAAAAAGAAAAATGAAGACTTTCTAAAAGAATTAGATAAAGATAGACGTGAAAAAAAATGCGAATACGCAGTTCTTGTATCTATGTTGGAATCTGAAAACGAATTTTATAATAGTGGGATTGTGGATATGTCACATCGTTACGAAAAAATGTATGTTATCCGACCACAATTTTTCATCCCTATAATAACACTTCTAAGAAACGCAGCACTGAATTCATTAGAATACCGCAGACAATTGGCTATTGTTCAAGCACAAAATATTGATGTATCAAATTTTGAAGATGCTATGAACGATTTTAAAGAAAAATTTGCCAAGAATTATGAACTTGCAAGTAAGAAATTTAAATTAGCTATTGAAGAAATTGATAAAACAATAGACCATCTTCAGAAAACAAAAGAAGCATTGTTATCATCAGAAAATAATTTACGCTTAGCAAATAACAAAGCCGAAGATTTATCTATCAAAAAATTAACAAGAAATAATCCAACTATGCAAGCAAAATTTGCTGAATTAAAAAAATAGATATTGTTGAATTTCACCCAACTTACAATGATTAAGTAATAATATTACATTGTCATTCTGAGGTGGCTTTTGTTAGGGATTCTTCACTTCGTTCAGAATGATGCCAACCGAAGAATCTCATATAGTCCTCTATAAATCTTCATTTCAGATTTTTATTGGGTTTCACCCAACCTACTTGCTTGCTAAAGTATTTTCATTTTATTTTCTTTATTTTTTGTAACTAAATTTTTTACATCCCACCATAAATATAAAGTTAGATAACTAACAAAAAATGACATAACAAAAATATGCAAAAGAACTATTTGAACTAAATCATTATTAGTATTTTGATATATATTAAAAGGTAATAACATTGCAAGAACTAATACACCTATACGCCATTTCCAATTGTTTTTTAAGTTACATATAAAAGTTTTAACAATAACATTTTTACTATTCCGTTCAAAATAAGAATATACTATTGGCAAAATAGTACATTTTACTATATAACTTAATATTATTAAAAGAATAATAATACATACCAATATCATATCTGTATCATAATAATTAAACAAAACTTCAGCAGTAGCTCCACACGTAACGAGCAATATTACCAACAATAAAGGACCAATAATTAACAGATGCACAAAACTATTTATCACTAGAATGTGTATTAATACTAAAATCAATAAGTCTTTATTTTTATACAAAAAATTTCCCACATAGCAATTGTATTAAAAACAAATGGATATAACAATATACCCATTTGTCTAAATACTACCATTTAAATTCTATTGGAATTAAAAAATAATAATTTTTCAATTTATGTAAAAATTGTAGATAATATGCAGTATTATTTAACAAATAAGTTTTTATATTATCAAAATGATTTATAGGAAGTTTATCAAAATCATAGATATCGATGTTGGGTTTCACCCAAACTACAAGACGCGATCGGTATTAGAACTTCGTAATTTGTTTATCTTTTTACATATATTATGTACCAATATAACTAAATATATTAAACAGTATGGTGGGATTACACCTTCATATAACCACACCCAAAAGCGACTATACCTAAAATCAATCATTATATGCAGATTTTCATATAAGACTATTACTGCAACCACTACTGCAAATATTATTGTTGGTATTTTTAGTTGATTGAAAAATTTATCTAAATAACAACTCCAATGTTGCTTTATTGCTAATATTGTTATTACTATTGGAAGTAAAAAATATACTATTGGCAATAAACAAAATATTATAATTAAAACTATTCCAATAAAATCTGGAATAGTCGAATCACTTGCACTAAATCCCACAAGAACAAAAAACATTGCAAACCATATTAGCGGTAGAAACATTTCTACCACTAATATAGATAAATATTTTATTATACCAATTTTATCTTTATTCATGTGTAGATTGTATCACAGTTTTTCGAAAATAATATAAATATTAAATATATTCTCAAGATATCCCTTTTCTTGCATTGAATACCCCCAGTTATTTATATAATTTTGCATAATTTTTTTAAGACTTCCTTCCAATGGTCGAAATTCAAAATCATAATAATCAATAATTATACCTTTAAAATAACCATCTGAAGTAATTTGAGGTTTAAACAACTTACAATGTTGAAGCCCCATAAAATTGTCGATACCTTTTAAATGTTGTTTTATTATAAATTCTATATCATAAACCTCTTTAGCATTACCTGAAATCAAATCCTGTAAATTCATTTTTATGAAATCTTGAATTTCTGGAGAATTCCACAAAAGTTTTGATTGTTCTGAATTGTTATCATATATCACACCTCTAGAATCTTTTGGGATTTCTACTTCATCCATTAGTTTATTTAAACTCTGATTTATAACTTCTGTTCGTGAATTTATAATGTGTGCATGTGGATTTTTTTTTGCATAACTAAAATCATTTCGTGCATTTTGCAAATTTGAACCTGCTACTTTTAAACCTTTGCTAATAACTTGTCCAAAAGTATCCATCATAGATTCTTCGAATATCATACCTTTTGATTGGTTACCAATATTAAATTGATTATTTTGATATATATTCGTTGGCATTTTTACGCTTTGATTAAAATTTTCATTTGTAAAATTTTCAATCTCATTGGCTACTTCTTGATAATTGCCATTATTTGCATGAGCTTTTATTTTGTTTAATAACTTTGATGCAACTTGATAGGCTTGATATTCTTTCAACAATGGTTTATATAATTTCGCATACTCTGTTTGATTTTTGGCATTAATCAACTTTGGAACAATTTTGTCTATATTCTGTTTTATTTGTATTACTTGAGTATCTAGTTGCTTAATTTTATTATCGAATTGTGGTTTTAAATATTCTGAAGCTTGAATGTTTCCTCCGTTCATTGCCTGAAGCATTTGAAGAGCAAGTGGAGTTAATTCAAATCCTGTCGCTAATACTGTACCTAAAATCTGAGCAATACCACCAAAAATATCACCAATACCTCCTCCTGAAGTTACAGGATATCCAACATCCATAGATACTCCACCTTGCAATACAGGCGATGCGCCCGTGATTGTGGAATAATTTAAAATTTCTCCCAATGTCTCGGGACTGCGTTCTTCTATTTTTACATTATCTCCATCTTCAGGTAGAGTAGTTAAAACTCCGTAATTATCTGTATTTATTATTCTATAATGCTCTTTTACTTCTGTTCCATCTTTTTTTACATAACTATTTACATGAATTTGTTTTCTCATGATTATACCTCTTTTCTATTTATTTTTCAACATCGTTTACAAATACATTATTATCACATTATTTAATATTTGTCAACATTGTTGATTTATTATTTCTTGTGTGGTATTATTTTTTTGAGGTGAATTATGAATAAACAAGAACAATTGATTAAATTTGGAACCGTGCTAAAAAGCAGAAGACAATCTCTAAACCTTAGTCTTAGAGATGTTGAAAAATTATCTAATGTTAGTGCGGCTTTGATTACTAAACTTGAAAATGGGAAGATGGCAAACTTCCCTAAAGCTATCACTATTAAACAACTTAGTGATGCTCTAAAATTTGAAAATGAATTATTTTTATTAGCTGATATTCTATTCGAACAAAAAGAATTACAAGTACCAGAAAAGTCTGTTGAAGATGAATTAAGAGAAATTTTAGCAACTAAAACTTCACTTAATTCAAAAAATATTAATCAAGTTTTATATTTCATCTCTGGATTAGAAAAATTACAAAAAATTGAAATGTTATAAATTAAAAACCTCTGAATAATCAGAGGGTTTTGTTACTTTTAAACTCTTCCATACATATCTTCGTAACGAATAATATCGTCTTCAGATAATATATCACCTTTTTGAATTTCAATTATTTCCAAATCCCCTTCATAAGGGTTTTGAAGCGAGTGAATTGCTTTCACTGCAATATCAATACTATGTCCAGGGGACAATATATGATCTTGACCTTCTAAAACAACTTTTGCCATACCAGATAAAACCACCCAATGTTCACTTCTGTGATTATGTGATTGAACAGAAAGTTTTTGACCTTGATTTACGTGAATAAGTTTTGTTTGGAAACCTTTTCCCTCTGCAATAACTGTATAAAATCCCCAAGGTCTATAAACTGTTTTATGAACCATTTGAGTCCCATCATGTTGTTCTTTTAATGTTTCATAAACTTGTTTAACTTCTTGTGTTTTATCTTTTTTACAAGCTAAAATAGCATCTTCAGTTTCAACAATAACTGTATCTTCTAACCCTATTGTTGCAACAAGTTTTGATGATGAATATACAAAAGAATTTTTTGAACCTTTATCTAAAACATGACCTACAAAAACATTTCCGTCATTATCTTTTGAACTGACTTCGTAAATAGATTTCCAAGACCCTAAATCTTTCCAATCAGATTGTAATTCAACCATTGCAATGTTTTGACTCTTTTCCATTAAAGCGTAATCAATTGAAATACAAGGCATTTTTTCAAACTCTGTAAATGGAGCTGTTTTGTCTGCACAACTAATATTTCTAATAATGGAAGAAATTTCTGGACAATATTGTTCTAATTCTTGAATAATTGTTGAAACTTTGAACATGAAAATTCCGCTATTCCAGAAATAATTACCTTTTTCAATAAATTCTTGTGCAATCTGCTTGTTTGGCTTTTCTGTAAATGAAATTACTTTCCCGCCATCGCAACATACATAACCAAAACCTGTTTCTGGATAATCTGGTTTTACACCAAAAGTTACAATTTTACCTTCTTGTGCATATTGTTTCGCAACCTCAACAGTTTGAACAAATTTTTCATCATTTTCAATCAACAAATCAGATGGAACAACCAAAATAATTTCATCCTCATCTGTGTTTTCAATAATATATTTAACACTTAGAGCAATCGCTGGAGCCGTATTCTTTGATATTGGTTCGGATAAAATAATTGAATTTTCACTCATTTCACCCAATTGCATTTTTACATTTGAATAGTGTTTTGAGTTTGTAACACTAATAATATTTTCAGCAGGAATAAATTTATTCAATCTTTCAAATGTAGATTGTAACAAACTCTTTTCAGCACATAAATTCAATAACTGTTTTGGATATAACTCTCTTGATAATGGCCATAATCTACTTCCAGATCCACCCGCTAAAATTACTCCAAACATTTGCTCTCCTTAATTTTTCATATCCGTTGATTTGATTATACTATAAAAAGCTATCTGTGAACAGATAGCCTTTTATTTGTAAATTATTTTTTCTTTGGTTGGAATTTGCTTCGTTTTAAAAGTAATAACAATGGAATTAAAGCAAAACATAACAAACCAAATATTCTAAAAGCATCCATAAACGCCCACAACGTTGATTGTTTAATCAATGTGCCATACTGTAAATATTCAGCCATATGACGAGCAACTTCTGTTGGATAATATTGAGATAATGCTGCAGTATAAGTATTGACTCTATTAACAAACACTTCATTCAACTCACTCAAATTCCCAACCATCATATATTGGTGAACCTGAGCAAACCTTGTAAGCATTGTTGCAACTAATGATGTACCAATTGCTCCACCAATATTTTTCAACAAGTTTTGAATACCTGAAGCGTTTGTCATTTGTTGGTTTGTCAAAGTTTCTAATGACAAGTTAATAATTGGAACCATACATAAACCCATACCTACACCCATTATATAGTTTGGAATCATGATATTTATACTTGCAATTTGTAAGTTCAAGAAACCAAAGAACAATCCTGCACAACCCAACAAAGTCAAACCAACTGCAACAAGTTTTCTTTTATCAACTTTATCAGCAATCAATGCACAGATTACCATTGCCGTAAAACTGCCTAAACCTCGAGGCATCATAGAATATCCACTCAAGAACGCAGTATAACCCATCATACTTTGTAAAAATTGTGGTAAAATCGCCAATGAAGCATACAGAACGGATTGCATAACAACTTGAATTAAAGTACCGATTACAAAGTTTCTATCTTTAAATACACTCAAATCTAATAATGTATCTTTTCGCATAATTTGAGATATAAAAAATGCAACTGCTGAAGCACAAGAAATACCAAACACCCAACAAATCCAAGTTGCATTAAACCAATCTGCATTGTTTCCTTTATCAAAAAATATTTGTAAAAAGAATAACCAAATAATTAAAAACAAAAATCCTAAACCATCAATTTTAACCCCTTTTTGACGCCAAGAATATGGAGGATTGAACATTGTCTTATGACACAATATCGCCGCCATACAACCAAAAGGAACGTTTATAAAGAAAATCCAAGGCCAAGACCAATTATCAGTAATCCAACCACCCAAAACAGGACCAATAATTGGAGCTAAGATAATTCCCATTCCAAAAATTGCCATCCCTTTTCCTCGTTGTTCTTTTGGAAAACTTTCCATAATAACAGCTTGAGAAATTGGAACAATACCGCCACCACCTGCACCTTGTAAAACCCTATAAATAACCATTTCTGTAAGGTTTCTTGCCATACCACAGAGTAATGATGCAATTGTAAAAACTAAAATACTTATTACAAAGAAATTTTTTCTTCCTAGTAATTTACTGAAAAAATCAACTGATGGAATTACAATACCACTAGCAATCAAATAACTTGTTAAAATCCACATACTCTCATCTCGAGTAGCTGAAAATGAACCAGCCATATGTGGTAATGCAACGTTTGCAATTGTACCATCCATTACGTAAATAAATACGGCCAACAATATTGGACCAACTGCCGACCAAGGATTTTTTGGAAGGTATTTACTATCTTCATCTTCAACAATTACTTGTTCATTTGCCATAATTTATTCCTTTATAGTTTCATCTTGTTTAACTTTATTTTCACCCTTTAAAATAAACATAAATGGTATCAAAACCATACACGCTAATGCAAACACTTTAAATGTTGTCATATAAGCACAAAGGGTTGATTGTTGTAATAATTGATTATACAACATTTTTGACGCCATGTAACTTGCATGTGTCCACTCACCAGCTTGGTGTAATAATGCCCCTGTATAAGTATTAAGTCTTTCGATATAATTTGGATTTAATTCAGTTAAAGATTTAACCAAACCAAATTGATGAACTTGTGAAAATCTTGAAATCATTGTTGCAACTAATGATGTTCCTATCGCTCCACCAATTGTTTGTAATAGATTTTGCAAACCTGAAGCATTTGTCATTTGATCATTTCTTAAAGTAATACAAGATAATGTTTTAATAGGCATCATAGTTAAAACCATACCTGCACCAAACACAAAATTTGGAATAACAATATTCATAGTATTGATTTGAAGATTAAGAACACTCAACATCCATCCGCCCAAAGCAAGAGCAGATATTCCTATCAAACCATAAGTTCTATATGATAATTTTCCACCAACAGCACCAAAAAACAATAACCCTGCAAATGCACCCAAACCTCTTGGCATAATAGCTAAACCACTTGTTAAAGCATCATATCCAAGCATATTTTGGAGCATTTGAGGCAAAATTGCCAACGATGCCAACATAACAGCATTAACCAAAATAATCATCCCTGTACCACAAAGATAATTACTGTCTTTTAAAACATCTAATTTGACAATTGGTTTTTCACTTTTAACTTGTCGATAGAAAAATAAAATACCAGCAATTAATGATATTGCCGTAAACCAACAAATCCATTCTGCATTAAACCAATCTGCTTCATTCCCTTTATCAAAAACTATTTGTAATGGAATTAACCATACACAAAGCCACAAAAAGCTAAATTTGTCTAGATGAACATTCTTTTGTCGTTTTGCATAAGGAGGATCTTCCATATATTTTTTAGCCAAAACTATGCACAAAAACCCAACAGGAATATTTATAAAGAAAATATACGGCCAAGACCAATTTTCAGTAATCCAACCTCCTAAAACAGGGCCTAAAATTGGTGCAACAACTACAACAAGACCAAACACTGCCATTGCTTGATTTCTTGCTTCACCTTTAAAAGTTTCCATACAAACGGCTTGTGCCATCGGCATCAAACATCCACCACCAAAACCTTGCAAAGCTCTTGCAATTACAATCATTCCGATAGAATTTGCAATCCCACAAAGAAATGAAGCAACAGTAAATATAAAAACACCCAACATAAAGAAGTTTTTTCTACCCAAAAACTTACAGAAAAAATCTATCATCGGGATAACTATACTACTTGCCATCAAATAACTTGTTAAAACCCAAATTGATTCTTGATGACTTACAGAATATGAACCAGCAATATGAGGTAAAGCTACGTTTGCAACAGTTTCATCTAATGCATACATAAACGTTGCAGCCATAACTGGAATTATAAGTAACCAAGGGTTTCCCGATGGTTGCCATTGCTCATTTGTTGTTACTTGTTCATCTGACATAAATTTATCCTAAAACAATTAAAGGGTGAATTTATCACCCTTTATTTATTTGTTTAATTACTTAACTTTTACTTTTGGTACAACTGACATACCTGGTACAATGTTATATTTATCGGTATCGATTTCTTCTGTAAATACGATTTTTACAGGAATTCTTTGAACGATTTTAACAAATGAACCAACTGCGTTTTCTGGTGGGAATAAACTTGATTTTGCACCAGATGCTCTTTGAATACTGTCAATTTTACCTTTGAAAACTTTATTTGGATAAGTATCAATTTTAATATCAACAGGCTGACCTGGTTTCATATCTTTTAATTGATTTTCTTTGAAGTTAGCAACAACCCAAACTTCTTCTGGAACCAATGTAAATAAAGGAGAACCAGCAGTTACAAACATACCTTTTTCAACTCTACGAGAAGAAACAGTACCTGATTGAGGTGCATAAATTTTTGTATAAGATAAATCTAATTCTGCTTTATCTCTTGCCGCTTTTGCTGTTCTTAAATTAGCATCTGCAACTGTTTTTCCATTTTCATCAGAGAATAATGCTTGTTTTGCTTGGGTTAAATTTGCAACAGCACCATCATACTTAACTTGAGCAGTATCAAATGTTTGTTTTGAAACCGCACCTTGTTCATAAAGGTTTCTATATCTTTCTAAATCTTTTTTAGCTAAATCAATATTTGATTCAGCTGCAACTAAATTAGCTTTTGCATTTGATTGGTCAAGTCTAATTCTTTCATAATTTGCATCTGCTTGTTCAAATCTAACAACATAATCTGCGTCATCAATTACTGCAACTAAATCGCCTTCTTTTACAAATTGGTTATCTTTAATTAAAACATCATCAATTTGACCAGATACACGAGGAGAAACACTTACTGTTGTTGTTTCTACATAAGCATCATCTGTTGATTGAAAATGCATTTCGTGTGCAATATAAAAACCAGCTAAAATAACCGCTAATATTGCCACACAAGCAAAAATTTTTCTTTTTTTGCCTTTTGTTTTTTCATCTTTTACTTCTTCAGTTGCAACATTTTGTTGTTCTTGAATTTGTTCTTCCATGTTAATAACCTCTATATTTTCATTTCTACTTCTTGTTTCAAACCTTCTCTTAATTTTTTCATTGTGTTTTTAAGAGTTTCTTTTTCTTCATCTGTAAGAATTTTAGGAATACTACTTAAATGCTCTTTTAAAATATCAGAAGCTTTTTTGAATATTTTTTTCCCGTCATCTGTGATTATCATTTTTCTTACAAGACGTTTGTTTTTTGTATCAACAAATCTTTCAATATAACCTTTTTCTTCTAAAGTATTCAAAATTCTACCAGTATTAGCCCTGTCTTTTAAAATTAATTTTGCCAACTCTCTTTGGCAAATGCCATCATGTAACATTATAACATCCATAGCTGAATATTCATCAACTGTTATTGGAAAGTTTAATTTTGCAAAAACTTGCACCCCTAAAGACCTACAATATTTTGCTGTAAGTTCCATCTGATAAAATAATGAATCTGTGAAATGTTTTGTTTTATACATCTTTAGATTGAGATTTTTCTTTATGTTGAAAATTTTATGTGTTGCATTTACAACAATATTATGCTATCATACTGTTATAAAAATTGCAAGTAAATAATTTTAAGAGGAAATAAAACATTGAAAAAGGGTATTATAACACTATTATTAGCTAGTTTTGTGATGACACAAATCACACCTGTAGCTTGTTTTGCAGTGGGTGATAAAAATGAAGCTAAAAAAGTTTCTATATCAAAATCACACAAACAAAGAGCTAAAAATGATAGTTTTAAATATGAATATATTAATTACAAATGGTGGGATAATTTTAACGATCCTATTTTAACTGGTTATATTGACAAAGCTATTCAAAATAACTTTGATTTAAAAATGGCAACAAATGCTGTTGATGAATATTATCAAGCTATAAAAATTAATTTTGCTAATCAATTACCATCAGCAACTGTTGGGTTTAATACTGCTTATGCAAAATTACCAAATGCAAGTGGAGATTTTAATTTTGTAACTCCTGCTTTTGCTAGTTATGAATTAGATTTATTCTTAAAAAACAGAGATAAAACTTCTATGTCTAAAAAAGATTATGAAGCATCTTTGCAAGATGAAAGAGCTGCATACATTGGTATTGCATCAGCCGTTGGCGCAACATATCTAAATATCGTAAAACTTGATAAAATGATTGAACTTCAAGAAGAAATTGTTCAAGATAGAAAAGTTATTTATGAACTTATGCTTGCAAGAAATAAAGAAGGTTTAACTTCTACTTCTGATACTGTTAAAGCTAACAAATCTTATATTGCAGGTAATACAGAATTAACAGAATACAAAAAAAATAGAAGTAAATTATTACACCAATTAGCCGTTCTTATTGGTGAAAATCCAAACAATATTGATAAATTAACAAGAACTTCTTATGATGAATTAAACTTCTCTGGTGTTATTCCAACAGAAATTTCAACAGAAGTTATTGCTGCAAGACCAGATTATATTAAAGCTGAAAAACTTGTTGAAAAAGCTGGTTTAGACGTTAGAGTTGCAAAAAAAGAATTTTTACCAACATTTAATATCAATGGTATTGCTTTGTTAATGGCAAATGATATTGGTAGTGCTTGGTCAACAGGTAACGCTTTAGCAGCACTTGCTGGTGGATTAAACTTACCTCTTTTCACTGGTGGAAGAAGACTTGCAAACCTTAGACTTAAAAAATCAACTTATGAAAGAATTTTGAATAATTACTATAAAACTAATTTAACATCTATTCAAGAAGTTAATGATGCTTTAGTAACAATTAAACTTGATGAAGAAAAATATCAAGATATTAAAAAACAAGCTGATTTGGAAAGAGAAGATTTCGGATATAGTAATGATAAATTCGATGCTGGTATTATTTCTAAATTAGACTTAACTCAAGTTAAAGAAAATGTTTTATACACAGATAAAACACTTGTGAATAATAAAGTAAACTGCCTAGTAAATTATATTGGCTTATACAAAGCAACTGGCAGTAAACTTTAATAAATAATTAAAAACTCAAAATCTTAATCATATTTTTACTTACTAAAAACCGGTGTTAATTCCCAACACCGGCTTTCTTTTTAAGTTTTTTATTATGCAATAACTTTTATCCAACCTTCTGGGGCTTCTATTTTTCCAGATTGAATACCTGTTAATGTATCATATAATTTTTTAGAAATTGGTCCCATTTCTTCCATTCCAGATGGGAAACAAATTTCTTTACCATGATCTACAATTTTACCAACAGGTGAAATTACTGCAGCAGTTCCACACAAACCACATTCACTAAATTCTGAAAGTTCTGATAAATAAACTTCTCTTTCTTCAACTTCCAGACTTAGATATTCTTTTGCAACATACATTAAAGAACGTCTTGTAATTGATGGAAGAATTGTATCTGACTTTGGTGTAACAACTTTGTTGTCTTTAGTTACAAAGAAGAAGTTTGCACCACCTGTTTCTTCAACTTTTGTACGAGTTAATGCATCTGGATACAAGTTTTCATCATAACCTTCTTTATGAGCTTGAACAATTGCGTGTAAACTCATTGCATAATTTAAACCTGCTTTAACATGACCTGTACCATTTGGTGCAGCTCTGTCAAAATCACTTACTTTTAATGTAATTGGTTTTGCTCCACCTTTAAAATAAGGTCCAACTGGAGATGTAAATATTCTAAATTGAAATTCTGGAGCTGGTTTTACTCCCATTACAGGACCGATACCAAACATAAATGGTCTTATATATAAAGAAGCACCTGTTCCATATGGTGGAACATATTTCAAATTTGCTTTTACAACTTTTTCAACAGCTTCTACAAATTTATCTTCTGGAAACACTGGCATTTCAAGTCTTTTTGCAGTATCTGACATTCTTTTTGCATTCATATCAGGTCTAAAAATAACAACTTTTCCATCTACTGTTGTGTATGCTTTCATACCTTCAAAACATGTTTGAGCATATTGCAAAACTCCAGCACTTTCATTCATAACAATATTTTCATCATCAACTAAAGCACCTTCATCCCAAGCTCCATCTTTAAAGTTTGAAACAAATCTTTTATCTGTTTTATAATATCCAAAACCTAAGTTTACCCAGTCAATATTTGCCTTTTCTATTGTTGTCATAGTCAACTCCTCTTATTTACTTAATTATAAAATAAATAAAAGATTTTAGTATAATAAAAATATTAATTTGTATGTTTTGCTGCGTTTTCTGTTATTTCTTTCCAAATAACGTCAAGCGCTTGTAATTGTTGTCTTACTAATGAATTATGTAAAATTTCATCTAAAACAGCTCTATTTACATCTGTTAATTTGTAAGAAAATTCAGAAGATGTATCTCCACCTACTTTATGGCATAATTCATGCAATGTTGTTTCTAACATATCAGAAAAAGATCCTTCTTCTAAATATTTTTCATCAAGCCAAAAACCTTTTGTTAAACCATCATCAATAATTGCTTCTGCTCGGGTATGTTTATACATACCACTTTCTTCTGTTGCTTTTGCATTGAATAACAAAATTCTTGTATCTATTTCTTCTTTTGAAAAACCTTGTTTTTTTAGTGCATTTTGTAGAACATAAATTGCACGTCTTATAACAGACATTTTTTGTTTTTGGAACATATTTGGTTTAATAATTTTATGTTCTCTAACATCACCAATAACATCGTTTATTGTCCACATTCCAGGACATTCAAAATTACTTTTACAAATAATATAACCTTCGTTTAATAAATCCTTATAAATGCTTTCTGAACAAGGAGAATACGCTACATATTTTTTAGGAAAATTGATTTTGTTTTTTATATCAAAGTTACCTGTATCTGAATAATAAACAAATCTATCTAAAAATCTATCCATTATTGTTACTTTTTCTGGATCTGAAACATGTTTAAAATAAGGTTCTAAAACTCTCATTACTTTAACTTTTTCTTCTTTTGTTGTTTTTTTACTAGATAACCATTCAGCAATTTTCTTTAATTGAGATTCATTAATTGAAGTTCTATCTCGTGATAAATCAAGAATATCTACTGGTGGTTTTTCTTTTAAATAAATAACTGCACCATCAATTCCATCATAATCTCCGTCAAATTCTAATTTTTGACCAGCAATATAAATACCACCTTTTTCACCTTTTGGCAAAAGTTTTATACCAAAAGTTTCGTTCTCAAAATCAGGATTTTTGAAATGAGTATTATGTGTGTGATGGAATCTATTTATTGTTTTTCTAAACGCTTCTAAAATATTTCTATCATCAACACAAAATTCAACAAAGTTACCATCTTGGAAATCTACTTTATCTAAAGAATACGTCAAAACTCTTCTATCAGATAAACTACCTTTTGATAATGTATAATTTACTCTCCAATTACCAGAACTGTAAACAACACTATCTGCTCCTTTATCACGTAAAAGTTTTAATGCCGCCATTTTTAAACCTTCACCATAATTACCAGCTGCTTTTGCGTTTTCTCTTTTTGTTGATTCACCAATATAAACAGCTTTGTCAGGAGTATAAGTTGATTTTCCTATAATTCTTACTTTATATTTACCATTTTTCATAGGTGTAAATTCAAACCTTACACCATCTAATGTTTGTCCATGACCATCATAGAAGTTCTGTAATATATCTCTTGCAATTTTATCAACATCCCATTGAACAGAATCTGCATATTTCTCAGAAATACTTGTTGAAACATCTTTCATAGGGGTAAAATCTATTTGTTCTGCTTTTTCAATATGCATATTTGATGAAGTTGGTAATTCATAAACAAAACTTCCATCTGATTTTATTTCAGGAATATCTAAACTTTTTTCTTTTGTTTTAATTTTTAATCCGTCAAATATTGAACTTACAAAATCAATACCATCTTCTTTTTTTGTATATGGCTTTCTTTTTATAAATACAGGTTGTGTAGGATCATATGATAATTTACCTTTACCAATTTTGCTGCGAAGATTATTTAATATATCTATATCTATTTCATCTTCACCCAACAACAAATATTCTTTTAATTTGCCACGTAATTTTGCAATTTCACCACTTAGAAAACAATTCGATTCTGTTATTTCAAATTTTTCTTTTTCTAATACTTTTAAACCGTCTTTTAATTCAGCAACTTCACCAGCTAAAGCTTTTATTGCTTTATTCTTACCCCTAACAACAGACCCAGCCAAAACTGCAGCTGATAAAGCTGTTGCTAAAACAGCTCCACCAACTTGTTTTTCACTATACCCTTCGTTTTTTATTTCTTCTTTTTCTAGAACTTCACGACTTTTAAATACTGGTATTTTCTGTGTTACAACACTTTTAATAGGGGTTATTTGCATATTCTGTCCTTTTTAGTTTTGTTTCAACAGTATAAAACCCGCTAAATATTTAATTTGCGGGTTTTTATAATATTATTTACTTTTGTTAAATCTTTAATTATCTGATTTGAACAGGCATAATTAAACAGATAAAATCATCTTCACTATTTGGTTTTAATACTGTTGCAGATAAGCTAGCATTCAAACCAATAACAACTTCATCACTTTCAATAATTCTTAATGCATCAAGAACAAATTTGTAATTAAACGCAATTAACAATTCTTCTGAAGTGTATTGAATATCAATTTTATCTTCTGATTTACCTGAATCTGGAGTATCAGCAGAAAGAGTTAATTCATTATCTGCAAAGTGCATTTTAACAATACTTGTTTTATCATTAACCATTACAGAAACTCTTTCTAATGCTGAGATTAATTGAGATACATTTACAACTGCTTGTTTTGGGCTTGCTGAAGGAATTAATTGATTATATTTAGGGAATTGACCTTCTAAAAGTCTTGAAATTGTAAGAGTTTTTTCTGATTTTAAAACAATTGTAGATTTATCTTTACATATTTTTATTGTTTCATCGTCAATCAATGCACCCATTTTCATAAATTCATTAAGTGTTCTTGATGGAATAATCAACTGAGTTTGTTCTGTAATATCAGAATTTATTTT
This sequence comes from bacterium, assembly GCA_017626055.1. GTDB lineage: Bacteria > Cyanobacteriota > Vampirovibrionia > Gastranaerophilales > Gastranaerophilaceae > Zag111. The sequence continues at coordinate 3,934 of JAGAJM010000011.1, read as the reverse complement.
TTCTCTAACACGTGCAAGTCTATTACCATCTGTTGAAGCAATCTCTAAAATACCATTAGAAAAATCACAAACAATACCAGATAAAAGATTACTTACTTCATAGCTTGCAGCAGCAAAACCTGCTTGTCTAATAGCTTTTAGGAATGGTTTTAATTCGACATCAAAACATTTTGATTCATCTAATTCATAATTTGAAACCTCTGGAGGAAATTCATTTGCAGTGATACCAATGATATCAAATTTTGATTTATTACAAGAAATATTTACGTTTACGCCATTGTCTTCACATTCAAAAGTAACTAAATCATTACCTAATTTAGAAACAATTTCGTTCAACTTTCTTGCAGGTAATGTTATTTTACCAGCTTGTTCAATTTGAGCATCAACAGTTGTAATAACTGTTAAAACTAAATCTGTTGCAGTCAATCTAATTTGATTATTATCTAAAGTTTCAATCAAAATATTATACAAAACTGGCTGAACTGCTTTTTGAGAAGTTGCACGTTCAACAATTTTAATCCCGTTAAATAAATCCTCTTTTCTTACAATGAATTTCATTCCCTAACTCCTTCTATTATTAAGATTATTATAAAATAAATACAATTGAAAACAAATAATAACAAGGTTTTTATAAACATTTTGTAATATAAAAAAGACCCCTTAAAAAGGAGTCTTTATATATTTTTAAAATCTTTCAGATTAGTAATCCATAACCCAACCACTTCTCATAACTAATGCTAAACAAGATGTAATTGTTGTTGCTGACTTACATTCTACTAACGCAGTTGATTTAACATATGTTTTATTTGTTGCAGTATAGAAATCTACAACTTTACCTTTTCTTGTTATTAAGAACCAAAAAACATCACGACCAATAAAGTTTGGTTTATCAGCACCATTTACATCTATTCTAAACATACCAATAACTTTATCTCCGTCTTTCATAACAGGATAATTTGTTGTTAAATCAGTTGTATATGTAAGAATTGTACCATTTTTCAAAATAACGGATTTGCCAGTATTAATTTTTTCATCTACAACCCTTGTTGTAACAGTTTTATCACTTAGTCTTTTATATTTGGCAGACCAACAATCTGCACCATTAGTACATTTTTTTGAAATTTGGAAATTTTTATCTCTTAATAATTTTGCTGGACTGGCAAAATCTGTATCCATTAAATTTTTTGTATTTTTTGTAGCCAACTGTTCTCTTGCTACTTCTTGTATTGCCTCATAATTATTCTTAACTTGAATCATAAGCGATCTTCTGTGGATTCCATCAATTAAGTTTGGAATAGCCATTGCAGAAACAGCTCCAATAATAGTCAAAGCAATCAACAATTCTGTTAGAGTGAAACCAGACTTTTTATCCATAAATCTTTTCAACATACCAAAAATATCCTCTTTAAAGTTTAAACTCTATTCCTATATTATAATATATTTTTTAATTGATTACAACTTCCCTTTTTTAGAAAACTAAAATACTAATATATAACAATATAAATAAATATATTAATATATATAATATTTATTCATGATAGTAAGCAATCAATATTTGTAGAAAACTTCTGAAATAATGATTATTAAATAATTTCAGCATGTTTAAATAATGTAGAAAACAAAATATAGATTTTTAGAAAAATTGTAGAAAACTTTCAAAAAATAATTATAAATAAAATTTTGTAGAAACATGTAGAAAACCAAAAAAAGTTTTCTACAAAAATTTAACAAAGTTTTCTACATGTGAAAATAAGTTATAATAATTATTATGTTGAACAGATACGAACAATTTTTAAAAGAGTTAGATTGTGTATTAGAAGAGCTTTTTAACAATCATAAAAAGTATTTGAAATGTAAAAAAGGTTGTTCTTTATGTTGTACAGGTGGGGAATTCCCATATTCACAATTAGAATTTACATATCTGACAAAAGGTTTTATATCTTTACCAAACGAGCAAAAACAAATTGTTCAAAACAATATAAAAAGATTATTAAAAGAAAAAGAATCATTTACTGGTAAAAGATTTGAACATACTTGCCCATTTCTTATAGAAAACAATTGTAGTGTTTATAATTATCGAGGAGTAATTTGTAGGACATTTGGGCTTTGCTATTATGATGATGTAAAAAAATATGTAAGGCTTCCTGGGTGTGTTCACAATGGATTAAATTATTCAGAAGTTTATAATAAAGAAACTCAAACGCTTGAAATAGAAGATATTCCACGTCAAAATTTAAGAATAGATGTTGTTTTAAATAGTGAAAATGCAAAGAAGTATAATTTAGATTCTGGTGAAATTCGTCCAATGTTAGATTGGTTAAAAAAATAAAACAAAAGACCGATTTTTTCGGTCTTCAAAAAGCTTTTATTATGTTTAAAAAGTCTTATTTAACATCTTGTTTAATAACGATTAAGTTATTCATAATTTTCATAGCACAAGTAGGTAAAACAACATGTTCTAAACCATCTGCAATACCAATAATTTTACCTGCACCAAGGACAACTTCTTCTCCTTTGTACATGAATTTGTAATCTGTGTCTCTGTCTGAACGAATAGTGATTTTTTCTGCCATAATTGTTTACCCCTTAAATACTGGTTACAGTAAGGTATTATACTACTTTTTTAACTAAAAATCAAGTATAGATTATAAATAAGTTTTAATTAAAGCTTTATAAAATCTTGGTCTTAAAAAGAATAAAGGTCTATATTTTAAATAATTGATAATTGATTGTTTTTGATTTTCTTTAGTCCATTTATTTATTTCTTCTGAAGGAATTGCCCAAGGTGTTTTCTCTAAAACATTGAAATATAAATTTTTCCAATAATTTATAGAACCAAATTTCCAAGGTTTATTTCTTCCTACATAATGTACAATATTAGGATTTTTTGTATAATCAGAACGATTTACAAAATTACTTGATTGAACATTCCAAGTAGAATATAATTCTTTTATTTTACCTTGGCAAACAACATTTATAATTTCTTGGTCGCCAACTCTTATTTTATCGAAGTTTTCTATGGTATATTTTTCAAATTCTGATTCAATATTATCTTTTCTAATTTTATCAAGGTTAAAATAAAGAACACCAGAATTAAAATATATATTACCTTTTTCTAATTTTGGAACATAACCACTGGAATTTACAGCAATATCTTTTACACCTGCAGCATAATATTCTGAAATATCAGTTTCAAAAAGTTCTGTTAAATCACTACTTACAATTACATCACAATCTAAGTATAAAACTTTATCTATTTTTGGTAATAATGAAGCAAGTTTTAGTCTATAATATGCAGATAAAGAAATATAAGAATGTGTTCCAATTTTTTTATAAACCTCAAATAAATTTTCATCAATAGATATAAAATTCAAATTAAAATTTTTTATTTCTTTAAGTTTTTCTATTTTATCTTTATTTTCTTGTTCAATATTTCCATCCAATATATAAAAATTAAAAAAAGATTTATCATCGGAATTTAATAAAATTGATGCAATAACAACTCCAGCATATTGAGCATAATTATTATCACAAGATAAACAAATATTATATTCTTTCATAAAACTCCTTTAAGTCAATACCGCAGAAATTATTCTGTAAATAATCTTTAAATCCTCATCACAACAAGAACGAATTTTTTCATGTATGTAATTTTCTAAAACTTCTCTTGGTTGATTGTGTTTTAATTCTAATAATACGCAAATATCTAAGTTGAAAATTTTTGCATATTTATCTAACAAATCAGCAGATGGAAAATTTTTCCCATTTTCAATACAACTTTGATGTTTAGGATCTATCCCAACTTTTTCTGCAAGTTGGGCTTGGGTTAATTTTATTTTAGTTCTTAATTCCTTAATGCGGAGCCCTAACAATTGTTTGACAGTCATAATGCCTCCTTTTAGGAGTTTAGAATATCGTATAAAAAAATCAAACC